>CAUUHW010000005.1:0-172493 GCA_963545205.1 uncultured Desulfovibrionales bacterium
TCTCCCGTCAGGCTCAGGAACTCAGCGCCCTGATTCAGGATATGAAAAACAGCTAGGGTTTTATTTTTCACCTGACACCGCAAACAGTACACGGTGTCAGGTGAAAAACCATATTCCCTTTAAGCACACAGAATTTTTCTGAGATTTTCTTTCAACGCCGCCCTGTCTTTTTGCGTTAGTAATATGATTTAATTCTTGTCTTCCAGCAAGTTGAGCATTGCGCGCGCGATTCCGTCCGTGTGGATACCAACCATGTCCCGCAGGGTATGTTGCGGGCCATGTTCAACAAACCGGTCATCAATACCCAGCCGTTTGATTTTTTGTCCGCGCAGCAAAGCGTTATCCGCCCACAGCTCCAGAACAGCCGAAGAAAACCCGCCGGCCAGAACATTTTCTTCAACAAACACAATATGAGTATATGATTCAGCCAGATTCAGCAGTTCCCCGGGCAAGGGTTTGATAAGCCGGCAATTATAAACAGCAATATTCAATCCGTGCTCTTCCTGCAATTTTTTGGCGGCAGCCAAAGCCGGATACACGCGGCTGCCAACAGCAATAAAAATGCCATCACTGCCCTGACGCAGCATTTCGCCTTCAAGCGGAAGCGCGTGCACGTTTGTTTCAACCTCAACACCAATTCCAGGTCCGCGCGGATAGCGCACCGCCACCGGCCCGGAAAGAGAGTGTGCTGTCACCAGCATACGCGCCAGCTCATTTTCATCTTTGGGGGCCATGATTGTTATATTCGGGATATGACGCAGATAGGAAAAATCAAAAACACCGTGATGGGTTGGGCCGTCTTCCCCCACCAGTCCGGCCCGGTCCAGACAGAACACAACCGGCAGGTTTTGCAGACACACGTCGTGTACAACCTGGTCATAGGAACGCTGTAAAAATGTGGAATACACAGCCACAAACGGACGAAATCCCTGCGTGGCAAGACCGGCCGCGAACGTCACAGCATGTTGCTCACAGATTCCGACATCATAAAACCTGTCTGGAAAGGTCTGCTTAAAAACATTCAACCCCGTGCCTTCGGGCATGGCCGCGGTAATAGCCACAATTTTTTCATCTTCCTGGCTCAGACGCAGCAGGGTTTGGCCAAAAACACTGGTATAGGATCTGGCCTGACTGGTGTCCTTTTTTTTCAAGGCCATGCCGGTTTCCTGTTCAAAGGAGCCAACACCATGAAAATGCACGGGATTTTTTTCCGCCGGTTCATAGCCCTTGCCTTTTCGCGTCAAAACATGCACCAGCACCGGCCCTTCCAGTTGACGAACCAGTTCAAAGACGTTGAGCATTTCTCCAATATCGTGCCCGTTAATCGGTCCGACATAATTAAATTTGAAAGCCTCAAACAACATACCCGGCGTAAAAAGGACCTTGAGCGAATCTTCACTCCTGCGGGCGTAATCGGCCAGTTCACTTCCAATCTTTGGAATACGGCGAATACGCAGCTCCACTTCCTTTTTCAGGCGCACCACCCACGGGCTGGAGAGCTTACGACTCAAGAACGAAGACAGCGCCCCCACATTCTTGGCAATGGACATCTCATTGTCATTTAAGACAACAATCATGTCCCGTTCCAGATCGCCCGCCTGATTCAGCCCTTCGTAGGCTTGTCCGGCAGTGGTGGAACCATCTCCAATCACGGCCACAACCTTGTTTCTTTTACCGGCCAGATCACGGGCCACGGCCATGCCCAGGGCGGCGGAAATGGACGTACTGGAATGCCCGACCCCAAAATGGTCAAACTCACTTTCCTCCCGGCGCGGAAAACCGCTCAGTCCGCCAATCTGGCGCAGGGAATCAAAGGCCTCCAGACGGCCGGTCAAAATCTTGTAGGCATAGGCCTGATGCCCAACATCCCAGACAATCCGGTCGTAAGCTGGATTAAACATCTTAAGCAGCGCAACTGTCAGGTCAACCACACCCAGCGATGGCGCGAGATGCCCGCCGGTTTTTGAAACCGTGGCAATCATTTTGTCCCGGACTTCCCGCGCCAGAAACTCCAGGGAATCAAGTTCCAGACGCTGAATGTCCTGTACCCGCTCAAGGCTGTACAGCACGGAAGAGGATTTGTGATCAGCCATATCAGATTCCATTATTCAGCTCCAGGCATCATGCGACCCGCTTCACCAGATAATCAGCCAAGGCGAATAAAAATTCCTTTTGCGGGCCGGAAAAATCAGCAAGCGCGGCTTGGGCCAGCTCTGCTTCTTTTGCTGCCAGTTCCCGGCTTTTTTCTATGCCAACCAAGGACGGATAGGTTGTTTTTCCCTGTTCCTCATCACTGCCAACCGGTTTGCCAAGCGTCTTTTCATCGCCAACCACGTCAAGAATGTCATCAACAATCTGAAAGGCAATGCCGATTGCCCGGCCATATTCCCCTGCGCGCGACACGCACGCTTCATCACCCGCAAGCATGGCCCCGCTCACGCAAGAACCAGCCAGCAGGGCGCCTGTCTTTCCCGCGTGCATGAGCTTGAGTTGGTCAAGGCTGATGTCGTCTTGTCCAGTGTACAACATATCGAGCATCTGACCGCCTACCATACCCAAAGAACCAGCGGCCAGAGAAATCTCTTTCGTTGCCACCACCAGACGCTGTGCCGGAACCTGTGCTCCAAGCATCAGAGTAAAGGCATCAGTCAACAGCGCATCTCCGGCCAAAACAGCGGTTGCTTCGTCAAACTGCTTATGACACGAAGGCCGCCCCCGCCGCAGGTCGTCGTCATCCATTGCCGGTAAATCATCATGGATAAGAGAATAAGTGTGGATACATTCAATGGCCGCCGCGAACGGCAACAAATTTTCTTCCCGTTCTCCGGCCAACGTTCCCCAGGCCAGACACAGAGCCGGACGTATCCGCTTGCCACCGGCCAGCAGAGAATATTCCATGGCCTGTTCCAGCCTGTTTTTATGCTGCGGCAAAGTCGCGCGCAAAAAATTTTCAACCCGTGTGGCATAGCCTTGCAGCTGTTTTTTTACATCAATCTCCATCTTCGTTCTCCTCAAATTCCTGCCAGCTTCCATCAAGATAAATGGCCACTTCCTTGCGGGCCTGTTCCAGCCGTTTCTGACAGTCACGCCCCAGTTCCATGCCCTGTTTGAAAAGGCGCATGGATTTTTCCAAAGGAACGTCTTCGCTTTCCAGCTCCCGCACTATTTTTTGCAGCAGGGCAAGCTGGGTTTCAAAATCCTTTTCTTTTTTCGGGTTCATCAAAAAACGTCCTTAGTTACAATCATTCAAAAGCGGCATGGGATCAACCAGGGCTCCCTGCGTGCTCAGGCCAAAATGCAGATGCGGACCTGTCACGCGGCCTGTACTGCCAATTTTGCCGACAACCTGCCCTTTGCGGACAAACTCTCCCGTCCGTACGTCTATGGCGCTTAAATGAAAATACATGCTCACTACCCCAAGGCCATGGTCAATATACACGCAGTTCCCGGCAAAAAAATGTTCATCTCTCAGCGCCACAACCCCGTCAGCGCAGGCCTTGACCGGTGTGCCCTTTTTCCCCCGAAAATCAAGGCCGCCATGCGGGGATCTGGGCTGCTTGTTAAAAAAGCGGCGCAGGCCAAAAACACTTGAGACCTCACCCGGCACCGGACGGCAAAAGGGAAGCGACCAGAAACACTCGCTGGAAACAGTATCAAGTATCTTGCGCACCCGGACTTTTTCCCGGTAATGGCGGTCAAGGTCTTTTTTACTTAAACTCACCTTGCCGGGATTGACTGTCAGCCATTGTTCGGCAAAATTCTTTTTTTCAACCAGAAGCATACGCTGCTGCTTCTGACCATCAATATACAGGACAATACTTTTCTTTCCGGGGCTTGTTTTCAGCCCCACTCCAAGCAAACATTTGGCACTGTACATGCCATTTTTCAGATGCAGCTCAAGTGGAATTTTTTTTCCGTCCCAGACAAGTTCTATATTTTTCGGACGTGGCCCCTGAAAATGGCAGACAAAGGCATCACCAACCGCCACGCGGTCCGGAATGTCAATTTGAAGGTCTGAAGCGGCCAGGGCGAAAAAAACCGGCCCAGCCAGCATGTACAGGCAGCAGCAACACAGCCCGACAAATATTTTTCTGTTCACCTGTTTTCTCCACTGCTTTCTCCACTGCTTTCTCCACTGCTTTCAAGGCTCACCTCTTTGACCTGTGCTCCGATTCTACCGCCTTGCATACAAATATTTACCATATCTCCGCATTTGACTTGCCCCGCGCTGAAAAGGATTTTTCCAGCGCTGTTTTCAAGACGGCAGAAACCGCGCTGCAAGGGCTTTTGCGGATCAAGGCCCCAAAAGCGTTCCATGAGGACAGAACTTACTTCTGATTTTTGCCGCAATCTGTCCTGAACAGCCCGCGCACAGTTTGCCCCTGCCATATCAAGTGCTGTCTGCCGGTTTGTGAGCAAACGGTCCATACACTGTTGCAGGCCGTTTTCAAGGTCACGGCATTTTTCCTTTGCCCGCGCTATCTGTTTTTGCGGAGCAAACCAGATGAGAGAGCGCTTACAAAGCCTTACTTCCCGTTCCCATCTTTCCAGATACCGCCGCGTCAGGCCCGTGAGGCGCAGTTCAAGTGCATCAAGATGTTGTACCAGGCTTTCCCGCTGCGGCCAAAGTAACTGCGCCGCATGCGTTGGCGTTGCCGCCCGTACGTCAGCAGCCAGATCAGACAGGGAAGTATCCACTTCATGCCCGATACCGGTTACAATCGGAACAGGGCAGTCCGCCACCTGACGCACCACAGCCTCATCATTAAAGGCCCATAAATCTTCAAGCGACCCACCACCCCGAACAAGAGCAACGGCCTGGGCCCAGCCGTCATCTACAACCTGCCGCAAAGCCGCGCAGATCTGGGCCGGAGCCTCTTTACCTTGCACCAGCGTGGGATAAATCCGCACCTGTCCGGCCTGACCGCGCTCGTGCGCCCGTTTCAAAAAGTCTCGCAGAGCCGCGCTGCCAGCGGCTGTAATGACCGCCACCCGTACGGGATTTTTGGGCAAAGCCTGCTTTTTTTCCTGATCAAACAGCCCCTGCACCAACAGGCGCTGTTTCAATTCTTCAAAAAGCAGTTGCAAACGGCCAACACCCTGCTCCTGCACCAATTCAGCCACAAGCTGATACTCGCCGCGAGGCCCATAGACATTCAGATGTCCGGCGCACAGCACGTCCATGCCGTTGGCCAAGGCAATATCCTGGCGCACCTCTCCGGTCAGAGGGTCAATGCCGTCATTTTCAGCGGCCCGTCCCTGATGGGATTTAAACCAGACCACATGCAAAACGCAGTGTTCGTCTTTGAGGCTGAAATAAACATGGCCGGAAGAAGAACGGCTGTAATTGCTGACCTGACCCCGAACCCAGACAAAGGGAAATTCCGCCGTTAAAATATCTTTAACCGCGCGGGTCAGTTCATAAACAGAAAAGATACGGGGCATGGCAATTTTAAAGCGGGGGCTGAAGCGATGCACATCTCAGCCCCCAACACGCCAGAGCACTTAAAATCCGGAAACAATGCCTTTTTCCAGCAGATGCTTTTCAATATATTCCTTGACTGCCGGTGAATTACATGCTTTGGCCAAGGCCTTGATGGCCGGTATGTCCACGTCTGCCTTGCGAACGGCAATCACGTTGGCATAAGGGGACTCCTTGCCTTCAATAACAATAGCGTCTCTTGCCGGGACCAGGTCTGCTTCGGCGGCAAAATTGGTGTTAATGACAGCGGCAGTCACATCCTGCAGCACGCGCGGCAACTGGGCAGCTTCAAGTTCCAGAATCTCCAGGTTGAGAGGATTGGCTGTAATATCCTGTACTGTCACCAGTTCGCCCGGCTTGATTTGAATAACCTTATGCTTTTCCAGCAAACGCAATGCCCTGGCTTCGTTGGTTGGGTCATTGGGAACAGCCAGGCGGTCACCTTTTTTCAGGTCTTTTATATTTTTTATTTTTTTGGAGTACAGACCCAAAGGTTCAATATGCACCTTGGCAATCCAAGTCAGAGCAAGGTTTTCCTGTTTGTTCATGTTTTCGAGATATGGAATATGCTGAAAGAAATTCGCGTCAAGCGCGCCGGAATGCAGGGCCATATTCGGCTGGACATAATCGGTGAATTCCCTGATTTCCAGCTCATACCCGTCTTTGGCCAGTTCTTTTTGAGCCACCAGCATCAAGTCCTTATGCGGAAAAGGCGTTACACCAATAACCAGTTTTTTTCCGCCGGCAAAAGCAAAAGGAACACAACACGCCACACACAGCAAGATCAGAATAAAACGTTTCATTTTTTTCTCCAGGGTTAATTTTTCCTAACGCAATTTGTTATACAAATAGTTTCCACCTGTTTGCATGAGCTGCACAATAACAATCAGCACCGCCACGGAATAAAACATGATGTCCGTGCGAAAACGCAGGTAACCGTAATTATAGGCCAGCGCGCCAAGTCCTCCTCCGCCAATGGCCCCGGCCATCGCCGAGTACCCTAGCAGGGTGATGGCCAGTACAGCGGTATTGAGGACGATCGAGGGCAGACTTTCTTTAATCATCACTTCAAAAATAATCTGGCTGTCAGAAGCTCCAAAGGAACGGGCGGCTTCCACCACGCCAGGATCAACCTCCAGCATACTGGTTTCCAGCAATCTGGCCATAAACGGAGCTGCCGCGATGGTCAGCGGCACAATGGCCGCTGTGCTGCCAATAGCCATGCCCACCACAAGGCGGGTAAAGGGAATCAGGGCGATCATCAAAATCATGAACGGAAATGACCGCAGCAGGTTCACGCACACATCAAGCACGGCATAGACCTTTGGATTGGGGCGCAGGCCGTGAGTGCCGGTCACAATCAGGGCAATGGCCAGACCAAAGCCAAAAACCGTGGAAAACAGGGTGGAAAAAAAGACCATGTACAGGGTTTCGTACAAGGCGCGAAACAGTTCAGCTGCCATGCTCTACAACCTCCCAGCCAATATTTTTTTTGTCCAGGTAATCAGTCACCACCTGCACATGCTCTCCCGCCACATTGATAATCAAAAAACCAAGCACATCATCAAGGTAGCGGTCAAGTTTGCCGCCGACAATGGAAAAATCAATATCCAGTTCACGGGCCATGCCGGTTACAACCGCTTTTTGAGAGGTTTCACGGTTAAACATCAGCCGGATATTTGTCCCGCTGGGAATGATTGTGTATTCATCTTCCACAAATTTGCGCAGAGCCTTGACCGAGGAAATAAACAGTTCCTCGGTGCGCCCCATGCACTGGGCAATGCCGCCATCAAGGAGCAAGAGCCGGTGACAAACCCGCTTGACCACCTCCATCTGGTGCGTAACCAGAACAATGGTCAGCCCCAGACGCTCGTTGATATCCTGCAACAGGTCAAGAATGGAAATTGTTGTGTTCGGATCAAGCGCGGACGTGGCTTCATCGCACAAAAGTACCTGCGGATTAAGGGCCAGGGCACGGGCAATTCCCACCCGCTGTTTCTGCCCACCGGAAAGATTTTGCACCCGCTCGTATTTCTTATCTGTTAAGCCAACCAGTTCGAGCAGTTCTTCCACTCTTTCACGAACCTGGGCCTTGGGCGTTTTCCAAACCTGGAGCGGAAAGGCCACATTGTCAAAAACATTTTTTCGGGCCATCAGGTTAAAATTCTGGAAAATCATGCCCATATCCCGCCGCAGCTGCTTCAGGCCGCTCTGGTCAAGCGTGGAGACATCCTTGTCCATAACCCTGACCACACCACCCTGAAAAGGTTCCAGCCCGTTAAAGCACCTGAGCAATGTTGATTTTCCCGCGCCAGAATGGCCGACAATACCAAAAATTTCACCTTGTTCAATACGAAAGGACAGGTCATCAAGAACGGTCTTATTGCCAAAGGCCTTTTTCAGATTTTGCACCTCAATCATTCAGCCGCCTGTTTTTCAAGGTTCCAGCCAGTGTACACCTGCTTTTTCCAGGCTGTAAAGGTCGCCGCAAAATCAGTGAATGACAGTTCTGTTTTTTCGCCGCTGCGCCGGTCTTTGGCTTCCACAACGCCATTTTTCAAGCCCTTGCCGCCAAGCACGATTTGCAGGGGAATACCAAGCAAATCCGCGTCATTAAATTTCACTCCCGGCCGTTCCTTGCGGTCATCAAACAGCACGTCCACGCCCATTTTCCGAAGCTCGTCGTACAACTCTTCGGCCTTTTGACTGACAGCCTCGTCCTTGCCGCCAAGGTCAAGCAGAACAACCTCAAAAGGAGCAATTGGCGGTGGGAAGATCATGCCGGATTCATCATGGTTCTGCTCAATGCAGGCCGCCACAACACGGCTGACACCAATACCGTAACAACCCATAATCATGGGATGTTCCGTGCCGTTTTCATCAAGAAAAATGGCGTTCATGGCCTGAGAATACTTTGTGCCGAGCTTGAACACGTGCCCGACCTCAATTCCGCGCGGCAGCTCAATTTTTCCACCGCACAGCGGACAGGGATCGGACTCTGTTATCTGACACAAATCGGTATATACGGCCCCGGGTACGTCACGGGCCAGGTCAAGATGGCGCACGTGCGTGTCTTTTTTATTGGCTCCGGCCACAAAATCACTGCGTCCGCGCAGCCCGCTATCTGCCACCAGCACGTCAACCTTCAAACCCACAGGGCCGGCAAAACCAACCGGCGCGCCTGACCATTCACGCACCAGTTTGGGCGCGGCAAGGGCAATGTCCGATGCATCCGCGAAATGTCTGAGTTTGACCTCATTGACTTCCCGGTCACCGGCCACCAAAGCGGCAACCGAACGGCCGTCACTTGTTTCGTACAGCAGAGTTTTGATTACGGCATCCGGGGCAACCTGTAAAAACGCGGCCACTTCCTGCACCGTATGCTGATCAGGAGTCAGCACCTCTTCCATTTCTGCGCAGGACGCAGGGCTTTCAACATTTTTCCCCACAACCGGCGCTTTTTCCAGATTGGCGGCATAGGAACAGTTCTGGCAAACGGCAATGGTATCTTCGCCGGTATCAGCCAACACCATGAACTCATGCGAAAAGTTGCCGCCAATAGTACCACTGTCGGCCTCCACAGCCCGAAACCGCATTCCCAGGCGGCTGAAAATACGGGTATAGGCATCATACATGGCCTGATAGCTAGCATTGGCGCCTTCTTCGCTGGCGTCAAAGGAATAGGCATCCTTCATGATAAATTCCCGCCCGCGCATCAGGCCGAATCTGGGGCGGATTTCGTCACGGAACTTGGTCTGGATCTGATACAGATTCAGGGGCAGCTGGCGGTAAGAACGGACTTCTCCGCGCAGCAAATCCGTAATCACTTCTTCATGCGTTGGGCCAAGACAACAGTCCCGGCCATGCCGGTCAGTAAACCGCAGCAGTTCCTTGCCGTAAAATTCCCAGCGTCCGCTTTCCTGCCACAGGTCAGCAGGCTGCACAGTGGGCATAAACATCTCAAGTGCTCCGGCTCGGTTCATCTCTTCCCGGACAATGGCCGCCACCTTGTTCAGGGTTTTCAGGCCCAGCGGCAAAAAGGTATACACACCGGAAGTCAGCTTGCGGATCATCCCCGCCCGCAGCATGAGCTTGTGACTCACCACCTCGGCTTCGGCCGGGCTTTCCTTTAACGTGGGAATATAGTATTTACTGTAGCGCATGGTTTTCCTTCAAAAATATTGTAACAAATAAAAGTGCCAGCTCCGCCAGCATTTTTTCTTGCCAAGCAAGCTGTTCCAGACTCAAATAGAATTTTTCTTTTTAGCACAAGGCAACTCCAAAGCCAAGCAGGGATTTTGCGGCATTGCCGACAGACAGGACAGCGTATCTCCCGGACACGCCTGTTTCGCACCTGAATATTTTTCATACCCCTTTCGCTTTCTACCTGTATTTCTTCGCACTCACTAACCCATTGACAGGAAAAAATAGGATTAACTTTTTTCTGGCCTTTTTTGGACAAACATACCATGCAGTCCAAAAACATCTTTTGTTTGTCCCTGGTTATGCGTGATAAATATCACCCAAAAAACAAGGAGGGGCAAACAACATGCAATTACGTACCAAATTACTAACAGCTTTTGGTGCCATGATTCTGCTTGCAGGCATCATTGCCTATACCAGCTATGATGCACTGCAGGAGAAGAATCCGAAAAGGCCAGAGAATCCCAGAAAACGGCTGAACGGGCCAAAAGAGAAGGCATGCTGCAGGCGAATGAGCAACTGGAAAGCATTGTGGCGGTTCTGTCTTCGGCCTCGGAACAGCTTTCCGCCCAGATTAAACAGGCCGGGTTTCTGAAACCGCAACAGCCATGGAAGAAATGAATGGCGCGGTGCTGGAAGTGGCCCGTTATTTCCCAGATTATGGGCGTGATTTCAGATATTGCCGACCAGACCAACCTGCAGGCTCTCAATGCGGCCATTGAAGCGGCCCGGGCCGGTGAAGCCGGACACGGATTTGCGGTTGTGGCTGACGAAGTGCGCAAACTGGCCGAAAAAACAATGGATTCAACCGCTGATGCGTCAAAGGCCATTACTGAGATTCAGGAAAGCGCGACCAAGAACACCCGGCAGGTAGAAAAAACAGACGAGATAATTGAACAGCTGGCGACAAAAGCCCAGGGAACGTCCGGCGCGCTGAACGAAATTATGGCCCTTGTTGATGACACGTCCGATAGAGTTTACCACCCAAGCAACATAAAAAGGATGCCTTTCGGCGTCCTTTTATTTTTGATTTGTGATTTTAGATTGTTGACTGGAAGAACGCCCCTGCCAAAAATCGCCGCCACACATTCTACATCAGCAATCAGCGAAGCGAAAATCAACCTAGATTCTTTGTAGGGCAGAGGCACAAAAAACTGCTGTCAGTTCATCTGCCGGGGCAATACCAAGTTCCTGAACAGTCTGGGCCATTGCTTCCACCCGCAGTGTCTGACCAGCGCAGTCAAGCTCAATTCGCGCGAACAGTTCACCCCTTTTTTCCACAGCACATACCACGCCAGCAAGCATGTTTTCTGAGCTGATACCGGCAGGCCGGCCTTTCAACAGCAGGATATCTCTCCGGTTCAGGGAAAAATACCCTTCTCCTGCTTCAACAGATTGGGGCACAAAAACAGGCAGCTTGCCCCAACGGTATTTTATCAACTGACCGGATTTTTCCGGTGCGGAAAGAAAAAGCAGATTGTTCTCTCCTTCCAGCCCGCCGCCAGCGGCCGCGCGGGCCAGATTTTCAACAGCAACAATTTCCGCGACCCGGCCGCCAGCAACAATAATGACCTGTTCGGTCATCAGCCGCATCTCCTCAGGACTGTGGCTGATAAAAAGAAACGGAATGGAAAAGCGGGAAAATACCTGCTGCAGATAGGGAATAATCTGATACTTCAAGCTGCCGTCAAGCCCGGACAGGGGTTCATCAAGCAAAATCAGACGCGGGCTGGCAAGAATCGTGCGTGCCAGGGCCACGCGCTGCCGTTCACCACCGGAAAGACTGCCAACCGATCTTTTGAGCAGGCTGTCAAGCCTGAGAATATCCACGAGTTGCTCGGGTTCAATAACTCTTTCGCGGGCGGGAAGACGTTTCCTGCCAAACAGCAGGTTCTGCTTGACATTCATGTGCGGGAACAAACGGGCGTGCTGAAAAACAATGCCAATTCTGCGCTGTTCAGGAGCGACATTCACTCTCTTGAGATGGTCAAACAACACGTTGCCGTTTAAGACAATTTTTCCGCTGTCTGGAGCAAGCAAGCCTGCCAGCATATACATCAGCGTTGTTTTGCCGCTTCCTGACGGCCCGAAAACGCCACATCTTCCACTTGCGACTGAAAAGGAAAAATGAGCTGTAAAACCCGAAAACCGCTTTGTCACGTCAACATCAATCATCTTTCACTACGCCTGAATATGGAGTGGGTTGCCAGTTCTCCCAGCAAAAGGACAAAAAAGGAGAGAAAAATGGAGACCAGACAAAGCGTAAGGGCCATTTTGTCTCCTTCAGGTGTGGTGGTATATTGAAAAATTGCCAGGGGAATGGTCTGGGTCCGACCAGGAATGTTACCGGCCAGAATAATGGTCGCGCCAAATTCGCCCAGGCTGCGGCTGAACATCAATGACATTCCAGCAATAATCGCCCGAAAACTGAGCGGAACAGTGACATGAAAAAGGGTGTCCCACCAGCCCGCTCCCAAGCTGCGCGCGGCCTGCAAATACTGGTCATCTATCTCTTCAAGACCAATCCGTATGGCTCTGACCAGCAGGGGAAAACCAACCACGGCAGAGGCAATCACCGCTCCGGTCAGGGTAAAGATGACCCGGAAATTGAAAAACGCCAGAAATTCTCCCAAAAAACCGTTGCGGCCAAAAAGAAGCAGTAACAGATAGCCAGTGACAATCGGGGGTACAACCAAGGGCAGATTTATAAGTCCCTCAATGACAGCCTTCCCCCGGAATTGCGTTCTGGCCAGAAAATAGGCAACAGCAAATCCCGGAGGAAGGGTGAGCATTGTAGTAGTAGACGCAACCTTCAAGGAAAGGCTGACCGCCGATACATCACCGGCAGAAAGAAAAGGAATCATCTTTCAGGAAAAAACTGCCTTACCGGGCAGGTTCAAACCCGTATTTTTTGAAAATGGCCAGTACCGCGGGATCGCTCATAAACGCATACAAAAGTTTGGCTCCTTTCTTGGCAGCTCCCTCCTTTGTAAGCCCAAGCGGATAGGAAACCCGGTTATAAAGCTCCTGAGGAACAGTAAAAATAATTTTCGCGTTTTTGGCCAGCAGAGCGTCTGTTTTGTAAACAAAGGCTCCTCCCACTTCTCCCCTGTCGGCATACAGCAGAGCCTGACGCACATCTTTTGACAGAACCAGCTTGTTTGCCTTCTGCAATCCGGCAAAGACACCGGCTTTTTCCATTGCCTGCTTCGCGTACTGTCCGGCTGGGACACTTTGAGGAGTGCCAATGGCAATACTGTCAAGCTGCGACAGTTTGGAAAGATCAAAATCTGTCAGTTTTTCCCTGGAGACGAAGACCAGGGAGTTATACGCGAAAAGACGTTCACTCTCAGGCTGGATCATCTTTTTTTCAACAAGATAGGTCATCCATTTGGGATTGGCGGAAACAAAAATATCAGCCGGAGCCCCCTGCTCAATCTGCTTGGCCAGGCTTCCTGAAGAAGCATAATTGGGCTGCACTGTCATATCCGGGTGAGCAGCGGTAAAAAGCGTGATGACCTCGTTAAAGGCATCTGTCATGCTTGCCGCGACAGAAAGAGAAATGGTTTCGGCACGCGCGGATGCCAGGGAAGAAGCCGCGAAAAAAAACAGTGTAACCACGAGAAAAGACAATTTTTTGAT
Source organism: uncultured Desulfovibrionales bacterium (assembly GCA_963545205.1). Classification (GTDB taxonomy): domain Bacteria; phylum Desulfobacterota; class Desulfovibrionia; order Desulfovibrionales; family Desulfomicrobiaceae; genus CAUTYU01. Next base: position 13,328 of record CAUUHW010000005.1, read on the forward strand.
ATTCATCTGCACATCTCCTTAAAAAAACAGAAATACAATTTTTCAACAAATAAAAAATGCCGCCACCGATTCAGGCAGTGGCAAGCAGTACATCTGTTGCCTTGATAAGAGCAGAAACAGTTTTTCCCTCTTGAAGACCAAGACGTTTGACACTTGCCGCGGTAATAACTGATGTCACGGTATTACCTCCGGCAAGTTCAATGGTCACCTCATTGCTGACCGCGCCCGGAATAATCTGCCTGATCTTTCCGGTGAGTATATTGCGCGCGGAAATCCTGTCCGCTGGAATGTCCTCTCCAATGAGCACATTTGACGCCTTGACTACGGCCATAACTTCCTTGCCCGGCGCGAGCTCCAGCCTGTTGACCGACTGCAGGGTGATAACAGAACAAATCCTGTCCTCTCCTTTCAGGGCGACAGTCACCACGCTGTTCACGGTATCGCTGTCGATGTGGTCGACTGTTCCCAGCCAGATGTTACGAGCACTGATTTTCATTTCAACCCTCCGTAATATTTTTATTGTTGCGACAGCCCACTGCGGCCCTTCCTGAAAAAAAATCAAGAAAACCGGAAAATTCCTGCTGCATGGCATCACGCGCGCGCAGCAGATTTTTTCCTTCCGAGGTGAACCGTGTTCCCCCGCCACCTCTGCCTCCAACCTGTTTTTCCACCAATATAGCGGTATGAAAAATTTTCACCCGCTGCGCGGAGCCTGCCGCGTACCGACAGTTCCTCTCCTTAAGTAAGGGGCATGAGAAAGACAATGGTACCGGATCTATCGGGTATGAACATACCCACTGCCAGACATGGCTTTTTTCCTTTTTGTATAAAATAAATTAACTGGACACAAAGTCAATATTTCGCGTGGCATTAGCTCTTCACGCCATTTAGACATTTCAGCATGGATGCCAGAGCCGCTTCTTCCAATGTGTTCCATCAAAAACAAAGGCATATTGGGACGGACAATCCGTAATCTTTTACCTTTTTTCCCTAAGCATGTTTTCCAGATCACTTCGGCTGTAGCCATTGGCCAGCCAGCGCAGATATTCGGCACGACAGCCAAAGTCTCCGCACAGAAACTGGTTATACTGGCGGGGAGTAAATTTCACGCCGCAGATCAGGCATATCCGTTTGGGATATTTTTTCTTTTTCGCGGAATCCGCAGATTTGCCGGCCAATTTTTTTCCTTTTGCTTGTGTGTTCCGACCTGAAACAGGGCTTGAATATCACTGAAAAATAGATGATGAGTATGCCCGTACGCAAAGAAAAAAACAAGAGAGGCTTTTTATGCCAGACACAAAAGACAAACTGGGCATCATCTTTTTTCCGGCCTTTGACTGGGCCATCAGTCCGACCCACCCGGAGCGGGAAGAACGCCTGCTCTACACCCAGGATCAGTTTCTGGAAGAAGGGATTTTTGACCTTGGAGGCATCACGGAACACAAACCGCTTATTGCCACGGAAGAAGATATTTTGCGCTGCCATTTCTGCTTTCCAGATGCAGCTTCCGTGTGTACGGAAGCCCACCGTATTTCTGCGGGCGGCGCGATCAAGGCGGCCCAGCTTGTCGTGCAGGGTCAGGCCCAGAAAGGGTTTGCCCTTGTGCGCCCGCCCGGACACCACGCCATGAAAAGCGTGCATGGCTCAAGAGGTTTTTGCAATATCAATATTGAAGCGGTCATGATTGAATGGCTGCGCAAGCATCATGGCCTGCGCCGGGTTGCGGTTGTGGATACCGACTGTCATCACGGCGACGGGTCTCAGGACGTGTTCTGGCATGACCCCGACACCCTGTTTATTTCCATACACCAGGACGGGCGCACCCTGTATCCGGGTTCCGGTTTTCCAGACGAAGATGGTGGGCCAAAAGCCAAAGGCCGGACCATCAATATTCCCTTGCCGCCCAACACAGGTGACGCTGGTTTTCTGCAGGCCCTGCAGGAAATTGTCATGCCCATTCTGGCTGATTTCAAACCGGAACTGGTCATCAATTCCGCCGGACAGGACAACCACTACAGCGATCCGATTACGAACATGAATTTTTCCGCTCAGGGCTACGCACGCTTAAACGATATTCTCAACCCTGATATTGCCGTGCTTGAAGGCGGGTATTCCATTCAGGGGGCCCTGCCCTACGTCAATCTGGGAATCGCGCTGGCCATGGCCGGGTATGATTATTCGCAGGTGCGCGAACCGGATTTTATCCCGCAAAGAAGCGCGCAAACAAGACAGGTCAGCGACTATATCAAAAGACTGTGCCAGGAACTGCCGGAAATCTATTTTTCGCCCTCGCTGGTAAAGGAAAAACCTGTGGACGGCTTTTTTATCCGCCAACGTTCAATCTTTTACGACACTGACGGCATTCAGGAAAACCAGCGGGAAAAACTGCGCGACTGCCCGAACTGTCCGGGCCTGCTCTGGCTTGAAAGTTCATCAAACGTGCAGGGGCTAAGCCTTGGGCTGCAAATCCCGCGCGGGGCCTGTGATAAATGCGTAACTCAGGCCCTTGAAATGGAAGCAACAGCAAAAAAATCAGACAGATACAAAACTGTCCAGTTGATTGATCAGCAAAACTGAGGTAAAAAGGCTGCCTTTCCGTATTGGCATGCCTTACCTGTTATCCATGGAATCCAAAAGGAAAAAAATCAATCCGTGGCTGCTATACAAGAGACAGCCAGTTCCATTGACTGCAGTGCCCATTTTTGAAATTTTTTTCGCCATAATATCTGATAATTTCTTCTTTACCTGTCCTGCTTTTTTCCTCACAGGGCTGAGAAAAAAGGCATGCAGCTCTCTGCATTCCGCAGGGCTGCTGTAAAAGGTGTTCAATGCGCCTAATTCTTCCACAGTATATTGTCTGGCATAAAATGAGATAATTTTTTGCAGGATAGATGGAATTTTTTCTTCCATTTTCTTTTGCATCATATTGCAGCGCTATAGAAGATCACCAGCCCAATCTTCAAACAACTGATAGAACACAAATGTATTCATATTGTTCTCTACTTTCAAAGAAATACACTGTCCGGTTGATTGTCCAGCGGCACTGAAAAAGATGCCCCCAAAAAATCGCCTTGCAGGTCACGCAGGCAGGAAGAAACCGGAAAGAGAAACCCACGGCGGGAACGCAGACTGTCTTTTTGGCGGCGCAGGTTCCTGATTTTGCGTAAATTTTCGCTGCCTATGGGATCAAAGCCGCAAACAACGGCCTGATGGGAATTTTGCAGGACATCAAAAACAACAGATGCTGAAAGCGACAGCATACGGCGCAAATACCGCTGACGCAGGCTGGTTGGCAAAATGATTCTGGCCGCGTCCAGCGAACGGTGATAGTTTTTCTGGCCGCCCAGCAGGACACTGCCGCGAAAGATCTGTTTTTTCAGTAAAAACGGCAAGTTGTTTTTATTCATAAGTGCCAGCAGGTTTTGGTCTTCCGCGCGGGTTGCCCGAAAGATATTTTTGACCATCCTGAAATCCTGACAAACCTCCCTGTCCGCCTGCATCTCAACAAACACATGCGCCATTTTTCCGGGCATGGGCAAGATGCCCAGCATATTGGGGACAAAATAATTATGGGCAATAACGTCCGCAGCCAGATGGGCCAGATAGCCATAGGCATACGCCTGCTGGCGCGGACTTTCAGCCCCTTTCAGTAAATCAAAGCCCAGCGACCAGTTATGACTGTGCGTGGGAGTAAATCGACAGCCCTTGCCAATAAAAATATCCGCGCTCAGACTCCCGTAGAGAAAAACCTGTGGATAGGCGCAAATCGCGCTGGCAACAACAGAAGAAAGATACTGCACCGATGCCAATACCTGAGAGCCAAGGGCCAGATGTACACCTGGGCCCCAGGCAACAGCCTGCTCTGGCAGAAGAACAAGAAAAAGAAGAAAAAAAATCCGCATGCCAAAAACTATTCCTGCGCCTTTTCTCCGGCACTCATCGGTCCCTGATCATCCGCGCGCAAAATCATGACTGAAACCGTTGCCCGTTCAACAACCCGCGCGGCAACCGAACCAAGCAGAAAGCGTTCCACAACCTTATGCGTATGGCTGGGAATAATGATCAGATCCGCGTCCACCCGTTTGGCTTCCTTGATGATTTCCTTATGTGGAGTACCGCCGACCACATTCAGATGCACGGTCAAGCCCTCTGGAACATGCTGCTCGGCAAAGGCTTTCAGCTGATCGCTGACTTCCGCCCGCACGTCTTCAAATCCCTGTCTGGAAAAATAACTGCCCACCATGGGAGAACCAAAACCAGGCAGCACAGTTAAAAAATGCAGCTGGGCCTGGACTTTTCGGGCCATATCAGCTGCCAGAATAACCGCCTTATCCGCAAAGGCAGGCTCCGCCATATCAATAGGTACAAGAATGTGATTGAACATTTTTTCCTCCCCAGGGGTGTGCGCGAAGTTGGTTAATTTTCGCGGGCAGAAATTTTCTGCCGCTTCCTGCGCCGCAGCTGGACAAAGGCAATCAGGAACAGCAGGCCAAAGGCGGGCAGCATGGCCCATTCCTCCGGCGGCCGTTTACTCTCCATCTGTACGGCAGTGACCTTCCAGCCAAAATCAATGCCCAGACTCTGAGCCGGTGAACCATACCCAACAGCCTCGACTTCAACATCTTCTCCGTTAAAAAGCAAATTCAGCCCCGCCTGCCGCAGGCGTTCAAGCCCAGGACCTGCGGGCCCCAAGGGAAGCATCACGGTTTTTCTGACCATTTTTCCACTTAAGTCTTCCCCCTCAAAACTGACCCGCAGTTCTCCCTTGCCCGGGACAGCCTCGGCAGCGGCAACGATTTCCGCGGCAGGACGGGAAAGAAGCGGCGGATAGATTCTGTCCCACAGAAAATCCGGCCGGAAAAGAAAAAAGGCAATACCCAGCATGACAAACGTCTCCCAGATCTTGTTTCTGGTCAGCCACCAACCCTGGGTCGCGGCCGCAAAAACAAGCATGGCCGCGGTCGCACCGATAAGAACAGTCACAAGATGAAAGGTGCTGTCTATATCAATCAGCAGCAGATTGGTATTGAAAATAAACATAAACGGCAAAATCGCGGTGCGGATATTATAGACAAATCCCTGCACTCCGGTCTTGATGGGATCTGATCTGGCAATGGCTGCTGCCGCGAACGAGGCCAAGCCGACCGGCGGTGTGACATCTGCCATTATCCCGAAATAAAAGACAAAAAGATGAACGGCCACCAATGGCACAATGAGGCCCTTGGCCGCGCCCAGACTGACAATAACCGGAGCCATCAGGCTCGAAACAACAATATAGTTGGCTGTTGTGGGCAGGCCCATCCCCAGAACAAGGCTGATCATCGCCGTAAACAGCAAAATCAGCAACAGATTGCCACCGGAGAGCAGTTCAACCAGCTCGGTCATAACCAGCCCGATTCCGGTCAGGGTCACAGTGCCTACAACAATACCGGCCGCGGCTGTTGCCACGCCAATACCGATCATGTTCCTGGCTCCGGTAATCAGCCCGTCAATCAGGTCACGCGTGGATTCAAATACCCCCTGTTTCCAGGCGCCCTGCCCCCGAAACAGACGGATCAGAGGACGCTGGGTAAGAACAATAAACATCATAAACAACGTCGCCCAAAAAGCGGACGAACCCGGTGAAAGCCTCTCCACGGTCAGACACCAGACCAGAACAACAACCGGCAGCAAAAAATACAGCCCGGATTTTACTGTCGGCCCAACCGGAGGCAGGGTTTCGATCTGGCTTATTTTCAGTTCCGGAAACCGGCAGGCGTACCAGAGCAAAACAATATAGGACCCAATCAACAGCAAAAAAATAATGGCCACGGCAGCAGAACCAAGCAGTTCACACAGCCAGCCAATACCGTAATAGACAACAAGGGTAATCAGACAAAGCCCAAGAAAAACAGTGAGCATGACCCACAGCCGCTGTAAAAAGGACGGGGCTTCATCGTGCCGGGGCAGTCCCTGCATACCGGCCTTGCACGCTTCCAGATGCACCATGTAAAAAAGGGCGATATACGAGATGAGCGCGGGAAGAGCCGCGTATTTGATGACATCAAGATAGGGAATCCCGATATATTCAACCATCAAAAAGGCAGCCGCGCCCATAATCGGCGGTGTTACCTGACCATTGGTGGAAGCGGCCACTTCAACAGCTGCGGCCTTGCTTGGTGAAAAACCAACTTTTTTCATCAGGGGAATGGTAAAGGTTCCGGTTGTCACCACATTGGCAATGGACGAACCGGAAACCAGACCTGAAAGACCGGAAGCAACCACCGCAGCCTTGGCCGGCCCGCCCCGCATATGTCCAAGCAGGGAAAAGGCAACCTGAATAAAATAGTTTCCAGCTCCTGCTTTTTCCAGCAAGGCCCCAAACAGAACAAATAAAAAGACAAAACTGACAGAAACCCCAATGGCTACGCCAAAAACACCCTCAGAAGTCAACCACTGATGGGTGAGCAGTTTTTTAACTGTTGCCCCGTGATGAGCAATAACATCAGGGAAATATGGCCCAAATAGCGAGTAGAGCAAAAACAAACTGGCCACAACAAGCAGCGGTGGCCCAAGTGACCGGCGGGTGGCTTCAAGCAAAAGCAGCATGCCGATACCGGCACACACTGTATCTGCCAGCATGGGATTGCCCGGACGCAGGGCAAGCTGCTCGTCAAAAACAACCAGGTACAGGCAGCTCCCTGCCGCTAAAATGGAAAACACCCAGTCCTGCCAGGGAATATACTCCTGTGGGGAACGGTTAAAGGCCGGATAGGCCAGGAAAGCAAGAACCGAGGCAAAAGCCAGGTGAACAGGACGGGCCAGATCAGAACCGATCAGTCCAAAAGGCGAAGCGTACCAAAGTTGAAAAAGCGACCAAGACAAGGGGAGAATTAAAAGAACCAGCGCCATTTTTCCTTTGGGAGCGCGGGCCCCACTGTCGCTTTGCAGCAGTTGCAATACAGTATCTTCAATAACTACAGGCTGTTGATTTTTTTGGGGCATACGACCTCGGCAGGCACTTTTGAAACATTGTCGTCTGACAAGAAAAAACAAACCAGGAGAAAGTCTCCTGGCTTGTTCCATACCACATTGCTGTTATTTTAACAGACCGGCTTCACGGTAATACCGGACAGCTCCATCATGCAGGGGAGCTGACAGGCCGGCGGAAATCATTTCTTCTTTTTTCAGATGCGCAAAAGCCGGATGCAGTTTTACAAAGGTATCAAAATTTTCAAAAACAGCCTTAACCAGCTCATACACAACATCGTCTGGAGTTTTCGCTGAGGTCACGATTGTCGCGGCAACACCGAATGTCTTGGTATCGTTTGGAGCTCCCTTATACATGCCGCCCGGAACAGTGGCATACCGGTAGTAAGGATGAGCCTTGACAATCTTGTCAACTTCCGGGCCGGTCACATTGACCAGTCTGCTTTCGCAGGTCGTGCTCGCTTCTTTAATGGCTCCTGACGGATGTCCGACAAAATAAATCATGGCATCAATCTTGTTGTCACACAGGGCGCTGGCCATCTCAGACGGCTTCAGTTCAGAGGCCAGGGAATATATTGAGGTATCCTTGTCTCTGGCCTTTAACAGGACTTCAAGAGAAGCGCGCTGACCGGATCCGGGATTGCCGATATTGACCCTTTTGCCGTCAAGTTGCTGAAACTGTGTCACATTCGCATCAGCACGGGCAACAACAGTAAAGGCTTCCGGGTGCAGAGCGAAAACAGACCGCAGCTCTTTGTAGGGCTTTTGGTCCGAAAACGAGGCCTCTCCATGGTAGGCATGATACTGGACATCTGACTGGACAACACCAAAGTCAAGTTCTCCGGCCCGGATGGTATTGACATTGTAAACAGATGCCCCGGTTGATTCAACAGAACAGCGAATACCATGCTGCTGGCGATTCTTGTTCATGAGACGGCAAATAGCTCCGCCTGTCGGATAATAGACACCGGTTACTCCACCGGTACCAATAGTAATGAAACGCTGCTTTTTTTCCGCACTGGCCGGTCCGGCTCCCAAAAAGGAAATTCCCAGTACAGCAACAGATGCCAATACACAAAACCGTTTGAACAGTAGGTTCATTCTTGATTCTCCTTGAAAAAGATTAAACAGGTATCGCCTCAACCGCTCCCTCCAACGTCCCGCCTTTTTTCAAAAACAAAAAACGGACCATAGAGAAAAAAACGACTTAAGCAAGGAGTATGGCAGAAAAAAAAAGATATGACAACATTTGCATGGCAAGAAAGACAAGAAACTTGAAAAAGCATAATCAAGGCCCTGCCGGCCCTTTTTTGAAAAATAAAAAATCAATATCCGACGAAAATACAATCTAATTTAAGATATCAAGTTCTCTATTGTAGTATTTTGTACTCACCTTAAAAAGGCCAAGTAATGTATGAAAAAGATAGTCATGACACAACTGTTTATCTTTCTTCTTTTTTATGGACTTAATGTCAAAATCTGACTTCATTTTATCTCCAAACCACATTAAACCAGCAATATGCTTTTGAGACTCTGGAGCTATAAAATAAGGAATTCCGTGCAAGTAAATTCCATTTTCACCCAGACTTTCTCCATGATCACTTAAATAAATCATTGCTGTTTTATGTGTTTCATCATGTTTTTTTAAAAAATCTATAACCTTATATAAAAAATAATCTGTATAGACGATAGCATTATCGTAAGCATTGACAAGTTCTTCTTTAGAACATTTTTCTATCTGATTTGTCGTACATACAGGAGAAAATCTCTCAAATTCTTTTGGGTATCTTTTGTAATAAGCAGGGCCATGATTTCCCATCTGGTGCAAAATTATTAAAATATTTTTTCCTTTATGCTGAGAAACATACTCATCAAGACCAACAATCATTCCCTCATCACGACATTCTCCATCAGAACAAACAGGATTTAATTCAGGTGTCTTATAATCTTCATAAGTGACCCGAGCAGCAACGCCCTTTGAACTTGAATTATTATCTCTCCATAGGATATCAACTTGCCCGGTATGGCTTAACACGTCTAAAACATTTTCAGTTCTGTCTTCTTTTTCATTACTAAATTCCTTTCTTGTAAAGATTGAAAACATACACGGAACAGAATATGCAGTTGACGTACCGCAAGAATACATTTTAGTAAAATTTATCACATCTTCATTCTTCAAATATGGATTCGTATCTCTCCCATATCCATTCAAAGAAAAATGGTCAGCCCTGGCAGCTTCTCCGACCACAACAATGACCAGTTTCTTATACTTCCTGTTTTCACCATCAGGACAAATAATTTTCGCATCTCTTCCAATAGCAACGAGAGTAGTATCTTTTTTGAAAAATTTCCTGCCAATATATTTTCCAAATCCATATATATACATATACGGATTTACATATCCTCTCAATCGACCATGCTCCCTGAAGAAAGAAGTATAATGTTTACCAAAAAAAGATACGATAAGAACAGATACGATAATGGAAATAAAAAAATTTCTGGTCCTTAAAAGCAAAGACTTTTTAAGACCAAAATGAGATATTTTTAATCTGCATATAAAAATAACAGGTAAAATTCCTAACAATAAAAAATAAAAAAACATTTTTATTGTTATCAAATCAAATACTTCATTCCAATTCGTTTCAAATATATTACGAATCATATTATGATCAAAAATAACACCATAATTATCCATAAAATAGGAAGTAAGCGAAGAAAACAAAAAAAGGACAGCCAGTATAAATTTTATTGTACGGCTTGAAGAGATTAAGGCAAAAAACAAAAACGTAAACGATATAAATAGGATAAAAAGAGAAAATATAAATCCTATATTTTGCGTATCAACAGGATAAACAGCAATAACATTCCTGAAAAATCTTACATTATAAAAAACAACAAAGAGAATTGAAGTTATAAAAATTACTTCTGTTACAGAAAAATATCTTTCCTCAAGTTTATTTTTAATACACCTGAAAATGTTCAAAGTAATCTCCTGCTATAAATTCAATGAGTATCTCTAGTTACGGCACACAAGAGTGGCCCCTGTCCGTGCAACCATACGAATTAAAACCATAAAAAAACGCCGGGCGGCGCACACCGCCCGGCAAAGTGGCGCAGAAAAGAAAAGGGAGTTTTCAAAAACTGCGCCCAAAAATAAAATTACCTCAACCGCTCCCTTTGTGGTGTTACATTCTTTCTCCTGAACAACTTAGCTGTTACACAAAAAATAACCGTCAGGAAAAAGCGACTTGAACAACTTTATGGCATAAAACAGGAAACATGACAATATGTCTGCCAAAGAAGAAGACACAACCACCAGAAGAACGCCTCAATATTTGCTACACCCGAAAAAAGAACCCAGCTTGCGCTTCTTTGAGAATTTCGACTCCATGCTCTTGCGACTCAGCAATCGTTCCAACTCATTGATGCGTTTTTTCATGGCGCTTGCTTCAGCCTTTGAGATCACCTGATCATTGGCCTTTACTGCCGCTCTACCGCCTTCACTCATGAGCTTCCTCCAGCGAAATAAAAAGGTTGGAGCAATCCCGTTTTTGTGGGCCACATAGGACATGCTCTTCCCTGGGAAGGAAGATTACCCCACAATTCGAAGTTTCTCATCCAGTGTCCAGCGTCGATGTTGGACACTGGTCACCAACTCCACCGTTGGGTACTTATTAACACTCTGTCTGGTCATACCTCCAGTCCTACCTCCTAATAGGCCGAGGTGTCCGGCCCAAATGGAGGCTATTCCAGAAGTATCCTTTATCCCATAAGTTAACAAGTCTGTTTCCGTACCTGTCGCCAGCAAAAGATATGACCGAATTATTCAGCATATGAATTGAGCGATATTGTGGTTTCATAAGGGGGGGAATGAAATCAACACAATATGAGGTTATTTGTATGCATTTTTTGAAAGTGTTGGAGGAATATCGACAAAAATCTTTCAGTTGTGAACAGCCTGCTGAAATCCTTTGTGTTTCCATAAGCCCCTGTTATCAAATACGACAAAAGTATGAATACAATGGCCTTGAAGGATTGGCAGACAAGAGGGTCGGAAAAATTTCTGCCAACCGGACAGATGTCGATGAATTCATGAGGATTATTACCCCCCCTAATTATTAACCTCTATGAGAGGAAATATTACTACTTATGGTAACACATTTTCATGAATATCTTTCCAGGCATGAGGTTCATCACAGCTATATCTTTAGTAAAGAGTACACTCTAGCAAACAGGAATTGTTCGCAGGGCCAAGTGGCCGTCGCGTCCCGTTTAGATGGTAAGCCATTCCATTGGCTTGGGCAGGTGGATGTCCACATCCGGAGCCTGGGCCTTAACCGCTGCAAGAACCTGCTCCTGGGATGCGGAGGCGATGCCCATCTGCCCAAAGAGCTTTTCATGCGGATGGTAGAGTACACACTTAGGTACTCCAGTCAGTCGGACGGCACGAGCAACGTCTTCCTCATAGACAAGTTGGTGCCCCCCGACTAAAATATCCGGTTGGAATCGCTGACGCAGCACATCCAACTCGCCGTTGGAAAACAGCGGGTTCATACCCTCGGTCAGGTTCACCATACTGCTACCACTCTGAGTTTGTACGACAAAACCGTAATACCGGGCCCGCCAGGGACAACACAGTATATTGTTGCCCACGAAGGAGAATGCTGTCGTCAGGTTGCCTTGGAAAAACTTCAAATAGCTGATGGGACGGTGGTGCCAGTCGAAGACCGTGATTCGGTAGCCATGGACCTCAATGGTGTCAAAGGGCAGCACAGGACGAAGTTGGCTTTCAGGCAGGCGGTATTTCCGGCTCAAATGCTCGCAAACATCCGGGCTGGATATGACCAGCGCACCAGTCATCTGTGCCACGACCGGAGTATCCATATAGTGTTCGTGATGTCCATGGGAAACGCAGATCACACGTACCTTTTCGTAGTCATCCTTACTGGCCCATTGTGCCCCGTACATCTTCCGGAAAAAAGGATCAAAGACGAGATCCCCTTGGGGTTCGCGAATCAGGATATTGGACCAACCGAGATAGCGCATTTTAATACTGAGCATGTGTTCCTTTCCTCCTTTATTAATTAGACACGCTATGTCGTCGTACTGCAGTGCGCAGGCCAAAGACCAGAACAATCAGGACAAGGGCCGGATAGAGCGTGCCGAAATGCAGTCCGAAACCATACTGTAACAGGTAGCCCGCAGCCCCAGCCCCCAGGATGTAGTAGGTGGCGGGAAGGATGGTCTTCCTGAGGATATCGCCCTCCCTGCCCAGCAGGCCAACAGCGGCCGAGGCCATGATCACGTTGTGTACGCAAATCATGTTACCCGCTGCTGCACCCACGCTTTGCACGGTAACGATAACATCGGAATTGAGGCCACTGATGGTGCCCACGTTGTACTGGAATAGACTGAACATCATATTGCTTAAAGTATTGCTACCCGCGATAAAGGCGCCAAGCGCTCCGATGACCGAGGCCATAACTGGCCAGATGGAACCAAGACTGTCGGCAAATGCTTGGGCCAGTAGTTTGGGCATAGCAGGCAAATTGGCAAGTCCGGCCCCGCTGCCGATAAATATCTTGACCATGGGAACAGCTACGAGCAGGGCTGCCGAAGCCCCGGCCACCACGGAGAATGATGTTCGCGCGGCACAACGCAGTACGCCTAGAGATGAACCGTGGGAAACTATTGCTATCAAGGCTGCCAAGATGAAGATGGTACCCGGCAGATACCCCAGGGTGAGAGTCGTATTTACATCCGTACCAAAAAGCTTCCCGGAGTGTAAAGTGAACTTGAGCAGCCAACTCTTGAGGGGCAGGGTATCCATGCGGCTCAAGAAGAGCACAACAGTCATGATGGCGTAGGGCATCCAAGCCCGCAATGGAGACATTCGGCTCTCCGGCAACATACCCTCGAAGGCGAGGTTGCCCGTCCAGCGTGCATCCCAATCATCGCGCGGGGGAAAATCCCAGCCTCCATCGCGGGGCAGAAACCAGCCTTTCTTAGCGGCAAAAACTACCAGGATCAGGCCGATCATCCCACCGAGCACATCGGGGAATTCAGGACCAAGCCAATATGCTGTCAATGCGTAAGGCACTGAAAGGCAAGCCCCGCCGAACAGGGCGAACTTCCAAGCCCGCAATCCCGGCAAAAAAGAACGCTCCTTTCCGAAATAGCGCGTCATCAGAGCGACCATAAATAAAGGCACGAGTATGGAGATCACCGCGTGAACAGCCGCCACTTGTGCTCCTAAAAAATGAATATACTCCGGCCATGGCATGTTCGGAACGACTTCGGCCAGCTTGCCCTGTCCCAGACCAACCGAAAGGCCGATGAGGATCGGCGTGCCCACCGCGCCGAAGGATACCGATGCGCTCTGGAAAATCATACAAAGCATGGCTGCAGCCATGGGTGGAAAGCCGATGCCCAGGAACAGTGGCCCAATGACCGCTCCGGTAGACCCGAAGCCTGCCGCCCCTTCCAAAAACGCACCGAAAAGCCATAGAATGATGATCACCTGAATGCGCCGGTCCACTGAAATATCGGTGAAGGAGGAGCGGATGACGCTGAGCGCACCATCTTCTTTGAGCGTATTCAGAAGCACCAAGGCGCCAAATACGATATAGAGAATGCCGATGGCGGTCATTAGGCCATCGACAGCCTGTGCAGCAATGAGCGCCACAGGCACTTTCCAAATGGAAAAAGCCGGAATAACCACTGAAATAAGAGCCAGTGGCATGACCCGGCGAGCAGACCACCGCAGACCAACCAGAAACACTGCAATGGCTACAATGGGCAACAAGGTAATCAATACCAACATCGGTTGCGATACCATCTCTACCTCCTCCTTGAATCGGTCACGGGTTCACGAGCCCTCTTACACTATTAGTGAATTATATTTAATTTTAATGACCGATATTTGTCAACCCTTTTCCAAATTTTATTTTTTAACTCTGATCGTTGCAGGGAGCATGAAAAGAAGTTATCTGGTTGAATACCTCGCGCATCCTGTGCGAAAGCCAACCTTCAAAGGAAACAGAAATTCATGGAAAAACAACCGCAGGGCATTCAGTCTGTCGAGCTCGCCTTCGATCTCCTGGAATCATTTCTTGCCTTTGGCTCGCCTGTGACCTTAGGTGACGCCGCTGCACGTTTGGGAGTCAGCAAAAGCAAACTACACAAATATCTCACCAGCTTTGGACGCCTGAAGGTCGTCAGCCAAGATGAATCTGGGCGCTACACTTTTGGGCCCAAGCTCCTAGAATTGGGCCTGGGGATCTTGGGCCGCATGGACATTGTAACTTTCTGCGATCCTGAACTACACCGATTACGAGTGCAAAGTGGCCAAGCTGCGGCCCTGGCCCTATGGACCTCTCAAGGCCCGCTCATCGTACGTTTTCTGCACAACCCCAAACCCGTGGCCATCGCCATGCGTGTGGGATTCTACGCCCCAGTGGCAATCAGTGCAGCTGGACGCTGCTTCGCAGCATATCTGCCGGAACAAGCATACGCCCATCTGCTAGATGCCGAACTTGGTACCGACACTGTAGCGAGGGAACTCTTTTATCAAGAGCTGCGTGAAACCGTCTCTCGGGGATATGCGCTACGCACAGAGCCTAACAGCAGTATTCCCGGTTCCCAAGCGTTGGCTTGTCCAGTCTTCGACGGTTCTGGAGGGCTTGTCGCCAGCGTCCTGTTGATCGGGTTCGAAAACCAGGAAGGAGGACCTTCGCCGCAGGTCATCGAGGTTCTGCGTCATGCAGCGCAAACCCTGTCCTTACGCTTGGGTTGGACCGGCGCAGCCTGACACCCTGCTAATGTTTCAGTCAGCCATGTCGTCTTCACAAAAATTTCCCCCTCATTTGCGTTTCTAACACTGATTCAACTGTGTTGATTATGAATCCTATTCCCCAAAAATATCGGTCTCTGGATTTGGGCATCCGGAGTTTTTTGCGGATTTATTTTTGACATTACCTTCCTGTTTGTCTATCTTTTTATGTTTAACAGCACTCCTTGCTGTCCCCAAAAAAAGAAGGTAAAATGACAAAC
Source organism: uncultured Desulfovibrionales bacterium (assembly GCA_963545205.1). Lineage (GTDB taxonomy): Bacteria > Desulfobacterota > Desulfovibrionia > Desulfovibrionales > Desulfomicrobiaceae > CAUTYU01. Next base: position 28,349 of record CAUUHW010000005.1, read on the forward strand.
CCGATTCAGAAAATAAAAGGCTTTGCCGACTTGTTCGGCTCTGAAAGCGCGAAATTCACACGCATGGAAACCCTGGCCCGTGACGTGTTTTCCCGCTATGGTTTTCAGGAAGCCCGCATTCCACTGCTTGAAAAAACAGAACTTTTTGCCCGCTCCATTGGCACAGAAACAGATGTTGTGCAAAAGGAGATGTACACCTTTGACGACCGCAAAGGCCGCTCCCTTACCCTGCGGCCGGAAGCCACGGCCGGTATGCTGCGCGCCTATATTGAAAACAAGCTGTACACGTCTGACGCTGTCAGCAAATTTTTTACCTTTGGCCCTATGTTCCGCTACGAAAGACCGCAAAAAGGACGCATGCGCCAGTTTCACCAACTGGATGTGGAAATTCTGGGTACGCACGCTCCACAGGCTGACGCGGAACTGATTTGCATGCTCTGGAATTTTCTGGACGGTCTTGAACTGCAGGGCATTGCCCTTGAAATCAATTCTTTGGGCTGTAAAACCTGCCGCCCTGCTTTTCATGATAACCTGCGCTCCTTTCTGGGAACAATCGACCAGACTCGTCTTTGCCCGGACTGTAACAGGCGGGCGCAAACAAACCCTTTGCGGGTGCTTGACTGCAAACAAGCCCAGTGCAAAGAACTGCTGACAGACGCGCCGCTTATCACGGACAATCTGTGTCCGCAGTGCGCTGAACATTTTGCCCAAGTGCGAAGAGTCCTTGACCAGGCAAATCTCCCCTACACGCTCAACCATCTTCTGGTGCGGGGACTTGACTATTATCAACGCACCACGTTTGAATTTGTTTCCGGCCACATTGGTTCCCAGTCAGCCGTGGCCGGCGGCGGACGGTATGATGGACTGATAGAAAGTCTCGGCGGGCCGGATATTCCGGGCATTGGCTTTGCCTGCGGCATGGAACGCCTGGCCCTGCTCATGCCCGAACTTCAATCTTCCGCTCCAGACTTTTATCTGGCGGTACTCACGGAAAACGCCCTTGCCAGGGCACTCCAGATTGGTGAACAACTGCGACAAAACGGCTTGCAGGGCGAGGTAGCCTTTGAAGCCAAAAGCATAAAAAGCCAGATGCGCCAGGCCAATAAAACAAAAGCCCGCTTTGCTCTGCTGCTGGGCGAAGAAGAGCTTAATACAGATACCATCATTATCAAGGATATGGCTGAAGGAACCCAGCAACAGGTTGCAGTCCATAATCTTTGTACCTGTATCCAGGAACAAAAAATTAACCAGCAATAACCATACCCACAGACGGAGAAACAATGAATCAACCAAGCAGACCGCTTCCAGAAGAACTGGAAAGCTGGAAAAGAACCCACACCTGCAATGAACTGAATGCCACCCATCTGGGAGAGGAAGTCTGCCTGATGGGTTGGGTGCAGTACCGCCGCGACCACGGCGGCATCATTTTTATTGACCTGCGCGACCGCGAAGGTCTGACCCAGGTTGTTTTTTATCCTGAAATCGCGCCCCAGGCCCATGCCAAGGCGCATGTGCTGCGCACTGAGTTTGTCCTGGCCATCCGTGGACGAGTGGAAAAACGCCCTGCGGATATGGTCAACGAAAAAATGCGCACCGGTGAAATTGAAATCCAGATTACGGATTTCAAAATCCTTAACCACGCCGAGACCCCGCCTTTTATGATTGAAGACCGAATGGATATTTCAGAAAACCTGCGCCTCAAATACCGCTATCTTGACCTGCGCCGTCCATCTGTGGCTTCAAACCTGATTTTGCGCAGCAAGATTACCGCCTCGGTGCGCCGCTATCTGGAACAGCTTGGTTTTCTTGAGATTGAAACCCCGATGCTCACCCGCAGCACCCCGGAAGGCGCGCGTGATTTTCTTGTTCCCAGCCGTGTCAACCAGGGTGAATTTTACGCCCTGCCCCAGTCGCCGCAGCTGTTCAAACAGCTGCTGATGTGCGGCGGGCTTGACCGCTATTTCCAGATTGTCAAATGCTTTCGGGACGAAGACCTGCGCGCTGACCGTCAGCCAGAGTTCACCCAGATTGATATTGAAATGTCCTTTGTCGAGGAAGAGGCAGTCATGAACATGGCTGAAGAAATGGTGCGCAGGCTGTTTCAGGAAACGCTCCAATGCGAGTTGCCGGCCAGTTTTCAGCGCATGACCTACGACCAGGCCATGGCCTCTTACGGCCTGGACAAACCGGACATCCGTTTTGACCTTTTGCTGCACGATGTGACCGACATTGTACGCGGCTCTGAATTCAAGTTGTTTGCCAATGCCGAGCTGGTCAAGGCCCTCAAGGTGGACGGCGGCGCGAGCCTGTCCCGCAAGGCCATTGATGACCTGACGACCTTTGTTCGGGTGTACGGCGCGCAGGGTCTGGCCTGGATTAAAATCAAGGAAAATGAATGGCAATCACCCATTGCCAAATTTCTCAGTCAGAAAGAACGGGACGGCCTGCAAAAGCGTCTTGGCCTTCAAACAGAAGACATTGTCTTTTTTCAGGCCGGGCCGACAGATATGGTCAATACCGCTCTTGGGTATCTGCGCCTTGAACTGGGCAGGATATTTCATCTTATTCCTGAAGACCAGTTTTTACCGGTCTGGATTACAGACTTTCCCCTGCTTGAATGGGACGAGGAAGGTAAACGCTGGGCAGCCAAACACCACCCGTTTACCTCTGTTCTGCCCCAACACCTGCAGCTCCTGAATGAAAATCCGGGGCAGGCCAAGGCCAGAGCCTACGATTTGGTATTAAACGGGAATGAAATCGGTGGCGGGTCCATTCGTATCCACAGCCCGGAAACGCAGCAACTTATGTTCAATGCCCTTGGCATTGGCGAGGAAGAAGCAAAAGAAAAATTCGGCTTTTTACTGGACGCGCTTAAATTCGGCGCCCCGCCCCACGGCGGCATTGCCTTTGGTCTGGACAGGCTGGTGATGCTCATGGCAAAGGCCCGCTCCATTCGTGACGTCATTGCCTTTCCAAAGACGCAAAAGGCCACCTGTTTGATGACCGAAGCTCCGGCACGGGTCAGTTCCACGCAGTTGCGCGAACTGGGCATCAGGTTACGTGAAAAAACTGAAGGCAGCTGATGGCAAGACAGATTCTGACCTATCCCAATCCTGTTCTGGCCCGGAAAAGTGTTCCGGTTGAAAAAATCACCGATGAAATCAGGCAGCTGGCAAAAGAAATGGCAGAACTGATGTACACGCATAACGGTATTGGTCTGGCCGCGCCGCAGGCCGGAGAAAATATCCGGCTGATAACCATTGACCTGAGCGGCCCGGAAAAACAGGAAGATTTGCGAGTGTTTGTCAATCCTGAAATTCTGACCTGTGAAGGTGACGTGGAATCTGAAGAAGGCTGCCTGAGCGTTCCTGGTTACCGCAGCCAGGTCAAACGAGCAGAAAAAATCAGATTCAGGGCCCTTGACCTTGACGGACAGCGTATTGAGGAAGATGCCGATGATTTACTGGCAATCTGCCTGCAACACGAGATAGACCATCTGGACGGCGTACTGTTTATCGACCATATCAGCCGCCTGAAACGCAGTTTGTATGAAAAAAAACTGAAAAAATGGCAAAAGGCAAAAAAATCCGCATAGTCTTCATGGGCACGCCCGGCTTTGCCGCTGTAATCCTTGACCGGCTCACAATCTGGCCGCGGGGAGAAATTGTGTGTTGCTACACCCAGCCAGACCGTCCAAGCGGCCGCGGCCAGAAAACACGGGAGTCCGAAGTCAGGCAGATGGCACGCAGGCACGGTCTGAGCGTGCGCCAGCCACTCAATTTCAAAGACAAAGAGGAAGTCAATGCCCTGCGGGAGCTTCAACCCGACGTGCTGCTTGTGGCGGCCTACGGCCTGATTTTACCACAGACTGTGCTTGATATTCCCACTTTTGGGGCCATCAATGTCCATGCCTCACTTTTGCCGCTGTACCGGGGAGCAGCCCCGATTCAACGCGCCATACAAAATGGGGACAAGGTTACGGGTATCAGTATTATGCAGATGGAAAAAGGGCTTGATACCGGGCCGGTTCTGTTGCAGCGGTCTTTGGCTATTGCCCCGAACGAACACGCCGCTACTATCCACGACCAGCTGGCCGAGCTTGGCGGACGTCTGCTGCTTGAAACTCTGGATATGCTCATTACGGGAGACCTGCATCCACAACCGCAGGACAGCGAGCGCGCCACCTATGCTGCCAAGCTGGAAAAAGGCGAGGGGAGAATAGACTGGAACCTGCCTGCCCTTACCCTGCACAACAAAATCAGGGCCTTTTATCCCTTTCCCGGAACCTGGTTTATATGGGAAACGCCCGGCGGCAAAGAACTGCGCCTGCACCTTGTCCCGGGCCGGATTGGCCGCCGCAGGCCGCCTGATTGCGCGCCCGGAACAATCAGCCTGGAAAATAATATGCTGGCCATTGCCTGCCACGATTTTTTCTATCTGCTGCCCCAAATCAAACCCGCTGGCAAAGGCTTGCAGACAGCCAAAGCCTTTTACTGCGGCTACCTGTCGCAGACAGGTGGAGCATCGTGAAACTAGATGAACCGCATTCAACCACTGCCAACACCCGCCTGTTTCTGACCCTTATTGCCGCCACATCCCTTGCCCTTGTCGCGCTTCTGGTCCTGCTCTGGGCTGTTCCGGTCATTGGTCTGAGCAACATGCCCCCGGCCGTCACCTGGCTGAACGCAGCCTTTTTTTTCAGCCTTATCTGCGCAACACTGTGGCTGGCGATATCACTCATTTTGGCGGTTGTTCTTAAAAAGCCTGTTCTTTTTTCTAACAGGGTGCGAGGCATCAGTATCAAGCTCTTTTTACCGCTTATGATTTTTTCAGGCCGGTTTGCCGGTTTTTCCAGGGAGCAGGTACGCTCTTCCTTTATCCGCGTCAATAATGAACTGACCTTAAACGCAAACCACTGCCACGCACCCGAAAAAATTCTCATGCTCATGCCCCATTGCCTGCAAAACAGCAGGTGTAGATACCGCCTGACCTATGATGTCAATAACTGCAAACGCTGCGGCAAATGTTCCATTGCCGGACTGCTTGCCCTGTGCGACAAATATCAGGTGCGCTTGGTCATTGCCACTGGCGGCACCATTGCCCGTAAGATTATTAAAGAAAGCCGCCCGAAAATGATTATCGCAGTTGCCTGTGAACGCGACCTGGCCAGTGGTATTCAGGACGCTTACCCAGTGCCGGTATTTGGCATTCTCAACCAGCGCCCTTTTGGCCCGTGCATTGATACCACGCTCTCACTCCCGCAGGTGGAATGGGCCTTGCGCCGTTTTTTGCAACCGGACTGCAACGATGAAGAAAAAACAGCCCGTTCATAACCCGCGCCAGACAGCCTTTAAGGTGACAATGGCAACCCTGCACGAAAATCAGGACGTGCAGGCTGCGCTCAATACGGCCCTTGAAAAAAACGCAGGCGAGGAACAAGAAAAAAAACTCATAACCGAACTGGTGTATGGCTATTTGCGTTACAAGGGACGGATTGATTTTTTACTTGGCCTGTTTTTGAAACAGCCCCAAAAACTGCCGCCGGGGCTTTTTATCCTGCTTGGGCTTGCGGCCTACGAAATCCTGTTTTTGCGTATTCCACACCATGCCAGCGTGAGCGAGGCTGTCAAACAAACCAAAAGATTCTTTGGCCCCAAACTAGCCCATCTGACAAATGCGGTACTGCGCCGAGTGTGTGATTTGCCTGCCCGTGGCGAAAAAAAGGAACTCTATATTCAGGACAGTCCTGAGGAAACGGTCTTTTTTTCCCGCTACTTTTCCTGTCCGCTGTGGATTGTTAAATATCTGGGCTGCAATTTTTCCGCTCCGCAGGTAGAAATGTTTTTATCCGCCTTTTTACAACAGCCACCAACAGGAATCCGTATCCACGCGCAAAAATGTCCCCAACACGACCCGCAGGCTTTTGCAACGCTTGCCAGCCAAATCCAAGCCGAAGAGCAGGGGCTTGTTTCCAGGCAAAGTCTGGCTGTGCAGGGAACCATCAACCATCTTGAGCCGCGCAGTTGGCCGCAACCCATCTGGGATGCCTGCGCCGGAAGAGGCGGGAAAAGTTTTTTTCTGGCTGAACAGCAAATGCAGGTACTGGCTTCAGACAGGAATAAAAAACGGCTGTACGGGCTCAAGGCGGAACAGCAGCGCTTGGGGCTTTATTTTCCCGTGTTTTTGGCGGACGCGGGCATGCCGTGCCTGAAAAATGCGCCCGCCACCATTTTACTGGACGTACCGTGCAGCGGGCTTGGAGTGTTAAGCCGCAGACCGGACACTAAATGGAAACGAAAAAAAACAGATTTGGCCGGCCTGCAAGCCATTCAGGGCCGTCTGTTACAGGCAAGCGCCAATCTGCTGCCAAAAGGCGGTAACCTGATTTACATGACCTGCACCTTGGGGCGGGAAGAAAATTCAGGGCAAATTGAGGCCCTGCTGCGCCAAAAACCTTTTTTGCGTCTTGCGGACGAATACCAGACTCCGCCCACCTCAGACCTGTATGAATTTTTCTATGCAGCGAGATTGCATCGGATGTAGCGCAGATGACGAAAAAGATATCCATTGGGGCACCCGTGTTGCCAAGCCCATATCACTCTATCGACAGAAAAGTCGACAGCATTCTGCTTACAGCCTACAATGTTGTGTATGAATATAAAAAAAGCGGCCACAGAATTTATAAAAAGCTGCAAAGAGAACCTTGATTTTTAGGAAAATATATTTTCAATAGTCGGCTCTACATGCCTGGTAGTTGCATTTATTGAAATAGACAAATTGAGAAGTATGTTTACATTTTTAAATGCTCTTGTGTTTATATTCAGTTTTTTTATCAGAATAAAAAGGAGTAAAAAATGATTACTGGATTTTTTATTTTCTTGTCTTGTGTTTTATGGGCTTTACTCTTTATCTTGCATTTTCAAAAGATTGATTCCTGAACATATCTCCAGGTAGTCACTTACATCAGTGTTCTCGCTGCTTTGATTTTTGATTAAAAAAGAGCCCTGAATAACACCAGAACCTCAACAACCTATTCAAGAATAATAAGAAGCAGCCCCAAAAAAAGCAGGCCAGCGCCAACGTAGCGAGGCCGTGAGCCTTTTTCCTTTAACACTACGATTCCCAGAAATGTCCCAATCGGTATGGAAAGCTGCCGGAGCCCAACAACATAGCTCACATTTGTCGCCTGGGTCATGGCCAGCAAAACAAGGCCGTATGTTACTCCTATTGCCAGACCCGCTTGGAACGCGGGTTTGAAAAGCCTTTTGCTGTCCTTTCGGAACTGGGCGCGGGAATTTTTGCCAAACAACAGCAAAACATGCAGCCACAGAGCTGTAAGCGCGCTTTCAAGAACAAGATACAAGACAGCTCTGGCCCAATCAGCAGAGGCGTCCGGCAGAATTTTTATCGCGTTCATGGCCATATCATCGACAAAGGAATATCCTGCCGTGCCAACTGCCGCGACCAGGGCAAGGGCGCAGGACGGATTGCAATAATTCGCCAACCTGAAATCCCTGAACGAGTTCATCGGTAAAATAAACGCCCCGCCAACAATGGCCCCGAGTCCTGTAAGGCCGACTACGGAAAAATCACGGCCCTGACCGGTCAGACAGGCCAAAAGCACCAGAAAAAAAAGAGGAAAGGAACGGGCCAGAGGATAGGCAATGGAAAGCGCGCCTTTCCTGTATGCTCCGGCAAGTCCCACATAATATACAGCCTGAAAAAAACCGGCGAACAACAATTTTATCCAGATGCCTGCTGGTATTATTGGTAACAGTTCCCTGATCAGAAAAAACACAGGAGCGAACCAGAACACCGTGCCCCAGCTTGCCAGTAAAAAGAACCCGGCTGAGGGTGACTGGCTCTTGGAAAACATATTCCAGCCTGCGTGCGTAAATGCGGAAAAGATGACAAGCAATACTGCGGCAAAGGTCATATCAGCCCCCTTTCCAGCCTGTTTATTTCCAGCCCGCTTTCACAGGAGCAAGCGTTATGAGAAAGACTGGCCAGGTATGTTCTCCTGATAACTGTACTTGCCCCAAGGAACACCGGAGAAGATACAGAATTTATCCTGGATTTGAAAGAAAAAAACGGGCCTTTCGGCCCGCTGGTTATTTTGCGTTTTCCAGTTCGCAATCTTCTTTTGCGGAACAACACACCATGTTGCGCCCTCCTGTCTTGGCCTGATACAGAGCTCTGTCCGCGGATTCGATCAAAATTTCAGGTGGAACAAGCGCTCCCGGAGACATGGCAGTAATCCCGATACTGACTGTTACACGAAAACTGATTTTTCCGTGCCGAAAAGAGGTTGCCGCGATTTTTTTACGGATACGTTCCGCCAGTACCCAGGCCTGTTTTTCGCTTGTTTGCGGCAAGATAACAGTAAATTCTTCTCCGCCGTAACGGGCCGGAAAGTCAGACTGGCGCAGAACAGACACCAGCACCCTGCTCATTTCACGCAGAACCATATCTCCGGCCTGATGGCCGTATTCATCATTTATTTTCTTGAAGTAATCAATATCAAGCAAGAGCAAACAGAGTTCATCCTTATGACGCTGATGCCGCTTCAGTTCTTCCAGAATCCGCCTGTTGAAATGCTGGCGATTGGAAATCCTGGTCAACCCGTCCTGATCCGCCTTATGCTTGATCCTGCGAAAACGTAAGGCATTGTTCAAAGCCAGAGAAAGATGATTGGCAGCGGACTGCAAGGTCAGAATCTTGTCCTGACCAAGTTTTGAAGCCATTGAAGAAACAACGAAAAGCACTCCAAAGGCATTTTTTCCCACCCGCATTGGCAGGGGCACAATATCTTCCGGCCTGGGGGCAAAACGAAATGATTTTCCCGGTACGCAAAATCTGTTTGTCTGATAACTCGTTATCGGTTCATCAACGTATTTTTGCGCTGTATATCCCAGATATTCAAGCCATTTTTCCTCAGTGGACAAAGCCAGATGCTCAGGAAGATAGATTTCTGATTCAACAATCCCGCTCTCTTTTTCTTCCCAGAAACAGGCAAACAGGGTCTTTACATCAAGCAGCATGGATAAATCATCTGCCGCCTGTTGCAAGATATGTTCAGGTTCGAGGCTCAGGCTGGCGTGGGTGAGGACAGTATTGAGAAAATCAAGCTGCTCGTTTTTTCTGGCCATCAGCTCACGTTCCAGAGATATTTCCTGGGCCATACGAAAAATATCCTGATAGAGAACTCTGGATTGCCTTGTTTTTTCAATATATTGTTGAGCCTGAAATGGGTCAATCGGCCAGCGCATAATAAGAAAATTCAGCGCGGCCAGCTGGCTCATTCGCAAACAGGTATTATTTTCCTGACAGATAAGCACAACCTGCGAGGCTTCCATTTCAAATAACACACCCCTTTCTTCCTCATTCAGGCTCTCCCATGTGGAATCAGAAAGAAAAAGCAGCAGAGGTGCCTCTCTTTGTTCTTTTAAGGCCGCTCTGGAACGATTTTCAAAAATCAGCTCGGAAGGGATATGCTCAAGTAAAGAATCCGCCTGTTCCGTTGTCAGTTCGATTCCCCAGACAGATTCGTGAAACCCTGCCTCAGGACGTGTGGAAATGAAATCCTGCTCAAAAATTGACTCTAACATTGCGTGCCTCTTCATGTATTAAATTACGTTACAGAAGAAATGCAAATATCAGGCCAACTTTGGCCAGATGTATTTCCTTTTATTTTTTCCAGGAACTCACAAGCTCCCAAAGAGTACGCAGGCCAAAACCAGTACCGCCGGTTTTCCAGTACCCGCTGTTTTCCTTGCCGCGCGCCGGACCGGCAATATCAAGATGGGCCCAGGGCGTTTTTTCCGGGATAAAATGCTGTAAAAAAAGCGCGGCGTAAATGGCTCCGCCTTCCCGTTTGCCCATGTTTTTCAAATCCGCGACCTCACTTTTCAAATCTTTTTTATATTCGTCAGGCAAAGGCAGCGGCCAGAAATCCTCTCCGTTTTTTTGTCCATGTTCACGGATTGCGCCCTGTAAATGTTCATCTTCACAAAAAAGACCGGCGATTTTCCCGCCCAGCGCCACAACACAGGCTCCGGTCAGGGTTGCCAGATCAACAAGGCATTCGGGCTGATATTTTTCGCTGTAACACAAAGCGTCCGCCAGGATCAGCCGCCCTTCCGCATCAGTGTTCAAAATTTCCACACTTTTGCCGTTCATGGCAAAGACAACGTCCCCCGGCTTGGTGGCCCGGCTTCCCGGCACATTTTCCGTGCAGGGCAAGATGCCAACCACCCGCCTTTTTTCACCGCGCAGCCCCAGCATTTTGAAAAGTCCAAGCACTGTGGCGGCTCCGGCCATATCACTTTTCATCTCGTGCATATTGGCTGCGGGTTTGAGCGAAATCCCACCAGTATCAAAGGTTACGCCCTTGCCCACGAAAACAAGCGGACGCTGATCCGCTTCCGGATTTGAATCAAGCACGATAAATCTGGCCGGCGTGTCACTGCCGCGAAACACAGAAGCAAAACAGCCCATTTTCATTTCTTCGCAGGCAGCCGGATCAAAAACCTGACAGAAAAATCCATACTCCTGTGCCAGTTTTTTGGCAGCCTGGGCCATATATTCAGGAGTGGCGATATTGGCCGGAGTATTGACCAGATCCCGAACCAGACGGACACTTTCAAATGTATCGCGCGCAAGCTCGGCCTGTTTTTTATGCTCATCACCGAACAGAAGCACTGTTTCCGGCCAGATTGATTTTTCTTTTTTCTCGGCCTGCAAGGAGTCAAAACGGTATGTTATCAGCAGCAGACCAAGAAGCGACTCAAAAACCAGGTCGTCAAAAGCAAGGCCGCCAAAGGCAGCCGGGTGAAAAACAAGTTTTTCGATTTCATGCAGGGAAGCAGCCTCAACAAGCTGACTCACCGCCTTGCGAAAAGCGCGCATATCCGGGTCCTTGCCCAGACCAACCTGTAAAATATCCGGCCCGCCTGGAACAGAACAAAAACGTATTTTTTCCTCCCGGCCGGAAAATTCAGGCATGACCTCAAACCCCAGCTGCAAAGCCAGCTCGGTCATTTTCTTATCAGGGGCAACTCCCTGCTGACGAAAAAAAACAAGGGGAGCATTCACCCCTGACAGACTTTCAATATATTCAATTCGCATTGCGTCTCCTCTTACTTTACCTCCCCGGATGGACGGGAAAAAAAGCGCATAATAACAACAAAAAAGACAGGAACAAAAACTATTGCCAGCACAGTAGCGGAAATCATACCGCCTAAAACGCTTGTTCCAATAGCGTGTCGGCTGTTCGCTCCGGCACCTGTACTGACAGCCAGTGGCAACACGCCAAGCATAAAAGCCAGCGAAGTCATGAGAATAGGACGCAAACGCTGGTCAGCCGCCCGAACAGTTGCATCAATCAGTTCACGGCCCTTATCCACCCGCCGCTTGGCAAATTCAACAATCAAAATGGCGTTTTTCGCTGAAAGCCCAATGGTTGTTAGCAGTCCTACCTGAAAATACACGTCATTTTCCAGCCCTCGCAGCCAAGTCGCCAAAAGTGCGCCCAATATCCCCAGAGGCACCGCCATCAGCACAGAAAACGGCACTGTCCAGCTTTCATACAACGCGGCCAGCGATAAAAACACAACCAAGATGGAAACCGCGTATAAAAGCAGAATTCGCGAACCGGACTGCGCTTCCTGATAAGACATCCCTGCCCATGCAAATCCAAATCCTTCCGGCAGCTTGTCCATAATAGCGGCAATAGCCTTCATGGCGTCTCCACTTGATTTTCCTGGAGCGGCAGAACCAACAATTTCAACAGCCGGACTGGCATTAAATCGTTCCAGCCGTGGTGAACCAAACGACCATGAAGCCGTGGCAATAGAGGAAAAAGGAACCATTTCTCCTTTTTTATTGCGAAGATACCAGAGATTTATATCTTCTGGCCGCATTCTGTACGGCGCGTCCGCCTGAACATACACTTTCTTGATTTTGCCCTGATTGATAAAATCGTTCACATAGGCGGACCCCCAGGCCAAACCCAAGGCAGAATCAACATCTTCCACACGAAGGCCCAGAACCAGCGCCTTTTCATAGTCAATATGCAGTGAAAACTCCGGCACGTCTTCCATGCCATTGGGACGAACACTGGTCAGAACCGGATTTTGGAATGCCATCCCCAAAACCTGATTACGAGCGGCAATGAGTTTTTCGTGTCCCATTCCTCCCCGATCCTGCAAAAACACATCAAAACCAGCGGCATTTCCAAGCGAAGGAATAGGCGGCACATTAAAGGCAAATACCCTGGCTTCCTTGATTTGAGAAAAAGCCCCCATGGAACGGCGAACAAGAGCATCTACTCCCTGTTCCTGCCTCTTGCGCTCACTCCAGTCTTTGAGCTGCACAAAGGCCAGGCCCATGTTCTGCCCCTGCCCTGCAAAACTGAATCCGGCAATGGTAAAAACAGAAGCCACACTTTCTTTTTCATGTTCCTCATAATACATTCTCATCTTGTCCATAACGGTCTGTGTGCGCTCCAGACTCGCACCTGCTGGCAACTGAACCATGACCAGCATAACGCCCTGGTCTTCTGTTGGAACAAACGAGGTCGGCAATCTGAGAAAAAGCAGCACTATGCCGCCAAGCAAAATAAGATAAAACAGAGAAAAACGAAGAGTACGGCGCACCACATCGTAAACAAGGCGGCGATACTTCCCTCGGCCAGTTTCAAACATATTGTTAAACCATACCCAAAAACGAATCTGCTTGCCTTCACCATGCACGTGAGGTTTGAGGATTGTTGCGCAAAGAGCTGGTGTGAGAACAAGAGCTACAACAACAGAAAGCACCATGGCCGAAACAATGGTAATAGAAAACTGACGGTAAATAACACCCGTTGAACCGCCAAAAAAGGCCATTGGCACAAAAACAGCCGACAGGACAAGGGCAATACCAACCAGAGCGCCAGTAATCTGGCGCATTGTCTTTCTGGTTGCTTCCAGAGGCGACAGGCCCTCTTCAGCCATAATGCGCTCCACGTTTTCCACAACCACAATCGCGTCGTCCACCAGCAGGCCGATAGCCAGCACCAGCCCGAACATGGTCAGGGTGTTGACGGAAAACCCGCAGGCAGCCATCATTCCGAATGTTCCAAGCAACACAACAGGCACTGTAATTGTGGGAATGAGTGTGGCCCGAAAATTCTGCAAAAAAAGCAACATGACCAGAAAAACAAGGACAATCGCTTCAATCAGGGTGTGCATAACTTCTGTTATGGAAACCTTGATAAATTTTGTTGTGTCATACGGATAAATAATATCAATACCGGGTGGAAAATACTGCTTGAGTTCGTCAAGCTTGGCCCTGACTTTTTCAACTGTTTCCAGGGCATTGGCTCCGGTCGCCAGCATAATACCGGCGCCAACAGCCGGTTTTCCGTTAAAACGGGTTATCACGGAATAGTTCTCCGCCCCGATTTCAACCCTGGCAATATCTTTCAGGCGCACCTGTGAACCATCGGCATTCACCTTAACAAGAATATTGGAAAACTCTTCCGGCGAACTCATCAATGTGCGGGCTGTCATTGTCGCCGTGGTTTGCTGCCCGTCAACAGCCGGAGTTCCGCCAAGACTGCCAACAGCGACCTGGGAGTTTTGCGCCCTGACAGCTCCAACAACATCAGCAGGTGTCAGGTGGTAGCTGTTCAGTTTATGCGGATCCAGCCAAATCCTCATGGCGTACTGGGCGCCAAAACTGCTTAAACCGCCAACCCCTTCAATCCGGCTTAAGGGGTCATGCAAGGAGGAAACAAAAAAATCAGCCAGGTCGTATGCCTGATAAGAACCATCAGGAGAAATAAGACCAATAACCAATGAAAAGGCAGAACTGGCCTTATTGACCTGTACCCCTCTTCTTGTCACGGATTCCGGCAAGAGCGGCAAAGCCCGCTGCAATTTGTTCTGAACCTGCACCTGGGCAATATCAGCGTCTGTTCCAGAGGCAAAGGTCAAAATAATTTTAGCCACTCCCGCTGAAGAACTCTGTGAACGCATGTACAAAAGATGATCAAGTCCGGTCATACGTTGTTCAATGACCTGAACCACATTGTTTTCTATTGTTTCAGCAGAGGCTCCTGAATATGAAGCGGAAATCACCACCTCAGGCGGAGCAATATCGGGAAACAGGGCCACCGGCAACTGCACAACCGACAAGAGGCCAACCAGCATGATTGTAATCGCGATAACCCAGGCAAAAATGGGACGGTCAATAAAAAAACTCGCCATACAGACTCCATTGCGCTTTTTATCCGAATATCCGGCAGCTGCACGTATTATTGAACAGAATTGGGGGCAGGTTTGAAAGTTACAGCAGGCACAGCCTTTACAGGCATACCCGCACGGATTGTTTGCAATCCGGCAACAATGACTTGCTCACCCAGGGCAAGACCGCTCAGAACAGCGATTGTTTTGTCGCTTTGTTCCCGCCCGACAGTCAGAATACGAGGTTCAGCAACCGACCTGGAGTTAACGACCAAAACAGTCACCTGCCCCTTTTTATCACGGGAGATAGCTGCCTGGGGAATAATCATGGCCCTGATTTTTTCACTGTGGATTAAACGGGTACGAACAAACATGCCCGGCAAAAGGGACAGATCAGGATTGGGCACAACTGCCCGCAAAATAACTGAACCTGTGGACGGCTCAACCGTGACATCAGAAAATTTGAGTATTCCGGTATGCTGGTATTTGCTGCCGTCTGCCAACAACACCTCGACCTTGCTTGGCTGAACACTTTTTTGTCCGGCCCCGCCATTTGCTCCCATTCGTTTTTTCAGGCGCAACAGTTCATCAGCAGACTGGCTGATGTCGATATACAATGGGTCAAGCTGCTGAATTGTGGCCAAAGGAGTTGGCTGGCTGGCCGTAACAAGTGCGCCCTCTGAAATGAGAGATTTTCCCACCCGCCCCGCAATCGGAGCCTTGATCTGCGTATAATTCAAATTGATAACAGCAGCTTTCACGGCCGCCTTGCAGGCAGCAACAGAAGCTGTGGCTTTTTTCCAGGCCGCGTCAACCTCTGTATATTCCTGATCACTGATGGCATTTGTTGCCAAAAGTTCCTTGTACCTGTCGGCCTTGAGACGGGCCGCGTATTCCACAGCCTCTGCCTGGGCCAGATTCGCCCCGGCACTGTCAAGCTGCGCCCTGTAGAGGGTGGGGTCAATCTGGTACAACACCTCTTTTGCCTTAACATTGCTCCCTTCAGCAAAACATCTTTTTTCAACTATACCGCCAATCTGGGGACGAACTTCCGCGATACGGTAAGCAGAAATCCGCCCGGGAAGTTCCAGGGCGGACTGGATAGTTCTTTCTGTAACAGATACAACTTCAACCTCTGGAACAGGCGCTTTTCCTTGTTGCTCCGCCAAAAGGCTCTGTATATTCCCTAAAAACAGAAACAAAAAACAAATTCCAGCAAGAATCTGTTTTATCTGGCAACAATTTTTCATTTTTTTACTCCACATCCATTTTCAAAATAAAACTAACAGCAATAGTGCCAACAGGCTCCAGTCCATAGAACCACCGCAATAAAAATACTGATAAAAACTGCAGCACTTCCAAAGTCTTTTGCGTATTTGGCAAGCATGTGAAAATCAGGAGAACACAGGTCAACAACCTTTTCAACAGCAGAATTAAGCAGCTCAACAACCAAAATATTCATGGTTGCCAGCCAAAGAAGAGATTTGGCGGGAAAAGAAAAAGGAAGAAAAAGAAGCACGACTGAGGCAAATACAACCAAAAACAGTTCCTGCCTGAAGGCGGCTTCATGAAAAGCAGCATGATAAAGGCCTTGCAATGAATAAAAAAAGGCCGCCCATATCCTTTTCAGTCCCTTTTGCGGGAGTGGTTTTTGGTTCATATTTTTCTCCAGGACAAACAATATTCGTTGCAATCGACCTGCTTTATTTTAAAAAGTACCGTATTATAGCCTGCCAATCTGCCATCAGTCAAAGATACAAATAAAATCCAAATCCTGAAAAACTGCTTTTCCGGGCCAAATGCGCAGTCAGACTTACCTAGCACCTCATAAATAAAAAATCTTTTTACATCAAATGCCAATTCGCCCGCAAGCGAAATACGACAGTTTTTTCATATGGTAACACAAGTCTGTCATGTCATTTGCTCCTGACACCAAACAAACACTTCATTGACAGCAGGCCACATACAGGCTAGTAATTTGTGAAATTTTTTACGCGAGGAGCATGCATGAATATTTTAATTTTCGGCCCCAATGGCAGCGGAAAAGGAACCCAGGGTTCCCTGGTCAAAGGCAAGTACAGTGTCACCCATATTGAATCTGGCGCAATCTTTCGTGAACATATCGGCGGCGGCACAGAGCTTGGCAAAAAAGCAAAGGAATTTATTGAACGCGGCGATCTGGTACCCGATGAAATCACTATCCCCATGGTACTTGATACCCTTAAAACCAAAGGAGCCGGCGGCTGGCTCCTGGACGGATTTCCCCGCAACATGGTGCAGGCGGAAAAATTGTGGGAAGCCCTGAAAGCGGAAAACATGAAAATCGACTATGTGATCGAAATTCTGCTCCCTCGTGAAACAGCCAAGAACAGGATTATGGGGCGCCGGCTCTGCGTCAAGGATAATAACCACCCGAACAATATCTTTAATCCAGCCATCAAACCAAATGGGAATCAATGCCGCGTCTGTGGCGGAGACTTAAAAACCCGCGCCGATGATCAGGACGAAGCCGCCATCAACAAACGGCATGACATCTACTACAACACGGACGATGGAACCTTGGCCGCGGCGTATTTTTACAAGAACCTGGCTCAGAAAGAAGGTTTCAAATATATTGAAATCAACGGTGAAGGCACGATTGACGAAACCAAAAAAGCACTTTTGGATCAGCTGGCCTGATTGACTTTTCCTGCGAACGTAAACAGGGAGCCTTGCTCCCTGTTTTTTTACACCCAGCTCCCCACCGTGCCAATCAATAATTCCAGACATCAAAAAAATTAAATCCAATCAGGTATTGAATATCCTTGCGTTTGCCCAGATACTTTCCGGCGCGGCAGGGAATATTGAGAAAATACCCGTTATCAAGCATCCAAAAATCGTCTTCCCTGTCCTGAACAATGGCAAAAGAATGACGGCGGCCATTGAGTTCAACCGACACCACGCCAAGCATTGAATCAGGAAATCCGGCGTCACGCAACCTGTGCATGGTCACAATGGCCTGGTCCAGACTGATTCCCCTGCCCCGCCGCAGGGTCTCTGTAGAGACCTCCCACATGCCTTCAACCTTATGCCGCACTTCAAGCAGGGTTTTGCGGTGAATCCTGCACATCAAAGACTTGTCAAAAAATCCGCTTTCTGTCCGGCTCGGCTTGTTCCCCTCATAGGACATGGATTTGAGCTGCTTTTTCTGCCAGCGGGTTACATCGTCATACAGGGGACTGTTTAACACATTTTCCGTGCGCGCGAACCGCCGTTTTTCCGACTTGAAAGCATAGGTAAACAAACGTCCCACAGAACGCATAACTCCCACGCAATATAATAAAAATCGCATACCCCCTCCATATCTCCTGCAGGCATCGGCCCACTGTAAAAATCCGGGTCCGTGCGCCCTGTTCCTGGTGATTGTACCGTGCCAATTTTTCAGCCGGAACTTTCAATCTGGTCTGTTTCTTTTTTCGCCAGCCGGTTCAAGGCATTGATATAGGCCTTGGCACTGGAAACAATGATATCCGCGTCTGCTGAACGACCAACAGCTGTTCTCCCGTTTTCTTCCAGGCGAACCATGACCTCGCCCTGAGCATCGCTGCCACCACTGATGGCGTTGACCGAATAATCCAGCAGTTCCGGCTGCCTGCCCACCAGCTTGCGTATGGTTCCAAACATGGCGTCAATAGGGCCGGTTCCAAAATCAGCCAGTTTATGCATCTGTCCGTCAATCTCCATTTCCAGAGCCGCTGTTGGAATAGCCCGGTTTCCAGCCAGTACGCTCAGGTATTTAAGACGATATTTGTCTGGAATCCGGTAGATTTCTTCCAGAACAACTGCTTCCACGTCCTCAATAAAAATATTTTTTTTCCGGTCAGCCAGCCGCTTGGTAGCCTCAAAAACACAATCAAGCTGCAAGTCGTCCAGACGATAGCCCAAATCCCGCAACTGCTGGCGAAAGGCCGTGCGGCCTGAATGCTTGCCCAGCACAATATCTGCCCCGCTGCGGCCAATGGCTTCCGGTGTCATAATTTCATAGGTCAAAGGATTTTTGAGCATACCGGCCTGATGAATACCGGAGGCATGGGAAAAGGCATTACCCCCGACAACCGGCTTATTGGGCGGAATTGGCAACCCCAAAATCCTGGACAGCAAACGACAGGACGGGAAAATCTGCTGCTGAACAACATTGGTTGTCATGCCGTAATAATCACCCCGCACCTCAAGAGCCATAACCAGCTCTTCCAGAGCAGTATTTCCCGCGCGCTCACCAATACCCGTCAGTGTTACTTCGGCCTGCCGCGCTCCGGCTTGCAGCCCGGCCAATGTATTAGCCACGCCAAGACAGAGATCATTATGACAATGCACGCTGAAAACAACCTGTTCACTGCCCCGGACATTAGTAATCAACCAAGCAATCAGTTCACCAAATTCGCGGGGCTGGGCATAGCCGACTGTATCCGGGATATTGATTGTCGTGGCTCCGCAGGCAATAGCTGTTTCCACAATCTGTGCCAGAAAATCACGGTCTGAGCGAGAAGCATCCTCTGCGGAAAATTCAATATTCGGTGTCAGGGACGCAGCATGGCTGACGGCCTGTCTGGTCATTTCCAGCACTTGCTGTCTGGTTTGACGCAGTTTGTACTCAAGATGAATATCTGAGGTCGACACAAAGGTATGAATACGGGGATTAGCCGCGCTGCGAATCGCTTCCCAGGTACGGTTGATATCCGGCAGACTGGCCCGGCACAGTCCCGCGACCTGACAGCGCTCAAGACTGTTGGCAATAGCCCGCACAGCCTCAAAATCACCCTGGCTGGAAGCGGGAAAACCAGCCTCAAGAATATCAACCCCCAGAATCTCCAGCTGCCTTGCCAGGCGCATCTTTTCCTGCAGATTCATAGTCGCTCCGGGCGACTGCTCCCCATCACGCAGGGTTGTGTCAAAAATCAAAACAGTATCATTCATATCTATCCCGTTTCATATCAGGAATTCCAACGAACATAAACACAAATAATTTTATCTATAAGTTAAGCCTGTGGTTGAGCGCATCCGGAGCTCTATACAACAAATCAAGTAATACATGCGCTGAACCCGTAGGATGACGCTTTCCTTGTTCCCACTGGCGTATTGAAGAAGGACTTACATTCAATAGTTTGGCAAATACAACCTGACTCAATTTCAGATTTTGTCGGATTTCTTTTATGTGATGAGCTGTAATCTGAATTTCTGGGATTGTAACTCCAAATTTTTTTCCTGATAACATCAACGAGCTGTTCTGAATGTAATGATAATAAATCGTTACCTAATTTTTTGAATGACTCCAATAAAGAAAAATTACTTTCTTATTTTCTTGAAAAACAAGAATTGTTCTAAACCCACCACGTTTCCCTTTCCCGATTCGTTTTATCCTCATTTTAAAGAGATTCCCACATAACCGGGTAACGGACAAGCCTTTTTCAATATTGTCAATCGGTTCAAGTAAATCCTGATTACTCAACTCCGCTTTTTCTGACCATCCTGCAAACCATTTTGTGCATAATTTCCGCATACACTAAACTCTATTTCATTGTGATATACTTTTCAAGCCCGTTTTTCAGGTTTGCCCATACTGTTTCCCCCTTCTATTCGGTATATTGAATATTTTATCCCTTGGCGGTAAAAACATTCTTTCCACACATGTGGCCAGCCAACAGCAACACATCAGATTTTGGTGCAAAAGAAACAAGAGAAAAAGATGAAAATAGGTATTCTTGGAGCAATGGAAGAAGAAATCCGTTTGCTGACCCAGCAAATTTCGAACAAGCGCTCTGAAATCATCGGCAAACGTGAATACATCAACGGACAGCTTGCTAACCATGATGTCTGTCTGGTTTTTTCCCGCTGGGGCAAGGTTGCGGCCGCGTCCACCGCGACCACTCTTGTCCAGCGCTATGGCGTTGAGCGCCTCATCTTTACTGGTGTGGCAGGTGGAATAGACCCAACACTGAATATCGGCGACATTGTTGTTGCCGACAACCTTGTCCAGCATGACATGGACGTGTCGTTTTTGCCGGACATGGCAGAATTTGAAATCCCCCTGCTTGGCGTGTCAGACTTTCGGGTGCGGGAAAAAGACGTACAAACAGCCATACAAGCTGTTACAACCTACTTGCATGTTGATTTGCCTCAGCAAGTGGCGCAGGAAACACTGGCCAGTTTTTCCATCACCCGGCCCCAGGTTGTGCGGGGAACCATTGCCAGTGGCGACCAGTTTATTTCCAGTTCCGCCCAAACAGCCCGGCTCAAAGAAAAAATACCAGGCCTGCGCTGCGTGGAAATGGAAGGCGCGGCTGTGGCCCAGGTTGCCTGCGAACACGACATCCCCTGTCTTGTTTTGCGCACAATCTCTGATAAAGCCAACCATGAAGCTCCTGCTGATTTTCCCCGCTTTATTGCTTCTGTGGCTTCTTTTTTTACCTGCGGGTCTGTTTTACGGCTGCTTGAGAGACTGAAGGAGCAGGAGATTAAAAAAGCTCATACTGGTAGTTAACAGGTAAAGAAAACAAAATGACCTCAGAGCCCAATACAGGGGGGACGCTTTACTTTCCCGCTGGCAGCTGAAATCGCATTTCGCGCCGCCCTGTCAAGTTCAGGCTTACCAGAAGATTGTACAAAAGAGCAATCTGAAAGAATCTCCCCTCAGCATCAATTTTGAATTGAAACACAGCAGTACCAATAAGTCTTTTTCCGCGTCAAGAAAACGAAGACGATGCACCCTGTCCGCGACCTGTTCCAAAAACAGTTTTCGGGCCTGAAGACGTTTACGAGGCGCGTCCTGCCGGGGATTTTTTTCAGGGATACTTTGCAAGGTAAACGATTTTCCCTCCCGAATACAGGTCAGAGGAAAATCTATCTGCACTTCCAGCAACTGGGTATCTGAATGATTTTTTGCAGTCATTGAAAGATGAGATAACAGAATGAAGTGAAAAAAACATGAAGCACAAATTGCAATGATATTGCGTTCCGTTTTATTTATCATAATCTCAGCGCCAAGAAATTAGTCCTGCTGTTTATTTTCAGATGAAATTGTAGCCAGTACCAAATCTTCACTTCTCTGAGCACGAGCAATATCAAGAATAAAAACCAAATCTCCAACAGGAGCAAGAGGATCAGCTTTTAACAGTATCTTTCCAGGGTTACAGGAAAAACTTTTTAAATTTTATGAATAAAAAATTTCAAATCATCTCTGGCAATACGATTCTTTTCCGCGTAAATACTCCTGTCTTTCTTAAGGCAAACCTCCACGATCCGACCAGAAACAGCACCCACCAGTCTCTGCTTTCGGCAAAGACATATCAAGACCATGCACAGAAAAGGCAGATACAAGTATAAAAATATGAGCAAAATAAAAACAACATCCAGCAGAGGCGCTATTTCAGGCATCATATCTTCATTTTGAGTGAAAATAAATACAATTATAATAACCTGTTCAATTCAATTGAAGAAGATTGAACGAAAAGATGGACAGCCAGAGCTGATCGTGCAATATGCTCAAGATTAGCAGCGATATTTTTCCTGTATTTGGTAAATATCTGCAAAGCAAACCAGGACGGGATTGCAATAACAAGACTAACAGCCGTAGTAAGCAGCGCCTGCCAGATTTCTCTGGATAATATTCACATCTCTATACCACCTTGAATATTTTCAAGCTGAACAAAGGTGTCAATCATACCAATCACAGTACCCAGCAGCCCCATAAGCGGAGCAATTTTAAGAGCAAGAAGTGCCAAACGACGTCCAAATTGATGTACAATGTCCTGTCCGGCGTTCTGTAATAAAATTTCCCGGATTGCTGGATCACTTTGACGAATTATCGCCTCAGAAAAATTGGCAAATAAAGAATGTTTGGGCAGCAGGTCACAGAGATTTTGAAAAAAAATCTTCTCTCCCCAGGACACCTCCTTCTTTTTCAAGAACAGTACAGAGTTCAAATATTTTCTTTTCGATATCAAGATTCCCAAAATAGCGCGTTGAGGCATAAAACATCCACTGTTCAAAAATGATGGCACAGCCACATAGGGACAGGAATAAAAGAGGCCACATTACCCATCCTCCGTGACTCAGAAGAAACATAACCTCCTCCTCTTGCAGCACAATGAGCTATTCATTTTTTCTATTATATCCAAATAAGCATGGTTTAATTTATTTCCTATAAAAATGATATAATCCTGATCTGAAAAAAAATTCTCATCTTCAAGAGATGAAATATCAATACGCTGAGAAGAAAACTGAACAAGATTTTTCTTTTTACCATCAAATGTAACAATGCCTTTTGCCCGGACAGCGTGAGAAGAAAGAAGAATTTCTTTTAACTGACTTTCACTTATCTTCCTGAAAAATATGATCCTTGACTCAAATCCTTCTTGTTCATGCGTACATGCTTTTTTATACGGCAAAGAAAAATCCGATATTTTTTTACCTGTATCATTTTTATGGACTTCATCTAACGCACGTTCCAAAACAGCAAAATGTATTCTTCCAAATTTTGATTTCAAAATCAAAGCATTTTTATTTATTTTATGCAATGTAGCAAAAATATTTTTTTCCTGATCCTTTGGCAATAAATCAATTTTATTCAAAACAAGGACATTGGCATATTCAATTTGAGAGCGCAGTACTCCGTCACAAAAAAAATTTTCATTTTCAAATTTTGAAAACATCAGGTAGGCATCAACTAAAACAATAACAAGACCGATTTGAACTAAATCGTCAAGATCTTTCATACTCTGAAGAACATTGAGAGGATTTGCAACTCCGCTTGTCTCCAGAAGAATATCTTTTGCAGGCATTTTACCAAGAACACGGTATATAGCAGGGCGCAAAGCATCAGCAAGAGAACAGCACACACAACCTTCATCAATTGCTTCTACAACAGTATCTCCCTGCAATAAAAAAGTGTCCAGCCCTATTTTTCCAAATTCATTTTGAATCACCCCCAGATAAATATCTTTATTTTGTAAATAGGCGAGCCATTCCCGTAAAAAAGTTGTCTTTCCCGCACCAAGAAACCCAGAAAGGATATGCACAAAAGGAAGATTTTTTCCTTTTTTTCTTTCAACATCCAGGGGAAAAAAATCTTCTTTTTCATCTTTTGATTCAGGCCAGATCCTGTCTCCCCATTGAACAGTCCGGGCTATAGCAGTTTGTTCCTGGTCGGACTGAAACAAATTTCCAAAATCATCATACGCAGGGATATTATATTTTCTTTTCTCCATCATACATATCATATCTTCCTGAGTACAATGAAAAATTTTGGCGAATGTACGAACAATACAATCAAATAAATGACGTATTACACTATATGCCGGAATATTTGCGTCCATTCCCATAGGCTCTATAACATATTTTTTACAGTTTTCTTCTTCATAAGAAACTCCATTTGCGGCTATGACACAAAATCTTTCTTTGGTTTCCAATCGCAAGCATAAATTATTTACAGAAATTCCAATATAAAGATCTCCGACATAAAATTGGGCCAATTCGTTTTGCAAAAATGACCATTCCCTGATTTTTTTTGAAAAATCTGCTTGTTCAGAAAGATACAAAGCGTGTAAGGAAAATTCATCTCCAAGAGAACTGCCATGGGGCGGAAAAACAAATAAGGCAAATCTGCCCCAGACATTTTTGGGTTCACTTGCAAAAAAATCATGCCTGTGTCTGTCATCAGGATATACAACTTCTTCCTGAGAAAAAAAATCCTTGCAATGTACAATCCCAAATATACAATCACTTTCAAAAATACGGCATGTCCATGTCCATTCCTGACCTGGACAGGGAAGAATACCACGCCAGCCAATGTCTCTCGCGATGCGGCGTTCAAAATGAATTTTATTTATAACTGCGTAAAAAATTTCAGCAGCAGACATTGAAAACTGTCCATCTTCACTGACATGAGGAACGATTTCTTTTATATCCATTATGGTATTTATTTCTTTATCATTACGTGCTGTTGAAGATCAAAAAGGGCCTGAGCAGATCAATCTGCCCAAGCCCTCTTGCAAACTTATATTCGGTTACTGCCCATAATTGACTCTGTAAGACATATATTTTTGTATCAGGCAGGAAAACTGATTACATCTCCATTACCCAGATAGTTTTTTGTCTTGGAACGAAATCTGGCAGACCCCTGAACAACAGGATATCCGGCATCAACAAACTTGTTCGCGGTAACAAGACCGGTACAGTGGTTGCACCCTACCCGCTTGAGATCCCATTTTTTCAGTCCAATAACCAAGTCGTCATATTTTGGGTCCCAATCATCAAAGGGAGAGATATGAAGTCCACCGTATAAACCGTAAAAGCTGTCATTTTCATACTTCAATTCTTTATAAGCAGTATCCGCAAACAGGATAATTCCCTGATGACAACAACCAGTTATACTGACAAGCCCCACATCTTTTACGTTACAGTACATGGAAAGCTCACCAAATACCCGAAAGATTATTGGTACCTCAAAGGTATATAAAGCAACTCCGGGCTGAAGCCGATGTAATCCCTTTCCAAGCTCAGTCACCTTTCCAACGTGACCGGAATCCTTAATATATTGTTTTCCCTCAGGATAAAAAGCAGCGGGATAATACAAGGGAATATCAGGGTTATATTTCATGGGCACAGGAAAACCCCAATAATGATCCATATGTTCATGCGTCAAAATCAGAGAATCAATCTCATTATTAACCAGCATCCTGTCTATGCCTTCACGCTGAAAACTTTTGTCCATCCACTCGTATGACCATCCGGTATCAAAAAGATACTTTGTAGTCTCTCCTTCCAGAGATTCAATCTCCACCAAACAGGCAAAGCCGCCGGCATTGTCAGTGTGGACACAGTTTTCCTTGGCAATATTCCAGGCTTTTTCAAGGTCATGCGGTAAAAGATGTTTTATTCTGGCAATGCCTTCCGCATAAGACCCTTTTCCAATCCCTTTTCCATTACCAAAGGGGGGCCAGTTAAACGTATATTGATCAACAAGAAGTCCACCGGCTCCGGTGACATCTTGCATAAAAATACTGTTATCAAACCAGCTTGTTTCTGAAATATTTGTTATTTTAACAGACTTGCATAGTCCAATATCCGTCATCTTCCTCTTTTCCTGCGGCAGGAAGCTATGGCGCAAAGGTGAATAAGAAAAAGCTCCCATTGCTCCAAGTGTACCCGCTCCAATTCCTAAAGCCGCACCCTTAATAAAATCACGACGATTGACTGCACACATAACGACTCCTTATTGATCCATTTATTTAACTAATGTGAAAGTA
This sequence comes from uncultured Desulfovibrionales bacterium, assembly GCA_963545205.1. Taxonomy (GTDB): domain Bacteria; phylum Desulfobacterota; class Desulfovibrionia; order Desulfovibrionales; family Desulfomicrobiaceae; genus CAUTYU01. Next base: position 53,859 of record CAUUHW010000005.1, read on the forward strand.
CGGCTTGCGACAGGCAAAAGTACAACAATCAAAAAATAAAAACAAATTCCTGCTATAACTCCAAAAACAAGTCCTGGTTTCATCTCCGGACTCCACGCGCTATTTACTATAACTTCCTGTTCTACCGCCTGTATTTCTTCTTTTGTTCGCATTTCCATACGCCAACCAGGCCAGTTATCCATAAACCAATGATTGACGAGCCAGATATTGATAAGCCAGATCATTGGAATCATGGGAAACTGTTGCGGGTGAGAAAAACCTTTTTGCGTCCCAAGAAAATTATGCGCGTACATATAATAAAGGCAGGTAATGATGATACCCAAAATAGCTACCAGACCGGTGCGAACAAGCGCATTTACCGGAGTACTCCATTTTGTCGGCCAGTTACCGCAGTAAAATTGTATAAAAAGAGCCGGAACAAGGAAAAAGATCGCGGTTTCTCCAACATGCAGCCAACGCCAATCAGGCGCGGCATCACGACGATGTCCACGAATAGCTTCTCCCCACAAGAGTTCCTGCATAAACCAGAAGAAAAAGCACAAAGCCAGAGAAATAACAATAATTCCAAAAAAGATGGCAAGACGACGAGGCCAGGGGCGCCTGATTAAGATAAAAGGATACCGCTCCCAAATGCCTTCCATGAACCAGACAACAACAGTACAACACATAATCCAGGCGACATGAAAATTAGCAGATACAGTCTGCGCAAACTCACTCCAGTAAGGCGGGCAGATCGCGGTAAAATACTGCCAGGGATAGTACAATATCCCCATATGGTTATGCATGGTTGTCAAATAGATAATCGTGGAAAGAAAAAACGTGGCCAGCAGGATAGTTGCGCCACGTACAGGCTGGGGACTGCTGCTCCAGGGTTCTCCCTCAAGAGCCACAACCCAGGCAGGACTGATCCAGGACGCGATAACAGCAAACATCATGCAGCCCTGGGAGGCATATTCAACAGCATAGAATTCAGTAAGTCCCGGAAGTTTGAGAAGCTGATCAGGATTAAAATAGGGCAAGGCAAGATTGCCAAGAAAACCTTCAAAAAAGCCATCAATCACCAGTATCATGATGCCAACAGTTACAAGAGAAAGAATAATTCCCTTTTTCAAGGGGTGCGCGGTCCTTAACCATTCACGCTTGAACGGCCAGAAGTCAAAGATATAGGCAACCCAGATAAGGATAATCAAAAGCCACCGGCAATAGTTATACCCCAGATAGGGAGTATAAAAACGCATAATTCCACGTGGGTCCTGAAATATCCACCAGGTAACCGCAAAAAGAGCCAGGGTAAAAACAAGATTGACCAAGGCGGGCAAAGGCCCGTTCCAACGTTTCACGAGCTTGCGCTCTTCAAGGTATCCGATATGTCCTTCTGCCATAATAACCTCCTCCTGATTATTCACCATGCGTTCCCGCCACAATTAAAAATCAGACCTGCCCCTACTACCTGCAAAATTTGTTTTTTTTATCTCCTCCTTCTTGCTTTCTCTGCTGCACCCCAAATGTTGACATATTTTTTCATGTACCCTGTTTGTTAAGATTCAGTTCCTTTCCCCCGCCAAAAGCAAAAAATATGATTCAGCTGCCTGCGCGGCAAGTTTTCCATCTGCCTTGCGACAGGCGTTAAGGATTTGTGCCAAAAAAGCAAAAAGCTGTTCCCAATAGTCCCTGTCATTTTTCTTTAAGGTTTGCTGCAAGAACTTCAGGTTCGGGAGCGTCACGCTCATTGCCCTTGTAAGCTGATTGTTTTTAATACAGTGAAGCAATTCTATAAAAAAACGGTGTTGCGCGTCAGCGAAAGCCTGTGTATTCATGGCATGCAAGGCGATTCCCGCTTTTGGTAAAAGATTTTCCAGGGTTAAAATCTGTGTCGGAGTAATATGTTCTGTAATCCTGGCACAGAGATTTGGAAAAAGAAGCAAACTGGCTTCCAGACATTCCTGTTGCGAATTGAAGAAACTTTTTTGAACCGCTGTTTTTTCTGGATAAGCCGTAACATAGGCCCCACTCCCCTGCCGCAGCTCTAAAATTCCTTTTCCGCACAGGGAGTAAAGCGCGGAACGCAAGGTTCCGCGACTCACCTGCATCTCCTTGCACAACTGCCGCTCCGGCGGCAATTTTTCCCAGATTTTCCACCGGCCTTTTCGAATAGCTTCTTCCAGCTTTTGCTCCAGTAACGCCTGCTTGGTCTGTCCCATTTTTACCTTACTTTCTTCATTACCTTCTTGCTTTTTTTAGGCAATACCCAAAAAAATAACAGGAGCTACACTCTGTTTCGACTGATTTTATTCATTTATTCCTTCAAAATTGGTATATCCAAAAAAACATGCATCTTTCAAAATGGCACAACATTTTTCCATAAAAACAGATAACACTACTTAATACAAAACAAAATAAAAATTGGTTCAACCAAAAGAGAATGAACAAAAATCAGGCTTCGTTCAAAAAGAAGCAGAGAGAAGACAGAAAGCGAGGTGACTGTCATTTTTTGTTTTCTAGAAGAGTAAAAAAGCTGTTACGCCATAAATCAATAGCGTATTCAAACGCTTTATAAAGGGGAGTGTATTGCTTATCAAGATGGATATGCTTATCAGAAGAAAAATGCTGTGCCTGAGTTGAACATAAAATCAAAACAGCGTGAAGTCTTTTGTCTTTATAAAAAGGTTTGGCAAAATATGATCGTATTCCATAGGGATTAAAAAGAACCCAATCAATGGATTTTATACTGTCCTGAGTATCTTCAACGAGAAGAAAAGGAAGATCGTAACGCTCTATTTCCAATGCGATTGTTCCATCATAAGCATAAGTGGCACCCCATTGCATTTTTGTAAATGGTTTTCCAGCTCCATAAACCCGAACAATCCCCTGACTGCTTTTTATATCTGAAAATAGTATTCCATCCATACAATCTGGAAAATAATTATACAACAGGATCTCAAGACTTTCTTTAAGAGATGATGATTTTTTAATTTTGTCAATCAACATGCTCGCGTATCTTTTTTCTTCCGCATCGGAATAATATTGTTCATGAAAAATTCGCATAAAGACAACACGAAAAAAATTATTTTTAACCATGTTAATACGGACCTGGGCGTTAAATACAGTTCCGCATATATCTTTGAATGTCTGGATTCCGGCCCAACTTTTGCCTGCCATAGGAAAGCAATCCTGCCATGAACAATTTTCCACGCGCCCGGGAAGAATATCCTCCAGAACAATTTTTTCTCCATTTTCTGGAACAGAGGCCTGAAAAAGCTCGATTGCCGCCTGATTAGCAAGGGTTACAGTCTTGTCATAAAAATCAACCTCCAAAACAGGATAGCTTGCCTGAAAAAAATACTGGCAGGACTGTTCATTCATAAAATTTTCAGTAAGCAAAACCGAAGGCAGTTCCTGGAGTATTCCAGAAAGAATTTCAGAAGAACCCAGGTGCGACCAACCCTGCAACCAAAAAAACAATTTTCCTTGCTGCGCAGGCGATTGAACCCGGAAAACAATCTCAGCCTGAGTGCCACTGGCAATAACGTCCCAAAACTCAAAAAAAAGATGCCAATCACTTTTGCAGACAACCTGTTGGCGATACTGGCTGTCTTTTAATAGTCGTGCGGTATTTTCTCCCAAAAGAGGATGGCACCACTGGTTCAAAATTTTCAGACGCGATTTTGTTCTTTCAAATTCCCAGAAAAGACCAGAAAAACCAGCACTCCAACGAGAAAATATACTTTCTGCCCTGGGAGCAACTAAAGAAAACAAGCCCTCTTCTTTCTTATGCATAGTCCGTCCTAGTATAAAATTATTTTTAAATGATATTGTCCCAAATATCCAAAAGACACAAGAGCTGCGGGCGTGGCTTTGAACACCGCCACACCAGCAGATTGCGACTGCTTACAATAAATCAGCAGGGAAAAGTATCAAAAGCATTCAACCTCCTGTCTCCCCAACAGGCTCTTGCATTCAGAAAAGAAAAAACGATTTTACTTTCACCGAAAATTTTACTAACCTGTAAAAATATAAATTTTTTAATTGGAAAGGAGTGCATTATGGCAAGCTGATATAACAATTTGAAAAAACAGAAAAAACGATCATTTTGCCAACCTGCGAACGCAAGTTGAAGATATTATATACAACTTTGAAAAGAATAATAATTTTGACAAAATAAATACAGATTTACTTTCTGATGAACTCAAGCAGATAGCTGCTTCCTTCAATATGCTGATAGAAAAATTTAAGGAAAAAACAGAAAAAAACGATACAAAATGGACGGAAATAAAAAGTAAAATAGAAGAAACCATAGCAGAAAATAAAAGTATTTCTGCTATTCGAGTAGAAAAAAAGGGCCTGCCTGAGGAACAAAGAGATATTTTTTCTCTTTTTAATATGCTGTGTGAAAAATGTAAAAAAGAAATTGACTATCAGGAACTGAGAATAAAAGTTATCAACAATGCTGTCTCCTCCGGATTATGGCACATGAAAATCGATGGAAACATGAATGTCGTGCAAACAACCTGGTCTGATGATTTTTGCAAGATGATAGGTTTTCATGATCTCAATGATTTTCCAAATGAGTTAAATTCCTGGTCAGACAGATTGTATCCGGAAGACGCTCAAAACACCCTTAACGCCTTTGGCGCGTGCATTTCTGATTTTAGCGGCCAAACAGTCTATGATGTGAACTACCGGCTCAGACTCAAGGATGAAACCTACAAATGGTTTCGGGCCGCAGGACATACTATACGGGACAAGGACGGGAAACCCCTCGAAATAATAGGAATTTTTGTCAATATAGATGAACGGGTAACGCAGGGCAGGGAACTTGATTATACTGTCAGCAGATATGAGCTGATAGATTCTATTCTTACGGAAGGTTCATGGAACATGAGAATAGCGGGAAAAGCCCCTGTAAACCCTGACAATGAATTCTGGTGGTCAAATCAGTTCAGAAGACTGCTTGGTTTTGAAAACACAAAAGACTTTCCGAATGTGTTAAGTTCCTGGGCGGACAGGTTGCACCCGGAAGATAAAAATAGAACACTGGAGGCTTTCAACTCTCATCTCATGGACTATTCAGGAAAGACACCATTTAATCTGGAATACAGATTGGCGAAAAAAGATGGAACATACAGATGGTTCAAGGCTATTGGAAAAACATTAAGAGAAGATGACGGTACACCTATCCTTGTCGCCGGAGCGATTGAAGATATTACAGCGCAAAAGGAAAAAATAGAATTTGACAACAATCTCAATTCGATGCTTTCTTCTTTGGCAAGCGCGATAGAACAAATAAGCATCTCAATGAATGATACAACAGAAAAAATACATGAAATTTCCAATGAACAGAAACATATGATAAACGCGGCAAAAGAAGCGAGACAAAAAACGGATGAAGCAATGAAGATTACAGGGGCCATCATAAATATATCTGACCAGACAAACCTCTTGTCTTTGAACGCGTCTATTGAAGCGGCACGAGCCGGAGAAGCCCAGGGGCTTTGCCGTTGTTGCTGACGAAGTAAGAAAACTCGCCGCAAGCAGCACAGAGGCAGCGGCTCAAGTAACAGACGGTTTGTCAGGAATGGACAACTCTATAGAAAATATAACAAAAAGGATTGACGCGACAAATGATCTTGTCCACCCCCAGTCATCGAACATGGAAGAAATAAACGCGACTATTCAGGAAATAAACGCGACTGCAACAGATTTGTCAAATCTTGTAAACAGACAATAACCGGGTAGATTCATTAACCACTTCTGAACAGTGTATGCCTCTATACCATGGAGACAATAGAATTCTTCCAACCGTTGAACCACATCGTCCTGGCATTTTGGGCCAGAAAAACCATGAGGAGAGATTATGGAGCGTAAACAAAAGAAAATACTTGACTGGTATTTCAACTCAAACCTGCTGCTCAGGATTTTAATCGGACTTGTTGCCGGAGTCATAGCAGGCGTTATCTTTGGACCCAAATTAAGTTTTCTGACCCTCTTAGGATCCATTTTGGTCAATCTGCTGAAAATGATAGTGATGCCTGTCATTCTTTCCACCTTGGTTGTTGGCGCATCAAGCATTAATCCAAGCGCTCTTGGCCGGGTCGGCGTCAAAATACTTGCTTTTTATCTTTTCACGTCCGCTTTTGCCGTGGCAACCGGACTCTTGATGGGCAATATTTTCAAACCTGGAACAGGACTTGACCTCAGTTCCACGGCAGACGCCGCGGGCAAGGTCTTAACCCAGCCCAGCCTGTCTGACACCTTTCTTTCAATCATTCCCAAAAATCCGTTTGGAGCAATTTCCGGCGGCGCGGTACTCCCCACCATTTTCTTTGCTATTTTGCTTGGAATCGCGCTCTCTTATTTACGCAGAAGCAAGGATAAAAAAATTCAACAAAGTGGAGAAATCGTCTTTAGCTTCTTTAATGGCCTTGCAGAAGCCATGTATCTGATTGTTCACGGAGTACTGCAGTACGCCCCAATAGGCGTTTTCGCCCTTATTGCTGTTGTATTCGGAACTCATGGGGCAAATGCTTTTGGCCCTCTTGGAACAGTTACCGGCGCGGCTTTTCTGGGCTATATTCTGCATGTCGTTGTTTTTTACAGCGTGATTCTTTTTGCTGGAGGGATAAACCCGCTTACTTTTCTGAAAGGAGTCAGGACTCCGCTGCTGACCGCCTTTGTCACCCGTACCTCCTCTGGAACATTACCTGTTACCATGGATGCCGCTGAAAATAATTTTGGCATTTCCCGTAAGGTTTACTCCTTTACCCTGCCTCTTGGCGCGACCGTAAATATGGACGGAACAGCCATTTACCAGGGAGTTTGTGCCCTGTTTATCGGTTTTGCTATTGGCATGCCCCTTACATTCACGCAACAGATCACAGTCATTCTAACAGCTGTGCTGGCTTCCATTGGAACAGCCGGAGTCCCTGGAGCCGGAGCCATAATGCTGCTCATGGTTCTCAATTCCGTTGGCCTGCCTGTTGAAGCGGGCACTCCCGTTGCCGCAGCTTATGCCATGATTTTTGGTATTGACGCAATACTTGATATGGGCAGAACGGCTGTAAATGTTACCGGCGATATGGCTGGAACCCTTCTGGTCGCCAAAAGTGAAAAACAGATTGACAAGGAACGTATTCGTTGAACCGAATTATTTTACTGGGTGGTGGAGTCGGCCCTTTGGCCGGACTGGAACTCCACCGCCTGGTTCTGCAAAACACAAAGGCGAACAAGGATCAGGAACACTTAAGAATTATTCATCTTTCCTGTCCAGACCTGATTGAAGACCGCACGGAGTGCCTGTTGGCCGGAGAGCCTGAAAAACCCGCTTTGGGCATGGCTGAAATCTTGCTGGCCGGAGCGGAGGCTGCTTCCCGCCTTGCGATGTCCTGTGTTGCCGGTATCCCCTGCAATACATTTCACGCAGCGCCAATCTGGGAACAGTTTACCCGGCGCCTGACAGCAGCCGGATTTATCCACCCTGTCTTGAACATGATTGAAGAAACAATCTCCCATATTCTGACCAGGTATAAGTACGCCAGAAATATCGGGATACTCTCCACAACAGGCACCCGTAACTTCAAAATCTATTCAGAGCCTTTACAAAGATATGGTCTGAACGTGATAGAAGCCCAGGATCAGGAAAAAACCCACTCCCTTATCTATAACCCGGACTGGGGCATAAAATCGCAAACCAGTATCTCGCAACGAGCCCGGATAGCTCTGCAAGAGCAAATTCTTGAACTTGAAAACAAGGGAGCGGAGCTGATTATTCTGGGCTGCACAGAACTGCCACTGGCCATACAAGGCACCCCGTCCTTTCAAACACCCCTGCTCGACCCCATGAATATTCTCGCGGCCCGTCTGGTCAGCGTGGCCAGCAGTAACAAATAACATGAAATGGAAAGGGAAGCTCTTCATAATTGCCAGCAACCGGTTGTATATCAACCTGTTCTTTCTAATCACTGAAACAGAAACCGCACAGTAAAAAATATTCCCCCCAAAAACCACCTCCCGGCCTTAAATTCACCCACAACAACTTCTATTTTTTCAAAAAATTTAAAACTTCTTCAACCAGTAAGAAAAGCTCAAGAATCAACCACAGGGTGTTAACATTATTTTTTAGAGTTGACATTGTGTATCAAAAGAGTTACAGATTAACCACAAAAACAAACCATAAGGAGGAAAAATGACAAGTACGATGGTACATATACGTATAGATAAAGAACTCAAGGAAGAAGCCTGCGCCAAACTCGAACTTATGGGGCTTTCTCTTTCCGAGGCTGTGCGCCTTCTTTTGATCAGGATTGCAAGAGAAAATGTCCTCCCTTTTGAAATTAGGGTCCCCAATGCTAAAACCAAACAAGCCATCAGTTGTGCAAAAAATGATGAATTCATTAAATTCAACTCGATTGAAGAATTGATAAACAGCGATGAATAAGAGACAATGTGAAGCAACAAAAATATTCAAGGAAGATCTACTTCGATTTAAAGACAACAAAAATCTTATAAAAAAAATCGAAAAAACAATAAATATTTTAGCAAATGACCTTGAAAAATCAAATGAACTCTTTTTTTACCCTATTTTTGAAAAAGAAAAAAATTTTTATGAATGCAAATTACATTCAAATATTTTTATTATTTACAGGAAATACAATAAAAAAATTCAATTTATAAGAATAGGAAGATACAGAGATTTTGAATGCAGAACAAATGAATATACAATCGGATTTACAATGTCATGCGGAGAAAATGAATACAATAAAAAAAGTGAATTTTATAAAAATTTTTTGCATAAGGGGGAAAATATGCAAGAACATCAAAAACCAAGTTTATTGTTTTCAATTGTCACGTTATCTACAGTTATTATGACTATTGCTGGTGGAATGCTGTTTTTTGATTTAAAATTACACATCCTTATGCTCTCTTCCTGGATCGTTGTCGCCCTGTTTGCCCGTTTTTTGGGCTATACCTATACAGAACTTGAAACCGGTGCCTACGAACTTATCCAAAGAGCCATGGGAGCCGTTATCATTCTTATGTGCGTAGGGGCCCTGATCGGAGCATGGATTTCAGCAGGTACTGTACCAATTATGATTTATGCCGGACTGAAAATAATAACCCCCAAACTTTTTCTCGTCACAAGTTTCATCCTCTGCTCGATAACGTCCCTGACAACGGGGACATCCTGGGGAACAATCGGGACAGTTGGCCTCGCTCTGATGGGGATTGGGACAGGATTGGGATTTGAGCCGGGAATGAGTGCGGCAACAATTATCTGTGGCGCATATTTTGGAGATAAAATGTCTCCACTGTCTGACACCACCAATATGGCCGCCGCTGTAAGTGAAGTTCCTCTATTGCGACATGTCCGTCATATGATCAACACAATCTCCCCGGCCTTTATAATTTCGATTATTGCCTACGCAATAATGGGTGTGAATCACAGCAACGGAATTGCTGAATCCGGCCAGCTAAATAGTATTCTGACAGGTATCAGCGAAAATTTCCCCATCAGCTTTGTCCCCGCACTTCCCATGCTCCTTGTTTTATTTCTTCTTATTCGCCAGACAAATCCTGTTCTTGCCATTGTCAGTGGCGCTCTTTTCGGAGTATGTATCGCGACAGTATATACAGGTATGGATCTTACAGCCGCTTTCAATTCCATGTGGAATGGATACAAAGGTCAATTCTCTGATCCAATGCTGGCCAAGCTGCTCAACAGAGGAGGGGTCTCCAGCATGCTCAATATTGCAGCCCTCGTCATTTTTGCCTGTGGTCTTGGAGGAATGCTTCGCCATATAGGAGTTCTTGATGCAGTGCTGAATCCCGTTGCACAAAAGGCAAAATCAGGTTTTTCCCTTGTTGTCTCTACATTGCTCATTGGATATGCGACCCTGATGTTAACAGCATCCTGTTATTTCAGTATTGTACTTAATGGTACGCTTATGTCCCCTCTTTTCCGCAAGCAGGGATTCCGTCCGGAAAATTGTTCAAGAGTGGTTGAAGATGCTGGCACTCTCGGAGGCCCACTTATCCCCTGGAGCTCTAATGCCCTCTTTCCGATTGGCATGTTAAGTATTTCTTATCTTGAATACTTACCTTACGCATTTCTTCTTTATCTTACGCCACTGATTTCTATTTGCTATTCAATTTTCAATATAAATATGACAAAAATGAGCTATCAAGAGATGAATGAAGAAGAAGAATAATATATATGTGGCTATTTAATAAAAAGCAATATATATTAAAATATATTAAAAAGGAAATATTATGTCTTCAATTCTTATAAAAAATGTTGATATATTTAATCCTGAACCTGAAGGAAAAAAAGATATCCTTATCATCAATGATCGTATCGCTGCCCTTGCTCCTGATATTATTATTCCACAATGGTTGTCAGAAACAAAAATAATTGAAGAAGACAATCTGACAGCAGTACCAGGTTTTATAGATGCTCATGTTCATATAACAGGAGGTGGAGGAGAGTCCGGGTTTTCTTCCCAGGTTCCCCCCATTCAGTTCTCAACTCTTATAGAATCTGGGATTACGACTGTGGGAGGATTGTTAGGCACAGATAATGTGACACGTAATGTAGCCTCTGTACTGGCAAAAGCAAATTCTCTGTACGAAGAAGGAATATCTTCTTTTATTATGTCTGGAGGTTATCCTGTACCTTCTCCTCACATCACAGGTTCTATTCGTTCCGATATTGCCTTTATTGAAAGAGTAAGGGGAGGAAAAATCGCTCTGGCCGACCATAGAGTTGCTCCTGTATCTGTCGACCAATTATCTTTCACTGCAACAGAGGTACGAATAGGAGGAATGCTGAGAGGATTCCCTGGAATGCTCATCATGCACATTGGGGCAAGTCCTGAATGTATGGATACTGTTTTCCAGGTCCTTGACCAATCTCCTTACCTGGGAAGACATCTTATTGCGACTCATATCAATCGAAACGAAAAAACATTCAATGAAGCTGTCAGACTGACACAACGTTGTGGCTACATGGATATTTCATCAGGCCTTAATTCAAAAACGCTTGGGCCGGAAACGATAAAACCATCTCACGCTATCAGCTTGGCCCTAAAAAAAGGAGCTGTCCCCGAAAATATTCTTATGAGCTCCGACGGCAATGGAAGCGCTGCCAGATATGGTGAAGACGGAAGTGTTAGGGGCTTGGTTGCGTCTGATCCCAAATCCTTGTACTATGAATTTGTTGACTGCATAAAAGAAGGACTTGACATAAAAACAGCCCTTTATCCAATAACATATAACGTAGCAAAAGCATTTTCTCTTTTTCCTCAAAAAGGGACTATCTCAATCGGTTCTGACGCGGATATTATTTTATTAGATAAAAAAATTACGATACAATCCGTAATTTGTCGGGGGAAAATAATGCTGCACAATGGAACTATTATCCAAAAAGGAACATTTGAAAATTAAAAACGATCTCCTTATCAGACCGATCTATTCCTTAAAATACATACTCTTTTCAAAATTAAAAAGGTAGTAGATATGAACAAAAATGAAATAAAAAATTTTCTGAAAGAAGTCTCATTATTCAAGAACCTTGATGAACATGAGCTCGAACTCATTGTTGAAAAAGTAAGCGTTAAGGAACTGAAAAAAGGAAAATTCATATTCAAGGAAAATTCACTGCGGGATGCAATTTACATAGTCTATTCAGGTGAGATAGAATTATTCAAGGTCACTCCATTTGGAGAAGAAAAACGCCTTTCATTTTTCAGACAATATGATTTTATCGGGGAAGGCTCCTTAATAGATGACCATCCTCATTCAACATCTGCTCGTGCTCTTTATGATGTAAAACTCTTTGTACTCCGCAGCGATGAGATACAGGAAGTTTTTAATGAATATCCACAAATTACATTAAAACTCTACAAACATCTGGCTGGAGTCATTACCCGCCGCATGACCCAGACAAATATCCATTTTGTCAATGACGGAGCGCAATATGTATCAGGTCGAACACGCATGGAGCATGACTTGCTTGGAGAACGCGCTGTACCCGCAGAAGTCTATTATGGCATACAGACTCTGCGCAGTATGGAAAATTTTAATATAAGCGGTGTCACCATCAATTTTTATCCTGTTTTTGTTCAGGCCCTGGCTATTGTAAAAAAAGCAGCAGCAAAGGCTAATCTTGATCTGGGCCTGCTGGACAGTGAAAGAGCCGGAGCTATTGATCTGGCCTGTGATGAAGTCATAAAAGGAAAATACCATAAAAACTTTATGATCGACATGATTCAGGGTGGAGCCGGAACATCAACCAATATGGCCGCAAACGAGGTTATCGCGAACAGGGCGATTGAAATCCTGGGCCACAAAAAAGGTGAGTACGAATATTGCCATCCAAATAACCATGTCAATCTCTCTCAATCAACCAACGATGCCTATCCAACAGCAGTCAAGATAGCGCTGTTGCTCAATAATCCCAAACTGATTGAAGTCCTCAAGGAGCTGATTGAGGCCTTTAAGAACAAAGCCAAAGAATTTTCCGAGGTGATCAAAATGGGGCGTACCCAGATGCAGGATGCCGTTCCCATGACACTGGGACAGGAATTTGAAGCGTACGCCATAACCCTGGAAGAAGAAATTGCCCGTCTGGAAGAAAACGCAAAGCTGTTTTTGGAAGTGAATATGGGTGCCACCGCCATTGGGACAGGTATCAATTCCGAACCGGGGTACAGCGAAAAATGTATTTCTCACCTGCGGGAAATTACAAAGATGGATATTTCTCTGGCCTGCAACCTGGTAGAAGCCACACAGGACACAGGGGCCTTTGTCATGTATTCCTCTGCCATCAAGCGGCTGGCGGTAAAACTTTCAAAAATATGCAACGACCTCAGGCTGCTGTCTTCAGGCCCACGCACAGGCATCAACGAAATCAATTTACCGCCCATGCAGCCGGGTTCTTCCATCATGCCCGGAAAAGTCAATCCCGTTATACCTGAGGTTGTCAACCAGATCGCGTTTAAGGTTATAGGCAATGACCTGACCGTCACCATGGCCTCGGAAGCCGGTCAGCTGGAGCTGAACGTAATGGAGCCTGTTATTGTCCAAAGTATTTTTGAAAGCGTTGAAATGCTCAAAAAAGGCATGGAAGTTCTCAAATACCGTTGCGTGGACGGCATCACGGCCAATATTGAACGGTGCAGGGAACTGGTTCATCACAGCATCGGCCTTGTAACAGCCTTAAATCCTGTTTTGGGTTACGAAACATCAACAAGACTGGCCAAAAAAGCTCTGGAATCAGGAGCCAGCGTGTATGAACTGGTGCTTGAACAGAAACTCCTGTCCAAGGAAGAACTTGATACCATACTCGCGCCGGAACGCATGCTGAAACCACAAAAAATGCACTAGGAATTTACAGCTCCACTCTCTTGGGGATTGCACGTTTTTTCTTCTGCAAGCTGGCAAGTCGTCTGCAATTTTACTTGACGGGGCAGCCTAAAAACAATAGACACAGTATTTCTTACGGTGGGTGTAGCTCAGCTGGTAGAGCTCCTGGTTGTGGCCCAGGCGGCCGCGCGTTCAAGTCGCGTCACTCACCCCAAAAGCAAGAGGACAGGTTCAAACACGGATCTGTCCTTTTTTATATTTTCCCTTAATTCTTTCCTTTTCCACTCTTCCGAGCTCTTCCTCTCCTTTTACCCAAATCCGTAAACCTTGCGGATAGACGGTTCATTATAGGCAAAATCCCAGTGCAGATCCCGTACAGCACGAACCAGCAGCTCAGTATTACGGGATTCAATAGCATCTATGATAAGAGCATGCTCATCAATGGCAGCGAGATACCATGCCTGTACAAAATTTTTACGCGGAAAATCCCATAGACGATTTTTTATAGGATTAAGAATCCGCCGGGCAAACAAGTTCGGACAAACCTGAAAAAAAATTTCATGGAAGGCGTAATGTTCTCTGTCATAGGCTGTCATGTCGCCATCAAGCACAGCAGAATGCATATTTTCATTCATCTTGCGCATATCCGCTAAAATTTCTGGAGAATAAACACCCAGCCCGCCTGCGATAATAGTATATTCCAAGGCTCCCATAATTTCATACAAAAAGGGAAAATCTTCAAGTTCAAGTCGATTTACAACAACCTTACTGCGAGGATAGATAGTAAGATACCCCTCTGCTTCCAGACGTATCAAGGAGTCGCGAAGAGGAGTACTGCTTATACCCAACGCTTGACTTATCGCCTGCAAGTCCAGGACACTTCCGGGTGACAACTCCCCACGTTTCATTTGATTGCGAATATAATCATATACGAGTTCCCGCCCGGAAATATTTTTTTTATCCCCCTTGGGAATTTGACGCTGAACCATTGCCATGATGATTTCCTTAAACAAATATGCCTGACCATTTCAACAGGCAGAACAAAAATTTTTTTCATATTTTTTGTAGCTGCGCAACACAATGAAAAGGGTACTGAAAATAAACAACCATATCAAGTTTTGATAACCACAATCACCCTGACACGATACATTTTTACTCTTGACAGCGGCAGATATTCCGTCTAATTCTGACATCAGAAAAAGCACCATCTGATGCATAAGAAAGTTTTTCCTGTAAATTCAGGGAAAAAAGATGGAATCGTTCCATCAAAATATCTTTCAAACTGAAAAGGAGGAGTTTTTTATGAAATCCAAGCAATCCATTTCAATCCTGGCAATTTTCATTTTTTTTATCCTTGTTGCGAGTTCTGCTGATTCCGCAGAATATAAATTAAAAATGCAAACTTATTATTCTCCAACAACTGCAACTGGAGCAAAATTTTTTGCGGAACAAGTAAAAAAACTGACAAATGGCAAAGTAGAAATTCAGATATTCACAGGTGGTGAGCTTGTAGGATCAAATAATATCCTCAAGTCTGTACGCAGTGGAATGATTGATATCGGTCATGGAATGGGACATCACTTTACAGAACGCAAAAGCGGCTTGATTGAATCTGGACTGCCCATGGCCTGGATGTCAGCAACAGAGGCACAAATACTTTATGATCAACGGGGATTAGGAGAATTATTTGCAAAAGACTATAATAAACTTGGAGTGATATATTTAGGTCCAACCTGGGCAGCTCCTTATAATACATTGAGCAAGAAACCAATCCGATCACTAGATGATATGCGCAAAATGAAGATACGCGCGGTAGGAGCAACTGCAAAAATGTTAACGTCATTAGGCGTAAATTGTGTAACCATGCCTCCAGAAGATATTTATCTGGCCCTGACAACCGGACAGATCGATGGTGTTGTTTATGGAAGTGCTGCAGAATATAAAGAAACAAAGTACTATGAGGCTGCCAGCTGGATCAATCTTACACCGCTTATCGATCCAATTACCGACACATTGATTATTAATAAAAATCTCTGGAAAAAATTTCCTGAACAGATTCGTGAGGCTTTCCGTGCTGCCGCCAGTATGACCCGTTGGCATTATTATTCCTGGGGAGAAAACGAAAGTCTTAATGTTATAGAAGAAATATTCAAAGACAAGGCAACAAGATTTCCAGAAGCAGACCTGCAAGAGTTAACCAGGGCTGCAGCAGAAATCTGGGAACAAGAAGCCCAAAAATCCCCTGAAGTTAAAAAAGTTGTAGACATTTTGAAGGATTTCGCTCGAGCAAAAGGTCGCATGTAAGTTCAAACAATCCTGGCTGTCATCAAAAAAGATGGCAGCCAGTTTTTGATACTATGCATATTCATTTTTTATCACAAGCAGGAGTTATTATGGTTTGTAAAATCATTCATGCTATTGACCGATTCAATATTGTGATCAGTAATATTGCCATGTGGCTTATAATTCCTCTTGTATTTGTCATGCTCTACGAGACCACCGCACGATATTTCTTCAATTCCCCAACTGTATGGGGAACGGAACTCAGTATTATGATTTTTGGAGCATATATAATTTTTTCTGGACCATATTCAATACTAGAAAAAGTACAAGTAGGGGTAGATATATTTTCATCAAGATGGAAACCACGTACACGTGCATTTATCAACTGCATAACTTACATATTTACATTTATATTTTTCTATCAAATGGTACGTATATCTATTTTATACGCTATTGAATCATACAAATTACATGAAATATCTCCTTCAGCATGGGGACAACCTGTATATCACTGGAAAACCCTTATCCCTATAGCGGCAATTCTCATATTACTTCAAACCATATCAGATTTTATACGTAATGCGTATATGGCAATTACAGGAGAAGAAATAAAATGAATCCTTTTTTTATTACAGGAATAATGTTTATTTCTATGCTGTTACTTATGAGCACAGGACTTCCAATTGTGTACTGTCTTGGCTCAATAGGAACATTATCAGCCATGTTTTTATGGGGAGATGGTGCACTTGATATCATATATTTTTCGACAATGGAGCTTATGAATAACCTTGTATTAAGTGCAATCCCTCTTTTTATATTTATGGGATTTATACTACATGAATCACGCATAGCCAAGGATCTATTTGATACTGTTTATATATGGTCTGGCAGGATACGAGGAGCCCTTGGTATCGGAACAATACTTATTTGTGCATTGATGGCAGCTATGCTTGGAGTAAGCAGTGCCACAGTTCTTTCCATGGGGATAATTGCTGTTCCTGCCATGCTTGAAAGAAAATATAACCGCAGCCTGGCTGTTGGCATAGTACAGGCTGGTGGAGCCTTAGGATTTCTTATACCACCAAGCACAATGATGGTGATGTATTCTTTTTTAACAGGCGTATCTGTAGGTAAATTATTTGCAGGGGGAATCATTCCTGGATTGATACTGGCAATATTATATTCAATTTATATAGGAATATTAGCCTGGCTACGTCCAGACACAGCCCCTGCTCTGAAAAATGAAGCACTTGTTCCCCTCAAAATAAAACTCCAGTCTCTTACTGCATTAACACTCCCCTTCCTACTGATTTCAGGCATTCTTGGATCAATTTTTTTAGGAATTACTTCTCCAACCGAAGCAGCCGCTATTGGCGCAGCAGGAGCAATATTTTGTGCCGCAATAAAAAAACGCCTTTCAATAAAAATGATACATAATGCATGTCGTCAAACTTTTGCGATCACAGGTTTTGCTGGATACATTATCATTGCCGCACTTGTTTTCAGCAAGGTTTATACGGGACTGGGAGCAACAGTCATGATCAAGCAGTTGGTAGTAAGCATGGATCCCAATCCCATTATGATTATGGCTGTAATCCAGTTAAGTTTTTTTATTCTCGGAATGTTTATGGATGACATTGCGATCCTGTTTATGTGTATGCCCATCTATATTCCCATTATTATCGCCTTAGGTTTTGATCCAATCTGGTTTGGTATTCTTTTTGTAATTAATATGCAAATGGCCTATATAACTCCGCCGTATGGTCTCAATCTTTTTTATATGAAATCTGTAGCTCCACCCGAAATCAGCCTGCATGACATATATCGTGGTGCAGTCCCTTTTATTTTAATCCAGGCAATATTTTTAGTTATTATGATATACTTCCCTCAACTATCAACATGGCTACCCAATTATATATTTCAATAACATAAAAAATAAAGACATCAAACAATAAGGAGTAATATTTATGTCTCATGTTAATTCACTTCAATCTCCAAGGTTTTGTGGAATCCGTACATTTATGCGTACACCTTTCCGATCCGCTCCAGAAGGAGCTGATATAGCAATTATTGGAGTACCATTTGACAGTGGAACATCTTATCGTCCTGGGTCGCGATTTGGCCCGGCAGCTCTTCGAGAAGCATCAAATATACTCAAACCTTATTGCTACATATTAGATACAGATATCAATGAAGAACTCTCAATCGTTGATTGCGGTGATATTGATACTATTCCCGGCTATATGGAAGAAAGCCTGCATGCTATCTGCGAAAAGCTGATCCCTTTCTTTTCTTCTGGTACCATTCCTGTCATCCTTGGAGGGGATCATTCTATCAGCCTCGGCATATTACGGGCAGTCAAAAAAATTCTGGGGCCAGTCGCGTTGGTACATTTTGATGCCCATAGCGATACGATTCCAAGCTATTACGAAAAACCATATAATCATGGAACTCCTTTTTATTGGGCTTTAAAAGAAAATCTTATTCTCCCTGAGCATTCCACTCAAGTGGGAATAAGAGGACCATTATACAGCCGTGAAGCACTCAGTTGGCCAAAATCACAGGGACTTCACATCGTCATGGGGGAAGAATTGCATCGTCGTGGCATTGATTCAGTCGCAGCAGAAATCATTCAACGGATAGGCAATCGTCCTGCATATCTTTCTTTTGATATTGATTTCCTCGATGCCGCCTCTGCACCCGGGACAGGTACACCAGAAGTAGAGGGATTCACTACCTACGAAGCATTAACCATGGTTCGTTCCATATGCAGCCAGATTCACACTATAGGCATGGATCTGGTAGAGGTACTTCCAGATAAAGATCTGGCTGGCATTACAGCGCTGGCCGGTTCTTCTATCATTCATGCTTTTATAGTTTGCCAGGCAAAAAAACGGAAAGAATCGCGTTCCCTTTAATTCACTCCCTCAAAAAGAATACTGCAGCCGCGCGTTCAAGTCGCTTCACTCACCCCAGAAGCAAAAGGACAGGTTCAATACACGGGCCTGTCCTTTTTGATGTCTAAAGCTGTTCAGTTGTCTTTGAAACTTGTCTTCATCACCGAACCTGTCTCTTTTTTTCAATTCTGGACAACGCGTTTGACAATGCTGTGCCTCCGCCAACCGGGACTCCAGCACCGGACCAGGTTGGGGTCGATGGAAAGGTTCTTGATGGAGATGTTCTGATATTGCCGGTGCAGGAATTCCTGTTTGGTAGGCACTGGGTCAGGTTGTTCGCCGGCCAGCCGAGCGACGATGCCCGCCGCCTGCCTGACCAGGCCGCGGCTGGTATCGGCCAGGGGGGCGAGGCGGCCCACAGCCTTTTTCAACTCGCCGTTGGTCGTCCTCTGCTCTCTCCATGCCACTTGCCGTTCTGTGATGGCCCTCCGGAAAGAATCCACATCCGCCTTGAACAACAGGATGGCGTCATCCAGCTCCTTGAGCGGTTCAACGTGGGGCGCGTGCTTGGCCAGGGTCCTGAGAAAGGGCTCGACCGCGCCGCGCAGTGTGTCCAGTACACCGATAAAATCTGACAGAGGTTCGACCTCTTTTACCTTCGCCGTCTTTCGTCGTGAAACAGGCCGAGCCCTTGTCCAGCGTACGCCGGCAGTAGCCCGCCACCAGGTCGAGATAGCAACCGGTCTCACCCCGGTAGAGCCAGACGATGGCCAGCAGGTTCTGCTCCTGCTCGGGGGAGAAATCGTAAATCTTGCGCGGTGACCTTGCGGTAGGTATTGCGGACGTCGAACATCAGCACCTTGTCGCGGTGCGCTTCCGGCTTGGCACGGTTGAGGAACCAGAGCTCGCAGGGGACGGTGCGGGTGTAGAAGAAGTTGGACTTGAACTCCTCAGGATTGAGGGTGCGCAGCAGCTGGCCGAGCACAGCGTTGTCGAGTTCCTGATACTCGCTCTTGGGCAGCACGCCCCGCAGGCTCTCGTAGTCGGCCTCGATGGACTCCATGACTTTGATGATCGCCTTGGCGCGGTCGGCGCTGTCGGGCAGGGCCACCAGGGTGTCGAACTGGGCCTTGGGCTGCAGGAAGATGGCGCTCTTCTGCGAGAAATCCTCCTTGGTCAATGGCCGGGTCCTGCCGCCTCGGGTGGGCAGGTCTGCTTCGACGGTATCCTTGACCGCGAGATACCGGCTGTAGGCATGACGCAGGAAGATCAGGCCCATGACCGGCAGAAAATATTCGTTGCTGGCGTAGCTGGAATTGGCCCGCAGAGTGTCCGCCGCGCTCCAGAGCCGTTTTTTTATGGCTTCGATATGTTCAAGCTGGGCCATGCTTATATTTCCTTCTCAAAACATTTGAGGTTCACAAACCAGCCTTGCCATGCTGTATTGCTCGTCCAATAGATGTTTTTGTCGAATCTTTTTTGCACTGTTAACACCATTCATAACGCCAAATTTATCATCTATAAGGTCGCAACTGTCAAGCATGACCCAGATTTTCTGAACAACTCAGCAGGCATCTGGGCTGTTGCAAGGCCTCGCAACCTTATGCCCTTGACTTTTTCAGGGCCGTTTTTGGGGTTGGGCAGGGGATATATTTTTTGACAAAAAACACATGTACAATTGGAGAAACCGAAATGAATTATCCGGGCATACAGCAAATCCAGAATTTTCAGGCTGGACATGGGCCTTAGTGGAAGTGGATGAAAAGCTACTTGATGATACCGCGGAACAGGTAAATATTACCGTCCCGCGCCGAATCATCGCTCGTATTGATAGCTATGCCGCTCACCATGGAACAAGCCGCAGCAGGATTCTGGTCTCATCTGCATTGAACATGACAAGCTCAGTCTGAACGACTACCAATAAAGCTCCCCCTTTCCGGGGGCTGCCTGTTTTTGCAGTTTTTGTTTCCAGACTGTTCTTGTCAGGTCAAAACTCCAAACCTGTTTTTCCGGATGCCATTCAAAAATTTTCCCGATTGCGCTATTTTTTCTCCCTATTCGGGTAGAAATTTCTGTATTTTTCAGATAGAAAACATGTTCATCTGTTTTAACAAATTTAAAAAATCCTGAACGCTTTTTTGCGTTTCCTTTTTGACAACCAACTAACAGGAGGAATCCATGAAGAAAGTATGTTTAACCCTGCTTGTCTCTTTCTGCCTGGTCAGTATTGCCCAGGCCCATTCCGTGTGGATCAATGCCTTTGAATCCAATGCCCATCAACCAGGACATGTCATGGTTTCTTTGGGCTGGGGGCATGCCCTGCCCATGGATGATATTCTCAATTCCCCCAACGGGGCCATGCAGGTAGAGTCATTTGAACTGGTTGCCCCGGATATGAGCAGGACCAGTCTGCAAAAACCATCTTCAGAAATCAGCAGGCCTTTTTTTACCTCTGGTAACTTTGACATATTCCCAGGAGAACTGGCAGTACAGAAAGTGGCGTTCAAAAAAGACACAAAACCTGGTGTGTATCAGTTTGCCCTGGCTTCCAGGCCCAATTTTTATACCCAGTACATTGACAAAAAGGGCAAAGAGCGCATGCTGCTCAAGCCCAGAAACGAAATAAAGGATATTGCCAGGGTGCTGATGTCGGTCAAATTTGAAGCCTTTGCCAAATCATACGCAACCGTGGGAAAGTGGACAAATCCCAAACCTCTTGGTCAGGCCCTGGAAATTATTCCCCGCACGGATCTGAGCAATGTGTGTGTTGGCGATCTGGTGGAAGTGGACGTGCTGTTTTACGGCAAACCCCTTTCCACCACAGCCAAAAGCATGGACTTTATCACGGCCCACAGTAACAGTTTCGGGCAAGGTGACAACTTCATGCTTTGCTCCTACCTCATGGAGGGCAAGGCCCAGTTCCGGGTACAAAGTGCCGGGCAGTGGATGATCAGCGTCAATCATAAAGACGATGTCACCAGGGACGGGCCGTTAAAGGATCTGGTGGACAAGGCTGATCAGGTGTATCACGCGGCAACTCTGACTTTTACCGCAAAATAATTTCCTGACCGTCAGGAGATAATAAAATACCGGACAGACTGGCAGTCAATTGAGGCCAATCTGCCCGGATAACGAACATAAGGAAGAAAAACGGTGAAAAAATACAAATCAACATTTCATTATTGTATTGTACCTGCTGTTTTTATCATTTTTGTCCTGTGTACCGGGCAGTTCTGCCCTGCCCGGGAACTTTCCGGCAGGGATGTCATGGTACTGGAGGATGAACGCCCGGACGGAGATGACCGGCACATGATAATGACCATGCGGCTGATCAACCGCCGCAATCGCGAGCGGGTACGTACTGTGGAAAGTTTTTCCAGGGATTACGGAAAGGACAGAAAATCCGTGATGATGTTCCAGAAGCCGGCAGATGTCCGGGGAACCATGTTCCTTTCCTGGGAGTATGACACTCCAGACAGGGAAGATGACAAGTGGCTGTACATGCCGGCCATGAAAAAGGTGCGCCGCATCAGCGGAGCTTCCAGAAATGAATATTTCATGGGAACAGACTATACCTATGACGACATGGGCGACCGCAATGTGGACGAGGACACCCATACCCTGCTGGGAAATGAACAGGTGGAGGGAATGGACTGCTGGAAGGTGGAATCCGTTCCCGTTGATCCCGAAGACATGTACACCCGCAAGGTCTTGTGGGTGGATAAAAACTCCCATCTCATTGTCAAGGGAGAATATTACGACAAGGACGGACTGGTAAAAGTCTACCGCGCCCTTGACGTGCGTCAGCAGGACGGTATCTGGATGACCTTTCGCTCCGAGATGGACAATGTGTCCCGTGAACATAAAACCGTCATGGAAATCAGCAAGATGGAATTTAACACCGGAGTGGATGATAATGTGTTTCGGGTGGCGACCATTCAGCGCGGCCGTTTCTGATTACCTGATCTGCCATACAACACCATCTGGTATCTGAGAATGGGAAATAAGAAATCTCTTTTTGTGAGAAATTGTTGCCGGATTTTTGTCTTTTGCTGTCTTGTTTATACGTTGATGATTTTTGATTCAGCCCAGGCGGCATCAGTCGGGCAAAAAAATCTGCTTCCTGACTGGCTGTCTTTTTCCGGCTGGCTGGATACAGTGCATTCTGTGAGAATCAGAAGTCCCCACGACAGAATGAGCTCCCGCGCCAGGCTCAGGCTTGAAGCAAAGGCCGATATTGACTGGCTTTATCTCTTTTACTCCCTGGACGCGGAAAAAAACTGGATCATCTCCAAAGAAACCGGGATTGATACGCATGAGTTCTGGCTGGAACATGCGGCCGATACCTGGGACATCCGCATGGGCCGCCAGATCATCATCTGGGGACAGGCAGACGGGGTGCAGATTACAGACATGATATCTCCGCCGGATCTGACCGAATCCATAACCCGTGACCTTGATGAAATCCGTATGCCAGTGGATGCGGTTCGTTTTCGTATTTTGGGCAATACTGTCACCAGCGAATTTATCCTGATTCCTGTTTTTCAAGAAGCCCTTTATCCACAGGGCGACAATCCCTGGGCCGTGTCTCAAAAAATCAGTGACCAGTCGAACAGCACCGGAACCAATGTGGTTATTCTGCCCGCGGACAAGCCCGATACCTCACTGGAAAACATGGAGATTGCAGCCAGGGTTTCGGGGTATTTTTCCGGTCTGGACGTGGCTGCTTCTGCTTTTTATACGTGGGACGACACTCCTGCCCTGCATCCTTCTCTGGATGGTCATACACTGGTCATCAACCCCAAGCACCACCGGCTGACAATATTCGGGCTTGCATTTTCCCGCCCTTGGTCAGATTTTGTGTTTCGGGGGGAAGCTGCCTTTTACCAGAGGCAGTATCTGGCCTGTTCTTCTCCGGCCAGTAAACCGTTAGCCAGAAATCTTGTCAAGTGGCTGGCCGGAGTGGACTGGACGCCAGGCAATGACTGGACAATTACCGCCCAGGTGGCTGGTCAGTCCATTTTCCATTATCGGCCTTCCCTTACAGCACGAAAAGACAGTTTTCTGGGCACGCTGAATATTTCCAGAAAGCTCATGAATGAGAGGCTGACAATCTCCAATATGCTGTATCTTGATTGTGACAACAGCGGTCTCTATGACCGGTTGAAAGCGGATTATGAAGTGTGTGACGGATTTCATCTGTCCGCGGGACTGGATATTTTTCAGGGTAATGGCGGACAATTCAAAAAATATGAAAACAATTCCCAGGTCTGGATCAAGGCCAAATATGATTTTTGAGGTTTATTATGCTTGACATACAAAAAATAAACAAACGCTTTTATGCCGCAGGCCAAACAATCTTGTGGCTCAGATGGCTGAATATTGCTGTCTTTTTCTTTTTGATTGCCGGATCTGTGTTTGGACTCAAACAAATACGAATGGAAACAGACATGGAAAGCTGGTTTCTGGAAGATGACCAGCTGCTGCAGATAAAAGAACAATTTGAAGACATCTTTGGCAATGACGAATTCTGTGGAGTACTTATCGAGGCTGATAATGTGTTTTCTCCTGAAATCCTGAACGGAATCCGAGCCCTTGGGCATGAATTAAAACAAAAGATTCCCTACTCCGATGATGTGATTTCCCTTACCGACCTTGAATATATTTCCGGCACGGAAGCAGGCATCAGTATTGGGCAGCTTGTACCGGACCCGGTTCCCACGGATCTGGCCACCCTTGCCACCATTCGCGAAAAAGCCCTTGCCAAAACAGTGCTGAAAAACCGTCTTGTTTCTGAAGACGGCCGCTATACATGGCTGATGTTGCGCCTGAAGCGTTTGCCCGATGACTGGAGCGAAAAAGGCATGGAAAACCCGGAGCTTGCCATTGGCCGCATTGCCCATGAAGTGGCAGGGCAGGAAAAATACGCCTTTTTACAGCCAAAGCTGACAGGTCTGCCTGTCATTGCCCATGACAAGATGGCTTTTTTTGGCAAGGAAACGCCCAAACTCATGGGCATGGCCCTGTGCGTTACCATGCTGACCCTTGGCTTTTTTCTGCGCAATGTCCGGGGTGTCATGTTCCCCTTTATCACCCTTGTGGGCGGCATGATTATTGTTTTTGGATTGCAGGGCTATATGGGAGTTTCGGTTGACCCTTCCATGATTTTTGTCCCCATTTTTCTGGGAATCGCCATCACAACCAGTTATTCCATTCATCTTTTTAATTTTTCCCGCAGGGAACTGGCCGCCACAGGTCTGCGCAGGCAGTCACTTTTGCACGCCATAGAAGAAACCGGATGGCCGCTTCTGTTCTGCGCCCTGACCACCATGGTCGCCCTGCTTTCCTTCTGGCTGGTTCCCATGCTGCCCATCCGCTGGGTGGGACTGACTGCTGCCGCCCTTGTGGGGGCAACGTATGTGTTGGTGATCATCATGCTGCCCACCCTGCTCAGTTTCGGGAAAGATCAAGTCCCTGCAACCTCCTCTGACAGCAAGGCGCCTTCCCCTGATTCCCCAAACAAACCGGCACGGGCAGCAGATGCAACCCAGGGACATAAAGGTATTGACAGACTTATGATCTGGCTTGGCAAACGGGTGCTGAACAAGCCCAAAACCGTGCTGAGCGTATTTTTTCTGATCGCTATCCTTTGCCTGACAGGAATATTTCGCATGGATGTTTCTTTTGATGTCCGCCGTACCTTTGGCATGAAGGTTCCCTATGTGAACCGGATCACTTCCATAGCCAATACTCCTGTGGGTTCCCTGTATTCCTACGGCATTGCCATTGAATTCCCGGAACCAGGCATGGCAAAGGAACCGGAAAATCTCAGAAAATTCGATATCCTGACCTCTGAGGTGGCAGCCCTGCCCCTGACCAAGAAAGTCTCTTCCCTGCTGGATGTTATCAAGGACATGAACCAGGTGATGAATAATGGAGACCCGGCATATTACCGCGTTCCTGAAACCCGTGAAATGATTGCCCAGCAGCTTCTTTTGTATGAAAACGCAGGAGGAGCCGAAGCTGAACGCTGGGTGGATTATGATTATCAGCGTTTACGGCTCATGGTGGATATGAAGGATTATAATTCCGGTGAGGCCATGCGGGAGCTGGAATTTATACAGGACCGTGCAAAAGAACTTTTCCCGGATTCCCATGTACTGCTCATCGGATCCATTTCCCAGTACACAGTCATGCAAAACTATGTAACCTGGGGGCAGATTGCCTCTTTTCTCCTGGCTCTCGGCATCATTACCATCCTTATGAGCCTGGTATTCGGCAGTCTGCGTCTGGGGCTGATCGGCATGATCCCCAATGTGGCGCCGGCCCTGGTTGTAGCAGGCATCATGGGATTTGCCGATATTCCCCTGGACATGATAACTGTAACAGTCATGCCCATGCTGCTGGGCCTTGCCGTGGACGACACCATCCATTTTATCAGCCACAGCCAGCTGGGATTTCAGCTCACCGGCAATTATCGGGATGCCACCCGCCGGACATTTCTGGTGGTGGGGTCGGCCATGTTTTACACCTCCCTTGTGCTGGTATTAAGTTTTTCCGCGTTTATGATTTCCCCGGTAAAAGTGTTTATACACATGGGCATTCTTATTGGCGCAGGCATCCTGGCTGCCCTGGTAACAGATTATTTTGTTACTCCGGTACTGCTGAAACAATTTGCCGTGTTTGGAAAGGAGAAAAAATAAATGCGCCAATGCCGGGCTGTTCCATGAAAAATCCGGCATTGACCAAGGACTGCATATCAGTAACACTAAGCAATAAAAAACAAAAAATTACAGTTGCCAGATGAATACCATTTACTGGCAACCAGCGTCCCCGCACTCCTGGCTCGGCCAAGGGGAAAATTCAACGTTCTCCCTGGTTTTTTGATCCACTGTCCCAGAAATTTCTGGTTAGATTTAAATCATAAAATTTCTTCTGGCCGTCCATGCTGTAAGAAAGATTATAATTCGGGGAAACCACACAGAGAGTTCGCTTTAAGCTTTTCCACCTGTTATGTCTTCGGCGCCAAAAATCATCCCTGCAATGACGTAAAAAAATCCACGCAAATCTCCGCTAACCGAACATCTTCGTAAAGATCTCTGCCGCTTACTCCGATTGCGCCAACACAGAGATTCTGAACATAAATTGGAACACCCCCAGGAAGAGGGGAAAAATTGTCGTCACCAAACCATTCAACCTGAATCTGTTCATCGCGAAGCCTTTTAAGAAAATCCAAGGTCGAAATTCTCATTTTAGCCGCAGTATATGCTTTCAATTCTGCGATTCTAACGACCCGTTCAGGAGCTTCATCCATAGTAGCCGCGGCAATTACAGTTCCGTTTATATTTGTGATTACTATTGCGACAGGAAGCCCTTTGTCTTTTTTTGCAACATCAACTATCATATTTATAGTCTGGATGGTATCTTCAAGTTTTATTTTCTGCATTTTACGCCTTATAAAAGATTTGTATCTTAAACTAATAAAAGAGAAATAGAGGGGATATAACTAATTACCATCAATACCATTATCATTACAAGGAGTAATGGAAGAGCAGAACGGGCAACAGACATTAATTTTGTCCCACTGATACCGCTAGCGACAAAAAGATTCACTCCAACAGGAGGAGTAGCAAATCCTATAGCGAGATTAACAACCATCACGACTCCAAAATGTATGGGTTCCATACCTATTTTTATAATCAATGGCATAAGAATTGGTGTAATAATTACAATTGCTGCGAGTGCCTCCATAAAAGTACCAATCCATAATAGAAAGATATTGATTAAAAAAAGGAGAAGAAATTTATTCTCAGTAAAAGAAAGAATTAAATCAGTAATCCTTTCCGGGACTTGTTCAATGGTCATAATATTTCCAAAAAGAGTAGCCATTGCCATAAGTACTATAATTATCGATGAAGTCATAGCTGAATTCAATGTACTTTCATATAATTTTTTTATATTCAATTCTTTATAGATAAATATTCCAACAAATAATCCATAAAAAGCTGCTACGGCTGCTGCTTCTGTTGGGGTCATAAGACCTCCATAAATGCCACCTAGGACGATCACGGGGACGAGTAAAGCCCATTTCGCATCCCACATAGTTTTACAAATACTTTCTATACTTCTTTTACGTGGTTGGCCCTGCCATTTATTTTTTTTAGAAATAAAATATACAACGACCATAAGAGCCAGACCTGTAAGAAGTCCGGGTATGATACCGGCAATAAAAAGTTTTCCAACTGAAACCTGTCCAGCGACAGCGTAGACAACAAAAGGATTACTGGGCGGAATCATAACTCCAATGGCACCAGCTGTCGCAACGACAGCTGCAGAGAAATTGAGACCATAGCCACGTTCAATCATGGCCGGAATAGTCAACGCTCCAATAGCCGCAACAGTTGCTGGACCAGAACCACTGATTGAAGCAAAGAACATACAAGTTACAACACTTGCAAGGGCGACTCCACCAGTTAGGGAACCAACTAATTCATCAGCAACAGCAAGCAATCTTTTAGAAAGTCCGCCTGCTCCCATAAAAATACCTGCGGCAACAAAAAATGGAATCGCCATTATTGGAAAATTATCTATTGAGGTAAAAGATATTTGAGCTAAATAATCAACAGGGATTGTACCGGCACCAAGGACAGTCGAAAAAGCCGAAAGCCCGAGCGCAAAAGCCATTGGTATTCCCAAAATAACAAAAAGGATAAAATAACCAAAAAGTAACATTACTGGATTTAAATCTTTCCATATCAAAATAGGCAAATATAAAGTTATTGTAATTAAAACAGAAATAAGAAAATCAAATATTGGCATTTTAACAAATTGTTTAGAAATATTCTGTAAACAACGAATAGTAGAAAGAATAAATGCAACCGGTAAAATAAGATATGGAATATAGTAATTAATTCTTAGTGCAGGAGTAATTTGAGGAAAATCAATTTGCATATTGACAATTTCCAAGCCCATATATGCCAATATAGCTGACAAAATAAATATTGAAAGCTCTACAATGACCCAATTACAATCTTTTAATTTATCTGGTAATTTTTCATAAACGAGATCTACTCGTATACTTGAACGATTTAATATTGCCAAAGGAACAGCCAGATAAGAAACCCAGATAAAAATATATCGAGATAATTCTTCAGACCAGACAGCCCATCCTGCAATATTTTTCATAAATTGTCTGGCACTGTCTATATCAATAACAAATTCCAGCAATGTTGCATTTCTTGGATCATTCAAAAAAGTTACGATACTGGTCAAGACATAACGAAATACGGTCTGGTATGTTATGGAAAAAATCATGATCATAAGGCCAACAAATAAAAAAGGCTTTTCAAATTCATTACAATATCTTAAAAAAAATGACCTTATTGAACTCATAATTCCTTCTTTGAATAAAATTTCTCCAGTTTCTGCCTAAGATTCCATTCATTGAATATGGGACGAGCAAAATGTTTTTTTATCAACTGGAGCCTTAAAAAGTAAATTTTTCAGGCCCCAGTTATTATTTATGCTTTATTTCTGTGTATCCATGACCATTTTAACAAGATCAGCAGGCAATTTTTTCAGGTAATTGTCCCAAACAGGGCGAGTAATCCTTTTGATTTCATCCATTTCAGCATCAGACAGCGTATGAACTTCAATACCAGTTTTTAGAAATCCTTCATAAGCACTCTTCTCATTTTCAGGATAAAGGACTTCGCGTTGATACTGAAGCGCTTCTGCCGAAGATTGGCGAATTATTTTTTTCACTTCAGGATTCAATCCATCCCACCATTTTTTATTTGCCACACAAAGTTGCATTCCATAATTATGATAAGAATACATAGCATATCGAAGGACTTCATGATGTTTCGCTCCAAAAAGATGGGGAAAAGTATTTCCTTCAGCATCAATTGTCCCCTGCTGTAAAGCAGTATACACTTCTCCCCATGCAATAGGTGTTGGACTCATACCAAGAGCCTTGGCGACATCAACTTCAACAGGAGATGCAGTTGTACGAACTTTCAGTCCCTCGAGACTTTTAGCGTTGGTAATCTCTTTTCCAACCGAACAAAAATTACGATAACCATACTCAGCCCACATAATATTTTCCAAGCCAATATTGTGAGCAACTTTATCGAAATACTTACCTAACTCACCATTATCTAATGCTTTATACAGATTTTTCTGATACTTGGGGCTAGTTATATAGGGAAGGTCAAATACCTGATAATCCAAAGCAAAATTAGCCATATTGGGGGTAGAACTAACCGCCATCTCAAGAGAGCCTCTCTGGGCTCCTTCGATAAGGACACGATCACTGCCCAAAACTGCATTAGGAAAAATCTGAACTTGTATTTTACCATGAGATTTTTCTTTAACAAGATCCGCAAATTTTTTGTACGCCAAGGTAATGTGATTTCCTGGAGGAGTTGTATGCGCCAGACGAAATTTAATCTTAGGCCCATCATAGGCGCTCACAACAGCACCTGTTCCCAAAAGGACTGACAGCAACATTATGCCAGTTAAAATTTTTTTCATTTTCTTTCTCATAACTTTTCCTCCTCTTTGCTCACAATATGTTTGACTATCCATAAAAATATACCCCAAACCGGACATAACAGCCCTACTTAGTTTCATAAACATAAAATAAATCCAATTGGAATATTGCAAAATTAAGGACAAAATGTGTAGAAAAACTAAACAAAAACAACATATCTGTCTGTATTAACTAATATTCCTATCAACAATGAAATTCTAAAAAATCAAATTATTATAAGATAAAAGCAAAAGATATATAAACCGAAAAAATAATTATAAGCTGTGAGAGATAGAATTAAGATATCTTTCAAGGTTCGTATTGGAATTCAAAATTCCAATTTTTTTTCGGATATTATATCTATGCGTGGAAACAGAACAGGAAGCAATATTTAATATTTTTGCGATTTCTTTTGTTGTTTTTCCCTGACGGACCAAATCCGCAATCTTGACTTCCTGGGGAGTAAGGTCTGCATATTTTGCAAACAGAGCATTTGTTTTTGTACAAAGTGTATTTTTTAATGAGTTTTCTAAAATATCAATTATTTCCAATATATTTTCATTCACATTTTGTTTCTTTAAAATATCCAGATATGGAAATACAGAATTTCTAATATTCAAAAATATATTTTCTTGACAAGCTCTATTTTCTGCATCTCGAGTCTCGATCAAAACTTTCAACGCTTTATTTGCCTCCTGGAGAAAACAAGATTTCATTTGTAATTCTTTTTCTATGTTTTTACGAATTATTTTCTCATTATTTAATTTACATTCACTTTCTTTTACATAATCTTCTAATTTTTTACATATATATTTTTCATTCTTTTCTTTTACTGACTTATACAAAGCTATTTTTACAGTAGATATAATTTCATTTTTATTAAACGGCTTAAGAATATATCCTAGGGGCTCGACAACTTTTGCCCTTTCAACTAATACATTATCAGAATATGCCGTCAAAAAAACAGATGGAATTAAATACTCGTTCTTAATATATTTTGCCAATTCTATTCCGTCCATTTCTCCTTTTATTTTTATATCCATAACAACAAGATTTGGCCTATAATAATCTATTTCTTCTATTGCTTTTTTTGCAGAATTTACAATTGAACAAACATCATATTTTTCTGAATTTAATATATCCTTAACAGATAAAGCAACTATCCTTTCATCTTCAACAATTAATATTTTTGAAGTCTCCATCGCTCTCTCCCAAGGTATTTATTGCAGAATGAGAAATCCATTCAATTTTCCAATATGTTCCCACCCCTTCAACACGATTAACAGTTCCATTTAATTGTCCCTCCACAAGCTCTCTAACAAGCAGCAAGCCTAGCGTTGAAGAAGCTCGAACATCATCATCAGAAAATCCAATTCCATTATCTAAAACACATAATCTATATTGATTGTCATTGCAAAAAGACATAGAAATCAAAACAATTCCGGATTGACTATCTAAAAATGCATGCTTCATACTATTTGAAACAAGTTCTGTAACTATAAGTCCACACGCTATAGACTCCTCAACTGGAAGAGCAATGCAATCAGCCTTAACTTCTATATCTATATTTTTACCTTGCTTATATATATCTGACAGACAAAAAACAATCTTTTCTATGTATAATTTAAAATCTACATATGATATATTTTCTGACCGATAAAGGAGATCATGTACAAATGCAATTGAACGGATTCTACTTATAGCCATATCAAAAGCATCTACCGTATAAATATTTTTTGACTTATTCTGCTGAAGAAGCAATATGCTTGAAATAATTTGCAAATTATTTTTTACTCTATGATGTATTTCACGAAGCAACAATTCTTTTTCTTTTAAAGAATTCTGAATTATTGCCTGAGATTCTCTTTCTTTAATTATCTTTTCTTCAAGGTTCTTTTTTGATTTATCGAGATATAAATTAATTTCTTCTATGTTTTCATATTGAATTTGATTATTTTTTATTATAAGAGATATGCAGATAATGATACCACAACTAATAAGCATAAAAAATATAAAAAAATCTATTAACAGATATTTATGGTCTGAATAGGATCTAACGATACCAGGAACAGAAATTTCAACGAAGAAAAGAAAGGATACAAAAAATAAGATAAAAACTATAAGTATATTTTTCTTGCGCCCATCTAATATCATCGAAACTGTAACGATAAAATGTAACGCGACAAGAATAGAAATTCCGACAATTCCATCATACATGAACCAGGATTGAATAAGAAGAAAAAGCTCTAAAAAAACATAAAAAATAGTATAATCTTTGTAGTGACCTGATTCTCTTGATTTTCCATACAGCCATATATAGGCAACAGCAACAGCCAGGCCAAATGTAAAATTATGTTCTCTTTTCCATGGTTCAAGTAGATTATCTACAAAGAAAATAAGCAGAGAAATAAGAATCCCTGAAAAGGTAATGGCATTGAAGACTTGATTTGAAAGAGTAAACTGGTCAGAAGGGCCCAATATTGTCTCTATAATATCTCTGCGCTGTCTTCCCACAGTTGAGTCCCTTTTACATGTTTAACGATTCACGTCTCTTGAAGACGACCTCAATATCTCTATGCCACTCACCTGTACCATACACACTTGAGAATCATACCAAAGAAGTCAAGCGAAGAATTTCATGCCCTCCTATTCTTTATACACGTCCACGCCGTATCGTGACATACGCTCGCCCGACTCTTTATAATGATGGCGAATGGCCGCTTCGATCACCACACGCTCTCCTGACTTTAAGGCATCAAGAACATTTTTATGGCGTTCATAAATTTCCTGGACGGAAAAAAGATTAAGCCAATGACGATAGAGTAAAAATTTGGAAATGCCCTGACAGGAACGGCGACAAAGGTCGACCAAAAGTTCGTTATTCACGCGGGAAAACAACACTCCATGAAACCTGTTATCCAGGTCGGCCATAAGTTCCAGAGGCAACCCCTTTTCGCCGACTTCTTTCATGCGTTGCACGATTTCTTCCATACTCTGAATATCATCTGCCGTGTATCTGTCGAAAAATTCTCCCACGGCTGCGGCCTCAAGCACTCCTCCGGTGAAATAGCTGTCCAGAATTTCCTTTGCCGTTAAGGCAGTTACCCTCTTTCCTTTTTGCGGCTCAGACACAATAAGCCCTTCACGGGCCAGAAGATGCAGAGCTTCGCGAACAGGGGCACGACTGATAGACAACTTGCTGGCAATAAGGACTTCCTTAACCTGTTCTCCTGGCGCAAGCTCTCCCCTGAGAATGCATTCCTTAATATAGTCCGCAACCTGTTCGCTGTAGGTTTGCTTTTTAATTCCAGCCATATTGCTGCCCTGAGTCAAACCATCGAAAACAGATACACGACGGGGCAAAAAATTATCACTTCCTTTCAAGAACCACGAATCCTTTTACAATTGTTCATTACAGGTTGATTATTTTTAATCATTCACAGTCAAACAAAATTACAATAAATGATTTTCAAAAGTTACAAGCTAGTCATAAGTAGTTATCTTATACATAATATATGCAGCATATTTAATATTTCTTTTATCCTAATTTCTTTCCCGAGAGAATAGAGACATCTCTTTTTGCACCAATTCAAGTCCCACTATTATATTTTCTTTCAATGTTTCAGTAAGCACTTTTTCATTACGGTCTTTTAATGCCTGAATAATGACAGCATGTTGCTGAATAAATCTTTTTTTATCTGCACTACTGTAAGGACGAAAACTTAAAAAGGCCTCTACATAGTCTAAAAGATGATCGACTATAGTCTGAAGATGATGCATTTTTGCAAGAGCGTATAAAGCTTGATGGAACTTCCTGTCTTTATGAAAAAAATATGGTTCTTCTGGGGAAGAACTTTCCATCGCACTAGCAATCTGTTCCAATCCGGCAATATCTGAATCAGAAATTGTATATAGCGCTTCCCTGGCCAAAAGGATTTCAAGCTCAACACGCAGTTGGTAAATATGTTTCATCTCCTGAAAAGAAGGTGGAAGCCTCACAACAGCCCCCTTATAGGGAATGTTCTGCACGAGTCCTGACTTATCCAAACGCATAAGGGCATCTCGAACAGGACCGCGGCCAACACCCATTTTTTCTTCAAGCTCGGCCAAAACGAGTCGGGTTCCAGGAAGAGCTTCTCCCGACAAAATCATATCCCGAATTTTTTCATAGGCAGTAAGCGATTTTATTTTTGAACCATTTTTTTTCATTTCTTCCTTCTATTTTTTCATTTTTTTTTAAAAAATCTTTTCACATTGTCAACCGTATAAAATATTTTATGAAATATTTCATAAAATATTTTATGAAATATTGACAGACATAAAAAATCATTTTAGAGTCTTTTCATCCAAAAGCATCCTTATTCAAAACTTCTGGCTGCGAATATAATACTTAACATACGGGTTTTGCTGTATTTTCTATATGGCATTTCCAAATGTCCCTTCTAACCAGAAAACAAAAGGAGAACAGGATGAAAAAAATTTTTATGTTGTGTGTTGGAATGCTCTTTCTTTTTGGCCCCCCACATGTATTTGCAAAAAATATTTTCAAAATGGGAATCGGAGACCCTATCAACTCTGGAGCAGGAGAATACGGAAAAAAATTCAAAGAACTCATTGAAGACAAAACAAATGGGAAAATAAAAATTGACCTTTTCCCAAACTGCGCGCTTGGAGATGAATCTGAAATGCTGTTCAATGTCCGCCGTGGTTCGCTCGACATGTGCGTGGTCGGCATCGGCAATGCTGTTCCTTTCGTTCCGGGCCTGGGTGCTTATACCCTCCCCTACCTGCTCGACACGGAACAAGCTGTCGTAAAAGCGACAACAGGAAAGCTGTTTGACTATTTCAATAAATTGTCTTTGAACCAATGCGGACTCCGCATCCTTGGTCATTGTTACTCAAATTTTCGTCACCTAACAAATTCCAAACAACCAATCACCTCCCTTGCGGATCTCAAGGGCCTTAAGATCCGAGTTCCCAATAACAAAATCTTTGTTGCCACCTATCAAGCGTGGGGAGCAAATCCAGTCCCCATGGCTTGGGCAGAAACATTCACAGCACTTCAACAGGGCGTTATTGATGGACAGGATAATCCCTATGTTGTAAACCACACTATGAAATTTGAAGAAGTCCAAAAGTACCTGACTGAACTGCATTATCAATATTCTCTTCAACCTCTTTTCATTGGTGAAAAAAACTATAAGAAACTTGATCCTTCCTTACAAAAACTTTTTTCAAAAGCAGGAATGGAAGCTCAGATGCATGTCCTTAAGTGGGAAAATGAACATAGTGATTTAGCCCGCAAGGCTATGGAAGAATCTGGCGTACAGGTTTCTGTTCTCAAGGATGCAGAAGAATGGAAAAAGATTGCCATAGAAAAAGTTTGGCCTAATTACTATGATTTTGTTGGTGGAAAGGCTGTTGTTGATATGATCCAACAAGAACTTGCAAAATAAATAGACAAATACACTGCCTTTCTCTGGAAGAATTATCATCCAGAGAAAGGCAATCTCTTTCAGAAGGAAAAAATTTTTCAATACAGAAATAAAATCCTTATCAGGGAGTATCATAATGGAATGGCTCAAAAAAGCAACGAAAACAACAGAAGATAACAGCCAGGAAGCGAGAAAAATTGCCGCAGACATGCTGCAACAGATTAAAATTGGTGGAGAATCGGTAGTGCGTGAGCTGGCATATAAGTTTGACAAATGGGAAAACGATTTTATTCTCTCTCCCCAAAAACGCCAGCGCCTTATTCGTTCTGTTCCCGAAAGTGTCAAACAAGATATCCAGTTCGCCCACAAACAGGTTTCAGGATTTGCCAAAGCACAGCGAGAAAGCCTGCATGAATTTGAAACAGAAGTAACTCCGGGCATTGTGCTTGGTCAAAAAATTCTCCCCATGGATGTTGCGGGCTGTTATGTTCCCGGAGGTCGGTTCGCCCATGCCTGTTCTGCCATTATGAGCGTGGCAACAGCCAAAGCCGCAGGAGTTTCGACGGTTATTGTGGCCTCTCCTCCTCGCGGAGACAGTATTGATCCTGCCGTATGCTACGCCATGGACATTGCAGGCGCTGACATCATTTTTGAAATGGGCGGCGTGCAGGCAATCGCGACCATGGCATATGGTCTGTTTACAGGAAAACCCGCCAATATTCTTGTTGGCCCTGGAAATGTCTATGTCGCCGAAGCAAAGGCCATCCTTTGTGGTGCGGGAGAATGTGGTATTGACGTATTTGCCGGCCCAACAGAATCCGCAATCATTACCGATGATAGTGCTGACCCCATGACCGTGGCTATTGATTTGGTATCACAAGCCGAACATGGATATACTTCTCCGGTCTGGTTGTTCACAACATCAAAAGAAGTTGGCGAAAAAATCCTGCAACTTATTCCCAAACTATGCGAGGACATGCCAGATCCTGATGTACCATTGGCAGCCTGGAATGATTACGGTGAGATAATATACAGCTCTAACAGAGAAGAACTTGCCAGACTGAGCGATCAGTATGCCGCGGAACATGTACAGGTCATCACCCGTGATACGGACTGGTGGCTTTCTCGTCTGACTTCCTACGGCTCCCTTTTCCTTGGTGAAGGCAGCACTGTTCCGCACGGCGATAAATGTTCCGGTACCAATCATATTCTGCCTACCCAAAAGGCCGCCCATTACAGCGGAGGTCTGAATGTGCATAAGTTCTTAAAAATATGTACATATCAACATATTGACACCAATGCCAATGCAATTATTGGCCCTGTTGCCTCACGTCTTTCCCGTGTGGAAGGCATGGAAGGTCATGCCAGAGCATGCGACTGGCGGTTACGTAAATTTTTTCCAGAAAAAAAATGGGATTTTACTGTGTACCAACACCCAAACCTGTTGTCTGACGAATCAAAAAAATAAATTTTTCCAGATAAAAGGAGAACAACATGTTAACATTTAATAAAGATTTCACCCTACAGGAACCCATTCCTCCAAAAGCTGTTGATAAGGCTCTGGAAGTTCTTTCCACTGGCAGACTGCATCGCTACAATACACTAAAAGGAGAAAAAGGATATACAGCTGAACTGGAGGAAGCATTCGCGGCATATATTGGAGTCAGATATTGTCTTGCCTGCGCATCTTGCGGCAGTGCTCTCTATATTGCGCTTAAAAGTCTTGGCGTACAAGCTGGTGATACTGTTCTTTGCAATGCTTACACATTGGCTCCTGTTCCCGGAGCCATTCAGAATACCGGAGCGCAAATAGAGCTTGTCGAAATTTTAGACGATTACACCATAGACTTGGACGACCTGGACGCCAAAGCGAAACAAACAAAGGCCCGTTATCTGCTTCTTTCCCATATGCGCGGGCATATAGCCAACATGGATAAAGTAATGACAATCTGCCAAAAATACAATCTTCTGCTTCTGGAAGATTGTGCTCACACCATGGGCGCTACCTGGAATGGCAAAAAAAGTGGCAGTTTCGGACATGCGGCCTGCTACAGCACGCAGACCTATAAACATATGAACTCCGGTGAAGGAGGACTGCTTGTCACCAATGATCCCAATGTTATCGCGCGCGCCATTCTCTACTCTGGTTCCTATATGCTATTTTCTGCGCACACTTCCCGCCCTGAAACTATTTTTTTTGAAAAATTCAAAAAAATTACTCCAAACTATAGTTCCCGTATGGACAACCTTCGGGCCGCCATTTTGCTGCCACAACTTGAAAAACTGGACAAGCAGTGCGCCAGATGGAATGAACTGTATCAGCATACCGAATCATTGTTAAAAAATATTACAGGCATAACATGCCCACAGCGCGATCCACGTGAATATTACGTAGGAAGTTCTATTCAGTTTAATCTACCTAATGCCTCTTATAAACAAATTGAAACATTCCTTGCGGAAACAGCAAAACGCGGAGTGCAGATTAAATGGTTTGGAAATAAGGAACCTGCAGGATTCACCAGTTCTTACGATAGTTGGCAATATTTCAAAAACCTTCCCTCTCTTCCAAAGACAAAAAATATTCTGGCTACCATGTGTGACATGCGCCTTCCCCTGACTTTCACAAAGGACGACTGCACGATAATTACAAGAATTATAGCTGAAATCGTCCAGGATATGGAATTAGACAAGCTATAATGTCTTTTGTATCCTGACTTCTCTGCCGCAAACAGATGACAGGAAAGGTACGTATTTTATGTCTGATATGAATATGCTGATTGTTTCTATCGCATGGCTTTTGGGAGGTTTTGTCAACGGAGTAAGCGGAGTGGGGGCTGCTATGGTTGCTCTGCCTCTTGTAGCCAGCGTTATGGATATGCAAGAGGCAGTTCCCTCTTGCTGTCTTACAGGCAGTATTGTTGCCATTTATATTGCATGGGTTTATCGTCGTGGCTGCCATCTTGCTTCAGTATTCCCTATGCTACTTGGCTGCCTTCCCGGAGTGCTGACCGGAGTGTGGGTTTTAAAATTCGTTCCAGGGGCATGGCTTCAGGCAGGACTCGGCTGCCTGCTGTTTGTCTATATACTCTGGCAACACTTCTTCGTCCCATCAGACAGGCATAAAGAATCTCTGCCTTTTGGAGTGCTCGCGGGCTTTGGAGCCGGTTTTACCAATGGAGCAGTCAGTTTTAGCGGGCCTCCTGTAGTCATGTACGCACTCATGGTGGGCTGGAACAAAGAAACTACTCGCGGCAACTTGGGCTTTTTTTTCCTTGCAATATCTATTGTCACCTGTCCGGCTCTGGCTTTTGCCGGATTTTTCACATCGGCTGCTCTTACGGCGGTCAAATATAGTATCTTAGGTGTGTTCCTGGGCTTGCTGGCAAGTGTTCCTGTTGCTCCCAAAATTCCTGAAAAACAATTCAACATCCTGCTCAGACTCATTATCGTATTCGCGGCTTTTATTTGTATGTACAGAGGATTTTTTACAGGAAATCCGCATTGATAAAACAGCTGGATCTGTTCACATAAGCAATGAGAATTTTCAACAGACATCTGAACTTGCCAGTTTTTTCAGTTCAGCCCCGTCCATTCCCGTCCATTTGCTGATAACGCCATAACCATATCCTTTTTAAAAAATTTTGACCTCAAGGCTGGTTAATCAGGGACAGGTCACAATCAATTTTCCTGAAGCAGATGCGCAAATTTTTGCTCACAAAAAGCACTGCGCTCTGCAATATCTTTTTTTGCGGATTCAATATCCGAAGCAAGAAACGGCAAAGCATGTTGCAAAACAGCAAGGTAGGCGTCAGCGTCCTGGGCGTTAAATGCCGGAATTTTCCAGATTCGTTGCTGATGTTCAGAGACTGTCATGGAAAGAACTGCCGCACTTCCGGGCATAAGCCCACCGCCCCCCACAACAGAATGCAGATCGCCAGACATAAAAGTTATACCTCCAGCGTCCTGACTTACTAAAACAGCCAATTCAGCAACAATGCGCACCTTATCACGAGACAGATTTGCCGCGGCAAGTTCCTCGCCCAGCGCGGCAATACGCCTGCCAAGAGAGCGAGTAGCCTCAGCCATCTCCTCTGTTCCCCTCAGATAGACCGTGTCGGAACTGATACACGGAACCCCGGCACTTTCCGCCCCCCGCACCAACGCGCGAAAGACACTGCGGTTGTCTGCTTTTTCGTTCATACGCACCCAAAGACTGTCCTTCTCGCATCCCTTACAAAAAGCCGGAACATAGGCCTTGCTTTCCAGAATAATCGTTGGCAATTTGTCCAAACCAAGCTCTTTCATTGCCCGTCCTTTATCACCAAGCATAATATTACCTTCAAGGTCTTCGTCAGGGCCAATTCCTCCATCACTGGCGTTCAAAAGAGCCAGAACAGAGACGGCGATACCGTCAATATCAAGAACCGCTCCAATGCATTTACCGACTTTTCCGGGCATGTCCTCGTGCCCCACTACAAACAGCCCTGGGTATTTTTCTTCAAATGTATTTATCACTGCCAAGCAGATGGCGGTCTGCAAAGCCACGGGAGTTTCAAAAACACCCTGTCCATAAATACGCCCAAAGGCCGCAAAGGCCGCGTTTTGACTATAGACACCGTCTTTTCCAACCGCGCGGCGAACAAGTGACGCCTCGTGCGGGGTAATCCCGCGACGGGCCTTGGCAACACCAATTCCTCCACCTTGAGTGCGAACAGTGACAAAACCGGTGTCAATATCGCCCTCCACGGAAGAAATAATGGTGCTGGCCGGAAAAGCCCTGCGCAAAAGACAGATTGCCACAGCAAAACCGGCAGTATCGTCTTGCACAAATCCTGAATGGCTGTGAACATGACCAGCTCCGGCATGACCGGAAATTCCGATAATCCCCCTGGAAAATTCGCTTTTGGTTACTTTCACGCTCTCCTCCTGATTTTTTTCCAACCGCCATGCAGAAAAGATACAACCTGCCCGCAACAGACTGTATCTGACAAATCAGTTCCGGTCAGATACCCGGCAGCCAAAGAGCTATTGCCGGAACAAAAACAATGGCCAAAAGGGCGAGAAGCATGGTCAGCAAAAACGGCATTACCGCGGCACTCAACTTTTCAATACTCAATTCGCTGATACCGCACCCCACAAAAAGATTAACTCCCACAGGTGGCGTCAGAAAACCCATGGAAGAGGTGACAATCATTACAATCCCGAAATGAATGGGATTCATTCCCAGGTGAGTAACCACAGGCAGCAGTAATGGAGTTAAAATAAGAATAT
The DNA here is from genome assembly GCA_963545205.1 of uncultured Desulfovibrionales bacterium. Lineage (GTDB taxonomy): Bacteria > Desulfobacterota > Desulfovibrionia > Desulfovibrionales > Desulfomicrobiaceae > CAUTYU01. The sequence continues at coordinate 94,637 of CAUUHW010000005.1, forward strand.
TGGCTAAAGCGTCCATAAATGTTCCCATAATCAGTAAAAAGACAAGAATAATGGGAAGCAGTACATACTTGTTGTCAGAAATGCTGACCAGGATATTTACGAGCATGTCTGGAACATTATAAAAAAGAAGAATCTGTCCCAGGGCGGTAGCCGTAGCAACAACCAGAAAAATAGAGGCCGTGGTAAGGGCTGTCCCTCTGAAAATAAGCCAGACTTTTTTCCATGTCAGAGTTCTCAGCAACAATCCTTCGGCCAAAAAAGCGTACACAACGGCAATAACACCTGCTTCCGTGGGGGTTGTGAATCCGCCGTAAATCCCGCCAAGCACGATAATCGGCACCATCAGGGCAACCATGGCATCTTTAAGGGCAATAAGCCCTTCTTTCAGGCTGGCTCGCTTGCTGGAACCGATGTAACCATATTTTATGGAGAGAATATAACTACAGACCATCAGGCAAACGCCGACAAAGAGTCCGGGAATGATTCCGGCTATAAATAAATCTCCCACGGAAACTCCCGCTGTTGTTCCGTAGATGATAAGTGGGACGCTGGGCGGAATCATTACTCCCAGACAACCGGCGGCAGTATTAACTGCCGTGGAAAAAGACTTGCTGTACTTTTCTTTTTCCATGGACGGAATCATAATTCCGCCCACTGCGGCGACCGTAGCCGGAGCAGAACCGGAAAGCGCGCCATAAAACATGCAGGTCAGCACGGAAACGTGGGCCATGCCCCCTGTGACGTGTCCCACAAAACAACGGGAGACCTCAAGCAGTCTGGAAGCCATACTGCCCTTTTGCATAATTTCTCCGGCCATAATAAAAAATGGTACAGCCATAAGCGGAAAGACATCCAGAGAAGTAACCATTTTCTGGATAAGAAATTCAAACGGCAGAGTATTGCCAACCGCCATACCCACAATGACGGAAAGTCCGATAGAAACTCCAATCGGTACACTGAGAAAAAGAAAAATTGCCAGGGAAATAAAGATGAAGAGTATTGTCATATCCATAATTTTCTGTCCCTTCCCTTATACACAGCGGTTCAGACCAGACAGTTATCAGGCAGCCATTCGGCCTGAATATCTGGTCAACATTACATTTCAACCCTGCTGATTTCTATTTTACCGGAAATCACGCCAAAGAGCCGCTCCAAAGTACGTATCCCCATCAGTCCCATACCAACAGGGACACTCAAAAAAACCCAATACATCTGCACTTCAAGTGCAGGAGTTTTCTGACCGGTAGCTGCCAGAAAATTTACCATCTGAAATCCCCATATTGAAGTACAGACGCAAAACACAATAGAGCATAAACCTGAAATTATGGTAACAGATTTGGCCAGTTTTCCGCCAAATGCGTGGCGCAATATGGTGACTTCAAGATGTCTGTCTTCCCGTGTAGCAAAACTGCATCCAACATACACAGCCCAGATAAATAAATAACGGGACAGCTCTTCAGACCAGTCCAGAGAACTTTGCAGTACATATCTCTGAAAAACCTGCACGGAAATAATAACGACCATGAGTCCAAGGCAGACGGAAGAAAAAATTTCTTCAACACGAGTAATAAGTTTTGTGAATATGCTCATGTAATCTCCTTGTGATTAACAAAAAGCCGGACAGAATAAATCCTGCCCGGCACGATACTGTCTAATTGCCGGCAATAGTTGCCCGGACCTGCTCAATAAGCTTTTTCTCGATACGGGATTCAAACTGCTTATAAACACACTCGGAAGCTTTGGCCCACCTGGAACGCTCCTCAGGGCTAAGTACAACAACCTTCACTCCCTTTTCTTTCAGTTTGGCCAGAATTGCCTTTTCACCGTCACGGATAAGTTTCCGTTCGTACAATTTCATTTCCTCAACAGCAGTCAGAACAATTTCTTTTTGCTCAGGAGTTAAACTCTCCAGAAACCGTTTGGAAATCATGACCAGATGAGGACTGTACAGACTGTTGACAATTGTCATGTTATTATTGACTTCAGGAAAGTTATTATACCAGGCAAGGTTCAAATCAATGTCAATTCCGTCCACGGTCTTTTGCTGCAAAGCAGTATATACTTCTCCCCAGGCAACAGGTGTCGGGTTCATGCCAAGAGCTTTCAATGTGGCGATATGCGCCTTGGAAGGAGTAGAACGAATTTTCAGACCTTTGGCGTCTTCCAGACTGACAATCGCCTTCTGGTTATTCCAGAGATTACGGAAGCCTATTTCAATATAACCAAGTCCGATAATGCCACTTTTTTCAAGAGCCTTGGTGGCGTTCCTGCCAATAGGGCCATCTGTGATTTTATCTGTTGATTCATAGTCGGGAAACAGAAAAGGGAGATCGAAAATCAAAAATTCATCAGAAAAAGGGGCAAGGTTGGGGGTGGAAGCTGAACCCATTTGCAACATATTATATTGCAGTCCCTGCACCACGCTGTCAAAGTTGCCGAATTTAGAACTGTCATAAATATCAACACGCATCCCACCTTTACTACGTGTTTCCACCAGTTCCTTGAATTTTTCAAACCCTTGTCCCATTGGGTGTTGGGGGACATTCGGATGAGCAAGTTTAATGACAATAGGCCCTGCAAAAACAGAGGACACGGTAAGCACAAAAGTTAAAAATATCGCCCCCAAAAAACTCTTCAATCCACACATAACTCTTTCTCCTGATTTATAAAGATTACAATACGATAAGCATATGAACTGTTGCACAATACAACATCGCTTCCGCGTTTATGGAAACTCAAACAAAAAAGCCGCGTCCATCAAAAAAAACGCGGCTTTCTGATTTATTTATTTATTTAGCCCGGAATGTATCCAGATAGGCGTATAAAGCAGGAGAACCACCAGTGTGCAAAAACAGCACATTGGAATTTTCCGCGAAGTGTCCCTTCCTGACCAGATCAATCAGTCCGGCAGCGGCTTTACCGGAATACACAGGGTCAAGCAGTATTCCTTCAGTTGAAGCCAGCAGCTTGACAGCTTCTACCATGGAATCAGTAGGCAGAGAATAGCCGGGACCAACATATCCATCAAAACAGACAATATTTTTGCGGTCAATTCCACCCTTCACACCACAACGTTCAGCAGTAGCCTCTGCCAGCTTGTAGACAATTTCCTCCTGCGCATCTTTGGTACGACTGACATTAACACCGCTGACCGGAATATTGGCGTTCGTTCCCGACATACCAACCACTATACCCGCATGGGTACCAGCACTGCCGCTTGGCACAACCATATGGTCAATGTTCAGTCCCATGGTAAAAAGCTGCTGAATGGTTTCCTGCGCGCAAGCAACATATCCGGTCGCGCCAATAGAATTGGAAGCACCACCCGGAACGATGTAAGGTTTCTTGCCCTTTGCCTTCAGTTGGGTGGCAAGTTTGTCCATTTCGCCCAGCATATCCGAGCCTCCGGGAACAACGGTGATTGATTTCACGCCCATAAGCTGGAACAAAAAATTATTACCGGAGGCTGTTGGGTTGTAACTGTCCTTAACCCGTTCTTCAAGAATCAGATGACAATCCAGTCCTTCCTTGACAGCCCAGGATAATGTCAAACGGCAATGGTTAGATTGTACAGCTCCACAGGTAATAATGGTATCCGCGCCCTGGGCCAGAGCATCAGCAATGGAAAAATCAAGCTTACGGGTTTTGTTTCCACCTGCACAACCGGGAAGAAGGTCATCGCGCTTAATAAAAAGATTAACTTTTCCTCCCAATGCTTTTGAAAAATTGGGCAGAGCCTCAATAGGAGTGGGAACTTGCACATATCCCCGGCGGGGAAACTTTGTCAGATTCATAATACGACCTCTCTGGTTTAAAAGTTAATAAAAAAATCCTGAATACGCTTTTTGTCATTTTTGTCTGACAGAATAAATATTCTTCACCTTTTTTACAAAAGATAAATTTATTCATTGCAAAATTTTCTATTCCAACCTGTAAGAGCAGAAAAGATTAATACAGCCAATAAAGCCCAAGAATATGGATTATACAAAGCAGAACTAATATAAGGAACAAAAATATTATATGTTTCAGCAGCATTGACAAGAGAAGCATACCAGGCTGCGACAACGATATGCCAGGGAAGAATAAAAAATATAGTACAAACAGCACAGTCCATAAGATTTGCGCGTCTGGCAGGAGAAAGATTAAATTTTTCTCCTATTGGACGCACAAGTGACGGGCCAACCAAAAGTTCTGCCGGAGCATTCGCAGAGATTGGGATAGAAGCGAATATAGTAATTCCAATAATAAAAATCTCTGCTTGACGTACTGTACTAATCATTACTTTTTCAGCATATACAAGGATGCGTTTCATTATCCCGCTTTCAACAAGTATTTGTGTTATAGAAAGTATTAGCATTGCAAATATAATAGCTCCAATTACGCTATCTATTCCATTCTGTATAATACCAGTTGAAATACCTCTTTTTTCAGGGATACTGAAAATATCTTTCAATTCTATATGGTTTATGAGAAATCCAATCAAAGCCGCTGTAATATTCCCATAAATAAGCGATTCGATAATATGTCTCCCGGAAAGAGCGGATATAACAACGACCAGAAGAGCCAACAGCATAAACGCGCCAAGTGGGTCCATATGGGCCTGAATTTCAGGCAAGGGTTGCAGCTTCCCGCCGCCACCGAAAAACAAAAAAGCAATGCCAGCAATAAAAGCCGCGGTTATTGCCAAAGGAAACCGACTCCTGACAACATCTTTCATTGTCGCTCCCTGAGTATAGGCAGAAACAATTGTTGTATCCGAAATCGGCGCAAGATTATCTCCAAAAGCAGCTCCAGATAAAATGGCAAGTCCCAGCATGGCTGGGTCAGCTCCCAGGAAAAATCCTGCTGGATACAAAACAGGAGTCAGGGCGATGCACGTCCCGGTACTGGTTCCTGTGCCCAATGCGAAAAGCATTGCTGCGACAAAGACTGTAAGAGTAAAAACAGCACCCTGCGCTCCTGAAGTCATTCCCAGCCAGAGCAAACCATTTACCAACCCGCCAGCGACCATAAGCTTTCCAAAGACACCAGCGAAAAGCCAGGCTGTAACAATGACAATCCCTGTCTGGTCTCCCATGCCCCGCATAGCAGATTTACAATATTCTTTTTTATCTTTAGCAAAAAATAATCCGACAACAATAGCAACCCACGCGCAAGCCCAAAAAGGCTTTGTACCTCCACGCTCTGCTATAGATAACCAAATCAGGCCACCAACAAGGATGATAAGTGGAATTAATCCTCCGAATAAACCTCCATACATTTCTAGTCTTCTTTCCATATTTCATTCTCCTTTATTCTCAGGATACTGTCTTTTTTTACATGATAAAATAATATTTCAGGACATAAAAAATATCAAAAAAACATACCTTCAAATAAAACAGCAAATTATTTTTCATTAAAATCATTTTCTAATCTGGAAACAACAATTGCGCCAGTACTGTCCCCCATTACATTTAATGTTGTACGAGCCATATCTAATATTCTATCCACTCCAGCCACAAGAGCTATCCCTTCCATAGGCAGATTCACCTGCGTAAAAACCATTGTCATTACCACGAGAGCAGCAGAGGGGACTCCAACAGATCCTATAGAAGCTAATACAGCCATAAGAAGAATTGTTAATTGAGATGAAAAAGCAAGTTCAATCCCGTAAACCTGGGCAACGAACAATGCGGCAAGACCAAGATACAATGCGGCACCATCCATATTGATTGTTGTCCCAAGCGGGATTGTAAAACTTGAGATATCCCTTGGAACTCCTATCTTTTCTGTTGCATCCATATTGGCCGGCAAGGCAGCTGCGCTTGAGCAGGTAGAAAAAGCAATAATCAGGGGTTCTGCCATGATTCTAAAATAAGTTCTCATATTCAGACGTCCAACCCCCTTGATAAGTGGCAAATAGACAATGCAGACATGAATTACAGATGCAATATACATTAAAATAATAAGCTTAATGAGAGGGAGTAAAACAGAAGCACCGCTCTTTCCAATAGTATACGCGATAAGGGCCGCAACCCCATAGGGAGCCAAATACATTACTGCGGCTGTTATTTTAATCATAATTTCATTTGCTATTTCAAAAACTTTCAATAATGGACGACCTTTCTCACCTAAACTGGAAAGACCAAAACCAAAAAAGATGGAAAAGAAGATAATCTGAAGGAACTTCCCCTCAGCAAAGGCCTGAACAGGATTCATTGGAACGATATTCAAAAGCGTATCAACAGCATTCGGGGGATTGACTTTCCTGACATTAAGCCCCTCTACGGAAAGATTTAATCCCGCTCCGGGGTGAAACAAATTGGCAATCAAAAGTCCAATAAAGACAGCAATAGCTGTTGTAACTATATAATAAAGAATAGTCTTAATGGATACACGACCAAGTTTGCTCAGGTCTCCCATACTGGCTGCTCCGGTAACCAGAGAAGCAACTATCAATGGAACAACAATCATACGGATAAGACGAATAAATAAATCTCCAATGGGTTTAACCAAAGAAGGTTCCCAGCCTGCAAATTGAATAATAAATCCAATGATGATTCCAATTACAAATCCAATCCCCATTTTAGCCGGAAGGCTCATTTTTGTTCTGTTAGCCATAATTTCTCCCTCTGTTTTTCAGGTGTACATTACGGTTCATGCTCTAACGACACTAAAGAGAACCCTTTACTTCTTTAATAATTGATTCTGCCAGTACTTGAGCGGAGTCAAAGACAGGTTTTTCAGATTGAATTGCTGAGGTAAACATGGATAATTCCGTACATGCGATCAAAAGGCCTTGGGCCCCTGAATCAAGAAGATGATTCACGGCGAGTTGAAATGTCTCTACAACCTCTGCCCCAGAATTGCTTGTTTTTATCTTTTTGATGAGCTCCATAACGAGACTTTGAACCTCGTTTGCAGGGTTTAACACATTGACCCCGAATGATTGAAATTCCTTTTTGTACAAGCCAATGTTCAAAACTGCTGTAGAAGCCAACAAACCAATAGTTTTCAAATCTGGCTCAAGATGAGATACTTCCTCACATGTCAAACGAATCATATTCAAAACAGGCACAGGAACCACTTCCTGTACTTTTGTATGATAGTAATGAGCAGTATTGCAAGGAATCACGAGAAAATCAGCACCCCAGGCATGAAGTTTCCTGGCCATTTCCTGCAGACATGGAGCAGGGTCTTCTCCTCCACCCTCAAGTAAGGCTTTTATCCGGGAAGGAACCTTAGGATTGTTATCAACTATCATGCGGATATGATCAGCATCATCTGAAGCGGAAGTTCCCTTAATAATCCGGCTCATCAAATCAACTGTCGCTTCTGGCCCCATTCCTCCGATAATTCCAACAATTTTTTCTTTCATCACTGAACATCCCCATGAAGAAGGATAAAAACGAAAACAGTCCCTCAGCAACAACTTGCTTTAATAGCTTGCTAATGAATTTATTTCAGATAAAAAATCGCTTCCATTTCCACATCTGCTCCAAGTGGCAGAGCAGCGACCTGAAAGGCACTACGGGCGGGATAAGGAGCTGAAAAATACTGGGCATACACTTCGTTGACTGCTGCGAAATCCTTGATATCAGCGAGAAAAACAGTTGTCTTGACAACATTGTCCAGGCTCGTGCCTGCCTCTTCTGCAATGGCCCGCAGATTGGCAAATATTTGATGCACACGATCGCCAATACTCCCTTCAACCATTTTTCCGGTAGCAGGATCAAGAGCCAACTGCCCGGATGCGAATAAAAAATCTCCTGAGAGTATGGCCTGCGAATACGGTCCAACAGCGCCAGGAGCTTTGGAAGTGTTGACAGCTTGTTGAGACATCTTCATATCCTCCGATTTTATTGGGTTAAAAAAATGTTAAAATGGCGACTGCACAATGTCGACATTTATTTATGTGATTTTTTTCTCACAGCAAATAAAACTTGTCAACAAGATTAAAGAAAAAATAAAAAATTAGCTGGAACAGCCTATAATCTATTACTTTTTCCCTTTCCCTTCCTTTGTTTTTCCACCGGAATCTTTCAGTTCCAGCTCAATTTCCAGCAAGGTCAGGCTCGCGCCCTTTAACACAACCTTGACCTGTTGCCCCAGGTGAAATTCCCGCCCTGTTCGCTCGCCAACAACAATATGCTGCTTGGGGCAAAAGACGTAGTAATCATCACGCAACGTGCTGAGACGAACCAAACCTTCCGCCACAATACCGTCCAGTTCCACCCAGAATCCAAAATCTGAAAAAGACGAGATAACACCTGAAAATGTTTTGCCTGTTTTGGGACGCAAAAACAAAATGGCGCAGCGTTTGTCCATTTCCCGCTCGGCCAGCATGGCTCTTCGTTCCGTGGCATTGATTTCAGAAGCAACAGAAAGCAGGTGCTCCAACGACATATCAAGGTGCTTGCCACGCAACACGGCTTTCAAAGAGCGATGAACAATCAAATCCGCGTAACGGCGAATAGGCGAGGTAAAATGACAGTAGCAGGTTGAAGCCAGGCCAAAATGTCCACTGTTTTCAGGCGCGTACTGGGCCTGCATCATGGAACGCAGCAGCAACCGGTTCACCAGAAATTCCAGACTGCCTCCCCTGGCCTCCTCCAGCACCTTACGCAACGCCTCACTTGTTGGCAGCACGGGCAGATTGTGCCCAACAGGGCTTTTGCTTTGGCGCAGCAACACAAACAGATTGCTCAGCCTGTCCCTATCCGGCTCCGGATGAACACGATACAAACAAGGCGCTTTTTTCTCCGCCAGAAACGAGGCAACCGCCTCATTGGCCGCGACCATGAATTCTTCCACCAGACGATGACTAAAAAACCGCTGGGCATGAAAAAGCGACACAACCTTTCCGGCCGGGTCCACTTCTACCTGCATTTCCGGCAGGTCAAAATCGATACAGCCCCGCGCGTGCCTTTTTTCATGTAAGATTTCAGCCAGCTCCCACGCATCGCCAAGCAGCTCCCGCGTGCGCGCCGATTCTTTCGTGTTGTCTCCGCCTGTAAACGCCATTTCCACCTGCGTATAAGTCAAACGAGCAGCACTTTTGATAACTGCTTCAAAAAATTCAGTGCGTTGCAGGTTGCCGTCCAGATGAAAAAAAAGACGTGCAACAAGCACCAGCCGCTCCTTTTCAGGGTTGAGGCTGCACAGGCCGTTAGAAAGTATTTGCGGCAGCATTGGTTCCACCGAACAGGGAAAATACCATGAATTGCCACGGACAAAGGCTTCATGGTCAAGTACGGAGCCCGGCCGCACATAGTGGGCAACATCGGCAATGGCCACATTGAGTACAAAACCTTTTTTGTTTTTTGTAACCAAAATGGCGTCATCAAAATCTCTGGCTGTTTCGCCGTCAATGGTCACAAAAGGCTCACCCCGCAAATCCTCTCTGCCCTGCAAATCGGAAGTCTGCGGACGAACGGGCAGCTTTTCAGCCTGCTCCAGAACCGCTTGTGGAAATTCAAGGGGAACACGCTGGGAAGCCTTGACCATCTGCTCCTGCACCCGAACGTCAAGTTCATCTCCAAGATGGCGTAAAATCGTTGCCTGCCAAAGCCCCTGGGCTATTTTTTCTTCGGGACGAACCAGCAGAATATCTCCACGGGACGGGTGCGGCAAAAATCCAGCAGGGTCAGCTGCAAGCCCATGTTTTATCCGCCAGTCAAGAGGTACCAGCCGAATCAGGCCACCGCCAAGCAAGCCCTCGACCCTGACGGGCAGTTGCGTATAGTGCCGTTTGAGCACCCGCATAACCTTGCCTTCCGGCCTGCGTCCACGCCCACGTGAAAAAAGCGCAACCTCAACCTCGTCTCCATGCCACCCATCGCCAATATCTCCCGCCCGCACAAAAATATCTTCACCAGTCTGTAAAACAAAACCTGTTCCACCCCGGTGTATTTCCAGTATTCCCCGGCGCAGAGCAAGGTCTGAAGGGCTTAAATACCGCTTGCCGGACTGAAAAACCTGCCCGGATTCAACCAGAGCACGCAAACGGGTGCGGATTTCTTTTCGCAATGCTTTGTTGGCCCTGAAAACTGTAAATATTTCATTGAGATTGATTGATTTTTTTGACCGCTTGATAAGTGCAAGCAAATCCTTGCTCAACACATCTGTTTTTTTTGCTTTTTTCACACGAAAACCTTTTATAATGTGACAAATCAATGAATGGCAAGTCGTTCCCATTGCCGGGCGAACCAGTCGGGAAAAGAAGACAGACCGGAAGGAGAGATGAACCGGACACGCACGTCAAGCATATATAAATCAGGCAGGGAAAAAGCCGCCAGCTTCACCGCGTCCTTTTGCGTACACACAATACGGGCCTGTCTTTGTCTGGCCACGCTGGCTATAGTGTCGGCATCTTTTTGTGAAAAGGCGTGATGGTCGGCAAACACCAGATGTTCGAGGGGCGGCAGCCCTATACATTTTTCACAGGTGGCAACCACTTTTTGAGGACCTGCAATACCCGTAACCAACACATACGGCGCGGCCGGCGGAAGAGTGCCCTGTCCCCCCACCTGCTGCAAGCCGTTTGCTTCAACCTGAAAGGCAAAGATTGGCTTGTTCAAAGGAAGCAGATGATGGTCTGCCGCTGGCAGCAACTCATTTAAGTCCTGACCAAAGGTATTGAGCAAAAAAGCGTCCGCGCGAAGAAGTGCTTGCTCTGATTCGCGCCAGTTTCCAGCAGGCATGACTGTATTCCATCCTTCCTGAATATCGTGAGGAGCCAAAAGAACCAGATTAAGATGGCGCTTGACCGCCAGATGCTGAAATCCATCATCAAGCACAAACATATCAGGGGCAAATTCCTGCATGGCCCAAGGCCCGGAACGCTTTCGTTTCGGGTCAACAATCACCCTGGCCTGCGGAGCGTTTCGGGCTAGGAGCAAAGGTTCATCTCCGGCCTGAGCGGGCGAGCTGTCAGGGCGTACCCAAAACGGCAGATGAGGTGGCCGGCTTTTGTATCCACGGGTGAGCAGCGCACTGCGCAGCCCCTGTCGTCTGGCCCAGTCAAGCACCCAGCCGCAGACCGGTGTTTTTCCGGTACCACCCCAGGAAATATTGCCAACAGAAATACAGGGAACTTCCGGCTCCCACTGAGGAAACAGTCCCCGCTCATACGCCTGTTCGCGCAAACGCATGAGTTGGCCGTAACAGAAGCCAAGAGAAGAAAATAAAGAACATGACATAACAACAAAAAAAGGGGCTCTTGCCCCCCTTTTTTCAGTTTACACAGGATCTGTTAGTCTCGAGCCTGTCCAAAAAAGCGCAGCAGCATCAAAAACAGATTGATAAAATCCAGATACAGGGTCAAGGCGCCCAGTATGCTTCCGCGGCGGATAGCAAGACTATCATCCATGGGAGCGGATTCTCCCATCACCTTCAGCTTCTGGGTGTCATAAGCGGTCAGGCCAGTAAACAACAAAACCCCGACTCCGCTGATAACAAATTCCATGGCGCTGCTCTTCATAAAGATATTCACCACAGAGGCAATAATCAAACCAATAAGGCCCATAAACAAAAAGCTGCCCCATGAGGTCAGGTCTTTTTGCGTGGTCAGCCCGTAAACCGTCATGGCTCCGAACATACCGGCGCAGATAAGAAAGGTCATCGCGATGGACGCCGCTGTATAATACAGCAGAATCGCTGACAAGGTCGCACCATTGAGGACACTGTACAGCATAAACAGTCCGCTGGCCATGGACGCCGACAAACGGCTAACTCCGGCACTGATTCCGAAAACCAGGGCCAGTTCGGCAATAATCAGACCAAAAAAGACCATTTTATTGCCAAAAATCAGGCTGATCATGGCCGGGCTGCTTGCCACCATATAGGCAGTAAGCGCAGTCAAACCAAGTCCCATTGACATCCATGTGTACACACCGCGCATAAAGGCGTTGACAGTTTCAACACGGCTTTGGGTGCCGGTTGCAATATTTCTGAAATCGTTCATTTCTCCTCCTGAAAAAATATGTTTATTTTCTTAACTTGCTGCATGTTAATCTCCTTAGGCAACAAGTCAAGGAGAGAAGTCTTCAACTCAGGACGAAAGTGTAAAAATTCAGGCCTGATAAAATCAAATAAATAGAATCGCTCAAAACAAAATTTCTCTTCCACTATTTTTTGTAACAATTTGATTTATAATAAAATGTAATTTCAAGGCCCATGTGCTCTCCCTGAAAATCAAAGAAAAAGGTCTTGACTTTGCAAAAAAGCGAATTCATAAAATATGAAAATTTACTCTTCATGTAAATGGGGGCGCACCGGCTTCGACGGGGATAGTTGAAGTCAAGGATGCAGGTCGAGGCGCTGCGAGGTCCTCGTAAAAACGCAGCAACACTTTAATTGCCAACGACAATTACGAATACGCAATGGCTGCCTAGGCAGTTACGCGATCTGGCGGCTTGATCCGCCACGTCTTGAATACCAGACGCCTGATACGGTATTTGAGGCGCAAAACCTATCAGGCTGGCATCTGATTTTTGTCTGGAGATGAAGATGTAAGACGTTATCCAGGCTGAGCTTTGACCGCCTGAGCAGTGACCAAGTCAAAGCCGAGAATAAAAACTGTTCTAAGCCTGTAGAAGCCTTGTGCGGATCATTCTCGGACCCGGGTTCAATTCCCGGCGCCTCCACCATTTAAAAAAGACAAACCCGTCTCTCTGGGGCCATTCTCCGGGGTGACGGTTTTTTTCCCCCTTGTTTCTAAAGGGCTTGCGCCCGTTTCACATCTCTCCAAATCACCCCTCCGCACCATCGATTCTCCCCATCCTCCAGCCTTTCTTTCTCTGTTTGACCCCTGATTCTCTGTTTTCTCCGGACCAAGCCCGAAACGCGTCCGGAAAGCTACATCCTTGATTGATATGGGTTTGTGGCTGGTTGCCGTTTTTGGCGATTGTCTTAGGTCATCGTTCGATGCCGCAACCGGACGTATTTTTCGAAATCACCCGCCTCAGTCGTAAAAAGAAACGTATTCAACTCCGATTTCCTGCCACCCAAAATAGAAAAGCCAACGCAGATGGTCGGCTCTCTGAGGAAGTCTCCGGTCCGGTCGTCAGTCGATGGCAAAGCCGAACTGACGGCGCTGCTCGGCCCAGTCCTCCGGGAAGGTCTGGGTCAGTTTGTCCAGCGAGAGCCCGTTGGGTTCCTCGCCGTTGATCAGGGCTTCGACGATGTCGGGGGCCAGGGTCGTCAGCTTGAGGATGCGGGCCACATACGAGCCATCGACGTCGAGGGGTACGGGCAAGCTCGCTGATGGACTTGATCTGGCCGGATTCGAGGATGTCGGCCCAGGAAAAGGCCCTTGCCAGCGCCTGGAGGATGGCGGACCGCACCGGTTCCTGCGCTCCGGTGATTTCTCCATCCAGGGCCTGGGGAGCGATGACCGTCTTGCGGCCACGCATGCGCCGGATCAACATCGGGATGTGGATCTGCAGGTTGCCGTTGTCGGCTACGGTAATGGTCGGCTTCATTTTCATCGGCTTGCCCTCCGTTCGGTGACTTCGCATGCCAGACCGAGGCCTATGGCGACGCCTTTCGGTCCCTGCACGTGGGCCGCGTCTGGGTCGATGAAGGAGCCTGGCTGACCGAACGGGCCTGGAAGGCGCTGCGCCAGTGCCTCAAGGCCGGGGGGACGCTACGCATCTACTCCACGCCCAACGGCCTGCGCGACACCACCTATTACTGGCTCACCTCATCGGACCAGTTCCATGTGTTCCGCTGGCCGTCCTGGCTCAATCCCCTGTGGACCGAAGATCGCGAGGCCGAACTGCTGGAGTTCTACGGCGGCCGCGACAGCTCCGGCTGGCAGCATGAGGTGGCCGGTGAACACGGCAAGCCCTCCTATGGGGCCTTCAATGTCGAACAGTTCAACCTCTGTCGGCAGGATCTGCTGGAGTACCAGAAGATCGTCATCACCGATTCCGAGCTGCGCGACTGCGACACCGAGGAAGCAGCCCACGACCGGCTGGAGATGCTGCTCAACCCCACACCCCGCAGCGGGCAGTTCTGGGTCGGCGGCGACCTGGGCTACACCAACGACCCCACCGAGATTGTCGTATTCCAGGAGATGGAGATCGGCGAGCGGACGCTGCTGAAGATGATCCTGCGCGTTCATCTCGAACACGTATCCTATCCGCACATCGCTCAGATCATTGCGCTGCTGGAGCGTTACTACACCCCGGCGGGCATCGGCGTGGACAATGGCGGCAACGGTCTGGCCGTGGTTCAGGAGCTGATCACCCTGGACAAGTACAAGGGGCTGGAGCTGGAAGGCAGGCTCAAGGGATACGACTTCGGCGGCATGACCCGGCTGGCGGTCCGCGACGGCAAGGAAATCAAGAAGCGGACCAAGGAGCTGATGACCAGCCTCATCAACGGAGCACTGCAGCGCAAGCAGCTCATTTTCCCCTCGGACGACCTGGAGGTGGAAGACCAGTTCACCACCCACACCTACACCCTGCGGGACGGCAAGATCATCTATTCCAAGGGCAACGACCACATCATCGACGCGGTGCGCTGCGCCATGCTGATCCGGGAGGAAGGCAACCTCGACCCGGTCGGCGAAGAAGTGGTCTCGCTCAAGCCCGTACTCACCAATCCGATTTTTATCTGAACCAGACAAATCGTTACCAGTTTTGTGGAAGTGGCAACAATAGGTCTGATGCCCGAGGGCCAGGGAATGGCCGTGGCTTGGATGTCAGGCGCTTTCCGGCATGTTCAGCAGAAACCGCCAGGCGGGCACCACGTCAATTTTTCCGGAATCTACCTGTATCTGCTCTTCCTCGTTACGCGTCACGATAATGCCATGCGACAGTTTCAGTTCGGTCATGGCTTCGGCAAGCGCGGAGGTTTCCCGCTTGCGGGTTTGCTGGTCGGCCATCGATTCACAAACCTGAACAAGCATGCGGGACGGGCCTTGTCGTCCGGCGATGAAATCAACCTCACGGCCCGCCTTGGTCTTGTAGTAAAAGATATCCGGCGTGACCCGACGTAGCGCGGTGAACACCAGGTTCTCCAGAAGATGGCCCGAGTTGACCAGAATGCCGGAGCTGATCGACGTCACCAGCGCGTGATCGACGCAGTAAATCTTCTTGGGGTTGGTGTTGGCCCGGGCCAGCGAGGCGTCAAAGATGCGCACCGTGAACAGAACGTAGGCATCCTCGAACCATTCGAGATAATCGGAGACGGCGGGTTTCGGCGCTTTGTGCCCCAGGGATTTCAGGTAGCCGGTCAGGTTGTTGATGGAATAGAGGGAACCCGTATTGTCCACCAGCCAATGCGCCAGATCCGTGACCGCCTTGGGGTGAGAGATATCATGGCGTTCAACAAGGTCCCGGAACAGCATTGCGTTGAAATACTCTTGGTGGGTCTTGATTCGCAGCATACGGTTAAGGCCTGCAACCTCGGGGAAGCCACCGGTTTCCCAGTACTCCTCGAATGCCTTCTGGACAGTCAGACGTTTTTTGGTCGAGAGTGGACCGTCGCTCTCGATCCCCTTGTAGTCGAGAAACTCCCGGAATGAAAACGGGAACATTTCCCAGGAGAGTGCCCGGCCGCGCATCTGGGTCGCTATCTCTCGTGAGAGCATCTGAGCCGAAGACCCGGTAATGTACACCTCGCACTTTTCCATGCGCATCAAGCGGTCAACGAAGGACTCCCAGCCAGGTACGACCTGGATCTCATCGAAAAAGCAACAAACCTTCTCGGCATTCTTTTTTTCCGGATAGAGCGAAAAGTAGGCTTCCAGAATCACACCCAGATTGTCGTGTTGCAGACTATGCAGACGATCATCGAAAAAGTTCAGATAGAGGATGTTCTGACGGGCAACGCCAGTGTCCTGCAGCTTCTTCATAAGCTGGAACATGAAAGTCGATTTACCGCTGCGGCGCACACCGATGCAAACCGTGGCTTTTCCCGGCACTGGCGAAACAGCAACCCGCCTGGGCACACCCGTCGGAAGGTCAATCTCCTGAAAATCGAGGATTATTTCTTTAAGCATGTCAATCATCGTGAAAACCTCCGGCTATCAATTTTTCCGGTCAACATGACAACCGGAAATAATTATTGCCAGTTTAGACCTGAAATGGCAAGGAAAATTTCTGGTTTCGGCCTCGGCCGCCTCAATGCAGTCTGATGCAAAACCTCTTTACTTCTTCTCAAATGAAGAGGTTTTGCATATTGACCACCCGCCAAACTCATCCTCCGACGCTTTCCACCCCGCTCCGGTAAGTAACCGGCATCGAGCCGGGTTCGGCCCGCACGCCTCCGGTCTCGCCTGGCTCAAGACCGACGGCAGCCACCGCATCTTCAAGCGGCCGATGCGGGCGCACGAGCTGGTCTACGAGAAGACGTTCCAGGAGCTGCTCGGGCAGATCGACAACGAGACCACCATCCTCATGGGCCACACCCGCTGGCGCACTCGGGGCAACGAGTTCAACAACCGCAACAACCATCCCATCCGGGCCGGGATCGTCATCGGCACTCACAACGGAACCATCTACAACGCCGACTATCTGTTCCGCCGTCTCGGGCTGCCGCGTTACGCCGAGGTGGACAGCGAGCTGATCTTCCGCCTGGCCGACCGCTTCGCGCCCGAAGGCCCCATCGACCAGGAGGGTCTGAAGAAGGCGCTTGCCCTCTGTCGCGGCCAGATGAGCGCCGTGCTGGCATCAAAGCTTGATCCCGGCACCATCACCGTGCTCAAGAGCAACAAGCCGCTCTGCCTGCGCATCCACCGCCAGCACCGGGCGGTGCTTTACGCCTCGGAGGCCGCCTTCATTGACTTTGCCGTGGACAACGAGAAGGGCTGGCGCGAGCTGGAGGTGCCGCCCATGACCATGCTCACCATCCGCCACGCAGATGTGCGGGCCATCGAAAACAGCGAATTCCGCTTCATACCCCAGGACCGCAAAGGGACACTGCCCGAAGGAGTGAATGCATGAACATTGGAGACACCGCGAACCTGAACACAAACCCGGAACACATTCCCGAGACCATCCTCCGGCTCTTCGTCTACGGCACACTGAAACGGGGTTACTGGAACCATCAAGGCTTCTGCGCCCAGGCCCGCAGCATCGAACCGGCCGTGGTCTGGGGCAGGCTCTACCATCTCAACGCCGGGTTCCCGGCCCTGGAAGTGCCGGAAGGGCTGATCCTGGCCCGGGGCACCGCCGACCCGATGGCCGACGCCCGCAGGCAACAGGAGATCGGCACACTGCGCTTCGGCCGCCCGACCGGAGACTGGGATCTGATCCATGGAGAACTGGTGACCTTCACCGATCCGCAGCGTGACCTGCCGCCCATCGACCGGCTGGAAGGATTCCGGACCGGCGGGCACAGCATGTATCAGCGGGTGATGGTGGCGGTGCTGTGCGGGCGCACCCCGATTCCAGCCTGGACCTACTGGATGTCATACCCTCCATACGCGGAAAGAGTCGCCAGCGGCCAGTGGTTACGTCCGTGAGCCGACGTTTGCGGCCTTATCCGGACGAAAGCGTTTGACAATCGGCCCCTGCCTAAATATATTAGAGGATGTTTTAAGTTGGGGAAGCTGCGCCCAGCATCCCCGTTACCGCCTCTGGCGTGGCAAGAAAACCAATCGCCCACGAGGAGCTTGAGAAATGGCCGAGATGGAAGACCGCTGGTTATCAGTAGACGAGATAGGCAAGTACCTCGGTGTCAGCAGTGACACCGTTTACCGCTGGATCGACAAGCATGCGATGCCCGCCCATCGCATGGGCCGTCTTTGGAAGTTCAAGAAAGACGAGGTTGACGAGTGGGCGAAGGCTGGCGGCGCGGCGGACAAGAGTAGACAGGATCAAGCTGAATGAGCAGGAAGAACGGAAATAACAATTCAGTCGATCTGGATATCGGGACGCTCTCCGGGCATCTCTGGGAGGCGGCCAATATCCTGCGTGGTCCTGTCGACGCGGCCAACTTCAAGACTTACATCTTCCCGCTGCTGTTCTTCAAGCGGCTCTCCGACGTCTATGACGAGGAGTATGCCGTGGCCCTGGAAGAGTCCGACGGCGACGTGGAATTTGCCCAGTTCCCCGAGAACCACCGGTTCCAGGTTCCGGAGGGCTGCCACTGGAAAGATGTCCGGGCCAAGAGCGCCAATATCGGCCATGCGCTCCAGAAGGCCATGCGCTGCATCGAGCAGGCCAACCCGGACACCCCGGACACCCTGCACGGCATCTTCGGCGACGCCCAGTGGACCAATAAAGACCGCCTTTCGGACGCGCTGCTCAAGGATCTGATCGAACACTTCTCGTCGCTCAACCTGGGCAATGAACACTGCAAGGCGGACATTCTCGGCCAGGCCTATGAATACCTGATCAAAAAATTTGCCGACCTGACCAACAAGAAGGCCGGTGAATTCTATACCCCACGATCCGTGGTCGCGCTGATGGTTCGCATCCTTGCGCCCAAGGCCGGGGAAACCATCTATGACCCGGCCTGCGGGACCGGCGGCATGCTCCTCGAAGCGCTGCACCATGTCAAAGAGCATGGCGGCGACGAGAACCTCATGCTGGGCAAGCTCTATGGCCAGGAAAAGAACCTGACCACATCCTCCATCGCCCGGATGAACCTCTTTCTCCACGGCGCGGAAGATTTCCATATCGAACGCGGCGACACCCTGCGCTTGCCCGCCTTTTATTCAGGCGACAGCCTCGCCACCTTTGACTGCGTCATCGCCAATCCTCCCTTTTCCCTGGAAAAGTGGGGAGATGACGTCTGGATCAACGACCCCTACGGGCGCAACTTTGCCGGGCTGCCGCCAGCCAAGTCCGGCGACTTCGCCTGGGTTCAGCACATGGTCAAGTCCATGGCTCGCAAGACCGGGCGCATGGCCGTGGTGCTTCCCCATGGCGTGCTGTTCCGCATGTCCAAGGAAGGCGAGATCCGGCGCAAGCTGCTGGAGATGGACATCCTCGAAGCAGTGATCGGCGTTGGTCAGAACATTTTCTACGGCACCGGTCTCGCGCCCTGTGTTCTGGTCTTCCGCGACAGCAAGCCCAAGGCCCACCGTCAGAAGGTGCTGTTCATCGACGCCTCCAAGGAGTTCAAGACCGGCCGCGCCCAGAACGAGCTGCTGCCGGAACACGTGGACAACATCCATCGCTGGTACGAGGGCTATCAGGATGTGGAAGGGATCTGCCGGGTGGTCACGCTCGACGAGATCCGCGAGAACGATTTCAACCTGAACATCCCCCACTACGTGGAGCCGGTGATCAAGGAAGAATCCATGACCATCGATCAGGCCATCGTCAACCTCAGGGAATCCCTGCAGGCGGCGTATGCGGCGGAGGATCGGCTCAAAATGCTGCTGGTGCAGCATGTTGGAAGTGTGAAATGTGAAGGGTGAAGTTTGAAATGAAGAGCGACATTCCACAAAGGACTTTTGAGTTCGCCAAGCGCATTGTCAAACTGTGCCTTTTTCTTGAAGGGCAACAAGGCGTTGCGCGGATTCTTGTCAATCAGATTCTGCGTTCCGGGACTTCCATTGGCGCAAATGTGGAAGAAGGTGTGGCAGGCCAGAGCGATGCCGATTTCATCAGCAAGTATTCTATCGCCTGCAAGGAAGCGCGTGAAACCCACTACTGGTTACGATTGATAGCTGAAACAAATATGGTGCCTGCCGAGCGACTGACGGAAATCACCGACGAATGCGGTCAGCTCATCGCCATTCTGACGACCATCATCAAAAAAATGAGGAACAAGACGAATGGCTGACAAACCCCTTCACATTTCAAACTTCACACTTGAAACTTATTTATGGGGCGCGGCCACCTTGCTGCGCGGCTACATCGACGCCGGGGACTACAAGCAGTTCATCTTCCCGCTGCTGTTCTACAAGCGCCTGTGCGACGTCTATGACGAGGAGCTGGCCGATGCGCTGGAGGAATCCGGCGGCGATCAGGAATACGCCGCGCTTCCCGAGCAGCACCGCTTCCAGATTCCGGAGGACGCTCACTGGAAGGCCACTCGTACCAAGGTCAAGAACGTCGGTAAGGCCATTCAGGATGCCCTGCGGGCGATTGAAACAGCCAATCCCGACACTCTGTACGGGGTCTTCGGTGACGCCCAGTGGACCAACAAGGACCGTCTGCCGGACCGGATGCTGCGCGAGCTGATCGAGCACTTCGGTTCGCAGACGCTTTCGCTCTCCAACTGCCCGGAGGATGAGCTGGGCGTGGGCTACGAGTTCCTGATCAAGAAGTTCGCCGACGATTCCGGTCACACCGCTGCGGAGTTCTATACCAACCGCACCGTGGTTCATCTGATGACCGAGATGCTCGAACCCAAACCGGGTGAGTCGATCTATGACCCCACCTGCGGTTCAGCGGGCATGCTGCTCTCAGCCGTCGCCCATCTGAAGAGGCAGAACAAGGAATGGCGGAACCTGCGGCTGTTCGGCCAAGAGCGTAACCTGCTCACCTCGGCCATCGGCCGGATGAACCTGTTCCTTCACGGCATCGAGGATTTCCGCATTGTCCGGGGCGATACCCTGGCCAATCCCGCCTTTGTCGAAGGCGACCGGCTCATGCAGTTCGACGTGGTCTTGGCCAATCCGCCGTACTCCATTAAACAGTGGGATCGCGATGCCTGGTCTGCCGATCCGTGGGGTCGGAACCTCTACGGCACCCCGCCCCAGGGCCGCGCCGACTATGCCTTCTGGCAGCACATCATCAAGAGCATGAAGGCCAGGAACGGCCGCTGCGCCATCCTGTTTCCGCATGGCGTCCTCTTCCGCAACGAAGAGTCGGCCATGCGCGAGAAGCTGGTCGCCCACGACGTGGTGGAGTGCGTGCTGGGCCTTGGTCCCAACCTCTTTTACAACTCGCCCATGGAAGCCTGCGTCGTCATCTGCCGGATGAACAAACCCAAGGAGCGCAGGAACAAGGTGCTTTTCATCAACGCGCTGAACGAGGTGACCCGCGAGCGGGCACAGAGCTTCCTCACCGACGACCACATCCGGCACATTGCCGCTGCTTACCAGGATTTCTGTGACGAGGACGGCTTTGCCCGGGTGGTCGGCAATGACGAGATCCGGGAGAAAGCCAGCAATCTCAGCATCCCGCTCTACGTGCGGGCGGAAAACGGAGACGGCAATGGAAACGGCGAGACCGGAACGGTCAGCCTCAAGCAGGCCATAGCAAACTGGCAGGAAAGCTTGATGGCATTGCGGGAGTCGATGGACGGTCTGCTGTCAACCTTAAAGGGAGGACTGCATGGATGCTAAGACGCCTTTCTCTCAAGAGGCTCTGAACGAAATCTTCAAGATTTCCCCTAAAGATCCGGAACGCGTAATTTCAAGGGAAAGCAGTAGCCTTGAATTCAAGGAATCATTCGGGTGGTAAGCTTGTCAAAGTACCTGAAAACAAGCGCTGCATATGCCAATGCCAAAGGCGGCTATATCGTGTTTGGCATTTCCAACAATCCACACCGTCTTTGCGGTCTTTCAGGGGCTAACCTAAAGTCATTTGAGGATATTGATCCGGAAAAGATATCACACAACTTCAATGAACACTTTGCTCCAGAAATAAAATGGGATATTCATTTACACGACCTTCAAGGGAAGTTTTTTGGCCTTCTGTATATCTATGAGGCCAAAGACAAGCCAGTCGTCTGCATCAAAGATGCTGAGAAGGATCTGAAAGAGAGCGATATCTACTACCGATATCGAGGCCGCTCCGAGCGTATTAAATACCCGGAACTCAGAGCCATCCTTGAGGCCAAGCGGGAAACTGAACAGCGCCTATGGATGCAACATCTCGAAAACATAGCCCGGATCGGTGTTCGTGAGGCTGGGATTTTCGATCTGCACACCGGTAGCGTAACCGGGTCTGGAGGCTCGTTCCTCATTGATGAATCACTTCTTAGTCAGCTTTCTTTCATCAAAGAGGGGGAGTTCTCTGAGGTCAAAGGTAAGCCCGCGCTAAAGCTGATCGGACATGTTGAACCCCTGGCTGGAAGCGTTATCGGTACGGCCAAAAAACAAATTGTAAAAACCAAAGGCATAAGGACGGCTGATATCGTTCTCAGCACGTTGAATCAGGTTAATGTTCCTGAGCCAGACGAGTACATCAAACAGATCTGCTTTGAAAGCGCCGCATTTCTACCCGTCTACTATTTCATCAAGAAAGCCGGAATGACACTGGATAAAACCGTGAAAATGCTCGAAGGCGTGGTTTCAAGATCAGTCACGCGAGGGAAACTGATTGAACGGTTGAAGAGTGGAAATACTCAGGAACTTGCAATCCCCAACGGAAGAACTGCCGCAGCCACTAAAAAGAGGAAATACGCAGAGGAGTTGCGAAGCAAAAAGGTCAACGCAGACCTTACGGGGAAAGAGCTTGAATATTGCCTTCAAGCTATACGCGGACTGACGGCGGACGAGGTCAAATCCAACTCGAAGTATATCAGAGAGCTTTTGCGGAACTGGTTTAACAAGCACTACGCATCGGCCAAAGGCCCACTGGCTGACAACCTGCGACGGGCGATCTGCTGGGTTGATGAAGCATTGAATATGGGAGACTGTAAGTGAGTACACAATCCCTGAAGCCCGGCTGGAAGATGGTTAAGTTCGGCGAGGTTGTGAAGAACGCCAACCTCGTGGAGCGTGATCCCGAGGCCAATGGCGTTGAAAGAATCGTCGGGCTTGAACACATCGATCCCGAGAATCTGCATGTCCGTCGCTGGAACTCCGTTGCGGAT
This sequence comes from uncultured Desulfovibrionales bacterium, assembly GCA_963545205.1. Lineage (GTDB taxonomy): Bacteria > Desulfobacterota > Desulfovibrionia > Desulfovibrionales > Desulfomicrobiaceae > CAUTYU01. The sequence continues at coordinate 117,350 of CAUUHW010000005.1, forward strand.
GGCACCTCGTTTACCCGCAAATTCGTACCGGGACAGACGCTCTTTGGTAAGCGCCGGGCCTATCAACGCAAGGTCGCCTACGCTGAGTTTGAAGGCATTTGCTCCGGGGATATCCTGACGTTCGAGCCGAAGAATAGAAAGGTTCTACTGTCGGAGCTTCTGCCATTTATCTGCCAGAGCAATGCCTTCTTCGATCATGCGCTCGATACCTCGGCCGGATCGCTATCACCCCGGACCAGTTGGACCGCGTTACAAGATTTTGAATTCCCGCTGCCGCCGCTTGATGAACAGAAGCGTATTGCCGAGATCCTGTGGGCGGCCGATGAGGCGGTGGAGTCATGGCTGGCAGCCTTCAATGCCTTCGAAATAACAAAACAACAAATTTTGAGCTCAACTTTTACGCCAGAAAAGACTTCATTGAATGGATGGAAAATCAAGAAGCTCAAGGATGTTGCAACTCTTCAAACAGGCATTGCGAAGGGAAGAAAATACGCCCCCGGAGAAACTCTCGTTGAGCTCCCGTATTTGCGAGTTGCAAATGTTAAAGACGGATATCTTGACCTCAGTGAAATAAAAACGATTTCGGTAACTTTGGCCGAAGTTGAAAGATTTAGTGTCAGACAAGGTGATGTCCTGATTACTGAAGGTGGAGATTTCGACAAGGTCGGTAGAGGCACTGTCTGGAATGGAGAAATTGAGGATTGCCTCCATCAAAATCATGTCTTTTGCGTAAGGCCTCAAAATGACGTCTTATTGCCAGAGTATCTATCCTTTCAAACGGCAAGCCCATATGGGAAGGTCTACTTCCTGAAGTGCGCAAAGAAGACATCCAATCTCGCCTCGATCAATAGCACTCAGGTAAAGAATTTTCCTGTTTTATTGACCTCTATTGATGAGCAGGAAAAGCTGATTGTTCGCATAAAGTGCGTTGAGGAAAAGCAAACCCAGATCCGACAGCAGATAGAAAAAATAAAGTCAGTAAGTACTGGATACTTCGCTTCACTTGTAAACGGAGGAGCCGCCCATGTTTAACGAAGAAAACACGGTCGAACAGATGGTTCTCGACACGCTCTGCGGCGGCGTGACTTCGAACATGGTTGCCGAAGAGCTCGCCTGCTTTTGGTGGGAGTCCATGCAATGGTAATGATGAAAAAACTTTCTCCATCCTTCATCGAGTTGACCCAAGATGCCTGTTTAAAAGCATTCTGGAGGAAGCGTGCTTTACGTGCATTTCTCAAACAGCACCATATCTCAGAGAATCAACTTGCTTCATGGGCAGAGGATGAATCCAAACGTGATTTTCTTGCGCGTCTTTTTGATGCCTTGATCGGCGTAAAAGACAATAAGGGCTATGCTGTCATTCTCAATATGGCGCGGTCACTGGCCGAAATGAAGCACTTTCCGGATCTGGAGAATTGGGAAGATTCCTCGGAAAAAATATCAAATGCTCACAAGGCCATTGCAAGACTCAAGAGCCAAGTTGATAAACTCAACGAACAGGTAAGAGACGAAAAGGAATCCAGGGAATGGCGCAAACGGGCCGCCGAAGATCGAGAGCGTCAAGTGGCATCTCAGAAAACACTTCAGAGTCTTGAAGAGGAACTAAAGGAACTGCTGACCAGGGTGGGAACTCAAGAGGGTGGCTACGCCTTCGAGGAGAGGTTCTACAAACTGGTGGCCTATGCGGAAATGGTTGCACGTTGCCCGTACAAAGATCCGGATGGACGACAAATAGATGGCGCGGTCACGTTGGACGGTACGACATTTCTGGTGGAGGCAAAGTTTACCGGCGATCCCATCGGTTCCCAGGATATTGATATCTTTCTGAGCAAGATCGCTCGCAAAGCAGACAATACCATGGGCATCATGGTCTCCTTAGCGGGCTTCAATGAGAATGCCATCAAGAACGCCTCGCGTGACCGAACCCCTTTGCTTCTTATGGACTACAGCCATATTTTCAACGTCATTTTGCCCGGGATCATGTCGCTCCCCGAGGTAATCCAGCGCATCTGGCGTCATGCATCCCAAACTGGGGAGTCCTACCTGAGCGTTACGAATTTTTCGGGATAAAGTGGAGGGATTTTGAAATTGAAACTGGATGAACTGCGAAATCAAATCTCCCTCGGCGAGGACAGCACGCACCAGTTCAAGGTTGATGTGCGTAACGCCGAATCCCTTGCTTCAGAGATGGCCGCGTTCGCGAACTGCGAGGGTGGAACGATCTATCTGGGAGTGGCCGATGACGGCTCTGCGCCCGGACTCTCCACGACAGACGTTGGCCGGATCAATCAGCTCATCAGCAATGCCGCCAGTCAGCTCATCAGCAATGCCGCCAGTCAGCTTGTGAAAAGTCCGTTGACGGTGCGGACCGAGAACGTCGCCCTTGAGAATGGCCGCGTCGTGATCGTGCTGACCGTGCCCAAGGGACTCGACAAGCCTTACTTCGACAAGAATGGCGTGATCTGGTTGAAAACCGGCGCGGATAAGCGGCGGGTGAACTCGAAGGAGGAGCTGCGCCGTCTCTTCCAGATGACGGACCAGTTCCATGCCGACGAACTGCCGACCAAGGCCGGGATCGATACACTGGATAAGCTGCGTTTCCGGGATTTCCTGCGTGACGTTTACAAACAGGAGTACCCTGAAAAGTCGGAGGAATTGACACGTCTGCTCCAGAACATGAATCTGGCCACCGATGACGGGAACTTGAACCTGGCCGGGTTGCTGATGTTTGCCGAACGACCGGAACTGATCAAGCCGCAGTTCGTGCTCAAGGCAATCCGCTATCCCGGAAACCGGATTCATGCGACAGATTATGTGGATACGGAAGACTTTGCCGGGCCGCTGCCGAAAATCTTCGAAGACGCCATCGCTTTTGTGATGCGCAACCTGCACAAGGTCCAGGCGGGTCGAGGTGTGAACGCGCCCGGGCAACCGGAAATCCCCGAAAGCGTGTTTGAGGAACTGCTGGTCAACGCCCTGGTTCACCGGGATTATCTGGTAAGTGCGCCGGTCCGGTTGTTCATCTTCGACAACCGCATCGAAATCATCAGCCCCGGTCATCTGCCCAACAACCTGACCGTGGAGAAGATCCGGACGGGAAACTCCAACATTCGCAATCCGATCCTGGTCTCCTATGTGGCCAAGGGGCTGCTGCCCTACCATGGACTCGGCTCCGGCATCAAACGCGTCCTGTCGGAATGGCCATGGATCGACTTCGTCGATGACCGGGACGGCTGCCTGTTTACTGCTACGGTTCACCGGAAGCCGGCGGATGAGCTGGAATTGGTGAACATTGCGTCGAAGAGTTCACCAAAAAGTTCATCAAAAACCGAACTGCAGATCATTGAGCTAATGCGCGAAAATGCTTCTATCACGACAGAACAGCTGGGTGAAGCCTTGGGCATTACCAAGCGGGCTGTACTGAAGCAGATTGAAAAACTCAAAGATCAGGGACGGCTGCAACGTGTCGGCCCTGCCAGGGGCGGCCATTGGGAGGTACTGGAATGACCAACTTCAATGAGGAAAATACGGTTGAACAACTGGTGTTGGATACCTTGACCGACAGGGATAGCCAGTGGTGCGTTGCCGAGCCGCAAGCCGATTATCTTGATTCACCCTTCACAACTCAAACTTCAAACTCCTCCCTTCAAACTTCAAACTTCAAATGGCGCTTCGTGTCCGCCGAGGAGCTGCCCCGTCAGCACTCCGACGTGCTGGTGGAGTCGATGGTGCGCGACGCCCTCATCCGCCTGAACCCGGAAATCAAGGCCCAATCCGACCACGCCGACGAGGTGCTCTGCCGCCTGCGGACCATTCCGCTGTCGGTACAGAGCGAAGGCCTGGTGCGGGCCAACGAGCTGTTCGCCGAATGGCTGCGGGGCGAGAAGTCCATGCCCTTCGGCGAGCGCGGCGAACACACGCCGGTGCGGCTGATCGACTTCGAGAATCTCAGCAACAACGATTACGTGGTCACCAACCAGTGGAAGTGTGAAGGGAGAAATTTGAAATGTGAAGTTTTAAACTTCAAATCTCACACTTCAAACTTCCAGCAACACGAGACGAACGCGAAGCGGTTCGACATCGTGTTGCTGGTGAACGGCATCCCGCTGGTGGTCGGCGAGGCCAAGACGCCGGTGCGCCCGGCGGTGACCTGGGTGGACGGGGCCAGCGACATCCATAACGGCTACGAACAGAGCGTGCCGCAGATGTTCGTGCCCAATGTTTTTTCTTTTGCTACCGAGGGCAAGAGCTATCGCTACGGCTCTGTGCGCATGCCCATCGATATCTGGGGGCCGTGGCACAATGGAGGTGTGAAGGGTGAAGTTGGAAGTGTGAAAGAAGGAAACCTGGAGAGTGTGCAACGAGCAATCAGAAGCATGCTCAGGCCGGAAGTCCTGTTGGACATCCTGCAGAACTTCACCCTGTTCGCCACCGACAAGAAACACCGGCGCATCAAGATCATCTGCCGCTATCAGCAGTATGAAGGCGCGAACCTGATGGTGGCCCGCGTGGTCAAGGGCTACCCCAAGAAGGGCCTGATCTGGCATTTCCAGGGTTCGGGCAAATCGCTGCTGATGGTGTTCGCGGCTCAGAAGCTGCGGATGCACCGCAAGCTCGGCAACCCTACGGTGATGATCGTGGTGGACCGCATCGACCTGGACACCCAGATCACCGCCACCTTCAACGCCGCCGATATTCCGAACATGATCGGAGCCGCCACCCGGCAGGAACTGTAAAGCCTGCTGGCGGCTGATACCCGCAAAATCATCATCACCACCATTCACAAGTTCGGCGAGGCGGACGGCCGCCTGAACGAGCGCTCGAACATCATCGTGATGGTGGACGAGGCGCACCGCACCCAGGAAGGCGACTTGGGCCGCAAGATGCGCGACGCGCTGCCCAATGCCTTTCTCTTTGGCCTGACCGGCACGCCGATCAACAAGCGGGACCGCAACACCTTCTGGGCCTTCGGCGCGGACGAGGATGAGCAGGGCTATATGAGCCGTTACTCGTTCCAGGATTCGATCCGGGACAAGGCCACGCTGCCGCTGCACTTCGAGGCGGTGGACGTGAAGCTGCATATCAACAAGGACGCCATCGACGAAGCCTACTCGCAGATGACCGATGAGCTGAGCGAGCTGGATCGTGACGACCTGGCCAAGCGGGCCGCCAAAATGGCGGTGCTGATCAAGGCCCCGGCACGGGTGAACGCCATCTGCCAGCACATCGTCAAGCACTTCCGGGAGAAGGTGGAGCCGAACGGTTTCAAGGCACAGGTGGTGACCTTCGACCGGGAATGCTGCGTGCTCTACAAGAAGGCCATGGACGAGCTGGTTGGCCCGGAGGCCAGCGCCATCGTCATGCACACCCAGGGCGGCAAGTCCGACGAATACGCGGAATGGAAACTGGCCAAGGACGAGGAGGAAAAGCTCCTTGACCGATTCCGCGATCCGAACGACCCGCTCAAGTTCCTGATCGTCACCTCCAAGCTCCTGACCGGCTTCGATGCGCCGATTCTGCAGGTGATGTACCTCGACAAGCCGATGAAGGATCACAACCTGTTGCAGGCCATCTGCCGCACCAACCGTGTCTACCCCGGCAAGACCCACGGCCTGATCGTGGATTATCTGGGCATCTTCGATGACGTGGCCACGGCCCTCGATTTCGATGAAAAGGCGGTGCAGAAGGTCATTACCAATCTGGATGACCTCAAGAAAGAGCTGCCCGGCGTGGTGGCGAAGAGCCTTTCGTTCTTCCCTGGCGTGGACCGCACCGTTGGCGGCTACGAGGGATTAATCGCGGCGCAGGACTGCCTGCCGGATAACGAGACCCGGGACAAGTTCGCGGCGGAATACTCGGTGCTCTCCCGTCTGTGGGAGGCGCTGTCTCCCGACCCCTGTCTCGGCCCCTATGAAAAGGACTACAAGTGGCTGACCCAGGTCTATGAATCGGTGAAGCCGCCGAGCGGCAACGGCAAGCTGCTCTGGCACGCCCTGGGGGCCAAGACCATCGAACTGGTGCATGAGAATGTGCATCTGGAGACGGTGCGTGACGATCTGGACACCCTGGTGATGGACGCCGAGGTACTCGAAGGGCTGCTTGATGCCAGGGACCCGGACAGGAAATCCCAGGAAATCGAGATCAAGCTCATCGCCCGCCTGCGCAAGCACAAGGACAATCCGAAGTTTGTAGCCCTGGGCGAGCGCCTCGAAAAGCTCAGGGAGCGGCACGAACAGGGCCTGCTCCACAGCCTCGACTTCCTCAAGGAACTGCTGACCCTGGCCAGGGAGGTCGTCCAGGCCGAGAAGCAGGTGGACCCGGTCGATGAACAGGCCAAAGCCAAAGCGGCCCTGACCGAGCTGTTCGCCGAGGTGAAGAACGGCAAGACGCCGGTGGTGGTCGAGCGGATCGTGACCGACATCGACGAGATCGTGCGGCTGGTCCGATTCCCCGGTTGGCAAAACACCAAGGCCGGAGAGCGCGAGGTCCGGAAGGCCCTGCGCAAAGTGATTTACGTGAAGTACCAGGTCAAGGACCAGGATCTGTTCGACAAGGCGTTCGGGTATATCCGGCAGTACTACTGAGAAGGGATGGTAATGGGGATCTATGGCTAAAACAGGTCAGGCAAAGCAGATCATTGAGAACCGCAGAGGTGACACCTTTGGCGGTTGGCCTGCCCGTACCCTGCTGGAGGCGGGCGACATTCCCATTGCCCAAATCGCCGAGCTTGCCCTGCGTGAAGGACAGAGCTCGAATCCTTTGTATCGGGTCCACCGCTGGTTTGCTCGCCGGGTGGGCTCTCAGTTCCGTTCGATCCTCACCGCGTTGACCCTTCCTCCTGACAAGGTCGACACCTTTTGGGATACCTATCTCGGCAAAACCTCCGTGCATGGCGCTGTCGTTCTCGATCCCTTCATCGGCGGCGGGACAAGTTTGGTGGAGTCCATGCGCTGCAACGCCCGGGTGATTGGTTTTGATATCGACCCGGTCGCGACCTTTATTACCCGATTTGAATTGGCCGCCTCCCGGATGGAGGATTACTACCCGGAAATCGAGCAGATTTGCAATGAGGTCGCCCAACTCATTACGCCGTTGCATCGGACCATGGTGGATGGCGTCGAACGGGATGTTCTTCATCATTTCTGGGTCCAGGTGAAGCAGTGCTCGAATTGCCAGAGCGATGTAGAGCTCCATCCCCATTTTCAACTTGCCTACTCCAAAGAGAAGGGACTGCAGTGGGTGTTCTGTAAAGAGTGCCATGCGGTCCACGAATTGCCGATTGAACGCAAGCTGCTGCACTGCTCTTGCGGCAAGCGCACCACTATCAGCGCGGGCACGCACGGCAACGGGATCATGACCTGCCCGACCTGCAAGCACACACGGAAAATCGCAGCGGATGACCTTGACGGTGCCGAACGCCCCAATTGGAGGCTCTTTGCCCAGGAGTATCTGGTCGGAACCGGCAAGAACTGCACAAGGCATTTCAAGCGCGTCGAAGAGGCGGACCAGGCGTTGTACGACCGAGCCACCCGGAAGCTGCGGATGATCGGGAATGGCTTGCTTGTGCCGACGAGAAGCATTCCCCGGGAGGGGCGCTCGGATGGACGACCTCTGATCCACGGGATTCGGCATTACGCAGACTTTTTCAATGACCGGCAGAAGCTCCACCTGCACCTTCTCGGTTCGGCCATCGGCCGAGTGGAAAGCGATGAGGCGCGGCGCTGCCTTGAGCTGGCCTTCAGTGAGCATCTCACAACGAACTGCATGTACACGGCCTATGCGTTTGGCTATCGCCGAACGAGCCCGATGTTCTCCATTCACTCATACCGGCACATCACCCGTCCGGTCGAGCTGAACCCTTGGCAGGATGGCATTGGACGGGGGACGTTCATCAACACGGTTCGGAAAATATCGAAGGCGATTGCGTTTGCCAAAGCGCCCCAGGAGCTGCATCCGGAAGGCACCAGAGTCGCTTATGAAGATGATTTCGAGCGCGAACAAGCCTGCCTTGGCTCTGTCGATGATGTATTGAGCGGCAGCGCCACGGCGGCGATTGAAACCCAGTCTTCCGAGGAACTCCATTTACTACCGGACGGCTCAGTGGATCTCGTGCTGACCGATCCGCCGTATTTCGACAATCTGAGCTACTCGGAACTCTCGGACTTCTATTTGGCCTGGCATCAGGCTTTGGGAATCGCACCGCCCCCGTATGACAATAACGTCACTTCGGCTCCGATACTGCAGAACCTGGCCATCACGCGACGGTCCGATGAAGCCATCAAGGGATACCAGGAACGGCTTCAGCAGATTTTCATGGAATGCAGCCGCGTGCTCAAGCCGAACGGGATCTGCGTGTTCACCTACCACCATAAACTTGCATCGGCATGGGATGCTCTCGGCACGGCTCTGCTTCATTCGGGACTCTCGGTAACCAAGGTTCTGCCCATGCGTGGCGAAGGCCAAGGAGGCCTTCACACTTACGATGGCACCATCAAGTGGGACGCGGCGCTGGTCTGTCGCAAGAAGAAAGGCGTCATCAAGAGGGGCGTTCCGGTCATCAGCGAAACCGCCTTCAAAGATGCTGTCGTGGAGGCGGAATCTCACTTTGATGCCTTGTCCGCCCATAAACGGATCGGCTTCAAAATTCCTGATTTCACTAATTTGGCTCGGGCGTTGGTCGTCAGTAGAGGTTTGTTAGGCGAGGCGGATACCAGCACACGACCGATGTCGGATGCATTGAAGAACATACCAACCCCGGGAGAGTTGTGATGGCGAAACTCGATAAAGGAACGCTTGCCCTAACATTCAAATTCGATTGTGACCGGTTTCTTCGGTTTCGTCTGGCCAGTGATGCTGAAAGGGACTCACTTGGGGTCTCGGCCGAAACCTACAAACGCCCTGGTATTGAACTTATCAAAGCGGCCGGACGGCGTTGGGAAGCCGACAAATACCAGGATCTGATCGACACCTCTGATGATGGGAAAGTTGTGTTCCTTCTCGAGGACAAGGTCGATGATCTTCTGGGACGGAAGCCCTTCAAGAAAATTCAGAACCTTTTTGACATCCTCCGGCAACAGGAACCACCCCAGGCAATTATCGAGGCGGAGTTCACGGTTCCCACAAACATTACTCCCGGCCTTCAAAAGGCATACGACGATTTCGGTCTCGACCAGGTACGAGTGCGCCCGGACATCCTTTGGATACGTCCAGGTGGTACTGGTGCGCCGCTGATCGGCAATGGGACTGTGCCTGAATACGAAATCCATATCATTGATGTGAAAATGGCTGCGGAGCCATCCCTGCGGCACTTCACGGAAGTGACCTACTACGCTCTGGCATTGGCCACAGCCATCCAGCAAGAAGGGCTTGGCGGCAGATATGCCGTTTCGGCGGAAGGCACAATCTGGCCAGGAAGCCACGACATCAATGCGTTCAGGAACCTGGTCCAGCTTAATCAGGCCAAGGGAGCCGCAGATCCCGTTTCCGAGGCCCTCAGCGAAACGCTGACTCGGGTTCCGTATGAAGTCTATGAAGTCCACGTAAAGCAGTTTTTCGAGGATCGCCTTCTCCGGGTTCTACAGACCAATATGGAGGATGCCAGTTGGCACGTTGGTCCCAAGTGCCAGCTTTGCGACTACGTTCGCTACTGCCGAGACAAGGCATCCGAATGCGATCATCTTTCCCGGCTGGCCTGGCTCAATCAGGGGCAGGCGGAATTGCTCCGTTCAAATGGCATTACTTCTACAGCGGAGCTGACCGAATCCGTGACTACCGCCGATGATCGGTGGCAATCCGTTATCGACTCCAGCCACCAGTTGCGGGCGGATGGGCCAGCGCTGGCAACTCGCGCCCGTTCACTGACCGAGGGGGCACCCTTGCCGGTCGATGGGCGGCGCAGCGCGATGATTCCTGCCTGGACTAACCAAAGCATCTTTATCACGATTCATTTCGACCCGGGCTCTGGTATCTCGTTTGCCTTGGGCGCGGCGCGGCTCTATTTCCCGCACGGCCACAAACCCGGCGATCCTCCGGTGACGGACGAAAAGATTTTCATCGTCGACCGTGTCGATGCGATGAATCCGGAAACGGAACGCGAGAGGCTAAAGGAATTTGCGACCGTGGTTTCTGAGTGGCTAGAGGAGGTGTCGACCGTCAACACCGGTCTACCCGCTCGTAACCGTCTTTCTTCCCACATTTTCTTCTGGGACATGCTGGAGGTGCGTCAGCTCAAGCGCATGTTCGAGCGTCATATGCAGAACCCTGACGTGATCGAACTGATCGAGGTACTTACCCGATTCTTCCCGCCGGACAGCCTGTTACCCGATCCGGATGCTTTCAAGTCTCAGCCAGGGACCATCGTCAAGGAAGTTCTTCGAATGCTGGTTGGGCTGCCGGTTGCCCACGATTACTCCCTGTTTGATGCAGCGAACAGTTTCTTCCCAAATGTTCGGGAGGATGGGACCCCGTATAAATTCGATCTGCCTTTTGGGTTCGCTACCCCAATGAGCGATCAGATCCCCTTCGAACGGGCCTATGAGCTGTGGCAGGACAAAATTTTCGTTCGTCATTTCAATAAACTTCATCCTACTGACCCTTCCAAGTGGAGACGCTACACCCGGGACGAACTCTACGATGGCATTAAGCGGGCCACGAAGGTTCACCTGCAAGCTTTGCAGCACATCGTCCGGCGACTGCGTGAAAACTACAAAGACCGGTTGGTACTGAAAAAGAGCGGCTTCTCTGCCGCACGATCCTCCCAAGCAAGCGTTCCAGAGGCGGCAAGAAGCCTTATTGCTTTTGAGAAGCTCAATGTCGCGTGCCAGGAAATGGAGAACCGGAACACTCGCTCACTGCCTGTTGATGAACGGGAGGCGAGGTTTTTCTCGATACGCAGGTTGACCTTGAAGCCTTAAGCAGAGGCTGATCCGATCATCGATGAGATCAAGTTCGCGAATCCACAGTACCAACACGAAACGCTCTATGTTTTCGATTTTTCACCGACCAGCAGGGATTCCAGAATCAAGGAAGGCGAATTTACCGTCGCCCTATCCAACGAGAATGAATACGTGGATCTCGACGAACCGTGGCGTCGGCGACTTGAATTGGGCTTCCATGATGCAGAAGAACTGCTGGGCGAACACGGCCTGACCGAGCGGTGGATGACGAACAAGTCGATAGGGGCATTGCTTCAGGTAGAGGTCATTCGGTTAGAGGCCATGCAGGACAATCCCTATGTGGTTCTTAAACCGGGTCACCAGGGGCTCTTTCAGTTTGCGGTCGCCCAAGGACTCGTGGCGCTCGACTCACCGCTTGTCCTCGATCCGATGTACCGGGATTTTTCGAGCGACAGGATAGAAAAAGCATTGAGGTCTGTCGGCGGCAAGGCAGCACCGATCAAACGTGCCAGGAAGCGGAGGTAAGGCAATGGCTAAGAGACCGACAAAAATGACCGAACCAGCCCATAGCCTGATGTATACCCCCGGCTCGCTGGCAGCAGGAAAAGCATTCGCTGACACCAACCAGTTGTACGCGAAGGTAACACCATATCTGAAGGATGCCTTTAACGAAAAGCAGGAATCCCTTTTTCACGATGCATTCGGAAACAGGATTTCTTTGCTTTGGGGGCCGCCGGGTACAGGAAAGACCACGGTCTTGGCCGGGACTATTCTTGGGTGGATTGAACATTACGCCGAAGCGGGAACTCCGCTGCGCGTCGGTATCGGGTCCAGCAACTACAACGCTATCGATAACGTCCTCAACGAAGTCCTGGAACTGATCAACAGACGGACGGCCTCGGTCGGAGCATTAGCTTGCCCGGTTCGTGTCACAAGGGTGAGAAGCGACTCCTCCGCACCTCCCTTGAGTGATCAGATCGAAGATATGCCGAGGACCTCCGCAAGGGCTCAGGGTTTTGTGAATGCCCTGAAAGGCGACGACCCCGGGATCATCATCGTGGGTGGAACCTGGCAACAACTTGGACGGCTGGCCGAGAAAGACCACCAGGATAGCGAGCCGACCGCCGAATGGTTTGATCTGCTGGTGATCGATGAGGCGTCACAGGTTCAGGTTGCTGCGGCTGCGGCCTACTTTCTGCTTTTGAAGTCTGATGGGCATGTTGTCCTTGCAGGTGACGACCGGCAGCTTGGGCCGATCTACGGCTTCCAGATGAAGGATAGCGTTCAAGGTCTGTTTGACTGCATTTTCTCTTACATGAAGGAGACCCACGGCATCACCCCGGTGCAGCTTAAACACAACTACCGGACCAACGTGGAAATTTCCGCATGGCCCTGCAAGCGTTTTTATAAGAACGAATACGAGGCGTTCTTCCCCGAGAGAAAGCTGGATCTCGCCATCAATATTGATGGAAAACCCGCCGACTGGCCTGGGCAGTTGCCATGGTCCGACAAGTTTCTCCGCATTCTTGACCCAGCCTGCCCTGTGGTGGTGATCAGCTACTCCGCCAACACCTATACGTTATCAAACCCTTTTGAGGCGCAGATCGTTTCCGCTTTGACCCTTTTGTACAAGAAGCTGGTCGACGCTCAACAGGCCGGAGTAAGCGCCCAGGAATTTTGGACGCAGAAAATCGGCATCGTGACTCCCCACCGAGCCCAGATGGCATCCATCAGAAATCTGCTCGTGGACGCGGCCGGTATGACGATGGACCCGCCTCCATTTGTAGACACCGTAGACCGGTTCCAGGGTCAGGAGCGCGACCTGATCCTTTCCAGTTATGTGGTGGCCGACCGGGATTTTGTTGCGTCTGAAGATGCATTCATCCTAAGCCCGAGACGATTCAATGTGACGCTGACCCGGGCGAGAAGCAAGTTTGTGATGCTTATTAGCGACGCGCTTCTCCAGTATCTGCCATCCGATCCGGACGTGGCTCGTGACGCCGCTCACCTGCAGCTCTTTGCCGAGCAGTATTGCAGTTCGGTATGCGACACCATCGACTTGCCGTTTTTTGAACGCGGGGCGCTGTCGACCATGAGATGCAAATTGAGGGGGCGATATGAGAATGGAGTTTGATGCAATCAACGCCGATCCATTTGTGGCTGTAGGGGGGGAGTACTGAAAGATGCCTTCCGTCCTTGCATGGATTGACCATGACTCGAAAGCGAGGGAACGCACGCTTCGCATCCTTTCCCTTTTCCAGGAAAAGGAAAGTCGTGACGAGCTTGGGCTCGGCTCCGTGCGGGACAGCTTTGCCGATCAGTTGTTTCCAGGAACAAGCACGATCCAGACACGCCTTCGCTACATGCTTTTCGTGCCATGGATTTACCATTCGCTGGAAGAGAAGAGAGGTGGATCCCTTTTTCAGACAGTTTGGCGGCAAGTTTAAGGTGGGCTTGTGTCATAGTTAAGCCACCAAGACAAGTTCCCGCTCTCCGGCATAGCCGGGCAGAGGAAGTTGCCAATATGCCTCATCCGGGGTACGGCTGTCCAGCGAGGAATGAGGACGTTTGCTGTTGTAGTAATCAATCCAATGTTTCAACCCTTGCCTGAGTTCCCTGCCGTCAGCAAAGGCATGCAGATACACGCATTCGTATTTCAGGGAACGCCACAAGCGCTCTATCATCACATTGTCGCGCCAGCTTCCCTTGCCGTCCATGGAAATGCGAACTCCGGCAGCCTGCAGGGTGCCAACGAAGTCATCGCTCGTAAACTGGCTGCCCTGATCCGTATTAAAAATATCTGGCGCGCCATAACGGTCCAGGGCTTCTTCAAGCGCCTCAATACAAAAATCAGCCTCCAGAGTGTTGGACAAACGCCAGGACAAAACCTTGCGGCTGGCCCAGTCCATCACGGCTACCAGGTAAAAAAAGCCGCGCTGCATTGGAATGTAACTGATATCCGCAGTCCATACCTGGCCGGACCGATTGATCTGCAGGCCGCGCAACAGATAGGGAAATACCCTGTGGTGCGGATGCGGTCTGGAAGTGTTGGCCTTCTGGTAGATGGCTCTCAGGCCCATCAATCCCATCAGACGGCGGATTCGTTTACGGCCAACCCGATAGCCTGCACGCCGTAAATGACGCATCATCTGCCGGGCTCCATACCAGGGCGTGTGCAGATATTGTTCGTCGATGAGTCGCATCAGGCGCAGGTTCTCCTCGCTTTCTCCAGTCGGGCGATGGTACCAGCCCGAGCGTGACAGGGCCAGCAAACGGCATTGCCTGGAAATGCTGAGCTGTTCATGGTTTGGATCAACCAGTTTTTTCCTTCTCTCGCAGCTCAGCGACAGCGCTCGAAGGCATTGGCCAAAAAATCACGTTCCACCGTGAGTTGGCCAATTTTGGCATGAAGCTCCTTGATCTGCGCCTCTGAGGTCTTGCTTTTGCGTTCGCTGGCGCCAGCAAAGGCAGCGGCCATATTGTCCATGGCCTGACGCTTCCAGCTGGTGATCAGGTTGGGATGGAGTTCGTAGCGGCTGGCCAGTTCGGCAATGGTCTGCCCGCCACGAATCGCCTCCAGAGCAATCTTAGCCTTGAACTCGGCTGAAAAGCGTCTGCGTCGTGTGGTACTCATGGGTGTCGCTCCTGATTTGGGATGTGCAACCCACCTTAACACTCTGTCCAATTTTCAGGGGCCACCTCTAACCGACTACCTGCAGAGAGTTTTTCGATCCAGGCTGACAAGCTGGAAAGAGACCTGGTTCAGCCATTGATGGATTCCGATGATCAGGCTGGCGTCTTTGGTAAGACCGCAGGAAAGAGGCTCAAACGGTTGCCCAGCTCCGTCTACTGGGCCGGTCTCGGTGTCTGGGGAATACGCATTACGCCATTCTCGCAGGACGAATATCACAGGCGCATCGACGAAACATACCGTCGCCGGAATACCCTGAAGGCTCTTGAGAAAGACGCAAAGGTACGGGGAGACGACATCGACGTTGAGCAGCGGATGGCCACTCTCAGTTGGCATCCTCGATTGCCAGCACCTCCGGAAGACTTTCCGGGGGCGGTGAACTTCGCTTTATCCAGGGAAGAAGCCGAATTTATTCGGGATCGCATCCAGGTCGCTTGCCCCAACAGTCTCCTCTCGTTCTTGGCACTGCACTGCGAACCCGCCGACACCCAAGCTCCATGGGAACATCCGGACTACGGCAGCTTTTCCGAACAGCATAAAGAACTCCTGACCCATGCACGGCTGTTCTCGGAGGTGATGCATGGAGCGGCGCTCTCGTACAACGTTCAGCTCGCCAGGCTTCGAAACCATGAAGACCTTGTCGCCGAGCATCAGGCAAGTTTCGATGAATGGACCGCAAATCTTCCCCTGGAGGAAATTCGCTCCTGGTCGGTGAGCCGCCTCTGGGAGTTGACCATGGATCATGGCCACACCATCACCCCGCAAACGAGATTTTTCGTTCAGCAGTGGATCGACCATACCCGGAGGTCTCCCAATGACCTCCTTTCTAGATAGTGTCGTCAAACTATGAATAATGTGGTAACACCTCTTCATGTTATTCATAACGGGAGGGGCTATGTACGCACATCGACGACACGATATTTCTGACAGGGTTTGGGAAAACATACAGGCACATCTCCCCGGCAAAAAGGGGAGCGTTGGTCGCCCGGCCGGAGACAACAGGCTGTTTATTAACGCGGTGTTCTGGATATTGCGGACGGGAGCGCCATGGCGCGATCTGCCTCCTGACCTTGGGGACTGGAAAAATACCCATCGCCGGTTTTGCCGTTGGCGTGACCGGGGTGTTTGGGAAAAACTCCTTGAAGTGCTCATGGTTGAGCCTGACTATGAGTGGCTGATGATTGATGCGAGCCATTGCAAAGTGCATCCCCATGCTGCCGGAGCGGTTGGCGGCAACCAGGCGATGAGCCGTACAAAAGGGGGCTCAACACCAAAATACATCTGGCCGTGGATGCGCATGGTATGCCGCTCAGAGTTGTTGTTACAGAAGGTACCAGAGCTGATTGCAAGGAAGCGTGTGCATTGATTGACGGCTTGAGCGCGGAGATGCTTTTGGCTGATCGCGGATATGACAGCAATGAACTTATAGACAAGGCTGTTGAGTCCGGCTGCCAGCCCGTCATCCCGCCCAAAAAGAATCGCAGGGAACAGCGCGATTACGACAAAGCTCTGTACCGTGTACGGCACCTGGTCGAGAACGCCTTTCTTCACCTCAAGAGATGGCGTGGCATCGCCACGCGTTATGCAAAACGAAGCCTCTCCTTCCTTGCCGCCGTGCAAATCAGGTGTATCTCATTGTGGGCAGAAATAATTTGACGATACCATCTAGGCGTCTTCAAAACCGTCTCCGTCCTGCAAGATTTCTCCAGCCCTCCATTTCCCTCGCCAGCCAAAATTCGCGCGCCCCCTGACATGTCCGAGGGCGGTCCTGCCCCCCGGCCTTTCGTGCACAGGTCACGTATTTTCCTCCTCACGGCCCGATCACAACCAGTCCGCTCCAGACGGGCAGACCAGCAGCGCATCCGCGACCCTCATCGATGAATCAATCGTCAAAAACATGTCCACCGTACAGAAATTTCCCGATACGACCGGACGTCTCTTGAAGGAAAACAGCCTTCGAAAACATGTATCCCGCCCGATACAAGCCAGTCCTCATGTTCCGGCCTGCATGCGAATCACTTCAGCCGCCGGAGACAGTTGAGCGCACTTATTGCATACGCTTTCCTTGCGAAACATGTCCGCGCCGGTTCTGGACTTTTTTTGCCTATCCGGGCGGGACGGTTTCCGCAGATTTTCCCCAGGCCATGTGTCAACAAATCTTCACGCATAAGCGAGAAAGCCCATGTTCACCTCGATCCGTACGAAGCTGCTGCTCTCATTCTTCACGACAATCCTTGTCACGACGTGTGTATTGTGTGTTGTCGTCGGTGTGGCCAGCAGGGAATCGGCCATTGAATCCTTCTACTCCTCGTCCCTGAAAGAAATGAGGCTCATCGAAAACGCCATCGATATATTCTTTGACGGCGCCAGGGAAAGCATTGCCGTTCTTTCAAAAGCGCCTGCAGTGCGCGCCGCGGACGACTCCATCACTTCCTACGCCGGTACGCAGACGGCAGGTCATGGGGAGAACTCCGCCAAAGGGCGCACGGAACTGGCGATGAAAGAGCTTTTCTCGCTGTTGCAGGGAGGACACCCCGAATACGCGGAAATCTACATGGGCACCAAATGGGGCGGGTACGCCTCGTCCTCGGCCAGTGACATACCCTCCGGGTTCGACCCCCGAGTCCGGCCCTGGTACAGGCAGGCCATGAGCGCTCCGGGGCAGGTAGTGCTGTCTCCGGCTTATCTGTCCTGGACGGGCAGCCCCGTGGTGGCCTGCGCCATGACGGTCCAGAACGCGGAGCAGGAAACGGTCGGCTGCGTGTCCATCGATGTCAGCCTGCACTCCCTCACGGAACTGATTCACAATACGCCTCTCGGGGAAACGGGCTATGTGCTTCTGGTGCAGGGGGACGGCACCATTCTGGCCAATCCCAAGCACGCAAAAATGAACATGAAGAAGATGAGCGAGACCGGCGTGCCCGCGCTGGCGCAACTCCACGCCATGAAGGAAGGGCGGGCCGAAGTGGAGATGGACGGCAAGGCATGGTATGTCCAGATGAGCTCCCTCAAAGGAGTGAACTGGAAGCTGATCGGCGTCATCGAGAAGGACGAGGTTCTGCGGCCCTTCACGTCCATGCTCAAAAATATGCTCCTCGCCGGTCTTGGCGCGACCATCCTCATGTCCGTCCTCACCGCCCTGCTGGGTACCCTGCTGATCAGACCTGTCATCGCCATGACAGCGGCTGTCAGGGAATTCAACGGAGACCTGACCAGGCGGCTGCCGGTCAGCACCAGGGACGAAGTCGGAGAACTGGGCCGCTGGCTGAACCGTTTCTTCGAGCAGCTCGAACGCATGATCAGCGAACTGAGCACCAGAACCAACAGCCTGAAGATTTCCTCCGCCGATCTCAACTCCATGGCCACGCAGCTGGCGGACAACGCGGCCAGCGCGTCCACCCGCACAACCCATGTGGCCGAAGGCGCGGAGCGCATGAACGGCAACATGAACTCCGTGGCGGCGGCCAGCGAGCAGGCCTCCACAAATGTCAATACCGTCGCCGCTTCCATGGAGGAAATGACCGCCACGGTCCGGGATATCGCCTCCAACTCGGAAACCGCCCGGGATATCGCCCAGAAAGCGGTGGCTGAAGTCAACGGAACGGCCGAGCGGGTCGATCTGCTCGGGAACGCGGTTAATGAAATCGGCAAAGTCACGGAAATGATCACGGAGATCTCGGAGCAGACCAATCTTCTGGCCCTCAACGCCACCATCGAAGCGGCGCGGGCGGGCGAAGCGGGCAAGGGTTTTGCCGTGGTCGCCAACGAAATCAAGGAACTGGCCCGGCAGACGGCCCAGGCCACGGGAGAAATCAGGAGTAAAATCGAGACGATTCAGACCACCACCGGCGATACGGTCCATGAAATCAGCCAGGTTGCCAAAGTTATCGGCGAAGTGAATGAAATCGTCGCCGTCATCGCGGCGGCAGTGGAAGAGCAGTCGGCCACCAGCTTCGAGATCGTGACCAACCTGAAGCAGGCCTCGCAAGGCATTCAGGAAGTCAATGAAAATGTGGCCAACACCACTCTCGTGACCGGAGAAATCTCCGCCGACATCGGGGATGTCAGCCGGAGCGTCCGGCAGGTTCATGACGTCTCCGTGCAGGTGAACGCTCAGGCTCAGGATCTGTCCGACCTGTCCGAACGGCTGGAGCGGCTCACCGGACAGTTCAAAACCAGCCCGCCGAGTTTTGACCTCGCCAAGGTCCGGGCCGCGCATATGCAGTGGCGTACCCGGCTGGAGGCGGTCATCAACGGCCATCAGGAGGCCGATCCCGACTCCGTGGCTTCCGACCACGAATGCGCCTTCGGCCAGTGGCTGTTCGGACCGGATGGTCAGCAGTTCACGGACAGCCCGCATTATCCCGGACTGGTGGAACACCACAAACGGATACACGACTACGCCCGCCAGATCATGGTCTGCATCCGGAAAAATGAGCAGGACAGGGGCGTGGCCCTGCTGAAGGAAATGGAAAAGACCCGCATGCAGTTCTTTGAAATCCTCGACGCCTTCCATGCCCAAAGTACTTGGAAGGAATCCGCCAACTGAGCGTCCCCCGGCGGCGGATGCGGCCGGGCGGCAAAAGACCGCTGAACACTGAACGCAAAAAGGCCCGCGGTTTTCCACGGGCCTTTTTCTTTTCAGCAAATCCGGGATTACCCGGAGGAGTTCATATGCGCCGGGTTTTTCGTCAATCCCGCACCTCGGGTCCCTTCTGGTACAGATCGGGATCAATGCGCAGCGAGGAGATCAGCTTGCCGGAAAGGGCCATGAGCTTGTACGCGGCGATGTGCTCGTTGACCCTGGCCGTCACCAGCTGGCTGGCGGACTGGAACACTTCGTTCTCGGAATCCAGCACATCGAGCAGGCTGCGCTGGGCAACGCCGAACTGTTCCAGATAAATCCCCCTGGTGCTCCGGTTGAATTCCACGGCGCTCGTATATTCCTGCACCTCATTCAGGGCGGAATGGTACAGCGCCCAGGTGGCCCGGGTTTCATCCGTGACGGCCAGCACCAGATCCTCACGGTCGGACTGGGCCTGCCGCATCCGGGCCCGCGCCGCCTTGACGGCTGCCATGTCCGAACCGCCGTTGAAGAGATTCCAGTTCAGACGCAGCATGGCGGCGTTGGTCATTTTCCACCGGTCCTGATCTTCCACGCCATCCTGATAGGAAGAGGACAGTTCAGCGTAAACATACGGATGGTAATTGGATTTGGCGATGCTCACCCGCTCGCTTTCGGAGTTTATGTCCTCGGCGGCAGCACCAAGCTTGGGATTGCCCGAGGCCGCCTGCGCGGTCATTTCTTCCAGAGTGTTCGGAAGAACTCCCCCCGGATAGGGCTCAAGAGTGATCTTCCCCGGAAAAACGCCGGTCAGGCGCTGATAGTCGGAGAGGGCGGCCTGAAGGCTGGCGTGAGCCTTGGAGAGAGAAGCCTGAGCCATGGCCAGCCGGGCCTGGGTCTGCTTCACGTCGGCGGCGCTGCCCGCTCCGCCCTTTTCCCGCTCCTGCAGGGAAGAAAGGATGGACTTGTGGGCCTGGGCGTTTTCTTCGGCCAGAGCCAGCAGTTCCCGCTGCCGGTACACTTCCAGATTGGCGATGATGGCGTCCAGCGCCAGGGATTCGGCGTTATCCAGAACCCGGTGGTCAAGAGAAGCCAGACGGGTCTTGTCCAGACGCACCTGTCCGAATCCGTCCCCGCCGTCGTACAGACGCTGCGTCAAAACGGCGGACGCTTCGGTACGGTGGTCCCAGTCGTTGTCGCGGTCTTCGGCACGGGTCAATCTGCTGCTGTGGGCATCTGTGCCGATGCCGCCCCGCACATCGATCCGGGGATACCACAGGCCCCTGGATTTTCTCAGATCGTGCTCCACGGCCTCGCGGTTATGCTTGATCATCTCCAGCCGGGGTGCGTACCGGAGCGTATCAACAACAGTCTTATGTATGGTGATCTGGTCCTCCGCCAAAGCGGCTCCGGGCAGCAGATAAGCCAGCACCAGCGCGGTCCCTATTTTTTTCAACATCACAGCCCCCTTGGCAGCAATTTATTAATTAATTTATCATACGTTAATGTACTGTAACAATGGATGATTAGTGTTATCCCAACGGGCTCGCGTTCGCAACAAAAAAGACATTTCTGCCCTTTTCATCAGTCACAAAATCCCAAAGCACAAGCCACAATCAAGGTATTTCTCCGTGATACAAAGGATTCAGTGTCAGCGTGGCGGCATCGGTGGAGCCGTCCGAGTCGGTTATCTGATATGTGATCTTGTCTCCACTGTCCTGGGAGCTGTCGTGTACGGAGATATGCTTCAGATAAAAGGACGAAGAATAAGCCCCAACCCAAGGCATCACGCCACCGTTGGCACTACTGTCCGCCCACTGTTCCTCGGTGGGCATGGCCCTGATGCCGACATGCGAGGCGACAACAGGCTGACCGTTCACCTGGAAGAATCGCACCGCATTGGATGTGAAGTCCCCAACGAGAAAAAACTGTCCACCATTGTCGTCCGTACCGATCAGATTGCCATTCTGGTCGTAAAGATCCAGTACAAACTGGCCGCCTTTTCCATAACCGGGAGCCTCGTTTGGAGCCAAGCCGAGCTTGATGGCTCCATGCTTTCCGCCCAGATCAACAATAAGCGCTTGGTCCTGGATACCAAGATGTGGAAGGTTAAAAAGAAAATCAATGGCCGCCATAGGATCGGCAGTGGGGTCTTTATCTTGCACACCCAACCCATTGGGCCCATTATGTAATCCTCCCGTAAAGTTGCTAGACAAATCCTGCGCTGGGCTGAGGTCGTTTACGCCGTCCGCCTTGATATTCAGCTGCGATATATCTGTGTGCGTCACAGAATCATAAAGTGTCTTCCACGGGGTGGAATCAGGCACGACCTTGTATGTATAGTGTCCGTTGGCATCGTCCCAACGAAACTGATTTCCAGAGGCCAGGGTCTGCCATTCACCTATTTTGAGACCATCAAATCATCATTGGCCACAGGCCTGGTATCCTCGACGGTGATGGTCAGCGTGGCAGTGGCAAGGTCTCCATCCCTGTCGACCAAAGTATATTCAAACAGCTCTTTGATCTCTCCGCTTGAATGATCCAGATGGTCCGGCGGCGTGTATGTATAGTCGCCTGTATTGAAATTGAATTCCAGTAATCCGCCTTCCACCGTATTGAATGTCTGGATCGGCTGGCTGGAATTAAACACATGCGTCACACCATCGACCTTGATCTCCGTGATTGTGGCGCCATCCACAACAGTATCATTGCCCAGCACAGTGCCGGAAACGGAAGATGCGCCTTCTTTAACAGTGTTGTCGTCGGGTTCTGCCACCGGAGCGGCGTCCGCCACGTTGATCGTCAGCGTGGACGAATGCGTGCCCCCGCCGCTATCCGTAAGGATATAATTAAATACTTCCGGCAAGGGATCAGAGCCCGAATGGTCCGCACTGGAAGGCGGAGTATAAGTGTAATCGCCGTTGGCCCTGATCTCCAGCACCCCACCCATGGGAGTGTTGATGACAAGCGTTCCGCTCTGCGGCACCGGCTGTCCGTCAACGCTGGTCAGCACCGTGCCGGTGAGAGTATCGTTCGTGAAGAGGTTTCCTCGAACAGGCGGGTCACCTTCCGTGACAGTCTCCACGTCCGGCAGTATCTCCGGCGCGGGAGGTTGCGGCGGAACAGGAGGCTGCGGCGTGGGAGGCTCGGGTTGCGGCACAACATCCGTCACATCAATGGTCAGAGTGGATTGGGCTACGTCCCCGTCGCGGTCAAGGAGAGAATAATTGAACACTTCCCGCGCAAAGGTCCCGCCCGCCGGATCGACATTGGCCGGGGGCGTATAGGTGTAATCGCCATTGCTCTGGATTCTGAGCACACCGCCCAAAGGCGTATTGATAACAAGCACCCCGCTTCCATCAAATGTTTTGCCGTCGAAGGTGGCCAGAGCCGCCCCGTCCGCGAGGATGTCGTTGCCCAGGATGTTTCCGGAAACGGCGCTCCCGCCCTCCGGGACCGTATTGTGGTCGGGAGAAGCCGTTGGAGCCGTATCCGTCACATCGATGGTCAACGTGGACGAGTATTCTCCGCCATCGGTATCGCGCAGGACATAGTTGAATACTTCCTGCAAAGACTCGGACGCCGAGTGGTCCGCACTGGCCGGCGGCGTATAGGTGTAGTCACCGTTGCTCTGGATTCTGAGCACACCGCCAAGGGGTGTGGTAATGATCAGAACGCCACTGGCGTCAAACGTTCTGCCATCGAAAGCGGTCAGGGTCGCGCCGTTGGCAAGAATATCGTTGCTCAGAATATTCCCGGAAACGGCGCTTCCGCCCTCCGGAACAGTATTGTGATCGGGCGAAGCGGCCGGATCCGCCCCCGTCACGCTGATGGTCAGCGTGGAGGAAGATTCGTCTCCGTCAACATCGCGCAGGCCATAGCTGAACACATCTTCCAGCCCGGCCGAAGGATCTGCCCCGGCGGGTGGCGTGTAGGTGTAGTCGCCGTTCCGGCTGATGACCAGCGTTCCGCCGATATCTGTGACAATGGTGATGGTGCCGTCAGGGCCGAATTCCCGCCCGCCGACATGCACAAGAGTCGCACCGTCGGCCAGGGTATCGTTCCCCAGAATATTTCCGGTGACAGGAGCCCCGCCCTTGGGCACGGAATTGGTATCCGGCCTTGCCACCGGCTCGGTGTCAAGAATGTCCAGAGTCAATGTACCCGTGCTCGTGCCGCCGGGGCCGTCCAGAGTGTAGACAAATTCCTCGGGCAGAGAATCGCCGCCGGAATGGTTGAGAGATCCGGGCGAGACGTAGGAAAACGCGCCCGTGAGAAAATCCACGGTCAGTTCGCCACCCCGCGCCGAATCAATGACCAGAACGGATTGCCCGGCTTCGGGCGTGTATGTGACGCCGTTATGCGTGACAGAGGCGAGAGACGCGCCGTTCAGGGTATCGTTGGTCAGAAAATTGCCCGTCGTGGTGACGCCGCCCTCATATACCGAAGCACTGCCGCCGGCAGCGTTGGGCGCAAGTCCGGACGCGTCCGTTCCGCGGGCTCCGTCAGGGTCGTTCTGGCGCTCGAAGAGAAACTGCCGGGGGTCCAGCCCATCCAGCTTGTACACCCCCGGAATGGTCTGGCCGGGGTCGTCCTGGTATTCGCCCACGCCGCTTCCCTGCCCACCGCCATCGGCATCCGGACCGGCGGCCGGCTCGACATCGCCACCGCTCAAAGAAGCCAGATATTCCTGAACATTCAGCACCGTGCCGTCGGCAAGAACGATGTTCGGCAAGGGAGCGGTCCCCAGTTCCGTAAAATCGAGAACGATCTGCCCGCCATCGGGAAATGAAAAGGCAATCTGCCGCCCGTCGGCCTGAATGTCGGCCGTACTCAGATCAATATCAAACACGACATCCTGACCCTGCTCCACCCGGACAAGCATACGCTGTCCCGGTTCCGGCCGGGTCGTGATTCTTCTTTGAGCCATAGTGTTTCCTCCTTCATCCGTCGTCAGGCCGTCGCCTGATTACCGCCAGTCATGTCAGGCTGTTATTCCTCTCCCACCTGCTCCGCATTCTGCGTTTTTGCGGCGTACGCAGCCGCGCCGCATGCTCTGAACTTTTGGAGGATTTAATTGCCTGCTACCTTTTTGAAGTGACGGCGGCGGACCAGGGCCAAGCCAGCTAGGCCGGAGCCCAGAAGCCACACTGCGGCAGGCACCGGAACAGCGGCAGGAGTGAAGGCCATGTTTCCATAAGCCCAGCCGCTCCTGTCCGTGTTCGGACCGAACAGAACCTTCCGAAAGGAGGTAAGATCTTTGCCCTGAATGGTGAGGGTCTGATAGAGTTGCAGGCCACCAGCCGGGGAAAGGGCAAACAGTTTGTAGTTGATATTCTCGGTGCGACCCATATCATCGAATATTGTGACCCACCAGTCCTCAGCCTGATGTTGCCACACAGCGTTGATGACACCGACCGTGAAGGTAAAGGCGTTCGCAGCCTGACTCAGGGCAATCCCTACAGGCCCCTGAGCACCCTGCCCATTCGCATAATTGCCTATAAATTTGGTATCGAAATACTGGCCTCCGCCATTGGTCACTTGCAAGGCACCATGGTCACCTCCAACCAATTCACCTGCGGAGTTGAATCCCACTCCGATCCGGGCGTTGCCCGCGTCTACGATGCCTGAGTACGAGCCATAATCCGGCAGATTGATCGACATGGCGGCAAAACCGGTACCAGTGAAAAGCAGCAGGCTCAAAACGGCAGCCATGGCCATTGTTCTCATAAACCCCTCCTGATCAGGACAAAATCTGTCCACTGTATTTTTCAAAAATATTTTTTTGACATACCCCTAAAAAAAGGCTGGTCAAGCATGATTATATGTCTCACACTTTTGTGTGGCGCAAGACATGTTCCGGCGGCAGACGGATAACCCCATACCGGCCGGAAAATCCCGGCAGGACAGACCGTCATATTTTTTGCACGTCAATATTCTGTTTCCGGATAGCCTCTCCGCCGCCCGGAATGTTATTCTTGCAAGAGGCAAGCCGCGGGCATAATCTTGGAAGATATTCCCGACTCCCAAGAGAAGTACAGCAATACATGCATTCATTATGAGCGATACCCAGACACCGGCAAAATCTTCTATCAGGGTGAGCGTAACCCAGGATCAGGCCATCCCCCGGTCCGCCGCCGATTGCGCCTCGTCCACCCCTCCGCTTCTGGGATGCCTGTCCATCGTCTCCAGACTCATGGGCAAGCCGGTCAGCGTCACGGCCCTGGAAACAGGCCTGCCCCGCACCCAGAACGGCCCCACGGCATATGCCTGCATCCGCACGGCCCGCCGCGAAGGACTGGACACCCAGATCGTGCACAAACCACTGGAGAAAATCCCGGCCCTCAATCTGCCCTGCATCCTGCTCCTTCAGGGCGAAAACGCCTGCGTGCTGACAGAACTGCGCAAGGATTCGGCCCGCATCATCATGCCCGAAAATCCGGACACGCCTTTCGAGACGCCCCTGGAAAAACTTCTGGAAAGCTACAGCGGGCATGCCGTCTTCGCCCGGCCCAAGGCCGAACTGGAATCCTGGACCAGGGAACTCAAAATCTTCGACACCAAAGCGTGGTTCTGGGGTACCATCCTGCATTTTCTGCCCATCTACCGGCACGTGATCCTGGCCTCGGTGTTCATCAATATCCTGGCTATCGCCTCGCCCGTATTCACCATGAACGTCTACGACCGGGTGGTGCCCAACAACGCCCTGGAAACCCTGTGGGTTCTGGCCGTCGGCGTAGCCGTGGCCTTTTTCTTCGATTTCGCCCTGCGCAATCTGCGCGGCTATTTCGTGGACGTGGCCGGGCGTAACGCCGACATCCTCGTGGCCAGCAAGCTCATGAGCCACGTCCTGTCCATGCGCATGGACCACAAGCCCGGATCCACGGGTGCGCTGGTCAACAACATCCGGGAGTTCGACTCCCTGCGCGAATTTTTCAGCTCCACCACCCTGCTGGCCATGGTGGACCTGCCTTTTCTCGTCCTGTTCATTTTGGCCATCGCCGTCATCGGAGGCCCCGTGGCCGCCATCCCGGCCGTGGCCGCGCCCATCGTCATCCTCGTCGGGCTGCTGGTTCAGGGGCCGCTCAAGCACTTCATCGAGACCGGCTACAGGGAGTCCACCCAGAAAAACGCCCTGCTGGTGGAGGCCGTCAGCGGTCTGGAAACCCTGAAGACCAGCCGGGCCGAGGGCCCCATGCTCGGCCGCTGGGAACAGATCGTCGGGCAAGGGGCCAAGTCGTCCATCCGCTCCAAGGCTATCAGCACCTTTTCCCTGACCTTCACCCAGTTCGCCACCCAGATCGTGTACGCCGGCGTCATCATCTGGGGCGTGTACCGCATCGCCGAAGGGCAGATGACCACGGGCGGCCTCATCGCCTGCTCCATTCTGGTGGGCCGGGCCATGAGCCCTCTGGGAGCGGTGGCCGCCATGCTGACCCGGTTGCAGCAAAGCCGCATGGCCCTGAAGAATCTGGACGTGCTCATGCAAATTCCCGGGGAACGGCCGGAAGAGGTGCGCCACACCGCGCAGCGTGACCTCAAGGCCAGCATCGCCTTCGAGGACGTGAGCTTCAAATATCCGGGGGCCCTGACCAACAGCCTGTCCCATGTCAGCCTGCACATCGCCCAGGGCGAGCGGGTGGCCATTCTGGGCAAGATGGGCTCGGGCAAGACCACCCTGGGCAAGCTTGTCACCGGCCTGTACACGCCACAGCGCGGTGCGGTGAAGGTCGGCGGACTGGACATCCGCCAGATGGATCCGGCCGACCTGAGGGCTAAAATCGGCTACATGGCTCAGGACAACTTCCTTTTTCAGGGTACCGTACGCGAAAACATCACTCTGGGCGCGCCCCAGGCCGGGGACCAAGCCCTGTTCAAGGCTGCGGCCATCGCCGGAGTGACGGATTTCATCAGAAGCAATCCAGCCGGATTCAATCTTCAGGTGGGCGAGCGGGGGCTCAGCCTGTCCGGCGGACAGCGTCAGGCCATAACCATCGCCCGTGCCCTGCTTCTGAACCCGGATATCGTCATTCTGGACGAGCCGAGCAGTTCCATGGACATGGGTGTGGAGGCCATCCTCAAACTCCGCCTGACCTCAGCCCTGCAGGGCAAGACCCTCATCCTCGTCACCCACCGGCCCACCCTTTTGTCTCTGGTCTCCCGCGTCATCGTGCTGGACGAAGGGCGCATCGTCGCCGACGGCCCACGCAACAAGGTGCTGGGCGAGCTGCAGAAAAACCCCGGCGGAGGCGGAAATGCGTAAACGCCGCTATTCCGAAGAAGAACTGGGATTCATGAGCGAAGTGGACGCCGCCATGTACAACCGTGGCCGCGGCGGCGCTTATGTGCTGTCTCTGACCATCTGTCTGCTCCTGGCTTCTTTTCTGGTCTGGGCGCATTTCGCCGTCCTGGATGAAGTGACCAGAGGCATGGGCCAGGTCATTCCCTCCCAGCGGGTACAGGTCATCCAGAATCTGGAAGGCGGTATTCTGGAAGAGACCCTGGTGCGGGAAAACCAGATCGTGGAAAAAGGGGACATTCTGGTGCGCATCAGCAATGAATTGGCCCAAAGCACCCTCAAGGACATGGCCAGCCAGGCCCTGACCCATCAGGGGGCCATCGCCCGGCTGCACGCCGAGGCCACCGGAACCGATCCCGATTTTTCGGAAGAACTGAAGACCAAGGCCCCCAAAGTCATCACGGACCAGATGGCCATTTACCGGGCCCGGATGGATCAGCTCGAACAGGAGCTGAAAATCCTGCGCAGTCAGCACACCCAGCGGGTCCAGGAAGCCAGCGAGATGAACATCCGCCGCAACCAGGTGGCCAACGACCTGAAGCTGGCCCAGGAGCAGCTCAATATCGCCAGGCCGCTCATGGAGAAAAACGTGTACCCGCGGGTGGAGTACCTGAGTCTCGAACGCACGGTCAGCTCGTTGCGCGGCGACCTGCAAACCCTGAACGTGAGCATTCCCCGCACCCAGCAGGCGGCCCAGGAATTCAAGGAACGCCAGAATCAGAGGCTGGCCGAATTCAAGGCCCAGGCCCTTCAGGAAATGAACCAGCATCAGGTGGAGCTCAACTCCAAGCTCCACGCTCTGTCGGCGGGACAGGACCGGGTCACCCGCACCGACGTGCGCAGCCCCGTGCGGGGCACGGTCAAGCAGGTCATCCTCAATACCGCGGGCGGCGTGGTCAAGCCGGGCGAGCCCATTCTGGAAATCCTGCCCCTGGACGACACCCTGCTCATCGAGGCCAACATCAAGCCTGCGGACATCGCCTTTCTGCATCCGGGACAGAAGGCCATGATCAAGATCACGGCCTACGATTTCTCCATTTACGGCGGTCTGGAAGGGTCCGTGGAGCAGATCAGCGCGGACACCATCGAAAACCAGAAAGGCGAGAGCTTCTACAAGGTGAAACTGCGCACCCAGGCGGCGGCCATCACCTACCGGGGCGAGACGCTGCCCATCATTCCGGGCATGACCGCCAGCGTAGACATTCTGACCGGCAAGAAAAGCGTGCTGGATTATCTGCTCAAGCCCATTCTGAAGGCCCGGCAAAACGCCTTGCGGGAGCGGTAAGGCATTGCGGGCGGCCGTGCCGGTTCTTGCGGCGCTTCTGGCGGCGGGCCTCTTTTTTCCTGCGCGGGCCTGGCCGGACATGGCGTCCATGCGTCTGTTCCAGAGCGCGTCCTTCCGGGGAAACTTCGACGCTTTGCCGAAATGGAAGCGGGTGCTCAAAAAATCCGAAGGAGAAATCAGGCGTTTTCAGACCTGCTCCGGCCAGTGTCCGCCGGGCGCGTCCAGCTGGCGGCGGATCATGGCCCGTGCGCGGGACCGGCAGCCTCTGGAGCAGATCAGAATGGTCAACGAATTCTTCAACAAGTGGCCCTACCGGCTGGATGAAGAAGCCTACGGTGTTTCCGACTGGTGGGCCACGCCGCAGGAATTTCTCAAGATATCGGGAGACTGCGAGGACTACGCCATCATCAAGTACTTCGCCCTGCGGGAACTGGGCTTTGCTCCCGGCGCGCTGCGCATCGTGGTGCTCAAGGACCGCATCCGCAACATCGGGCACGCCGTGCTGGCGGTGTTTCTGGACGGCGAGGTCCATGTGCTGGACAACATGACCGACATGGTCTTCCCGCACACCAAGTACCGGCACTACGTCCCGCAGTATTCCCTGAACGAGACGACCCGCTGGAACCATATTCCCCTGGCCAAGAAACCCTAATGGAGACGGGCACATGACAACATCGAAAAACGCCGGTTCAAGCGGTGGAAAATCCGAACTGATCATGGGCGCGGCCATCATCGCCCTGATCTTCGCCGCCCTCATGACCTGGGTGGGATGGAGCATCCGGACCAAACAGGCGGAACTGAACGAGCAGATCCGGGAGCGTCTGGAACTTCTGGCAAGAGGCCGGACCGAGGTGTTCACATCCTGGCTCTCCGGCCTGGAGCAACAAAGCGAACGCCTTATCTCGTCGGATCTGTTCCGCCTGTACGCCACGGACATGGACCTCATCGACGCCGACCCCGGCTTTCTGATCACCGGAGCCATCCCCGAAGGCCGGGAGCACGACCAGATGGCCCAGCTGGCCGACCAGTTCCCCCTCATGCACCGGACCTTCGCGGATTTCACCGCCTTCGCCGGCGGCTTCCGTCAAAAAAACCTTCGCCGCCCCCATGACGCATTTTTCCAGCCTGCGCCAGGAAGACACGGGCCTCGTGCTGGATATGTTCGTTCCCATCATATCCACGGCACAGGATGAGAAAAAAGCCGCTGCCGTGGTCATGCTGACCAAAAGCGCCAACACCGCCGTAACATCCGTTCTTTCCAACACTCCGCTTTCGGCCAGCGGCGAACGGACCAGAATCATGCAGACAGCCGGAACCGGATTCCAGGAAATTGTCCCCTGGCAGCCCGGAGGACCGGCCCCGCTGGTCATGCCTCTGGCTCTGAACGACGCAAAAGAACTGCCCTTTGCCCGGCGCGGCGGCGCAAACGGCGAAGTCTATTCTCTGGGAGTGAAGCTGCCGGACCTGGACATCTGGATCGTACAGGAAGTGGACGCCCGGGAGGCCACCCGGACCCTGCAGCAGTACGCCCGCGTTTCCGTGCTCATCGCCACGCTCATCGCTCTGGCCATCAGCCTGCTTTTCGGCCTGATCTGGTGGCGCACCATGGGCAGAAAACACAGGGACACGGCCGAAAGGTTCCGCGCCCTGGCCCAGGAGCTGGAAAAGCAGCGCAATTTTCTGGACTCCATCAACGACACCATTCCCGACTTCATCGCCGTCAAAAATCTGGACGGCGCCTATACTTACGCCAATCCAGCCCTGGCGGAAGGCGTGGGCAGAGCGGAGGAAGAGATTCACGGCATGGACGATGTGGCCCTGTTCGGATTCGACACGGGCAAACGCCTGGAGCAGTCCGACGAAAAAGCGCTGAAAACCGGCGGCCCCGTGACGACCACGGAACGTATCTACCTGAAGTCGCAGCTCCACCACTTCCAGATCACCAAAGTGCCGCTCAGAAACGACCAGGGCGAACCTGAGGGCGTCATCGCCGTGTTCCGGGACATCACGTCCATGATCCAGGCCGAGGAACGCAAACGGCAGGCCGTTTTTCAGACCGTGGAAGCCCTGGTCAAGGCCATCGAGTTCACGGACCCTTACTTGGCCGGACATTCGGCCCTCATGCGCGAGGTGTCTTCGCTGCTGGCCGACAGCCTGCACATGTCCGCCGAGGAGAAATCCACGGTGGAAATCGCCTCCACCCTCTCCCAGATCGGCAAAATCTTCGTGGACAAGGCCGTTCTGACCAAGGCCGAACAGCTTTCCGAGATGGAAAAGGACCTGATTCGCAAGCATGTGGAACATGCGGCGGGCATCCTGCGCCAGATCAATTTCGATCTGCCCGTTTTCGAGGCCGTGGTGCAGATGAACGAACGACTGGACGGCAGCGGATATCCCAAGGGCCTGCACGACGAGGAAATCGGCCTGCACGCCAAGGTGCTGAGCGTAGCCAACAGCTTCTGCGCCATGATCCGTCCCAGAGCCTACCGTCCGGCCATGACCGTGGAACAGGCGCTGGAAAACCTCCAGGCGTCCGAAACGAGTTACGACCGGCGCATTGTGGATGCCCTGCGCGCGGCCATGGACACGGCGCAGGGGGACAAGGTGCTGCAAAAGGCCCGGGAGTGACGGAAGTCCGACAGGAAGAAAAAATTGGCAGGATGTGACAAAAAAGGGGCGCCATGTTGTGCCCCTTGACGTTTACACTCGTTATTTTCTTTTGAAGAATCTTCCCAGCCTGCTGGAGAGCCAGCCTTCATCGGTACTGCGTTTTTTCCGTTCGAGCATGGCCTTGACCGCCGGAACATAGTTGGCGTCGTCTCTGCGGATATGGTTGAAAAGCCAGCTGTGCAGAAGGCCGTGCAGTTCCGCGGTGACGTTTTCCCCGCTCTTGAATCTGCAGTGAAACTCTCCCACCCGCTGCACAAAAATCTGGTGTACCTTCTTGTGCGGGTTGAAAAATTCGTACCCGGCATCTTCCATGAGGGTTTCCTCAAAGGCGAAATGGGACATGGTATAGTCCACAAGCTCGTCGATGACATTTCCGGCTTCCGCACTGGGACGAAAAGGATGCTGCGGCCCGATTCCTTCGAGAGCATTGATATATTCGAGGATCCTGCGATGCTGCTGGTCAATGATATCGATGCCAGTGTTCAGGTCGTCCTGCCATTCCAATCGAGCCATATATCCTCCGTATAAAAAATGGATACTCAAGTTTCCAGCGGCATCAAGACGGCCCGCTGTTTCAAAAGCGCCCCGGCATGCGGCAGAAGTTTTTCCGGCAGACCGGATTCATAAAACCGAATTCTTCCCTGCGCGTTCATTGAGTGCATCCTCCGCTCCCGGAAACTGGGCTGTTCCGGAAAATGCAAAAGCCCGGGCTTTTTTTGCAGCTAAGCCACATTTCCTAGAGAACAGCGGGTCCCGGGTCAAGATGCATCAACGGCGGGCCTGAGAAAAAAGCAAAATATATGCCCATAATCATCATGCCCGAAAGCATTCATCGCTCTCGGACGAACCGGTTTCCACGAAATCACGGTATATCCTCCGGCCGAAGAGAACATCTGGCGGAACGCACCCGCTCCAGTTCTCCATCGACCCAGGAAAAACGGACGGCTCCGTAGCGGGCCGTGGTCAGCACGCGCATACCCCGTTCCTCGCACGCGGCTACAACTTCGGGATGGGGAAACCTGAAACGATTGTCCGGCCCGCAGGCTGCCACGGCCCAGCCCGCGTCCACCGCTTCGTACAACCTTGGAGAAAGACTCGATCTGGAACCGTGGTGCGGCAGGATCAACACATCAGACTGAAGAGGCGCACCGCTGTTCAGCATTTCCCCCAGCGCCCGGCGCTCCGCATCGCCCGGCAGCAGGGCCAGACCTTTACCCCGCCAGACCAGCCGCAACACCAGGGAAGAGTCATTGCTTGAAACACCCCGATATTCACGGCCCGGATGCAGCACTTCCAGCCACAGATCCGGCCCCACGGAGATCCTGTCTCCACGGCGCAGCACGCGCACTAAGGTCTGATTCCGTTCAAGAAAACCTCTCAGCCGCCGGGAATCCTCCGTTTTATCCAGCAACCCCGTCCATCCGAAGAATCTCACGTCAAAAGTATCCAGAATATGAAACAGACCACGTACGTGATCCGCGTCCATATGCGACAGAAAAACCATGTCCGCCCGGGGCGGATGATCCCAGGCCAGAGCCGGTCCCACCACCGCCCGCCCCGGATCGTAATCTGAGCCCCAGGCTCCGGCTCCGTCGAAAAGCAGGGTCCGGCCTGCGGCCGTCCGCACGAAAACGGCCTGACTCATGCCCGTATCCAGCACCGTCATCTCGATCCGGGAAGTCCCGGAGTTCAGCATTTGCCATGCAGCCGGAGCCGAAAGCAGCATCAGGCCCAGACCGAAAAAAGCCAGGCATCTGCCCCTGGATGGCCCCTGATGCGCCAACAGCGCACTGGCCGCCACGAGCACGGCCCAATAGCCGATAACTTCTACGCCGCATGGCCGCAGCACGGCCACCGCGTCGAGCCATCCACCTCTGTCCAGAACTTCCAGGCCGAAAGCCAGCGCGTCCGCCGTCCACCCGGCCAGCCAGAAGCATGCGCCCGCGCCGCACTCCCAGAAAAAACTCAGGACGAGCCCCGCGAAACAAAGCGGCAGAGTGGCCAGACTCAACACCGGCAACCAGACCAGATTGAGGAGCAAAAAAGGCGGAAACTCGGAAAAATAGAGCGCCTGTACCGGCAAGAGGAACAGATTGGCGCATACGGTCACGGCAGCGAGAGTGAGCGGAAACATGACCGGGGGAGGAATTTTTTCCCGCAGCCGGGACAGGCTGAAAAGAGGCAGATACAGGACAATACCGGCCACGGCCAGACCCGACAGTTGCAGACTGACATCGTGCACCGCAGCCGGATCCGGCAGGACGAGCAGACAGACCGCCCACAAAAGCGAGTCCTGCAGGCTGCGCCACGTCCCGGACAACTGGTGCGCGGCCATGACCGCGAGCATGAGAAAAGCCCGTTGCAGGGACGGAGCGAACCCGCCCAGCCACAAATACGCGGCCGCCACGGGCAGGGCCAGAACAAGCCCCAGCTTCTGGCGGGGGATACGCAGCAGAACCGGCGGGCACATGGCTCCCAGCACCCAGGCCGCGCCGAATCCGAAAGCGGCCGCAAGCCCCAGATGCAGCCCGGACAAGGCCAGACTGTGCGCCAGCCCGGCCCGGCGGATGCGATCCATGAATTCCGGCTCCAGCCGCAGCCTGTCTCCGAAAAGCAAAGCCCGGACGGCCGCTCCGCCGCCTTGCGGCAGCAGGGTTTCAATCCGGGCCATCAGCCGGGACCGCCCGGAGACATCCCCGGACCACTCGACGCCCTCGTCCCCACGGGAATATGCGCGGTGCCAGACGTTTTCCCGCGCCCAGAACCTCTCCGGACCGGACAGACCGAAATTCGCCCGGCCCTGAAGCTTGCGGATACGCAGTCTCGCCTCGAACCGGCAGCCCGTCCCGGGCGGGGCCGACACGCCTTCCAGCGTCCAGAGCAGCCGTCCCGGCAGGAAACCTCCGGAATCCGCATCCCGTACCTGTCCGGCGACGATGTTCACTCTGCCGCCGGGGTATGTGCGCACCTCTTCCACCACGCCGGAAACCCGCACCGTGGCGTTCCAGAATTCCGCGGGCGGGTTGTGACCGTTTCCGCCCACAGCCAGTCCGAGAAGAAACGCGCCCCCCAGAAAAAACGCTTCTTTCCCTCGGGCGGAAGCCAGCCCCAGAAGCAGCAGAGCCAGACAGGCGCTCCAGAAATACGCGGCACCCAGCAGACCGCAAGCATATCCCAGAAAAAGCCGCTGCCAGCCGAGCAGCGCCAGCGGACCGGAAGGATGCATGCCCGGTATCGTCCGGCGCGGCGGCACGTCCGCGCTCACTCCAGAAAGTGCCCGGCCACCCAGCACGTCTGCACCACCTTGCCGCCGGCTTCGTTCAGGACAAATTCGATATTTCCTCTTTCGTCCAGCCGGGGCTCGCATTTCTCGTTATTCCACAGAGTCAGCCATCCCGGCCCCCACTCGGAATACGGAAAGGGCAGCGCACCCACGCGATAGAGCCGCTCCACCGTCCAGCCTGCACCCTCCAGAGCGGACGCGTGCTCGCGCATCCAGGGCAGAGAGCGCTCTCCGGCTCTGGCCAGATCGCGGGAAACAAGAGGATGTTTCAGCAGCTCCCGCGTGTTATCCAGTTCTTCGATAAAAGACATTTCATCCCTCCTTGCAAAAAAGTTTCCGCGAGCAGATTTCCGCTGAAAAGAGGCCCCCTGTCTGGACAAGATCCAGGGAGAGCGGCACAACCGGCACCGGCCGCCGCACTCTAGAGCCGCGCGGCCGAACTTTCCCCTCAACAGCATCACGGAGCGAGCATGTTTTCTCCCATGTCCGTCGCGGAGCGCATCCAGCCGCTGGATCCCGCGTATTTCAAACAGGCTCAGGCCCATCTCGACACGCAGACCAAGCCCCAGGGCAGTCTCGGCACGCTGGAACATATCGCCTGCCGTCTCGCGGCCATCCGTCAGGGTTCTCCACAGGCCGACCCGGCCCGGATCTATACCTGCGCGGGAGACCACGGCGTGGCCGGACAGGGCGTGAGCCTCTTTCCGCAGGAAGTGACCCGGCAGATGGTGGAAAATTTCATGTGGGGAGGCGCGGCCATCAACGTGCTGACCCGTACCGCGGGAGTGGACCTGAAAGTGGCGGATGCGGGCTGCCTGGGGGGCGGATTTCCCGATCATCCCGATCTTGTCCAGTGCAAGACGGCTCCGGGAACGGCGGATTTCACCACCGGCCCGGCCATGACCCGGCAGCAATGCCTGCAGGCCCTGGAAAACGGCGTGAATCTGGCCCGGCAGGCCCATGCGGACGGCATCATCACCCTGGGCACCGGCGAGATGGGTATCGCCAATACCACTCCGGCCACGGCGCTGTTCTGTGCCTATCTGGGTCTTTCCCCCGCCTCCATCACCGGCCCGGGCACCGGCCTTTCCGAACGGGGCGTACAGCACAAAGTCCGCGTCATTGAAAACGCGCTGGACCTGCATGCACAAACCATCTCCTCCGCCGACCCCGTGGATATTCTGGCGGCCCTCGGCGGATTCGAGATCGCCACCCTCGCGGGCATGATTCTGGGCGGCGCAAGCCTGCGCATGGCCTTGGTCATCGACGGCTTCATCTCCACCAGCGCCTTTGTCGCGGCCCATGCCATCTGCCCTCTGGCCAGGGAATACGCCTTTTTCTCCCACGCTTCGGCCGAACCGGGCTTCAAGGCGGTCATGGACGCCCTGAAAGCGTCCCCGCTTCTCCAGCTGGGCCTGCGTCTGGGAGAAGGCACCGGCGCGGCCATGGCCATTTTTCTGCTGCGTTGCGCGGCCAACATCTACAACGAAATGGCGACATTCGACACGGCGGGAGTGCACAGCGGGGCGTGAGCGCCTGCCCCGCCCGGGACGAACGCTTTTCTCTCGGCCGGTATTGACGAAGCGGGAAAAGAGCAGCACCGGAAGACAAACAGGAGGCCGATATGGATCAGCTCACGCACGTCGCCGCCATCATCGCCCTGACCATGGGCGCGGCCTGGGCCAGCGGCATCAATTTGTACGCGGCCATCTTCATGCTGGGCATCATGGGCATGACCGAAGGGGCGCAGTTGCCTCCGGGCCTGGAAATCCTCTCGCATCCGGCCGTGCTGGTGGCGGCGGGATTCATGTATGTCGTGGAGTTCGTTGCCGACAAGATGCCGGGCGTGGATACCGGCTGGGATACGCTGCATACCTTCATCCGCATCCCGGCCGGAGCCGTGCTGGCCGCCGGGGCCGTGGGCACGGTGGACCCGGCCCTGACCCTGGCCGCGGCACTGGTGGGCGGCAGCGTGGCCGCGGCCTCCCATGCGGCCAAATCCGGAACGCGGATACTCATCAACACCTCGCCCGAACCCGTCAGCAACTGGGCGGCCTCCACAGCCGAAGATATCGGCGTGGTCGGCGGCCTGTGGCTGGCCGTCTATCATCCGTTCGTGTTTCTGACCCTCTTCGTGGCCTTCATCGCTTTCGTGATCTGGCTGCTGCCCAGAATCTGGGCTGGAGTGAAAAGAATCTTCCGCTTTCTGGCCGGACTGTTCCGTACCGGCAACGTACCGGGCGGTCAGGGACAATAACCGGCTGAAAAGGGGGTATTCCGGAAAGTTCGAACAACGTGGGCGGTTCCCGGCATAACGCTGCCCTCTGGGCAAAAGACAAGCGACCGGACGATCGCCCGCAATAAGCTTTCAGGCTGGACCGGCTATTTCTCCGCGCCTTCCCTCGCGGCCTCAACATGCTTCCGCAGGCCATCTTCCATTTCCACACGCACCGCGCCGTCGCCGGAACGCACATGTACATCCATCTGCGGAAAGGGAATTTCCACGCCGTGCTCCCGGAATTTGCGGTCAATGGCTTCCCGGATTTCCGATGACGCGGACACGCCCAGATCCACATGCCGGACCCAGAAACGCAGCGTGAAGTCCAGCGAACTGGCTCCGAAATTGGAAAAAATCACCGCCGGCTCGGGGCTGCTCAGAACCGCCGGATGCTCCGTGGCCGATTCCAGCAGCAGCTTCTTCACCAGCTGTATGTCCGACCCATAGGCCACGCCCACCAGCACGTCCCGCCGCATGCGCACATCGTTGCGATGGGTCCAGTTGGTCAGATTGTTGGCGATAAGCGTTGAATTGGGCACGAAAATCTTGGCGTTGTCGAAGGTCTGCACCTCGGTGTTGCGGATATTCACACTCATGACCTTGCCCCAGACCCCGTTGACCTCGATCACGTCTCCGGGCTGGATGGCCCGGTCGAACAACAGAATCAGGCCGCTGATGAAGTTGCTGATGATGGTCTGCATGCCGAAGCCGATGCCCACGGACAAACCGCCAGCAATAACGGCGAAATTGCTCAGGCTGATGCCAAGCAGATTCAGGCTCACCAGTCCGAAGAGCATCCACAGGCAGTACATGCCGATACGCTGCAGGGAGGCCGCCGCACCCCGGTCGATATTCTTCCACCCCAGACGATCCCCTGCCAGCACTGTTTTCCATACGGCAATCAGGGAGCGGACCACCTGGAAAAGAAGAAGCACCACGCCGAGCCGCAGAAAATTGAAGGAAAAATTCCCCCAGCTGAATTCCAGGGTGGAGAGTTTCTCGAAAACCACGCTGGTGCCCAGATTCACGGTGATCCAGGTGATCACCCCCAAAGCCGTGACCAGATAGACGAGCAGAGTCAGCGCCGTCACGCCCAGGTCCGCCGCCACGGCGCGCATGCCGGTCTTGTCCATGCGCTCGAAAAACACGCGCACCACACTGACAGCCCCCAAAGACAGCTGTATGGCCAAAGCCACCACGCCCCACAGCGTGCTGGCCAGAATGGCCAGATTGCCCCAGCCGAGGATGGCCACGGCCACCAGCACTGCCAGCACATAAGGATGCGCCCTGCGGATGAAGCGTTCATAACGCCGGACAGGCTGGATCATCCCGAAAAAGAGGCTGCTCAGCACCAGCAGAATGACCCACACCAGATGCTCGAACCAGTCCGGCAGGCGCAGCAGGTCCAGCAGGGCCACAGTGATCGACAGCACGCCCAGAGGCCAGAGAGGCTGCAATATCTGGCGGGGCGGAATGCCCTTCACGTTCCGGAAAACCCAGGCCAGGGCCTGTACGCCGATAAGCGCGAAAAAGTGCGTGCAGAACAGCAGAAACGAGGTCTGACGGACCTTGCCCGAAAAAAACGCGGCCAGCAGGGAAAGGCCCAGGGAAAGGCACAGGATGCCCAGGATCGCCGCGACCCGGCCTCTGGTGTGAATGTTTTCAAACAGCTTGTACAAGTGGCGGACGGCCACGCAGCTGACCACGATGAACGGCAGCCAGAACAGCGCGAAAGTCCCGGCCCAGCCCGGCTCTTCGGTAATGGCCGTGAACTGTTCCTCGGCGAAGGTCTTCATGTTGGCGTACCAGTCCGCGATGCCCGCGAGGCTGTTCTCTCCGGAGTCGGGCAGCAGGTGGAAAGTCTTCTTTTCCAGAAAATCCGCTTTCCAGATTTCGGTCAGTTGCGATTCAAAACTTGTGATCCAGCCGGAAACTCCGGTCTGCACGTCGCTGACGGAAGAATTGATCGCTTCCAGCTGCTCCCGCAGCGTCTTCATCTTTTTGGAGGCCGCATCCGCGCTCTTGCGCAGGGCCTGGATTTCTCCGCGCAAGGTGGCGTTCATGCCGGTGGTCCATTTGCGCTCCAGATCCTCGGACAGGGACTGGGCGACCTGCTGTTTCGCCGCC
This sequence comes from uncultured Desulfovibrionales bacterium, assembly GCA_963545205.1. Taxonomy (GTDB): domain Bacteria; phylum Desulfobacterota; class Desulfovibrionia; order Desulfovibrionales; family Desulfomicrobiaceae; genus CAUTYU01. The sequence goes on from CAUUHW010000005.1 coordinate 156,442, forward strand.
ACATCCTTGCTCAGAAGTTCCAGCTGCTGGAACTCCTTGGTCAGGGAAATCTGGGCGTATCTGGCATCGGCCAGGGCCACGCGCATGTCGTAGGGATTGGTTTTGACCATGCGTGCGACCACTTCGAGGGTCTGTACGCGCTCCCGCGCCTTGGCCAGCATGTCCGTGATGACGGGCCGGCTCTGTTCCAGACGCTTCTGCAGGGCTTCCACATCACGGGAAAGGACGTCCGCCTCCTGGGTCTTGGTGCGGATGAACGCCGAGATCGCCGAGGACTCCGTATCGAAAAACTCCGCCCCCATGGCTGCCATGGGAGACAAAGCAAGAAACAGCACCAAAAGCAGGATGATTCGCTTCATTGACGTCCTCAAATCATCTGATGCGCGGCCCGCGCAATGACGGTCGATGTTCCGAAATTCTCCAATCCATGCAGCACGCCGGAACGAATTAAAGATAGCCCCAGCTTTTCAGGCGGGAATAGGCGTGCTCGGCCATTTCACCCTGATTGGTCGTCTTCAGGTAGCGGGCGTACTGTTCGGCCGCGTGCTGCTTGTCCTGCATGCCCTCATAGGCAAAACCCTTCAGGAAGATCGTGGCCGGATTGCCCGGCAAAAGCCGCTCGTAGTTGCTGAAATCGGTCAGAGCTGCGGCATAGTCCTTCTGCTGAATGGCCGCCACACCATGAATGTGATGCGCCTGAGCCTCGGCCGGGTAGCTCTTGCGGGCCTTGTCCGCATAGCCCCGCGCCGCCTTGGGATTTTTCTGCGCGATCTGGCATTTGGCCATCATGACCAACCCGGCGTAGTCGTCGGAAGAAATCTTCAGACCCCGGGCGTAACGATCCTCGGCCACGGCGTAGTCCTTGGAGGACATGGCCTTGTCCCCCTCCTGAAACAGCTTGAACATGGGAGCCAGCTTGCGCAGCCGGGCCGTGGAATCCATGTACCGCTCCCTATTCAGGGACTGGCCCTTTCTGTCGCCAAAGCGGGTGCGGGAGGATTTCACGGCGGTTTCATACCGTTCCGAACTCATGGGATGGGTGGAAAACATGGTCTCGATGGCGCTCGGCTGACGCTTGTTCATGGACCGCAATACGTCCATGAGCCCGACCATGCCTTCGGGAGTGTATCCGGCCCGGACCATGTATTCCATGCCCAGATCGTCAGCCTGGCGCTCGTCGTCCCGGCTGTAGCTGGCCAGCAGCAGGCCCGCCCCGGCTCCGCCCAGGGTTCCGGCCAGGTCGCCCAGGGTCTTGCTCTTGGCTCCGGCCAGCAGCGTTGCGCCGCCCACCAGGGCGCCCAGAAGCTTGCCCTTGGACATGCGGGCCGCCGTATGCCGGGCGTTCACATGCCCGAGCTCGTGTCCGAGCAGGGCGGCCAGCTCGGCTTCGTTGTCCAGCTCCGCCAGAATGCCCCGGGTCACGGCGATACTGCCGCCTGGAAAGGCGTAGGCATTGATGTAGGTCGCGTTCACCACATGAAAATTATAGGGCATGTGCGGACGGTGGGAGACCCTGTCCAGAGCCGTACCCACACCCGCCACATAGGAATTCAAGGCGGAATCCTGGATCTGGCCGTAGTCGGCCGAAAACTGGTGGGGAGAAGCCGTTTTATCGAGCCGGATCTCCTCACCTTCACCCATAAGCATGAACTGGCTCTGACCGGTGACTGGGTTGGTGGCACAGCCCGCCGCCGTGGACAGGGCGGCCAGGGCCGAGAGCTTGATGAAGTCGCGGCGGGTGAGAGTGCCCGCATAGGCGCGGTTCGCGAAAGGCAACGGCATGGCGAATTCCTCCGGTTGAAGTCATGCGTTCCGCTACATCACCCGGCGGCAGGCTGACAACCCGGCTCCGCACCGCCCGTCATTTTCCCTTGACATGGCGGAAGGTTCGAAACAAACGCCCGATTGAATTTGTATGGCTCTAGACCATCAGTTTATTGTTCTTTGCCACCAAAAGTCTGAGGCTGGCGAGGAGTTGTGGCAGCGTCCGGTTGTAGCGCCGTTCACACTCCTTGAGGTGGAGCTCGAAATTCTGCTTCACACCGTTAAACTTTGCCAGGCGGCGTTTTGTAAAGCTCCAGAATGCTTCGATGCCGTTGATGTGGACCGATTTTTCCGCAAAATGTCTGGATTTGTTGATGCGGAAGTGTTTGTCGTACCCCACATCCACCAGTCCGTCATAGCCTTTCCAGCAGTCGGAATGGATAATGCTCTCAGGCGAAACCTTGCCCCTGATGATGGCTTGAAGCGTTCTGGCCGGGCAGTCCGTGGCCAGCTCTGTGTAAGCCGCTCCGTCACGCTCACAGATGCCGAAGACCGGCTGCTTGAGCGTGCCCCGGCCTCTTTTTCGAGGGCCGGGCCGGCCACGAACCCGGGCGGGCCAAAGAAACTTTCATCAACCTCAACCACACCGAGTAGTTACTCCTTTTGGGGCACCTGATGGAGATAAATTAAACGCCTGAAAACCAGAGAATACCTGTTCACGGTCTTTCTGTTCAGCTTCAGGAGCAGAGAGGTTCTGGCAGCGTCAATGTCGATGCCGAAGCATTCAACAATCTTTCCGACTATCGACTTAACCTGCTGTTTTCAAACATTTTTCTAGTCTTCCAGACGATAGTCTGATGGTCTAGAACCTTTCATTTTAGAGACGTCATGGAAAAAGAAAAACCGCTCAGGGAAAAACTGCTGGCGGCCGCGTCCGAAGCATTCGTGCGGAAAGGCTTCCATAGGGCCACCATCGCCGGGATCTGCGAGCGCGTTAAAGCCAATATCACCGCCGTGAACTATTATTTCGGGACCAGGGATGCCCTCTACCAGGAAACCTGGTGGCACTGCCTGACCGAATCCATGCGCAAGCATCCGCCGGACGGCGACATCAGTCCCGACGCTCCCGCCGAGGAGCGCCTGCGCGGCCAGATGCGGGCGCTCACGGAAAGGCTGACTGACCCGGAAACCAAGGATTTTTTCATCTCCCAGATGGAAATCGTCAATCCCACGGGGCTGTTGCGGGAAGCCATGCACAAGGAGCTCAATCCCCTCTGGGAGAAAGCCCTGTCCGTGGTGCGTGAACTGCTCAGACCCGATGCCGGAGAACAGAAAATTTATTTTTGCGGGTCATGCATCGCGAGCGTGTGCATTCAACCCATGCTCATTGCGCATGCGGCAGAATTTCGGCGGCGGGACCGGAGACGGGCGGCCATGAGCGTGCGCTTGCTGCTCTTGCCTGTTGTGCTTGCCTTGGCGGGATGCGCATCCGTGGGGCTGGATTACGCTCCGCCCCGCCTGGATATGCCGGTTGGCTGGAGCCAGGCCGAAGACACGGACACCATCACTACCGCTTCACCGGATGACATCGGCCGGTGGTGGAAACGTCTCGGCGACCCGCTGCTGGCCCGGCTCGTGGAAGAGGCTCTGGAAGCCAGCCCCGGCATGCGTCTGGCCGTGACCCGGCTGCGCGAGGCCCGTGCGCGCCGCGCCGTGGCCCTGGCCGGATTTTTTCCGTCCGTCAGCGCCACGGGCCGTGCAACCCGAAGCCAGTCCAGCAAGGAAAGCGGTTCCGGCCGGATCGGTGAATTGTACAATGCCGGTCTTGACGCCTCCTGGGAGGTGGACGTCTTCGGCGGTGTCCGCCGAAGCCTTGAGGCCGCAACGGCTGATACCGAATCTGCCGAAGCCTCTTTGGATCAGGCGCGGGTTTCCCTCGCCGCCGAAGTGGCGCTTAATTATGTGATGGTGCGCGGTTTTCAGGAAAGACTGCGCATTGCCCGTGACAATCTCAGCAGCCAGTCTGAAACTCTGGAAATCACCATGTGGCGGGCCGAGGCCGGTCTTGCCGGGGATGTGGATGTGGAGCGGGCGCGTGGTGATTGTGAGCAGACTCGGGCCCGGCTCCCCGTTCTGGAAGCCAGTCTGGCCGAGGCACGGCACGCTCTGGAGACGCTCTTGGGCAAAGCGCCCGGCGCCCTGGCCGAACGGCTGGGCTCCGGCGGCGAATTGCCCGTGGTTCCCCACCGGTTCGCCGTGGGCATCCCGGCCGACACGCTGCGTCAGCGCCCGGATATCCGGGCGGCGGAACGCTCCCTGGCCGCGGAAACGGCTCGCGTGGGCGTGGCCGAAGCGGCCCGTTATCCATCCCTGACGCTTTCCGGCAGCATCGGTCTCGAAGCGCTGACCCCGGGTGGCCTCGGTGGAACGGATGCGGCGGCATGGTCCCTTTTGTCCGGCATTACCGCGCCGGTCTTCAATGCGGGCAAGCTTCGCAATCAGGTGGAAATTCAGGACGCCGTACGGGAACAGGCCGCCGTCGCCTACGAACAGGCCGTACTCACAGCGCTGCGGGAAGTGGAAGACGCGCTGTCCGGCCTGCTGCGGAGCCGGGAACGGGCCGTGGCTCTGACCGATGCTGTCGCGGCCGCGAGCCGCGCGGCGGAATTGGCGCGGTGGAACTATGAGGCCGGATTGAAGGATTTCCAGATGGTGCTCGAAACCCAGCGCACCCTGCTGTCCGTGGAGGACAGTCTGGCCGAGAGCCGGGCGGACGCCGTGACCTCCGTCATCAAACTGTACAAGGCCCTCGGCGGAGGATGGTCTGCGCAACCCGGGCCGGACCCGGCACTCTGAGGAACAAAAAACATGAACGACAACACACGTCAGGGCGAAGCCCTGAAACAACTCATTGCGGCGCATTCCTCCGGCCGTTCCAGACGCCGTTGGATATGGCTGGCCGTGATCTTTCTGACCCTCGCCGGAGCGGCTGCGGGATATTTCATGCGTTCCGGAAATGACGCGGCAAGGCCCCGCTTCAAGACCGAGGCGGCGGCCATCGGACAACTGGTGGTCAGGATTTCGGCCACGGGCAACCTGGAGCCCACCAACCAAGTGGATGTGGGCAGCGAACTTTCCGGTATCGTGGATGAGGTGCTGGTGGACATCAACGACCGCGTCCAGGAAGGCCAGGTCGTCGCGCGCCTGAACACCGCCACGCTGCAGGACGCGGTGACCAGGTCCAAAGCCAGTCTGGCCATGGCCGAGGCCCAGGTGGTGCAGATGCGGGCCACCCTGTCTGAAACCCGCACCGCGCTGAATCGTTACCGCGACGTGTCGCGTCTCTCCGGCGGCAAGGCTCCGGCCAGGACCGAGATGGACGCGGCCGAGGCCGCTTTCAGGCGGGCCGAGGCCAATGTGGCCAGTGCCGAGGCGAGCGTGGTCCAGTCCAAGGCGGAACTGCGCTCCGCCGAAACCAATCTGTCCAAGGCGAGCATCCGCTCCCCCATCAGCGGCGTGGTCCTGAAGCGCAAGATAGAACCGGGGCAGACCGTGGCCGCGTCGTTCGAGGCGCCGGTGCTCTTCACGCTGGCCGAAAACCTGTCCACCATGAAACTGCAGGTTGACGTGGACGAGGCCGATGTCGGCAAAGTCAGCGAAGGGCAGAGCGCCACCTTTACAGTCGATGCCTGGCCCGGCCGCCAGTACAACGCCACCGTCACCAGAGTCAGCTACGGAGCGCAGACGAAAGACGGAGTCGTCTCCTATCTGACCGTTCTGGCGGTGACCAATGAAGATCTGTCCCTGCGGCCCGGCATGACCGGAAACGCCGAGATCACCACCCTGACGCGCGACAAGGTTTTGCTTGTGCCCAACGCGGCCCTGCGTTTCACGCCGCCGACGGGTGATCCGGCAAAGCAGTCCTCCGACCTGATGGACTCATTCATGCCCCGGCCGCCGCAGCCGGCTCCCAAAACCCAGGCCGTCAACGCCTCTTCGCCCCATGTCTGGGTGTTGCGCGGCGGGCTGCCGGAGGCCGTCGCCATCCGTACCGGCGCCACCAACGGATACATGACCGAAGTAACCGGCGGAGAACTGCGGGAAGGCATGGAGGTCATCACGGAATCCCTGGTAAACGCGTCATGAGCGGTCCTCTCATCCGGCTGTCCGGCGTCACCAAGACCTACGGGCAGGGACGCCTTGCCTTCCAGGCCCTGAAGGGCATCGACCTGTCCGTCGAAAACGGGGATTTCGTGGCGGTCATGGGGCCGAGCGGCTCCGGCAAGTCCACGACCATGAACATTCTGGGCTGTCTCGACACGCCTTCCGGCGGCACCTACGAATTCCTGGGTGTGCCTGTCGAACGTCTGGAGCGGGATCAGCGCGCGCTGTTGCGGCGGCATTTTCTCGGCTTCGTGTTCCAGGGCTTCAATCTGCTGGCACGCACCACGGCTCTGGAAAACGTGGAACTGCCGCTCATCTATCGCGGTCACGCCGCATCCGAGCGCCGCACCCTGGCCCGCGCCGCCCTGAAACAGGTCGGGCTGGAAGGCTGGGAGCACCACACGCCGGCCGAACTGTCCGGCGGGCAGCAGCAGCGCGTGGCCATCGCCCGGGCCATAGTCACTTCGCCTTCGGTGCTGCTGGCCGACGAACCCACGGGAAATCTGGACACGCGCACCAGCGAGGAAATCATGGATCTGATCGTCTCCTTCAACCGCGACCAAGGCATCACCGTGCTCATGGTCACCCATGAACCCGGCATCGCGGCCTATGCGCGGCGCGTGGTGCATTTCGTGGACGGACGGGTGGACAGCGACCGCCGCAATGGAGAAACCGCCTGATGCTCTGGAACACACTTCTTCTTGCCATGCGCGCCATCCGCCGCAATCTCATGCGCTCCTTTCTGACCATTCTGGGCATCGTCATCGGCGTGGCCGCCGTCATCACCATGGTCACTCTGGGCAACGGAGCCACCAAATCGGTGTCCGACGAAATTTCCAGCATGGGCAGCAATCTGGTCATGGTCAGTCCGGGCCAGCGTTTCGGACCGGGTTCCGGCTCCGCCCCGAAGTTCAAATCCGCCGACGCGGACGCCGTGCGCAGCCAGATTTCCGACGCCGAATACGTCGTCCCGCAGGTCCGGACCTCCGGAACCACCGTGTACCAGGCCAACAACTGGTCCACTGAGATCTGCGGCGCCACGGAAGATTATTTTCCGTCAGGCAACTGGAAACTGAGCGCCGGGCGCGTTTTCAGCGACACCGAGGAGCGGGCCGGCAAGGCCGTTTGCGTCATCGGGGAAACAGTGCGGGAAAAACTCTTCGGCGGTCAGAATCCCGTGGGCAGCGAGATCCGCGTCAATCAGTTTTCCTGCGAAATTGTCGGAGTGCTCAAGTCCAAGGGACAGTCGGGCATGGGTTCGGATCAGGACGACGTGGTGGTCATGCCCCTGCGCACGGTGCAGCGCAGGCTGACGGGCAGTCAGGACATCCAGTTCCTGAGCCTGTCCGTCCGGGACGGGGCATCCATCGACGCCGTCAAGGAGCAGCTCACGCTGCTTTTGAGAGAACGGCGCAATATCGGAGAGAACGAGGATGACGATTTTCAGGTCATGGATACCCGCCAGCTGGCCGAGGTCCTGACCGGCACCACCAGGGTGCTGACGATGCTGCTCGGAGCGGTGGCCGCCGTGAGTCTGCTGGTGGGCGGCATCGGCATCATGAATATCATGCTCGTTTCGGTCACGGAGCGGACCCGCGAAATCGGGGTCCGTCTGGCCATCGGCGCTCTGGAGCGGGAGGTGCTGATGCAGTTTCTCATCGAGGCCGTGGTGCTGTCGAGCCTCGGAGGACTGGCCGGAATCGCGCTGGCCATGGCCGCGTCCAGAATTCTGGCCGGGATCATGGGCGTGCCCTATATTTTCGATCCGCTCATCAACATCGTCTCGTTTCTGTTCTCGGCGGCCATCGGGGTCATTTTCGGCTACTTCCCGGCGCGGCGCGCGGCCGGACTCAATCCCATAGACGCCCTGCGGCATGAATAGGGCGCCTGCCGTCCGAAATGCCCGCTTGCGCAAAGCGCGCTCCGCGAAGATTTGAGCGAGAATCCCCGTGGGCACTGGCATTACCGCCAGCGGGATGTCACCCGCTCAAAACGGCGAATAGGTCCTTCTGGAAAATCACCGGCTTCTAACCCATCCCACCTTGAATGGGCGTCCGTCCACGCCGACACGCAGCAGGCAATAGTGGTCGGCGTCGGCTAACTCAATGGTAATATCCGGGTTCTTCCCCGGCGGTTATACAAGCCGGGTCGCAAAAACTTGAAGCGCTTGAGCCTCGGGCATGAACTTATGAAGCGTTTCCAGCGATTCCGGATAGTTTCCGCTCCGGACTCTGTAAAATTCAATGGATTGAACCAACGAAGTAATCGTGGTTTCCGAGAGCTGCTTCTGCAGATCATCGTAAACTCCGCCGCGTTGCACAAATCCGAAGTAAAAAAGAGCCGGGCAAAGGATAATTGTGCAGGCTATTCCCCCGAATCCGGCCAGCGCAAGCGTCCGGCCTCCCGCCTTGCCATATGATGGCGATGACACCGAAAGGCACGTCGATCAGGGGAATGAAAGACATGCCGCCCAGGATGAACGGAAACGCGCTCAGTTTTTTCTGTTATTCTTCCATGATGTTCTTGTCTCAGCTTTCGCTCTGCCGGTCCAGGCCCCGGTAGTTCAGGGCCTCGGCCAGATGCTGCACGGTCAGGGCGTCTTCCCCGGCCATGTCGGCGATGGTCCGGGCAATGCGCAGCACACGGGTGAAGGCCCTGGCCGACATGCCCAGACGCTGTACGGCCTTCTCCAGAAAAGCGTGCTCAGCCTCCGTCACCGGGCAGAACCGCTCCAGCCATTTGCCCGACAATTCGGAGTTGGAGGAAAAATGCAGCCCGGCGTACCGCGCGCGCTGCACCGCCCTGGCCGCGTCGATGCGTTCACGCATGGCGGCGGAGCCCACCTGCCCCGCACCACGCTTCAGATCCCGGTACGGTACGGCCGGGACTTCCACATGCAGGTCGATGCGGTCCAGAAGGGGCCCGGAAAGCCGGGAACGGTACCGCTGCACCTGCACGGCCGAACAGGAGCACACATGTTGCGGGTCACCCAGATAGCCGCACGGGCACGGGTTCATGGCCGCCACCAGCATCACGTTGCCCGGATACTCCAGAGACACGGCGGCCCGGGCGATGGTCACCCGCCCCTCTTCGAGGGGCTGCCGCAGAACTTCCAGCACATGTTTTCTGAATTCCGGCAGCTCGTCCAGAAAGAGCACTCCGCGATGGGCCAGCGACAGCTCCCCCGGACGCGGATACTGTCCGCCGCCGATGAGCCCGGCATCGGAAATGGTATGGTGGGGAGAACGGAACGGACGGGAGACGATGAGCGCATGGCCTGAAGGCAGCCTGCCCGCAGCGGAATGGACCTTGGTCACTTCCAGGGCCTCGGCGAAGGTCAGAGGCGGCAGGACCGTGGGAATACGGCTGGCCAGCATGGTTTTGCCGCTGCCCGGCGGGCCGATGAAAAGCAGATTGTGGTTTCCGGCGCAGGCGATCTCGATGGCCCGCTTGGCCCGCTCCTGCCCCTTGACCTCGGCGAAGTCCTGCATGAACCGCGTGCGGCCGCTCCAGAGGTCGTCCACCTCGCAGCTCAGGGCAGGCACATCCTCTTCGCCCAGAACGAAACGCACCACCTGTCCCAGAGAAGAGCACGCATGTACGGAAAGCTCCTGAACCACGGCCGCTTCCGGCCCGTTTCCGGCCGGAACCACAATGCCCCGCGCTCCGGCCTCGCGGGCGCGCAGGGCCAGAGACAGCGCGCCGGGGACGGGTTTGAGTTCCCCGGAAAGGGAAAGCTCCCCGACCAGATAGAGGCCCGAGAGCTTTTCCTGCGGCACCACTTCCGCTCCCGCCAGCAGCCCCAGGGCCAGCGGCAGGTCATAGGCCGACCCTTCCTTGCGGATATCGGCCGGGGCCATGTTCACGGTGATGCGGCTGGGCGGCAGCCGGAATCCCGAATTCTTCAGAGCCGAGAAAACCCGTTCCTTGCTTTCCCGCACCGCCCCTTCGGCCAGACCAACCATGGTGAAGGCCGGTATGCCCGCGCGCGCCAGATCCACTTCCAGCTCGATGGAAAACCCGTCGATGCCGTGGAGGGCGGCGGTGGCGACCTTGGCGATCATCTCATTCCACCAGCTGGCCGATGCGCTCCCAGCGGATGCTGAACAGGCTTTCCCAGGACCAGTACAGAATGAGGGCCTTGCCCGCGATGGTCCTGCGCTCGACAAAACCCCAGAAGCGGGAATCGTAGGATTCGTCACGGTTGTCGCCGAGAACGAAATACTTGCCCTCCGGCACGGTGATGGGGCCGAAATTGTCCCGCTGGGGCACAATGGCGGAGTGCACGTGCTGCACGTAGGGCTCGTTCAGCATTTCCCCGTTGCGGAAGACCTGTTTGTCCCGGATTTCGATCACGTCACCGGGCGTGCCGATGACCCGCTTGATGAAATCCTTGGAGGGGTCCTCCGGAAACTCGAAGACGATGATGTCTCCGTGCCGGGGGCCTTCGCGCTCGTAAACCATGATGTTGGTGAAGGGGATCTTCACGCCGTAGGCGAATTTGGTCACCAGCAGATGGTCGCCGATCTGAAGCGTCTGCAGCATGGAGCCGGACGGGATCTTGAACGCCTGGATCACGAAGGAACGGATGAAAAAGGCCAGCACCAGCGCCACGATGAGCGCTTCGGCATATTCCTTGAGCATTGTCTGCCAACGGGGATTCATATGTCTGCCTGATCGGTGTTGAGGGGTAGGGAAGATTCCGGCCGGGGTGCAGCCGTGTCATTCATCTGGTTGCAGCGCGGCCAGAAAAGCTTCCTGAGGGATTTCCACGCTGCCCATGCGCTTCATGCGCTTTTTACCTTCCTTCTGTTTTTCCAGAAGTTTACGCTTGCGAGTGATGTCACCGCCGTAACATTTGGCCGTGACGTTTTTGCGCAAGGGGGCGACCCGTTCCCGGGCGATGATCTTGCTGCCGATGGCCGCCTGGATGATGATCTCGAAAAGCTGGCGGTGGATGACCCGCTTCAGCTTGAGAGCCAGGGCCCGGCCCCGGTAGGCCGCGTTGGAACGGTGCACGATGACGGCCATGGCATCCACGGGCTCGGAGTTGATGAGCACGTCGAGCTTCACCAGGTCGGCCTCCCTGTAGTCGATGACCTCGTAGTCCAGCGAGGCGAAGCCCTTGGTCACGGACTTGAGGCGGTCGAAAAAGTCGTACACGATTTCCGCGAAAGGCAGTTCGTAGCTGATGACCACCCGCGTGGATGTCAGGTAGCGCATGTCTTTCTGGATGCCGCGCTTCTCCTCGCAAAGGCCCAGCACGTTGCCCACGAACTCGCCCGGCACATGGATTTCCATGCGCACGAAGGGTTCGGCGATGGAGGCGATCTTTTCCTGAGGCGGCAGATTGCTCGGATTGTCGATGTCCAGCACCGCGCCGTCGGTTCTGGTCACCCGGTAGATGACCGAAGGAGCCGTGGCGATGAGTTTGGCCTGAAACTCCCGCTCCAGCCGCTCCTGAATGACCTCCATGTGCAGAAGGCCCAGAAACCCGCACCGGAATCCGAAGCCCAGGGCCTGGGATGTTTCGGGCTCGTAGTGCAGGGCGGCGTCGTTGAGTTGCAGCTTTTCCAGGGCGGATTTCAGAGTGTCGTACTCCGCCGGTTCCACCGGATAGAGTCCGCAGAAGACCATGGGCTTTATGGCCTTGAAGCCGGGAAAGGGCTCGGCCGTGGGCTGTTCGGGATCGGTGATGGTATCGCCCACCTGGGCGTCTTTCAGTTCCTTGATGGCGCCGCACAAAAAGCCCACCTCGCCCGCGCCCAGACTGGCGATGTCCATGGGCTCCGGCGAAAACACGCCGAGCTTGGTGACCTCGAACTTCTTGCCCGTGGCGCACATCTGGATGCGCTGGCCGTTTCTGATCCGGCCTTCCAGAATGCGGAACAGCACCACCACGCCCTGATAGGAGTCGTACCAGGAATCAAAGATAAGAGCCTTCAGGGGCGCGTCCGTATCACCCTTGGGCGGGGGCACCTTCTCCACCAGATTTTCCAGCAGCGCGTCCACGCCGAGACCCGTCTTGGCCGAGACCTGAATCACATTCGTGCAATCCAGGCCGATGACTTCCTCGATCTCTTCGGACACCCGTTCGGGCTCGGCACTGGGCAGATCGACCTTGTTCAGCACGGGCAGCACTTCCAGATCGTTGTCCAGAGCCATGTACACGTTGGCCAGGGTCTGGGCCTCCACGCCCTGGGTGGCGTCCACCACCAGCAGGGCGCCGTCGCAGGCGGCCAGACTGCGGGACACCTCGTAGGAGAAGTCCACATGGCCGGGCGTGTCGATGAGGTTCAGAATGTATTTTCCGCCCTTTGCGGAAGTGTAGGGGATGCGGACAGTCTGGGCCTTGATGGTGATGCCGCGTTCCTGTTCCAGCTCCATGCGGTCCAGGTACTGGTCTTTCTTCTGGCGGTCGGAAATGAGCCCGGTCTGTTCCATGATCCGGTCGGCCAGGGTGGACTTGCCGTGATCGATGTGGGCGATGATGCTGAAATTTCTGATGTGCTCTTGTCTGGCCATAGGCGAGCGGGCACTCCCTTTTTTGCGGATACCAAATGGCTGCCGATAGAAAAATTCCCCGCCGATGTCCAATGACCCGCAAGGCGGCCCGGCTGCGGGCGGCGGGGCTTGAGATGTTCGCCGATCGGACATAGAGCGGTCTGGCCCGGCGGAAACCGCACCGCAGGTCCGGGCGGTCCGCAAACCGGCAGCTTCCATGACCAGCCTCAAAACCCTTCTCCTCCATCCGGACTCTTCGGTCCGGGCCCGGCTGCGGGACATGCTCGCCCCCGTCAAGGAAATCCGCGTCCTGGGCGAGGCCGTCTCTTCCTTCGAGGCGCTGGAAATGCGCTCTTTCATCCCCTACGACATTTTTTTCCTGGGCACGGACCTGCCCCACGGGGTCAGCGGCATGGAACTGGCCGCCTATCTGGCCCAAAGCGACGACCCGCCCGCTCTGGTCTTTCTGGCCTCGGAGGAGGACCACGCCTTCGCAGCCTTCGAGCTGGGCGCGGCGGATTACCTGCTCTGGCCCGCCAGCCGGGAGCGGCTCATGCGCACCATCGACCGCCTGCGCCCCCTTGTGCCCCGCAAGACGGCGTCCGCGCCCGCAAGGCCATCCCGCGCATCGGGCCCGGACGAAGCGCCCCTGCGTCTGGATCTGGGCGACGAGGAAGACGGCTTCGTCGACGCCCTGCGGCAGGCGTGGGACGTGAACCGCGAACGCACGCCGGAAATAGAGAAGCTGCCGGTCAACCAGGACGGACGCCACATCCTCATCCCCTACACGCAGATCGTCTACGTGGAGGCCTACGAGGACTACAGCTTCGTGCACACCGCCCAGGAGCGGTTTTTGACCTCCTACCGCCTGAAAAACCTGGAGCCGAGGCTGCGCCCGCACCGCTTCTGCCGGGTGCACCGCAAATATCTGGTCAATCTGGACATGGTCACGGAAATCGCTTCCATGCCCGGAGGCAATTTCATGCTGCGCACGGCCGGGCGCAAGAAAATCGAACTGCCCGTGAGCCGCCGCCGCATCGGGGAGCTGAAGAAAATCCTGCAACTCTAGAATCGTTCGCCTGACCCCAGCCGCCGCTGACCGGGAAACGCTTCCTTCCGGCCGCTCCGCCAGGTTACGCCATGAGTAAAGTACGCCGCACCAAGGAGACAGTCATGAACGACTCCGCCCACAACGGGGAACTTGTATTCCGCCCCCTGCCCCAGACGGTCATCGAGGCCAACGTCAATCCTCAGGAACTGAGCGCGGCGTACGCCTCGGCCCGAAACAAGGGTCTGGAATTCTGGGCGGACGCGGCCCGGGAGCTGGACTGGTTCCGCCCGTGGAACGCGGTGCTCGACTCTTCCCGCGCGCCCCGGCACACATGGTTTCCGGGCGGGCAATGCAACATCGTCCATAACGCTCTGGACCGCCACATCCTCACCGTCAACAAGAACAAACTGGCCCTGATCTGGGAAGGCGAGGCCGGAGACGGTAAAAAATACACCTACTACGAGCTGTACCGCGAAGTGAACCGCCTGGCCAACGCGCTGCGCTCCCTGGGCGTCTCCAGAGGCGACCGCGTGGTCCTGTACATGCCGCCCATTCCCCAGACCGTGACGGCCATGCTGGCCTGCGCCAAGATCGGGGCGATCCACTGCGGCGTGTTTTCCGGATTCTCGGCCAAGGTGCTGCGCCAGCGGGTCGCCGAACTGGGCGCGAAGCTGGTGTTCACGGCCGACGGGTTCTACCGCAACGGCCGGCTTCTGCCCCTCAAGGCCACGGTGGACGAAGCCCTCATGAGCGGCTGCTCCTGCGTGGAAACCGTCATCGTGGCCTGCCGCGCCAACCTGGACGTGGACATGAGCGAAACCAGAGACGTCTGGTACGAGGCCATCATCCGCCAGGAACGTCCGGAATCGGCCACGGAAGTCATGAATGCGGACGACCCGCTCTTCATCCTGCACACCGCCGACTCCACCGGGGAATCCAAAGGCGTGATTCACGGCCACGGCGGCTACATGGTCGGCCTCCACCGTACCATGGACTGGATTTTCGACATCAAGCCCACGGACATTTTCTGGTGCACCGGCGACATGGCCTGGATCATCGGGCACAGCTACGCTGTCTACGGCCCACTGGTGGCGGGCACCACCACGGTCATGTACGAAGGGCACCCTCTCTACCCGCAGGCCGACCGCATCTGGGACATGGTGGACCGTCACGGCGTGACCATTCTCTACACCGCGCCGACCATCATCCGCATGCTCATGCGCTACGGCGGACAGTACCCGCACATGCACGATCTCTCCACCCTGCGTCTGCTGGCCACGGCCGGAGAAGGCATCTCCCGCGAGGCGTGGCTCTGGCTGCACAGGCACGCAGGCCGCTCCCAATGTCCGGTTCTGGACACGTGGTGGCAACTGGAGACCGGCGCCTGCATGGTCGCACCCCTGCCCGTCTCGGCGCTGAAACCCGGCTCGGTGCATCGTCCCCTGCCCGGCATCGAGGCCGATATTGTGGACAGCGAAGGGCAGGCCGTTCCTCCGGGCAAAAAGGGCGGTCTGGTGCTGACCCGCCCGTGGCCGTCCATGCTGCTGGGACTTTACCGCAAGGCCGAACTGTATGAGGCGGCGTACTGGAACGCCCGGAAACATTACCGGACCGGCGACACGGCCAGCCGGGACGAGGACGGCCTCATCTGGGTGCACGGCAGAAACGACGGCGTGATGAACATCGCCGGGCACCGCATCGGCTGCGCCGAGGTGGAAAAGGCCCTGATGGCTCACAAGGCCGTGGCCGAAGCCGCTGTCATCGGTGTCCCGGACAAGATAAAGGGCGAGGTGGGCCGGGCTTTCATCGTCCTGCGGCCGGACTTCGCCGTGCTGGATGACCGAGATGAAATCATCCGCATGCTGAAAGCCCATCTGCGCAAGGAAATCGGCCCGGTGGCCGTGGTCCGGGGGATGGATTTCGTGGACTCGCTGCCGAAAACCGATGGCGCCCCAGACCGCGCGGCCCTGCGGAGAAAGATGGAAGAAACGGAAGGATAGCGTATTTTCTGCGAGACACCCGCGTCCCGCCAGAGGCAAGCCCCTGAAGCCTTTTTGCCGTCCGGTTTCTGAAATTTCCCGGGAACCGGACGTTTTTTGACCCGCCATTTCCAGCCGCTCACACTCCGGCCACACCCCTGCCACTCGCTTCCCCCCCCAAAAATCATTGTTCGCCAACAATACGGTTGCTTTTTTACAAAACGGGTGTACGATGACATGAAATTTTTAAAAGTAGCATATTTTAAAATAATCTGAAATCTCCAAAGAAAAATTCAGACTAAACATTCCCCATCGATAAAGGATAAAATTTTTTATTTTCGCATGTTACAGAGAAATAGGCTTGGCGTCTTTTCCATATAAGTATTATAAAAATGGAAATAGTTTGAAAATAAGCATCACATGCTGTCATTTGGTGCAAAACAGAATCGATTTCACCGGCTGACGAGGAAAAGGCGAAAAAACGGGAAAAGCAGCTCAGGAGGCGAACATGTGCGGGACAGGAACGGACTGGCTTGATGAAAGGACCATCCACGACGCTCTGGACGGTGTGAAATCTCCGGACAGGGGGC
>CAUUHW010000006.1:0-169907 GCA_963545205.1 uncultured Desulfovibrionales bacterium
GTCTGAATCAGGGAAATAGCGTCATTGGCGTTTCTGATCCCCTGGTTCATGGCTGCGATGTCTGAACGCATAAGTTCGCGAATTGCCAGACCCGCGGCATCGTCAGCAGCGTTTCCAACCCGAAGACCGGAAGACAGCTTGCGTGTTGAGGCGCTCAGCGCGCTATATGAGGTTGACAGGTTGCGTCCGGCGTTCATGGCCATCATGTTGTGGTTAATAACAAGAGACATATTTCCTCCTTGAAATGTTTTTGGCTTCCTTGCCATTTTTTTGACAACACCCCGTTGTCAATTTCTCAATCGGTCAAGGGGGAAAAAACTTTAGGGAAAAAATGTGTTTTTGAAAAAAAATGGGAGAAAAGGTTGAAAAGTCCGTTTGGCCTTTATTCGGCGGGGTCTTCTGACGCGGAAAATTTTTCACGCCAGTCTTGGTTTGCCAGTGGGCTTTTTTCTATGAACTGGACAAAGTCAATCAGGCGTTCCAGCACCAGATCGTCAATCTGGTGTTCAATGCGGCAGGCGTTTTCATCGGCCAGTTCTGCCGGAAGCTGAAGAAAATTGTGCAGAAATTCAAATAATACCTTGTGCCGGTACAAAATATTTGAGGCTTTTTTGAACCCTTCGGCCGTCAGCGTGACAGAACTGTACGGCTGATAGTTGATAAGCCCTTTTTCAGACAGGCTGTGCAGCGCCCCTGTCACTGAGGCCCGCTGCACATTCATCTTGTCCGCGATGTCTTTGGCTCTGGCCGCTTTTTGTTCATTTTCCAGCACAAAAATGGTTTCCAGGTAGTCTTCAAGGTTCGGAGAAAGATTGTTCATGCGGCCTCCTGATTGCCATGTTTTTATTCTTCCAGTTTTCGCCAGTAGGCGCAACCCTTGACCGGACAGGCAATATGTTTGCCCCGTGCCTTGGTTTCCTTGCAGACAAGCACCTTTGATTCACACAGCGGGCAAGGTTCGGGAACCGGCCAGTCCCACACGGCAAAGTCGCATTTGGGATACTTGTTGCATCCATAAAAAATCTTGCCGGAACGGGTGCTTTTTTCCACGATTTCTCCGTCGCATCCTTCAACCGGACAGGCAATGTCTATGCCAAAAGGCGCGGCGTGCCGGCAGTCAGGGTAGCCGGAACAACCGATAAACCGTCCGCCGGCCCGTGTTTTTTTCAGGTGCAGAGGTTTACCACATTGGGGGCAGTTGCCAACCGACTCCTGGGGCAGGTCATTTTTGACGATTTCAACATTGCCTCTTTCGTCCCGCTGGTAATCACTGGAAAATTTGCAGTCAGGATAGCTGGAGCAGGCCAGAAAGCTGCCATTGCGTCCAAAGCGGATTAAAAGTGGCTGGTCGCATTCCGGGCAGTTGAGTCCGCTTTCCTGACCGGCTTTTACGGACGCCATATTTTGCGTCGCTTTTTCCAGGGTAGGATAAAAATCCGCGGCAAAGGCCCGCATCAGGTCTTTCCAGTCTTTTTCGCCTTCCGCGACCTTGTCCAGATCAGCCTCCATTCTGGCGGTAAAGTCAACGTCCATAAGGGTGGTAAAGTGGTTGCTCAATAAATCATTGACCACGCCGCCAAGATCGGTTGGCACAAACTGTTTTTCCTGTATGGCAACGTAATCCCGGTCTTTGAGTGT
Organism: uncultured Desulfovibrionales bacterium; assembly: GCA_963545205.1. Lineage (GTDB taxonomy): Bacteria > Desulfobacterota > Desulfovibrionia > Desulfovibrionales > Desulfomicrobiaceae > CAUTYU01. Next base: position 1,639 of record CAUUHW010000006.1, read on the forward strand.
GGAAATAATCGCGGCGTAGGTTGATGGACGGCCAATGCCTTTTTCTTCCAGTGAACGCACCAGCGAGGCTTCTGTGTAGCGGGCCGGTGGCTGGGTAAATTTTTGTTCCTTGTGCACCTTGAGCAGTTTGAGCGGGTCGTTTTGTGTGACCTGCGGGAGCTGCTGGTCCGCGGCCTCTGTTTTTTTCTCCTCCCAGACCTGCAGAAAACCCGCGAAAATCATCCGTTCGCCACGTGAACGCCACAAGCTCTGTCCGTTCTGGCTTAAAATGATTGTGTCCCAGAACTTAGCCGGTGCCATTTGCGAGGCCATGAACCGTTTCCAGATAAGACTGTAGAGCTTGAACTGTTCGCCCGGTAGAAAAGAGGCAACCTGGGCCGGAGTCAGAGCCGGATCAACCGGACGAATGGCTTCGTGCGCTTCCTGCGCCCCGCCGCGTGATTTGTACATATTGGGCCTGGCCGGATAAAAATCTTTCCCCAGTTCGTTTTCTATCCATATTTTGGCCTGCTGGCGGGCCTCTTCGGCAATGCGGACGGAATCGGTACGCATGTAGGTAATAAGGGCGGTTGTTCCCTGGGTGCCCAGTTCAACGCCCTCGTAGAGCCGCTGGGCTACAGACATGGTCCTTTTGGCTGTAAAGCCCAGTCGGTTGCTGGCTTCCTGCTGCAGGGTGGAAGTGGTAAAGGGGGGCTTGGCGTATCTGGCCCGTTGTTTTTCTTCTACCCTGTGCACGTAAAAATTCTGTTCATGCAGACTTTTTTCCAGGGTCAGAGCGGTTTTTTCATCCGGGATATGGGCTTGCCTGCCGTCCACCTTCCATAAATCAGCGGTAAAATGCTGTCCGTTTTCGCAGCCGAGCTTGACCTTGAACGGCCAGTATTCTTCAGGGATAAAGGCTTGGCGTTCCCGTTCGCGGGCCACAATCAGGTGCAGGGCGACAGATTGCACCCGGCCGGCGGAAATCCCGCGCTTGACCTTTTTCCAGAGCAGGGGCGAAATCCTGTATCCGACCAGCCGGTCAAGAATACGTCTGGCCTGCTGGGAATTGAACAGGCTTTCGTTCAGTTCCGAGGGATTGGCCAGCGCCTCTTTGACTGCTCTGGCCGTAATTTCGTTAAATTGAATCCGTTTGACATTTGTGTTATATTTTTTGATCAGTTCGGCCACATGCCAGGCAATGGCTTCACCCTCTCTGTCCGGGTCAGGGGCCAGATAGACGGTGTCTGCTGCTTTGGCGGCCTTGCGCAGTCTGGCAACAACTTGATCTTTGCCTGGGATTACCTGATACTGCGGCGCGAAATCGTGCTGTTCATCAACTCCGATGTCTTTGCTCGGCAAGTCCCGCACATGGCCCACTGATGCCTCAACCAGATATTTTGGTCCTAGGAATTTTTTTATGGTCTTGATCTTCGCTGGAGACTCAACAATAATAAGGTCTTTCATAATTTTTAATCCTTTGGTTGCGGATACGTTATGGACAATTTCAGATCCGGCGTTGTGGCCCTGATCGGCCCTCCCAACGCGGGTAAATCCACTCTTCTCAATGCCCTTATCGGTGAAAAGGTGGCCATTGTTTCACCCAAGCCGCAGACAACCCGGAGCCAGATTACAGGCATTTTGAACGATGAGGCGAAACAGATTGTGTTTATTGATACTCCGGGTATCCATAAGCACAAAGGCAAAATGAACAAGATGCTCGTTGACTCGGCCTGGAATTCGCTTCTTGCCGCCCAGGCTGTTGTCCTTGTCCTTGATGCTGAACGGTACGCCGACAGTCAACATAAATTGCAAAACGATTTGCAACTGTTGGTTCCCCGTCTGTCCCAAATTGAGCTGCCCTTGAGCCTGGTTTTGAACAAGATCGACCTGCTCCGGGATAAATCCGCGCTGCTGCCCCTGATCGCGCAGCTCAGCCAGATGCTTCCCGCAGTGGAAATTTTTCCGGTTTCGGCCCGCTCGCTGGAGGGTCTGGACGTTTTGTTGGCTCATGTTGTCCATTCTTTGCCTGTTGCCCCACCAATGTTTCCGTCTGACCAGCTTTCAACCCTGTCTTTGCGCTTTATGGCCGCGGAAATTATTCGGGAAAAACTTTTTTTGGAGCTGGAAAAAGAGCTCCCCTACCAGGTTATGGTTGAAATTGAAAGCTGGGACGAAAAAACATATCCAGTGCAGATTGGCGCGGTTATTTCCGTTGGCAGCCCCAGCCATAAAGGCATTGTTATTGGCAAGGGCGGCAGCCGGTTAAGAGAAATCGGCAGGGCCGCGCGCAAAGATATTGCCGCCATGCTGGGCAGCAAGATCTTTCTTGAACTCTGGGTCAGGGTTCAGCAGAACTGGACAGAAGATAAAAATGTCCTGAGCGCTGTTTTGGGTAACGATCTTTTGTAATAGAACCTTAACCTGTCAGGGATTCGTATGGACACTTCTGAACTTTTTTCACGCTGGACAGCCACGTGTCAGGAAATTCAGGCTGCCGCAGCAGCCTGCGGCCGTTCTGCCGATGATGTCACCCTTATCGCTGTTTCCAAATTCCATCCGCTTGAGGCCATAACTGCTCTTGCCGCTCGAGGTCAAATAGATTTTGGAGAAAATTATTTGCAGGAAGCGCAGGAAAAAATTGCTGGCTGCCAGCAAAATGTTCGCTGGCACTTTATCGGGCATCTGCAAAGCAAGAAAGCAAGTGCCACCGCTGGAAATTTTGCCCTTATTCATGGGGTTGATTCTGTTAAACTGGCCCAGAGATTGCATAGCAAGTCGGAAGAGCTTGGACTGCGCCAGCGAATTCTGGTGCAGGTGAACGTGGCAAAGGAAGAACAGAAGTCAGGCATCAGTGAAGAAGAGCTGCCTGGTTTTTTGGAACAGCTTCTGGAATTTTCAGCGTTGCAGGTTGACGGGTTGATGCTTATGCCGCCAATTCAGCCCGAACCTGAAAAAAGTCGTCCTTTTTTTGCCCGGTTACGGGAGTTGAAAGAGGAAAATGAACACCGTTTTCATATTTCCCTGCCGCATTTGTCTATGGGCATGACTTCGGATTTTGCCGTGGCGATTGCTGAAGGCGCAACGCTTATCCGGATCGGAACAAGGATTTTTGGTCCGCGGCCGGTGCTTTGACGGACAGATTGTCATTTTTTATTAACCACACAGGATTAAAAAGAACAGAATATGGATCTCGCTACCGTTGCCGGAATAATTATTGCTTTCTCCCTGGTTATAGGCGCTATTGTCTCTGGCAGCAGTCTGATGCTGTTTGTCAATATTCCCTCCATGCTGATTGTTCTTGGCGGAACAGTTGGGGCAACGCTTATCAACTATCCTTTTGGGCATGTTATCGGAGTGCTGGGGGTTATTAAAAAAACATTTTTCAGCCAGATTGAGCCGCCGGTTGTCATTATTGAACGCTTTATGGGGTACGCCAACCGGGCCAGACGGGAAGGGATTTTAGCTCTGGAACCGGTTCTGCGTGAGGTTGGTGACGATTACTTACGAAAAGGCCTGCAGCTTACTGTTGATGGGTTTGAACCACAGGTTATTCAGGATATTCTGGAACTGGAGATTGGCTACCTAGAAGAGCGGCATGAACTTGGCGCGGAAGTGATGGCGGTTATGGGGGCCTTTGCTCCGGCCATGGGTATGATCGGGACGGTTATCGGTCTGATTCAGATGCTGCAGAATATGAATGACCCCAGTTCCATTGGTCCGGCCATGGCTGTCGCCCTGATTACGACTTTTTATGGCGCGGTACTGGCCAACATGGTTTTTATCCCTATGGCCGGTAAATTGAAAACAAGGAGCAAGGAAGAAATTTTGAATATGGAGATGATACTAAGCGGTATTTTGTGTATCTCCAATGGCGATAACCCGCGGATTGTCGCGGAAAAGCTGAACAGTTTTCTGGCTCCGAAACAAAGGAAATCCACGGATTAGATGGCAAGGAAGAAAAAAGACGCTCCCGCTGGAAACGAGAACCCTGGCTGGCTGGTCACTTTTTCTGACCTGATGACCTTGCTTTTAACCTTTTTTGTCCTGTTGCTCAGTATGGCAACCATGGTTAATGAACGGAAACGAAAGATCGTGCTGGGATCGATTGCCAGCGCGTTCGGAATCGGTTCAAAAGGGATTAACATGCTGGCGGAAGAGTCGTCTGCTTTGACCTGGGAGCCCGGGCCAATGGAAAATGTTGACGATTTGCAGTTTCTGCGCCCCTTGCTCTGGGAAGATATTGGCAAGGATCTTGACCTGCGCACGAGTGAATTTTTGCAGGTTGTGAGCATCAAATCTGATGTGTTATTCGCGCCCGGAGAGGTGCGCTTAAGTGCCGAGGGAAAAAAACTGCTCAGTGTTCTTGCTCCTCTGCTGGGCAAGGTGACCTATCCGCTGCGCCTTTCCGGGCATACCTCAATTCTTCGTGATGAGCTGGGAGATGCGTATAAGCAGAAACGGGAAGAACCGCTGCGTGATCCGTCCTGGCAGATTTCTCTTGAACGGACACTGGCTGTGTATCAGTTTTTGATCGCACGCGGTGTCAGTCCTGAAAAGTTACGCATGGAAGCCTTTGGGCGTTTTCGGCCGGAGGATTCAAGCCTGACCAGTGAGGGGCGGAAACGGAACCGGCGGGTGGAAATCTGGCTTGATAAAAGAAACAGCGAGTGGTTTTTTCGGGAACAGGAAAAGATTGCTCCCAAACCGGAAGAAAAAGAGGACGCCTTTCAGTACAACGGATTTCGTTTTGATATTGATAGTCCGCGTTCCCGCTAGTTTTTCCGGTTGGGAAGAAAAAGATGGCCTTGCTGTAAGATAAGGAAAAAATATGGCCAGAAAAAAGAAGAAAAAATCAGTCGGTGGCGGTGCTGCTTGGCTGGTTACCTTTTCCGATTTGATGACCCTGCTGCTGACATTTTTTGTGCTGCTTATTAGCATGGCTTCCATGGACAAGACAAAACTGGTTGAGGTGTTTACTGTTTTTAGCGCGCAGATCGGTTTTGTCGGAGAAAAACGGGCCGGAAAAATAGAAACACATTTTCATCTGTTTGACGAAATATTGAAAAATCCATTGGAAGTTCTGGACAAGCAGCACCGAATCAAGGACTTGCTTTTTCCTGATGACGTGCTGCCGCAGGGAATGAGCAGAAGTATGCTTGATAAAAATCTGCGCTTATTGCAACGTAACGAGGGAGTTGTTTTTATGTTGACTGACGCCTTGCTTTTTCCTTCAGGGGTAAGTTCGGTCAGCGCTGAGGGGCGGGTGCTGCTTGAGCGACTGGGGTTGTTTCTGGCCAATAACCCCGCTCCTGTAAATATCTCAGGATACACGGATTCTGTTCCCTCGCGGGACCCGGATAACTACCATCTGTCACTTTTGCGGGCCTGTTCGGTCTTTGATGTTTTTTTGGCAATGGGCCTGCCGCAGGAAAAATTTTCTCTTTCCGGATATGGCGCAGACCAGCCCATCGCGGATAACTCCACTCCTGAGGGCCGGGCGCAGAACAGGCGCGTGGAAATATTGATTAAGGATTTGCATTCCATATATTAGGCAGACTCAGTCTGGATACAAGGAGATCTTTGTGGCTAAAAAAAAGAAAGAACCTCAAGAGGAAAAGAAAAAAGGCGGCGCGGCAAAATGGATTTTGCTGTTGCTGGTATTACTTGGGCTGGCTGGAGGTGGAGCCTTTGCCTATTTCAAGTATATTGAGCCGATGATGAACGGAGAGACAGGTAGAGCCAGGCCTGCCGAGGCCAAAAAAGAAAAGGAAGAGGAACCCAAAAATGTGGTTCGGGAAATGGTCTCTTTGCCGCCGCTGGTTGTCAATCTGGCAGATCCTCTGGGCCGGCGTTATCTCAAGGTGTGCATTGATATTGAGGTCAACACCCTTAAAGGCGTGGAAAAAGTGCAGGCGGGTATGGCCCAGATCAAGGATGCGCTTTTGCTGCTCCTTTCGAGCAAGACATACGCGGATCTGGCCTCAATCGCCAACAAGCTGGCTTTGAAAACAGAAATTGTTTCCCGTATGAACCAGGTGATGAATGACGCCTTTATTACCCAGGTGTATTTTACCGAGTTTGTGATCCAGTAATGATACGATTTTCAGGCCAGGACAGACAATGAATAAAATTCTCAATCAGGACGAAGTTGACGCTCTGTTACGCGGAATTTCCGGTGGAGAAATTGAGGTCGAAACGGAAGCCGAGGTCGATCAGGATGGTATTATTGCCTTTGATCTGGCCAATCAGGACCGGATTATTCGCGGCCGTATGCCTGTTCTGGAAATTATCAATGACCGTTTCGCCCGTGTCGCCACAAACACAATGACCAATACCATGCGCAAACGGGTTGATGTAAACCCGGTTTCCATTGATATGTCCAAGTTTGGTGATTTTATGCGTTCCCTGCCGGTTCCGACCAGTATCAATATTTTCAAGATTGATCCTTTGCGCGGCAACGCGATCATGGTCATTGATACCCGGTTGGTTTTCGCGCTGGTGGAAAATTTTTTTGGCGGGGCCGGATCCCAGCCCAAGATTGAGGGCCGCGATTTTACACCTATTGAACAGAGTATCATTAAAAAGGTGGTCAGTATTTTGTTGTATGACCTTGAAGAAGCCTGGCAGCCTGTGCACCAGATTACCATTGAACCTGTTCGCTCTGAAATCAATCCGCAGTTCGCAACCATTGTGCCGCCCAGTGACGTGGTTGTGGTTGTTTCCTTTGAGGTTGAACTGGACAACGCCATTGGCTCGCTGATTGTTGTTTTGCCGTACGCGACAATAGAACCCATTCGGGCCAAACTGTACGCGGCTTTTCAGTCTGAACGTCTGGAAGTCGATCACGCCTGGATTATGCGGTTTAAGGATCGGTTGCTGGAAGTGCCTGTTGAGATGAAAGTCACATTGGGCGAGACCCAGATCACCGGTCGGCAATTACTGGACATGGACATTGGCGATATTGTTGTGCTTGAAACTGATGAAGACAGCCTGCTGCCCGCTGAAATTCAGGGCGTGCTGAAATTTGAAGGTTTGCCGGGTTTTGTGAAAGGCAATAAAGCGTTTAAGATTATAGAAGAAACAGAGGTCAGGTTCTAGACGTCCTGTCGTGAACACAGGCTGGAGAGTGGAACGAACCGGTTGGAGTTAGGGCATGAGTGAAAAAGAATTGGAAGATAAGTTAGCAGCAGAATGGGCCGCGGCTCTTGAAGATTCTAACGAAAAAGAGGGGGCTGACGCTTCTGCCTCGGACGCGGGGGGAGAAAGTGAAGACGATATGGCTGCTGCCTGGGCAGCTGCTCTGGCCTCGGAAGAGGAAGAAAATACGCAGGCCGAGCAGGAGAAAAGGACCTTGCGTGCCCAAAGCCAGGACGTTCAGTTTCAGGATATGACCGCGGAAGCCAAGGCGCCTAAACCAGGCCACAAACGGGAACTGGATTTTATCCTTGATATTCCGCTGACGGTTTCCGCCCAGCTTGGCACAACCCAGTTGCTGGTCAATGAATTGTTGCAGTTGGGGCAGGGTTCTGTTGTCGAGCTGAATAAACTGGCTGGAGAGCCGCTTGAGATTCTGGTCAACGGCAAACTGGTCGCTCGTGGAGAAGCTGTTGTTATCAACGAAAAATTCGGGGTGCGTCTGACCGACATTATCAGCCCCATTGAAAGGGTGAAACACCTTGCTTGATTCTGCCGGCGGAAGTGGGGCCGAAGTTTCAATGACCATACTGGCCCTGAAAACAGTTGGAGCGTTGTTGCTTGTTATCGGGCTGATGCTTGTTTCGCTCTATCTTCTGCGCCGGTTTGGCCGTTTCAGTCCGGCTCGTTTCACGCAAAAGGAACATCTCGCGCTGGTTAGCCAGACATATGTCGGGCCGAAAAAAAATATTTGCGTTTTTCAGATTCGTAATAAACTGCTTGTTGTTGGGGTGAGTGAATCCAGCCTGACGCTTTTGACAGAGATTGACATTGATGACCACAATGATGCCCATTTTGAACAGGTGCTGGAAGAAGAGGAGTCAGCGTCTTCTGTTGCTCAGCATCTGGCTGATACTGACTTTGGCCGGAACAGCTAGTCTGGCTCTGGCCGCTGACGGCCCCGTGATTCCCAGTCTGACCATGCAGCTTGCGGCCGGTCAGACCGAGCCGGAAAAAGTTGCTGTTGTTCTTGAGATTCTGGCCCTGCTCACGGTACTGTCTTTGGCTCCGTCAATTGTTCTGACCGCGACCTGCTTTACCCGCATTATTATTGTGCTGGCTTTTTTGCGGCAGGCTATGGGAACGCAGCAAATGCCGCCGACCCAGGTGCTGGCCGCCCTGGCCATTTTTTTAACCGTGGTGATTATGATGCCGGTTGGCAAGCAGATCAATGACACGGCTTTGCAGCCCTATCTCAGTGAAGAGATTGGATATAAAGAAGCCCTCAAACGAACAGAAGTGCCCATGCGTGAATTTCTGTTCAAGCACACGCGGGAAAGGGATCTGTCCATTTTTTACAGTATTGCCAGAATGGACAGGCCAAAAAACAAGGCCGAAGTGCCAACCTCTCTTTTGGTACCGGCCTTTATGATCAGCGAGCTGAAAACCGGATTTCAGATTGGTTTTATGCTCTATGTGCCGTTTATTATTCTGGATATGGTTGTGGCCAGTGTGCTGCTCTCAATGGGTATGATGATGTTGCCGCCGGTTATGATTTCCATGCCTTTTAAGATTTTACTTTTTGTCATGGTTGATGGCTGGAACCTGATTGTCGGGTCTTTAGTCAACAGTTTTGCCTGAGGTTGCTATGAGTCCTGATTTTGTTGTCAGTTTTGCCCGTCAGGCCATTGAATTGGCCCTGACTCTGGCCCTGCCCATGCTGCTTATCGGCCTGGTTGTCGGTATTGTTATCAGTGTGGTGCAGGCCGCGACCCAGATTCAGGAAACCACCCTGACGTTTGTTCCCAAGATTTTGTCCATGTTTATTGCCTTGCTGGTTGCCTTTCCCTGGATGATGGACAAACTGATCAATTTTACCCGTGACTTATTCCTGAATTTTCCGCAGTATATCCGCTAGCCGGCCGTTTACATGGGGCGGGAGTTCGTTTTTTGGGACGGAATCAGGACAGGGCTTGGAACAAGAGGTTTTTAAGGTTTTGTCAGTTGGGCCGGAACATTGTGCATCGCTCCAAAATCAGTCACCTTTGTATATCCCAGTTCAGCGAGTGTTTTAGCGGCAATGGCGCTTCTTCTGCCGCTACGACAGTAAAGAAAAATCTGTTTGTTTTTGTCCGGCAGTTCGTTGGCCGCCCGTTGTCTTATTTCGGTAAAGGGAATTAAAATTGCTCCCTTGATGTGGCCTTGGCTGAATTCCTGTTTAGTCCTTACATCAATTAATACATATGAATTTCCATCTGTTATTGATGCGTTGTGAGCCGGAGCAGAGGGCTGTTCTTTTGTCCTGTTTTTATCGGTTACAAAAAACAGGGAGAAAAAGATGGCAAGTCCGGCAAAGCCGGTCAGAATTTTTTTAGGGTTCATTTTTTATATTGTCCTCTTGTTTATTGTAATGAAAAAAAGCTGAAATTATATGGGCATTCTTTTGAGCCTGTCAATGTTGTTGCAGCATCTGGCGTAAAAATTCTCCCAGAAACACAGCACCGGCCTGGGCTACGTTCAAGGAATCAAATCCCGCAGGCAGGGGAATATGACAGAGATGGTCACATCTTTTTATGATCCCCTGACGTAGACCTTTTTCTTCGTTTCCCAGGACAAGCACTGCCGGCCAGGTAAGCCGTGTCTGGTACAGACTTTTTGAGTTTTCGTGCATGGTCGCGCCATAGACCGTGTACCCTTCAGCCTGACAGGCATCAAGTTCCCGGCCCAGGTTAACGGCCTGGGCCAGATACAGTTTTCGTATGGCTCCGGCAGAGGCTTTCATTGCGCCAGGGCCTAAAAAGGCCGAACGGTTTTTGGGGACAAGAATGGATGTTCCGCCAAAGGCGTGCAGGGTACGGGCTAACGTGCCCAGATTGCCGGTGTCCTGAACCTGATCAAGGGCCAGAAAAACAGGAAATTTCGCGTGAAGAGCGGCTTCACGGGCCTGCTGTGTTGTTGCCAAGGTGGTAGCTGTTTGTCTGGCCAGCACGCCCTGGTGATTGCCTTTGAAAAGGCTGTCCAGTTCTTTTTTGGAAACAAAGCGGAACCGGATTTTTGTCTGGTGGCAGGCGGCAACAATGTCATCAAGGCCGGACAGGCCCTGTTGCAAAAAAACCTGATCAAGAGGGGCGTGTTCCAGCAGCCCCTCCAAAACCGGTTTGCGTCCGGTCAGGTACGATGTTTGTGGTTCGGACATGGCGTTTCCTTTGTAACCTGTAGTTAGAAGATGAAGATGCAGAGTATATTGAAATCTTGTTTAATTCAGACTTGACACCCTGAAAATAATCAATGTATAAATACCGGTCTATGTAAACTTTGTCGAGCAGTGCGTCCGCGAGGCGGGTTAGATTTTTGTATAGAAAATACGGCCTGTTGAAGGACGCTATTTTGTCAGGAAGCGAAAATGGTTCAAAACGCAGAAAAAAATAAAGACGCCGCGTCAGGGCAAAGTTGTCACGAATTGTTGGCCCAGAGTCTGTCAGACAAGAAAATGAAAACAGTTGTTGCCGCCCGGTGCGGGGAGAAAATACTTGACCTGGCCGCTCCGGTTCCCACCGGTTGTCAGGAGCTGGAGCCAATTTTTTTTGAATCTGCCGAGGGACTGGCTATTTTACGTCATAGCAGCGCCCATGTTATGGCTGAGGCGGTCAAAAAATTGTTTCCTGATGCCAGGGTCGCGATCGGGCCGGATATCGAAAACGGTTTTTATTATGATTTTGAACTAGAGCGCCCTTTTACGCCGGAAGATCTGGAACGCATTGAACAGGAAATGGCTGCCTCTGTCGCCGCTGATCGGCCTTTTGTTCGCAGGGCAATCTCTTTGGCCGAGGCGCGGGACTTTTTTTCCGCCCGAAACGAAACCTATAAGCTGGAGCTGCTTGATGGGTTGGAAGATCAGGAAATTTCCTTGTATCAGCATGGAGAGTTTGTTGATCTGTGCCGTGGCCCGCATTTGCCCAGCACGTCCTGGATCAAGGCTTTCAAGCTGACCAGCGTGGCCGGAGCCTACTGGCGCGGAGATGAAAAGCGTCCCATGTTGCAGCGCATTTATGGCACGGCCTTTGCCACGCCCAAGGAGCTGAACGCCTATCTGCATCAGCTTGAAGAGGCGAAAAAGCGCGACCATCGCCGAATTGCTCAGCAGCTGCATCTTTTTGGCTTTTCTGAAGAGGCTGGTGCTGGAATGCCGATCTGGTATCCAAAAGGCGCCCTTATTCGTACCATACTGGAAGATTTTGAGCGCAAAGAACATCTGCGGCGCGGATATGACCTTGTGCAGGGGCCGCAGATCCTTCGACGGGAGTTGTGGGAAAAATCAGGGCATTACGACAATTACCGTGAAAATATGTATTTTACGGAAATTGATGAGCAGGCGTACGGCATAAAGCCTATGAACTGCCTGGCGCATATGCTGATTTATAAGTCTCGCCTGAGAAGTTACCGTGATTTGCCTGTACGGATGTTTGAACTTGGCAGTGTGCACAGGCACGAAAAATCAGGGGTGCTGCATGGTTTGCTTCGGGTGCGGCAGTTTACCCAGGACGACGCGCATATCCTTTGCCGTCCGGATCAGTTGCAGGATGAAATTGTCGGTGTTTTGCGGTTTGTGCAGGATGTGATGAAAATCTTTGGCTTTTCTTATGAAATGGAGATTAGCACCCGTCCTGAAAAATCTATTGGCTCTGATGTTGACTGGGAAAAAGCGACTTCGGCCTTGATACAGGCTCTTGAGGTACTTGGGCTTGAATATGAGATCAATGCCGGAGACGGCGCATTTTACGGGCCGAAAATTGACGTGAAGCTCAAAGATGCCATTGGCCGCCGCTGGCAGTGTTCAACCGTGCAATGTGATTTTACCTTGCCGGAACGCTTTGACCTGCATTATGTCGGAGAAGACGGTGAAAAACACCGTCCGGTCATGCTGCACCGGGTTATTCTTGGCGCGATTGAGCGGTTTATTGGCGTACTGCTGGAGCATATGGCGGGCGTGCTGCCGGTCTGGCTGGCTCCTGTTCAGGCCCGTATTCTGACGGTAACTGAAACTCACTGCGAATACGCGAAAAAATGTTACGAACAGCTGCGGGCCAGTGGGGTGCGTGTTGAGCTTGACTTGCGAAACGAAAAGCTGGGGTATAAGGTGCGTGAGGCCCAATTGGAAAAAATTCCCTATGCTCTGATAACCGGAGAACAGGAAATAGAAAGTTCGACGCTGAATGTCCGTCAGTTTGGCGGAAAAAATCTGGGTATGAAATCAGCCCGGGAAGTGGTGGATATGATCTTTCAGGAAGCAGAAGAACCTTTTAAAAGGGGAGGAATGAGCTATAAGTACCTCTACTAAGGCCCGGCGAAATACCCAGATCAGGGCAAAAGATGTACGTGTTGTTGGAGAAGATGGAACGCAGATGGGCGTGCTGCCCATTGAGATCGCCTTAAGCAGGGCTGCCGAGGCAGGACTTGATCTGGTCGAGGTTGCGCCAAATGCTGAACCGCCGGTCTGTAAAATGATGGATTACGGCAAGTATTTGTTTCAGTTGCAAAAAAAACAGCAGGAAGCGAAGAAGAAGCAGGCCTGTATCCAACTGAAAGAAATCAAGTTCCGTCCCAAGACTGACGAACATGATTTGAATACAAAGGTAAATCATATCCGCAGATTTCTTTCTGCCGGTGATAAATGCAAGGTCACTGTCTTTTTCCGGGGGCGGGAAATGGCCCACAAAGACCAGGGTTTTGATTTATTGCAGCGGGTCGCCGGTGAACTGGAAGAGATTGGGAAGGTTGAACAGGAAGCGAAATTTGAGGGCAGGACCATGCACATGGTTCTGAGTTCCCTGGTAAAGAAAAAATAACCAGATGCCGGACGGGTTTTTCATGTCCGGTAAAGAATACGTTGAGGAGAAAAGCATGCCAAAGTTAAAGACAAACAAGAGTGCGGCCAAGCGGTTTACTGTGACTGGCAGTGGCAAGGTAAAAAGACGGAAAGGCAATCTGCGCCACATCCTGACCAAGAAAAACAGCAAGCGCAAGAATGACTTGGGGAAAGACGCTGTCTTGAACAATACACAGGAAAAAAATGCCAGGCGTTTGATGCCTTATGCGTTCTAGGTAAAGAAGGAGAAGAAAAATGCGAGTAAAACGCGGTGTTAACGCAAAAAGACGCCATAAAAAATATTTGAAGCTAGCCAAGGGCTATCGGGGTTCCCGCAGTAAACTGTACCGTACCGCGAGGGAGACTGTTGAGCGGGCTTTATGTTTTGCCTATCGTGACCGCCGGCAGCGCAAAAGGGATTTCAGACGGTTGTGGATTGTCAGAATCAACGCGGCCGTGCGTGAGTTCGATATGTCCTATAGCAGGTTTATTTCCGCATTGAAGAAAGCTGGAATTGAACTGAACCGCAAGGTACTGGCTGATCTGGCTGTGTACGAAAAAGATTCTTTTGCCCTGTTGGCAAAGCAGGTAAAAGCACAGGCGTAATGTGAGTCAGGAATTTATCGCACAATTAAACGGCCTGATACAGGACCTGGAGCAAGGCCTGAATCAGGCTTCTTCATTGGAAGCCCTGGAAGAACTGCGGGTTCAGTTTTTAGGACGAAAAGGCAGGCTTGCCGAATTGATGACCCGACTGTCTTCACTTTCCGCACAGGAGCGTCCTGAAGCGGGCAGGCAGGCCAATGTTGTCAAGCAAAAGCTGCATGAGCTCTGGAATGAACAGTACACCGCATTGCAAAGCGCCCGGAGACAGGACTCACTGAACAGCTTTGACCCGTCTTTGCCCGGTCGTCAGCCTGATTGCGGAACCTTGCACCCCATTACACTGGTGATGGAAGAGATCTGTTCGGTATTTACCCGCCTGGGATTTGATATTGTTTCCGGCCCGGAAGTGGAAACGGATTTTTACAATTTTGAAGCCCTGAATTTTCCTTTGGAACACCCGGCCAGGGATATGCAGGATACCTTGTTTGTATCGGATGCAACCCTGATGCGGACGCATACCTCTCCTTTGCAGGTGCGGACAATGCTGGGGCAAAAACCGCCTGTGGCGGCGATTGCTCCGGGCAAGGTGTATCGCCGCGATTCAGACCTGACCCATACCCCCATGTTCCATCAGATTGAAGGTTTTCTGGTTGATGAGCGGGTGAGCATGGCCGAACTGCGCGGCACGTTGACCGCGTTTTTGACTGCGATTTTTGGCGAGCGGACCCGGGTTCGTTTTCGGCCCAGTTTTTTTCCGTTTACCGAACCCAGCGCTGAAGTTGACATCAGCTGCGCTTTATGTGCCGGTACTGGCCGGACAGAGGATGGTGGATGCCGGGTGTGCAAGGAGACCGGCTGGATAGAAATTTTAGGCTGCGGCATGATCGATCCGGCTGTTTTTACAAAGGTTGGTTATGATCCGCGGCAGGTACAGGGCTTTGCCTTTGGTCTTGGCGTGGAACGGGTGGCCATGCTCAAATATGGCATTGGTGATTTGCGTATGTTTTTTGAAAACGATCTTCGTTTCTTACGGCAATTTTGCTGAAATCCGGGAAGGATAGTCCATGCTTTTGAGTTTACAATGGTTGCGGGAATTTGTTTCATTTGAGGGAACAAGCGCGGAACTAGCTGAAAAACTGACATTGCTGGGTCTTGAAGTTGAGGAGATTTTTCATCCTTTTGCCGCTATTTCTTCTGTTTGTGTTGGGCATGTGCGGCAGTGCGTTCCTCACCCGGATTCGGATCATCTGTCAGTCTGTCAGGTCGATATCGGACAAGATGAACTGCTGCCGATTGTCTGCGGAGCGCCAAATGTCGCGGCCGGCCAGAAAGTGGCTGTTGCTCCGGTGGGTACAACCATGCCCGGCGGCATGGTCATTAAAAAAGCTAAACTGCGGGGGCAGACATCGCAAGGCATGATCTGTTCGGCTGCTGAGCTGGAACTGGCTCAGGAAAGTAACGGGATTATGGTGCTGGACGACGCGGCTGTTCCCGGTACCCTGCTTGTTGACTGGCTGGGGCTTGAAACCTGCGTCTTTGATATCAGCATTACGCCAAACCGGGCGGATTGTCTGAGCGTGCTTGGAATTGCCCGTGACCTGAGCGCTGCTTTTGATCTGTCCTTAACCTTACCTGTCTGTGAACTGAGCGAAACAGGAGAGAATTGTGCGGATTTGGTTGCCGTGCATATTCAGGATCCACAGGCCTGTCCGCTGTATCAGGCCCGTGTGGTGCAGGGAGTGAAAGTTGGCCCGTCCCCTGACTGGCTGCGTTACCGTTTGCTCGCTGTTGGTCTGCGGCCAATTAACGCTGTGGTTGATATTACCAATTTTATGATGCTGGAGACTGGTCAGCCTCTGCATGCTTTTGACCGTTGTCTGCTTACGGATAAAAATATTTTTGTGCGCGGTGCTCAGACACAGGAAAAAATAACAACCCTTGATGGCCGGGAGCGTGAGCTGACGCCTTCAGATCTGGTTATTGCTGACAGCGGCAAGGCTATTGCTCTGGCCGGTATCATGGGTGGACAAAATACAGAAATAACACCTGCCTG
This sequence comes from uncultured Desulfovibrionales bacterium, assembly GCA_963545205.1. Lineage (GTDB taxonomy): Bacteria > Desulfobacterota > Desulfovibrionia > Desulfovibrionales > Desulfomicrobiaceae > CAUTYU01. The sequence goes on from CAUUHW010000006.1 coordinate 17,280, forward strand.
TCAGGACGTTTTGCTTGAATGTGCTGTTTTTGATCCGCCGACAATCCGCAAAACCGCTCGGCGGTTGGGGCTGTCTACGGATTCTTCCTTTCGTTTTGAGCGGGGAGTTGACCAGCTTGGAACCGATTTTGTTCTTAATCGCGCTGCTTCTCTGATTGCCCGTTTTGCTGGCGGCAAAATTGCCCGTGGACGGGTGAAAGAAGAAAAACGTCCTTTTCAGGCCGCTGTAATTGATTTTTCACCGCAAAATGCCCGTGATTTGCTTGCGCTTGCGACCCCTGATGATTTTTGTCAGCAGCTTTTGGGGCGTCTTGGGTGCGAGGTTGACGCCAAAAGCCGACCCTGGAAAGTGGTAGCACCCAGCTACCGTCTTGATCTGGAGCGGGAAGCTGATTTGATTGAGGAAATCGGACGGGTCTGGGGCATGGACAAGATTCCGGTTCGTTTGCCCCGTATCAGCAAAAATCTGGAAACAACCAATATAAATTCTGAATTTTCTTTTTTGCACCGGGTCAGACATTGGGCCAAGGGGCTTGGTCTGCATGAGTGCATCAATTACAGCTTTTTATCTGGAGCCGAGCTGGATAATCTGGGCCTTGCCTCGTCTGGCTGGGTTGGAATTTTGAACCCGCTTACAGACGAGCAGGACAACCTGCGTCCGCAGATCCTGCCCGGTCTGTTTGACAGTTTGCGGCGCAATCTGGCTCAAGGGAATACCCGTTTGCGGTTTTTTGAGGTCGCGCATACCTTTATGCCTGACAGTGCTTCTGAAACCGGAGTGCGGGAGAAAAATCATCTGGCGCTTGTGTTGTCCGGCCCCCGCACCAGCCAGACCTTTCCTTGGCCGGCTCCTGATGAGGCTGATTATCTGGAGTTGAAAGGGCTTGTTGAGCATTTTACGCAAACCTTTCATCTGCTGGGGCAGGAATACGCACTGATAGATGAGCACCCGTATCTGTTACCGGCCGTGAGCTGGAAAATAGACGGAGAAGTGGTTGGAATTTTAGGTATGCTGAAACCCGAAGCCGCTGAAAGGTATAATGCCCGTTCTGAAGTCTGGGCCGCAGAGATTGATCTTGATGCGCTTATGGACAAAGAAATGGCTGCCGGTTTTTCCCCGCTGCCCCGTTTCCCTTACGTGCAGCGGGACATGACGCTGATTGCTCAACCCGGATTACATTTTGCCACGATTGAACAGGAACTTAACTCCTTGCGTATCGACATTCTGGAAGATGTCCAGCTTATGGATATTTACACGCCGGAAGGCTCTCAGGAAAAGCATCTTACTTTGCGTCTGACCTACAGACACCCGAAAAAAACCTTAAAAGACAAGGATGTTGACAAGGTGCATACTCATTTGGGTCAGCATCTTCTGGACAAGCTGGATATTCGCTTTCCCTGATTTTAGATGGTTGTCGCAGGGAATCTCGCTTGAGCCGGCCTGTGTCTTCTTTTCGGGCAGCTTTGGAACAGGCAAGACAGGCCAAAAATTTTGAGTTGTGTTTTGCAGGAGAGGGAAGATGGCTGAATCTGGACAACAATATAAAATCGGTGAAGCCGCTCAGGAACTTGGGGTTGAGACCTCAGTTCTGAGGTATTGGGAAAGTGAGTTTTCTCAGTTGCGCCCCCGCCGAACAAGTACGGGGCAGCGTCTGTATTCCGCTCAGGATCTGGAACTCGCTAAAAAAATACAGTTTTTGTTATACGAAGAAAAAATGACTATCGCGGGAGCCCGCAAACGTTTGGCTGGCAAAGATGATGAACCCATGCTGTCTATGATTGTCTCGGAGTTGAACCGTATCCGCTCTTTTCTGGCAAACAAATAGAAAAGTCTGCATACACGAACCGCGCTGTTTCTTTGCCAGGAACAGCGCGGTGTTGTTTCAGCGTATTTATTCGTCTTCGTCCCGTCTTTCTTTTTTGGGGATAATCAAGACCCGTTTCATGGGGCCGTCGCCCTTACTGCGCGTGAAAATGGACTTATCGTCCTGCAAGGCCATATGTACCACCCGGCGATGATATGAACTCAATGGGCGGGTGCTGTAGGCTCGGCCGGAGGCCTTGCTTTTTTCTGACAGAGAAAGAGCAAGTTCTTTGAGTTTCTCCTGCTGTTTTTGTCTGTACTGGCCGGTATCAAGCTGTACCCGGGTGTTATAGCCCCATTTACAGGCAATGATTCGGTTCAGGATATATTGCAGAGCGGTAATTGTCTGGCCGTCTCGTCCAATAATCAGACCGGAATTTTCGTCATCTTCTATTCGCAGGGTGATTGGCCGGGTTTCAAGGTCAATCGTCAGATCATACTGGGTTGAAATAGGTTTCAAAAGCTCTGCTGTCGTTTCTTTGAGCAGTGCTTTCAGCTCTTCCGGATTTTGTATTTCTTCGTCAGAGCTGTCCATTTCGTCCTCGTCGAAGTCTTCATCTTCTCCATTTATCTGTATTTCTTCCATGTCTGCTGCCTGTTCTTGCACAGGGGCGCCGGCCAGTATTTTTTCCTGTTGCTCAGGCAGGTTCTTTCTTTGTTTTCGGGCCTGAATAACTGCTTTTTTGGTGCCAAGCCCAAAAATTCCAGCGGACGGTTCCCGAATAATTTCTATGTCCAGTTCTTTCCGTTCAACCGCAAAAAAAGAACAGGCCAAGGCTATGGCTTCGTCAATATTTCTTCCTTCAAAATTTTTTCTATTCATTTACAAACTCCTTTTACTCCTTTTCCCAACAGCTCCTTTTTGATTCTGTTTATGCGTTTTTTCTGGTCAACAGCCATTGTTGGAAAATCGACAAAATATTATTTACCAGCCAGTAAACAACCAAGCCGGAAGGAAAATTCAAAAAGATAAAGGTAAAGATCAACGGCAAAAACATCATGATTTTTGCCTGAGTTGGATCGCCGGGAGCAGGTGACATTTTTTGCTGCAAAAACATGGTCGCCCCCATGATAATCGGTGTTATATAATACGGGTCTTTGGCTGACAGGTCTGTGAGCCACGCGATATCCGTAAAAGGAATATGGGCGATAAAACTGGCATGCCGCAGTTCAATCGCTCCCAGCAAGGCCTGATACAGGGCGATAAAAACCGGAATTTGCAGCAGCATTGGCAGGCAGCCCCCAGCGGGATTGATCTTGTAGGTTTTATACAGATGCATCATCTCCGCGTTCATCTTTTCCCGGTCGTCTTTATATTTTTCCCTGATTTGAGACATCATGGGCTGGATTTTTTTCATCTGTTCCATAGACTTGTAGCTTTTCTGGGAAAGCGGCCAGAAAAGAATCTTGATGCAGATGGTCAGCAGGATAATGGCTAGGCCGTAATCCTGGGTATAGCCATACAAAAAGTGCAGGAACTGTATCAGCGGCTTGGCAATAATATCAAACCAGCCATAGCGGATGGCCCCCGTAAGGTTGTTTGGCATTTTGGCCAGTTCTTGTTTGACTTTTGGTCCCAGATAATAGCTGAGCTGTAATTGATTATGTTGACCGGCTTCAAGCAGGACTTCCCTGCCCACTGTTATCCTGTACGCGTTATCTTCATATTTTGTGCGGGCAAACATTTGGGTTTGCGGAAGCAGGGCGACAAGAAAATAATTATTACCGGCGCCGGCCCAGCTTACGGTTTCAGGCTTTTCCGGAAAACCCAGAGCCAGGTCGTCAATGTCCTCTTCTTCCTGCCTGCCGCCTTTGCCCATATAGGCGATGTGCATTCTGTTGTACGCATCATCCGGTGCGGAAAGACCGGCTGTGGCCAGAGAAAATGAAAGCAGTCCTCTCATTGAGTTCGGTGAGCTGTTGGTGAGCTGGACATCTTCTTTTATGCCATAGTCGTCTCCGTTGAAAACGAGATGTCTGCGGAGCGTCAGGTTGCCAATGGTGGTGGCAAAATCAAGGCTCGCCTTTTCTCCTGCCTGGATCTGAATATTTTGGCCCGAAGACGTCCATTGTCCTGATCGCCATGTCTGGTCAGTGTTCCATATCAAACCAAACGGCGCCTTGTTGCTGGCCGATGTCGGGACAAGGTTGATGTCTGGAGAGCCCGCCTTGACAGTTTCCTTGTATTTTTTCAGGAAAAAAGATTGCAGCACTCCGCCGTTTTCAGCAAAAATCGCTGTATAAAGAGGAGTTTCTACCTGAATTTTCCGGCCTGGTTGATACGCTGACGCAGTTTCTTTTTGTATCCGGCCCAGTTCCATTGAGGTTGCCGGTAGTGTTTCAAGTTTTTGTGGAGTTTCAGAAACAACAGGGGGCACTGATTGCTGAACAGGTTGAACCGGTGGAAAAATTATATTCCAGAAGACTAGTACTCCCAGTGAGAGAGCGACCGCAAGTAATACTCGGCGATTATCCATTTTTGCCTGCTTTATGAGTTATGAGGTTCATTTTTTTGTTTTTTGAGGGAGGAACAGGGTCATATCCGCCGCGACAAAAAGGATGACAGCGGAAAAGACGCACAAGTGTCAGTCTGGTTCCAGTACATATTCCGTGTCGGGCAAAAGCCTGCCGCGCGTATTCCGAGCAGGTAGGCAGATACCGGCAACAAGGTGGACACAAGGGAGAAATCACGAGTTGATAAAAACGAATAAGCATCTGAAAGAAGCTGTTCATAATCTGTGCCTGCCACACACTGTTATGGAATGGTGCTTTTCCTGGAATCTGAAAGAGGCTGTTTATCCTGGAGAAGTTTCTTGAGTAAAAGCTGCCACTGTTCATCTGTTTGAGCAAAATCAAGAGAAACTCTGTTCCGTTTGGGGATAAAAATCATGTCCGCGGCAAAGGGCAATTGTGATGCCCGAAGCCGAAAAACTTCCCGTAACAGTCTCTTTATCCTGTTCCTTTTTACCGCTCCGCCTGTTTTTTTGCTGACAGTCAATCCAAGACGGCTTTGTAAGCTGTACTTTCTTGGGCGGACGTAGACTATAAAATCAGGCAAAAAAAACCGGCGGCCCCGTTGATAGCATTGTTCATACTGGGGCCGCGTGAGAAGACGGTACTTGCGAGGAAAGGCTAGGCGGCTAATCTTTTCCGGCCCTTTGCCCGTCTGCTTTTTAGAATTGCCCTTCCGTTTTTGGTCCGGGAACGAACCAGAAAGCCGTGTATTCTTTTTCTTCTTATTTTACTTGGCTGATATGTTCTTTTCATTTTTTTCTCCTGTCAAAATTAAAAAACAATTTTAACGACAAAAAAGAGCTTTCGTCAAGCTCTCAGGGGGCTGTTGGTAAAAAATCACCTGTCAGGTACGGGTATGTCCAAAAAGTGGTTGGAGTTTTGCCGGTTCAATCAAAAAAAAGATGGATAGAGCCTGCGGTGTTCTCAGCGAGCCCAGAATTATTTGGTTGCGGGCCAATCCCGGTAAGGGTGTTCAGCCAAGCAGGCGTTTGTGTAGCGAACGTCCTGGCTTATTTCCTTTCCTGTCCAGTCGGGAAGAGAAATTTTCTGGTCTTCGTGCTCCAGTTCAACCTCGGCCACAATCAGGCCGGAATTAGCTCCAAAAAATTCATCAACCTCCCAGTACATGCCGTTTTCCAGGAATCGGTAGCGTATCTTTTCAACAATATTGGGGGAGCAGAGGGCCAGAATCTCTTTGGCTTCCTCTGTCGGAATGGGGTATTCAAATTCCGGTCGGGTAAGGTGCGTTGTTGCTCCCTTGATTGTCAACCAGGCTTTGTTCGCCCCGATTCTTACCCGAACTGTTCGCTGGGGCTGGCTGCAAAGATAGCCCTGACAAAAATATATGCCGGTTTTTCCTTTTTTCCAGCTTTGATTACGGACAAGAAATTTTCGTTCTGTTTCAAAGGTCATCAGGAAAGTCCTTTTGTAATTTATTAGATTTGTTGTTTTTTTTTGTTTTTTGTAAAGGAATATAGGCCCCAAAATTCTTTTTTGCAATGATTAAAAATAACTCTCTAAAATGAATTGCTTTTTTTTTGAATTGCCTTTATAGCATTATTTTTGTTGTGGTTTTATGTGAGGTGTCGTTTTTTGTGCGATATTTCAATGGGTTGCTTTTTCAAAAAGGTTTGTTGAGAATGAAGAAAATATGTATTTTGTTCGCAATGGTATTGTGTACAGGGTGCCTTTCGACTACTGCCAGGGATGTTGTAACTCTTCCCTGGTCTGAATTGGCAGGGGGAACGGAGACGCTGGCAATGGAAACTGAAAGCCCGGAGACCGTTGACGCGCTTGGGGACGTGGCGGAAGAGCTTGAAGAATTTAATGAAAAGGATGAAGTTGTTTCTTATTTCATGCCAGACCTGCCGCAGTCAGAGGTGGTTGATCTCTACTATCATTATTACTCTCAAAAACATAAGGCTCTTTTCGCGCACTGGCTTGAAAGAGCCCAAGTTTATCTGCCTGATATGATAAAAACTTTCAGGGAGAAAGGCCTGCCGGAAGAGCTTGTTTTTCTGCCGTTTGCTGAAAGTGGTTTTAATCCGTGGGCGTATTCCAGGGCCGGAGCCGGTGGAATGTGGCAGTTTATGCCCCGCACGGCCCGTGGGCAGGGACTGAAAGTGGACTGGTGGCTGGATGAAAGGCGTGACCCACATAAATCTACAGAGGCTGCGGCTCGTTATCTCCAGTATTTATATGCGGAGTTTGCGGACTGGCATCTGGTTCTGGCTGCGTATAATGCCGGAGAAGGGACTGTCCGGCGGGCAATCGCCAAAAGCGGCCAGCGAGATTTTTTTACCTTGGCCACCAGCAAAAAAAGATATTTTGCCAAAGAAACACGTCATTATGTCCCCAAGTTTATCGCCATATTAAAAATTTTGCGCAATCTGGAAAAACTTGGATTTGCGCCCCTGAATCTGGAGCTTCCTGCCCAGACAGTGGCCTTGCCTTTAACTGGAAGCATGAATCTTAAAGAATTGGCTGCCGGTTGTGGAGTGAGCTGGAAAGATTTTACCAGATTGAATCCGGCTTTTCGCCGTTCGATTTCCTCGCCAGATTATAACGGTTTTGTCTATATGCCGATGGAAAAGGGGATGTTGGCCCAAAAAAAACTTGAGACGCTTCGTGGCGTGGCTGCTCATGGTGTCAAACGGTATAAAGTACGTCCTGGTGAGTCCTTGTGGGCTATTGCCCGAAAACATAATGCCCATATTCAGGATTTGAAAAATTTGAACGGGCTGAAAAAAAATCTTATTCATCCCGGGCAGTGGCTGCTGGTGGCAATGGACGAGACTGTTTCTCCGACTGCTATCAGAAAAAGGGCCAGCGGAGAAAGCAAGCGGGCGATTGCCCTGCAGCGGGCAAATTACAGGGTGCAGGCCGGAGACAGTTTATGGGGAATCGCGCGTAAGTTTGGCACTTCAATCCAGACCTTGCTGGTGGCCAACGGATTGCGGGAAAACAATCTTTTACAGCCTGGACAAAAGCTATATATTCCTGATGGTGCCGCCTATAACAGCTGGGAGCATGCTGCCTCCTCGCAGCAAATGGTGCGCTATAATGTCCGCAAGGGAGATACCATTTGGGGGATTGCCAAGCGTTTTAATCTTTCTGTTCCCAATATTCTGAGCTGGAACGGAATGAAAAAAGATGAAATCTTACGGCCAGGAACAGATTTAGTGATTTTTCCGCGTTAGTTTTGTTTACAGCTCAAAAATACCGGGAAGCGATTTTCCGCATTGTTGGCAACGGCCCTTGGCAAGCCCGATAATTTCGGCCCTCAGACCTGTTCTGGTTATAAGGGGTGCTCGGCACTGCGGGCAAAGAGTGTTTGTTTGTCGTAGTTCCGGCATATTGCCTATGTAAACAAAATGAAGTCCGGCTGTTTTTCCGATCTCCCAGGCCCTGAGCAGACTTTGGGCCGGAGTTGGCGAGAGCCTGTTCATCTTGTAGCAGGGGTGAAAACGGGAAATATGCCAGGGTGTGTCTTTGCCCAGAAAATTGATGATAAACCGGCTGATTTCTTGCAGTTCCGTTTCGCTGTCGTTGACGCCGGGTATCAGCAGGGTCGTCACCTCCAGCCACCATCCCATTTTTTTTATTTCCTGTAACGTCTTAAGAACCGGGCGCAGACGTGCCTGGCAGTAGCGCTGATAAAAATCATTGCTGAATGATTTCAGGTCAATGTTCGCCGCGTGGATCACTTCTTTGAGAAGATGCAGGCATTTTGGGCTGGCAAACCCGTTGCTGACAAAAATATTTTTAAGCCCGGCCTGAATGGCCTGGCAGCCTGTCGCGTAAACGAGTTCCAGAAAAATGGTTGGTTCCGAGTAGGTGTATGAAAGACTGGGGAGCTGGTAGTGCTTTGCCGCCTGTATGATTTGTTCGGGCAGTACTCTTTCACCCGCGATTTTTTGCGGGTGCCCAATGTGTGCCAGGCTGTGATTCTGGCAAAAAGCGCAGTCAAAGTTGCAGCCCGCGGTTCCCATGGACAGGGTCTGGCTGGTGGGAAGAAAATGATAGAGCGGCTTTTTTTCAACTGGATCAATATGGCAGGCCGCGGCTTTGTACCCAACGAGACTGACAAGACGTCCTGCCCTGTTTTGGCGTGCTCTGCAGCGGCCTGTCTGTCCGGGACCTAACCTGCAGAAATGACTGCAGGCCTGACAGAGAACGATAGTATTTTTCAGATGTTTGGAAAGAAGCGCATCAATCATTTTTGGCCTTCTGGTGTCCAGGGGAACCGCATTTTTCGAAAAAATTACAGATAGCCATTATATCTGCCAGAGGAAATAATCAAAAATCAGCAGCGAAGCGAAAATTCAAATATTTTTATCCGCAGATTCCGCAGAATAGTATAGCGCGACAAAAGTAATCTGCGTAATCCATTATAATCCGTTTCATCTGCGGACGTTTCTTTCTTCAAATCAGCAAAGCGAAAATCAGCCTTCAAAAATCAAAAATTGCTGCGCCGTTCTGGTGTCCGCTTGTTCTTTACAGTCTTTGGGGGACATACTATTGTAAATCAGCTTTTCTGTCACGAAAGAAAAACAAAAGGAAAAAGGCTGGATTGATGATTGGCAGACAAGGTTTTTTTACAGCAAGAGGAGTGTGAAATGTCGCAGCGCGACTTGGCGTACAAGCAGGCGGGAGTTGATATTCAGGCCGGGAATCGTTTTGTGTCCAGAATCAAGGCTATGGTTGGCGAGACACGGATTCAGGGTGTAATGGGAAATATTGGCGGTTTTGGCGGTTTGTTTGCCCCTGACGTGCAGGGGATGGAGCAACCGGTTCTGGTTGGGGCTACAGATGGGGTTGGCACCAAGCTCAAACTGGCTTTTTTGTTTGACCGGCACGAGACCATCGGCATTGACCTTGTGGCTATGAGTGTCAATGATATCGTTGTGCAGGGCGCACGTCCGCTTTTTTTTCTTGATTATTTTGCCACCGGCAAGCTGGAAGAAGACAAGGCTGTTACTGTTGTCAAAGGAATTGCCGATGGCTGCAAGCAGGCGGGGTGCGCTCTTCTTGGTGGAGAAACTGCTGAAATGCCCGGCTTTTATGCTGACGGGGAATATGATCTTTCCGGTTTTTGTGTTGGGCTTGTTGATCGTGGCAAGATTATTGACGGCGCGGCAATCGAAGCCGGAGACAGTATCATTGGGCTTGGTTCATCTGGAATTCATTCCAACGGGTTTTCTCTGGTTCGTAAAATTTTTTCAGGGTCGGGCCTGACAGCGGACAGCCCTTTTCCGGGCCTTGAACAGAGTACAAAAGATGTGTTGCTGACTCCAACCCGGATTTATGTTCAGCCAATTCTGGAACTGCTGGAAAAGCAGGTCATAAAAGGCATGACCCATATTACCGGCGGCGGATTTTATGATAATGTCAGCCGGGTATTGCCGCAAACAACCCTGGCCCGTTTTTATTTTGGTTCTTGGTCTCCCGGCCCTGTGTTTGACTGGTTGCGTAAAGAGGGGGGACTTGGCTGGGAAGAGATGCTCCAGATTTTTAATTGTGGAATCGGTTACATGCTGATTGCGGCAAAAACGCAGCAGGATGATATTCTCGCGCGTCTTGCGGATTTGGGGCAACCCGCCTGGGTTATTGGCGAGATCGCCAAACGAAACGCATCTCAGGAACAGGTTGAAATTGTGTTCTGACGTGCTCCAGCAGGAGCCATGGGCAGATAGTGCCGCACGGAAACAGCCGGGAGGTGGCATCCGGGCTCAGCTCCCACGAATGTTTTTTATGGCCGGAACAATTCTATCTGTATGCTTTTTTACATTCTGTAATGTTTATCGTTCTCCGTCATAATGGAAGTGGAGTGCGCAATTGCTGTAGTTCCAATGAGAGCATCTGCTAATAGCATGGAATGACTTAATTAGATAGTATTGCTCAACATAAAACATCGCTTTTGTAGGAATCTCTTCAGAAGTATATAATTTTTGTATTCCACGCATTTAAGGTCTTACGGAGTTCAACAGGCTCCTGTTTACTCCTCATGCCCTGAATAAATTCCATATAGGTTATGACAGAGATTATAAAAGCCCCTGATTTTTTAATTGCACGATAAGCGTTCTCATTTCCCCCCCCCGTAAATAGATGAGAACATCCGTATCTATAATCTCCCTTTGCGAAGATTTCTTATATATTCCTCGACATTCTCTGCTGGCTACCGGTCTTTCCACATACCAAATAATTTATGCTGTTTCCCAGTCATATTTTCATCCTGATAGGGCATAAGCCTTGCGCAAGGTGTCCCCCTGTATGTAATGACAACTTCTTCACCCTGACGTACGGACTCAATAAGTTTTTTGGAATGAAATCGTAAATCTTTTGCTGTGGCCTCTATGTTTTCTCCTCTTCCTTTTCTTCTCAAGTTTATACATTGTAGTGTGTAGTTGAAAAGAAAGAATGTCAATTCCATTTTTTATCAGTCAGCATCTTCTTTGCCCATGAAAAAGCGCTCTGACAGCTCTGAGATCCGCACAAGAGCAAGAACCGGAACAACCCCAGCGAGCAGGCTGTAAAAAATCATCTGGGGGCCGCTCAGTCCCAAATAGATACATGGCTGGTCAGGGTGCAGGGGTTGATTGAGTCCGCCCGCAGCATGGAAGAATTGCGGTCAATGATTATGGCCGCGTATGGCGATTTGCCGGAAGAAGAGCTGACAATCGCCATGCACTCGGCAATGTTTGTCGCAAATATGGCCGGACGGTTTGACGCGCGGGAAGAAAGCCGTGGATAGACACACCTCTGTTGTTTCCGGTGTTTTCCACCTCCCCTTTGCCGAACAGGTCGCGTTTTTCAGGGGCAAGCTAAAAAACCTTGTCCCCACGGAAAAATGGGACGATCTGTGGCATAACGAACATGACAAGGCTTTTATGGTCGCCGGTGCGGCAAAGGCTGATTTGCTGTCCGACCTGGCCGCAGCCGTGGGAAAGGCCATTGAAAACGGTACAGGGCTTGAAGAATTTCGCCGCTTGTTCTCAAATATCGTGCAAAAACACGGCTGGAAAGATTATACTGGTGATTTTGGCTGGCGCACGCGGGGGTGATTTTGAATACCAACGCCAATACCTCGTACGCCGCCGGACGGCTGGCGCAACTGCAGGATTTCCCGCTCTGGGTTTACCGGCACAGTGATTCTGTCCTGCATCCCAGACCGCACCATGTGGCTCTTGATGGGCTGACCCTGCCCTCAAAACATCATTTCTGGCAAACCTATTATCCCCCCAATGGCTGGGGCTGCCACTGCTACGTTGTCGGAGCAGTGGACATGGATATGGCCCGTGTCCTGGGCGGTGGAAAAACAGACCTGCCGATCAACTGGGACGCGCCGGACGGCGAAGGGCGTCTGCCCGGAATTGACAGGGGCTGGAATTATATGCCCGGTGGCAGTGTCAGTGACGCCGTACGGGCGCATGCCGCCAAACTTGCCGTGTTTCCTGCGGAAATCGGGGCTGCTTTCGGGAAGGATATTCGGCCTTGGATGGCGGCGGCATGGCCCGACAGAAATCAACCAATTACGAAATCGGTATCAAGGCTGACCATGGCACATGGCGGCTCAATGCAGCGGCTTTTTATATGGATATTACTGACATTCAACTCGTCAAAATCGTTGGCAATTTATTTTTGACAGACAACGCGGACAAGGCCCATTCCCTTGGCCTGGAACTGGAAGGCACCTGGCTACCGGTACAAGGTCTGGAACTGAGCGCGGGCCTGAGCCTGATGCGGGCCAGGTATGATGATTTTGATCTAGGAACCGTGCAACTGGATGGAAAGCACATGGAAGAGGCCCCCCACTCATTCCCTGCACCTTTCCGCAAGCTATCATCATCCCGGCGGACTGTATGGGCGGCTGGATGTCCGCAATATGGGCAATATCTATTATTATGACGGTTCTGCCCAGGCCATGCAAAAGGTAGATCCCTATACCCTGGTCAATGCAAAACTTGGCTGGCTGTATGGGAACTGGGATGTCTACGCCTTTGTCCGCAACCTGCTTGATGAAGAATATATCAATGCCTTCAAATCCAGCCCCATGACAGGGGCCGCGGCCGGGTTCGGCAACCCCAGGGCCATTGGTGTCGGGGTAAGCTATACATTTTAGAACCTGCCATTCTCTGTATTGTCTGGATACAACAACGGGCGCCCCTGATCTTCGGGGTGCTCGTTGTTTATATTCTGGCGGACAATGTGTGCAGAACAGGAAAACATAGAAATTGCAGAGAGGAAATAATGGAAAAGATGCAGCCTGGTTTTATTGAAGACAGGATTACGGAAACCCTTCTGACCACAGTTGCCCTGCGTGCTCTTGACGCTCAGAAAAAACATCCGGTTCTCGGAGATAAAAAGAGTATCGAGCTCATGGGGCAGATTGACTATGATTTCGGAAAATTTTCCAGAGGCACATTGATGAGCCGAGTGGGTACCAATGTGCGGGGCAAATACTTTGATGCCTGCGCCAGACAGTTCATTGCCGGACATGAACATCCGGTTATTGTCCAGGTGGGCTGTGGACTGGATACCCGTTGGACCGCCTGGGTGGAGATGAAAAAGCTGTTTTTTTCTGAGCTGGAAAAACCAATGTCGATAAGCATAATTTTTTGCCCTTTGTCTCCTGATTCATCAGCAAGTCTTGTCAGAGCTGGGAAGATAATACGAGGGCAGATGGCCGTAATAAAAGTTCCAAAGCCAGGGATTCAAAATGCAGGTTATCAGCAAATGTCTGTCGTCTGGCAGGCATGAGTTCTCTGGCCATGCGCATACATTCAGAATGAGTTCTGACACCAGTTTTTCCAGCCCCTTGCTGGCAGAACAGCAGGAACTTCCCAGCCATGCTTCAATGAAATCCTGGGGCAGGCTAATATGGAACTTCCGCATATTCCAGCGGATTATCCATTCTCAGTATCCCTTTTTCCAGGAAAGAATGAAAATCGTCCTGCATCTCATCTGCCTGATTTCCATTTTCCCGATTGTGGCAGAAAAACATCTTCTTTTTTTGTACGATGTATTTTGTTGTCTTTTAATATAGTTATTATGCAGGCCAAATATCTTTGTTTATCAAGGGAAGAGAAATGAGAAAAAATAACTGGTTATTGGTATTGCTGACCGCAGCCATCAGCCTTGCGCCTGCCGGGCATGGTTGAATCCCCGTCCGTGGTCCTGGACGAGATCACGGTTACGGCCAACAAAATGGAGGAAAACATCCACAAGGTTCCCCAGAGCATTTCAATCCTTGATGCAACCGAGATTGAGGAGATGGGGCTGAAAAATTCCATGGACGTTCTGGATCAGATTCCAGCCATGCTGACCACCCCGAATTATGGAGTTGGGGTTACCTTTCGGAGGCTGAAACGTTCTGTTTTCACGGAAAATAATCCGGTAGTTATCCATGTGGATGGCGTTCCCATCAGCAACAGCTACGGGTTTGATTTTTCCCCTGACAGGAGGAATCGCCGGATTCGGCGATCCCCGCACCATCGGTGTCGGGTTGAGCTACAGTTTTTAGGAGAGACTGTTACTGGAGAATATAGTGAAAACGAGCGCTTGGAGACTTCCAGACGCTCGTTTTTGCTATGTCAGATACAGAACCGCGATTTCAGCAGGGGCCCAAAAACGGATGGGCGGCCCCCAAAAACCGACTCCGCTGCTGACGTAAATCTGGGTCATCTCATCATGACGATACAGACCGTACAGATAGGGCTGATCAAGAGGAACCAGCAGGGAAAAAGGAAAAATCTGACCGGCATGGGTATGTCCACTGAGCATGAGGTCTATGCGGTGCCGCTTATCAACATGGTGTATGAATTTGGGCTGATGGCAGAGCAGGACAGTGGGAAGATCTGGCTCAGTTTCCTGAACAGCAGCATCCAGATCCGGAAGAGGGCCACGTTTCAGACGCAAGGCCGCCAGATCGTATACTCCGGCTATATTTATCCCCGCGATCTGTTTTGACGTATTGCCCAGGATGGTCACGCCAAGCCCGGCCAGTTTGTTCAGTATCCCGGTAACACCATAATAGTATTCATGATTCCCGGGAACGCAAAATACGCCGTATCGGGTTCTAAGGTCTTTCAGGGGATCAAGGACATCTTTAATGTCCTCTGGGCGCATGTCGATAATATCTCCGGTGATAACAACAAAATCCGGGTTTTGCTCGTTGCTGAGATGAACAATTCCTTCCAGAAAATCTTTTTGCAAAAATCTTCCCAGGTGAATATCAGTGAGATGGACGATGGTCAGGGGAGAGCGCAGGTTTTTTATCCTGACAGGTATGGGCCTGACACGGGGTAAGGATATTCCATTATAGATTCCCTTGCCCAGATAGTATGTTCCCAACCCAAGTACCGCGCCTCTGTAACAACGGGAAAGGAATTGTCTTCTTTGCTGGTTCGGTTGCTGATCCGCGGAGAAAGACCGGCGTGTTATGAGCCAGTCTCCGGCCTTATAGAGACAGGTGAGAACAAAGAGCATAAATGACAGGCCAAGGCAAATAGCACTAATTTTATACAACCAATCAGGAAGATTCAAGGCGCGTAAGCCGCACAGATAAAGTACTGTGCTGATATTGAGTAAAAATATAAATACCGCTCCCGGCTTTTTCGGGAAAAAAGCCAACAGCAGATACTTGTACACAAAATAGTTCATGCCTGTCAGGAACGTACCGACAATGAGAACAAAGAAAATAAACATATTGAACTCAAAAATGATGGTTGTCTATTAAATTTCTGTGATTGACTGACATGTTATCTGGTAGCAGTTCTCTTCTTTGTTGTATATGCCTTTGGACTGATGCCAAACTCCCGGCGAAAGATTGTGGTGAAGTGGCTCAGGCTTGAATATCCCACGGCAAAGGCGGCTTCGGTCACATTGCACTTACGGCTGGCAATGAGCTCTCTGGCCTTTTCCAGGCGCAGGATACGCAGATACCCAAAGGGCGTTTGGCCAAACATCTGCCGGAACCCCTGGATGAGCTGATTGTGGTTCAGCCCGACCCTTCGGGCCAGACTAAGAATGGTTGGGGGGTCGGCCATTTCCTCTTTCAAAATTTCACTGGCCCAGATAATATTTTCTGTCTGGCAGCTCCCTGACGGTTGCTCCCTGTTATCTCCCAGCAGCCAGTCAAGCTGTCTGAACTGCAAGGCCATGAGTTCCAGGGTCTTGGCTTCCAGAAACAACGGATTGTGCCCCTGGTACTTACACGCGGAAAATATCTGGCAGGCACAGGCGATCTGGGCCATATCCAGCTCTTTTTTCCGGCGGGGACGGTTGCGGCTGTCTGCCTGGCTGTCAAGGCGGTCAAGGGCTTCAATCAGGTGATGGAGCTTGCGTCCGGTCAACTCCTCAAACCCGGACAGGGACATGCACACGTCAACTGTGCGTACAGGAGTATTGCCTTGCACGGTCATGGCGAGACACTCCCTGTGCTCGGTCATCACAATATCTGCAAAACTCTGGCCCAGAGAGATTCTGGGGTGGTCGTAGGCAAGATGGAGCACACCGGACAGGCAGACGTTGAACCCCAGAAAAGGCGGGCACGGTTCTCCCCTGACCATCTGGATTTCCGTGTTTCCATACAGAGAAAAATCCTGGGTAACCAGAAAGATATTACGCTGCAAAGGCGTTACCGCGGACAGGCTGCCTGAACCGTATCTGGGATTGATGCCGACAGAGTGCAGCCCCTGATTATCCCAGCAGGAAAGTCCGGCGGCGATTTCCTGCATATTCATAGTAATCATATCTGTATATTCTCCATTATTTTTGGTGTGCATCAACAGCAAAAAAAAATGAACCAGGCGCAAGTAGTTAACACTGTGTTCAGGTAAAAATACCTGTTATTATTTGTCATGTCAAATTTTTTTAGCAAAACAAAACAGAAAAGAGGGGGGAGAAAAAATGCTTCAGGTTGTTGGAAAAAAGCGCGTGTCGAACAAGATTTTCTGTCTGGTAATACTTCTGCTATGGACGGGTCTGCTGTTTGGTACTGTGTCATCTGCCCAGGAAACCCAGCTTGAAACCATCACGGTTACGGCAGATAAACGGGAAGAAAATGTACAAAAAGTCACCACAGCCATTACTGTGCTGTCCGATGTGGATATCGAAGACATGGGCATCAAAAGCACACGGGATATCTGGCAGTATGTTCCCAACCTGAGTACATCAAACGCCGGTTCCAGGGATTATTTCAGTGTCATAAGACTTCGGGGTATCAGAAACACGCCTTTTGGCGATCCGGCAGTTTCCTTATATATTGACGATATCTCCTACTCAGGAGTGTATGCTTTTGATAATACGCTGTTTGATGTTCAAAGAATAGAAGTCTTGAAAGGCCCCCAGGGCACCCTGTACGGGAAAAATACCGAAGGTGGGGTTATCAATGTTGTGACCAAGGCCCCGACCAATGTCTTTGAAGGCAGGGCTGGTCTGGAATTTGGAAATTTCAATGCAAAAGGTATCAACGGTGTTGTAAGCGGGCCGGTGGTCAGGGATACATTGTTTTTCAGACTGTCAGCCCTTAAATCTGTTCGGGATGGCTATATTGAAAATAAGTTCAACGGCAGGGATATTGACAGCCAGGATACCACGCTGGCCAATGTGGGATTGTTTTTCACACCAACAGAAAAACTTGATTTTGGCTTGAATTTGAAAGTCCATGAATTTGATGATAATGGGGGCTTTCCCATGGTTGCCATGGATAAAGACAGGTTTCGGACTGTTACAGGTATCGCTCTGGATGATTTTCAGGGGGCAACCAGTTATGCTGGTGACAGTTCTTCCAAAAGCAGAACAGGTTCTTTGCGTGTAAAGTATCAGGCTGATTTTTTTGATCTGGTTTCCATATCCACATACAGAAAGATGGATAATGAAAGCTCTCTTGATGGCGATTTTACACCGGCTGAAATGTTTATTGGTTTTAATGCCGTGGAATCTGGTTCCGTCAGTCAGGAACTGCGGTTACAGTCCAGGGATGAAAATTCTTCTCTGAAATGGCTTGTAGGGGTCTATTACGGAAAAGATGAAAAGGAATATAACACAGGCTACAAACTGGATAAGGTTTACGCAGACATTCAGAAAGTTCCTCTTTATGCAGAGGATGCCCATGAGGCGCAGATTGATTCCGAAGATATGGCTGTGTTCGGACAAGGCACCATCAGGTTTTTCGATGACGCTCTGGGGCTTACTGCTGGTTTGCGCTATGAACATTCCAAACGAACCCTTGACCATGACCATACCTTTATGGGCGCGCCAATAGTTGCTTCCATCAGAGGACTGGAAATGACCAATTCGGAACTGCTGCCCAAGGTGGCCCTAGATTACCGCATCAGCCAGAACAGCATGATTTATACCAGTGTGGCCAGAGGATATAAAGCCGGAGGTTTTGCCTATGCCGTTGATGACCCGAAACTTGTCGCCTTTGATCCGGAAATATCCACAGCCTTTGAACTGGGGATAAAAAACGAATTGCCAGAACTGGGTTTACGGTTCAATGCCGCAGCCTTTTATACCAAAGTCGATGAATACCAGGACAGGGTACAGATTGATCCCATGACGGTTTTGCAGAAAAATGTTTCTGAGGCGGATATTTACGGGTTTGAACTGGAAGCAGCCTGGAAACTGACTGCCAGTCTTTCTGTCAATGGCTTTATCGGCTATACTCATGCCAGATATGGGGATTATCTTGATCCCATGACCGGCGCAAACTATGAAGATAACGCTATTGCCCTGGTTCCCGAATATGATTCCGGCCTGTTCCTGGAATACAGAAATCCCTGGGGCCTTTTTGCCAGAGCAGAAGTACAGTATATCGGCAGCATGTATCTTGACCGCACCAATAAGGATAAACAGGAGCCCTATACCTTGTTGAATATGAAAATCGGCTATGAGCAGGAAAACTGGGACGTTTATCTGGCCGCGAAAAACCTGACAGACAAAGAATATGTTGTTGAGGGATATGAAGATCCAAGTCTTGGCTATGTGGGTTGTGTTGGCCCACCAAGAACAATCACCCTGACTTGCAGCTACCGGTTCTGAAAATTATGGGCAGTCCGGTTTTTCGTCCGGGCTGCCCGGGAAAAGAGCAATACAGCGGAAGGGTATCTCTTCGCTGATAGGCCACTTGAATTCCCCACTTTTGAGAGCTGAGTGAGGGGGCTTTCACCTTAAATCTTAAATGATGTATATCCGTCATCAACCATCAGAGTTGTTCCGTTGACAGCGGTTGCATCTTCGCTCGCGAGCAGAAAAACCGCCCCGGCAACCTGTTCCGGTTGAATGATTTTGTTCTGCATATGAAGTGACGCGCCATATGCCATGTCCTCTTCTTTCATGACGCTGCGCAACAACGGCGTTGCCACCCACCCCGGGGCCACCGAAACCACCCGAATGCCGAACGGAGAGAGTTCCCGGGCTGCCGCCTGGGTAAACATCCTGATCGCTCCTTTTGAAGAGTGATAGGCAATGGATTCGGGATTGGCGACAAACCCGCAGAGCGAACCCACATTTACGATAACTCCGCCGCTTTGTTGTTTCATGACAAGCGCGACATACTTCGTCATTTGAATCACACCCATCACGTTTGTATTCAAAACATTCCGTATGTTTTCCATGTCCTGGTCAATCAAATCGCCACGTTTGCCAACCGTTCCAGCATTGTTGGCAAGTACGTCAATTCGTCCATATTTTTCAGACACATAGTCCGCCAGTTTTCTGCACGATTCATCATTGGCCACATCTGTCTGCATCCACTCCACAGTTCCGAAACGCTGAAGCTCACGCTCCGCCTTTTTTCCTTCCGCCTCTCTCCGGCTTGTGATGACTACTGTATCTCCGTCTTCCAGAAACCGTTTGGCAATGGAAAAACCAATACCCTCTGAACCGCCTGTCACAATTACTATTCTTTTACTCATGGTGAACCTCCTGAAAAAAATCTAATTAAATCGATAAAAATGGCTACAAGATCTAACTCTATTGCAATTAAAAAAATAGTTACTTGCTTAGAACTCTGTGCAAAATAAAGAGCGCTGTCAAGAAAAAAGGATCGGAACATTTTGAAAGAACCGCTAAATTTTTACTTTGCGCATGTGTGATGGCCTGCTACACTAGAGGCTTTGAGATTAACCTCAACTGCGATTTTTTGAGTACCACGCTGGCCAAGATTAATGTCTCCCGCGCCGACCCCAACGCACCAAATATGGCGCTTCCCAACTGGAGCGGCTCTCGGGTGAGCAAGTATGATGTGATTGTCGTCGTAACCGGCCAGATGCCTGTCGAGGAGATGCGCCCATGACTAACAAGTCCATCGTTCCCATCAATCCCATTGATATTCTTATACAGCTCAACTGGGCCGAGGGTGATGGCCTGGAGTTCAAGTCGGCGCGGGGCGGGTTGCCGAAGAGCTTGTGGGAAACATACAGCGCAATGGCCAACAGTCACGGCGGAGTGAGCTTGTTCGGGGTGGAGGATGACGGCCGGATTAGCGGCGTGCGTGAACCGCACAAGCTCAAGAAGGTCTTTTGGGATACGGTCAACAATCGCGGCACCGCCAGCGACGCAGGTAAAGAAAATGAGATTTCCTGAGCTAACGGCGCAGATACGTAAAAAGGGATGCGCCCATAAAACAAACCTCCGATTGTCCCTGCTATAAGAGAAGAAAGTTATAACGAATTACTGTCCGGATTCTGTGTGGATTACAAGTTGTTCCAAAATGCAGGCCGCCTTCAAATGGGGGATGGATGATGACCAGGACTTACCCAATCTCCGGGACTCAAGAGGTCATCTCCTGTGAACGCATTACGTGGCAAATAGGTGTGTTCCGCTGATTTTCTTGAAAGTTAATTTTCTAAGCTGCCTATGCGGCAGTGAACTAGATTGACAATAAAAAATATCTATAAAAAACAGATAATCAAAACATTTTTGGTAAAAAAAGCTTTTTCAAAGAAAACTTTTTTGTTTTGAAAAATTAACTGGTTAAGTTGGTGCATTTTAAAAGGGTATTTTTTTCTTTTATCGTTTAGTCAAAACCACGGGATGGTAGCATGTCTGCTTAAGCCAAAGAAATCAAACTCACCGGCCACTGGTATATGTGATAATTCACTAAACTGAAGGTAGCGTCGATATGTCTTGCCTGTTGACGCACTCACCAGCTCTACATAAGGGTTGTCCAGCCCATTGCTGAACATCGACTTTTTGTAGTTTTTCACCGCTTCAGGAGAGGAGAGTGCTCCCCGCTTTTGCAGACGCCGCAACTTGGACTCTGACAGGTTGGCCTGTTTCCTGGAAATTGTGCGATAAGAAACCTGTTGAGGAACAGGTAACACTTCGGATACGTTGCAATAGCCAGTCATTCCCCCCAGCCAATTCAAGCCTTGTATTCCTTCCAGCCTTTCCTTATTCCCGTGAATACGAAGTGTCTTGCCCAATGTGACTTGATATTGGGGAAAGCTGACGCCAATATCAGACGCCTTAAGAGTATGGAGCGTTTTATGCAGCTTGGTATACAGCATGTTTAGCAAAACATTTACTCGCATCTCCGCATCAGGTTGTACCTGAATATCTACGTAATAATTCATAGCGCACCTTAAATCCTGATCTCTGATACATAGGCCAGTCCCTTTTTCCCCAGATAAAAAGAGGATACACCTGCATAAGTGATCATTTTTTTTAGCTCTTTCGCCTGTTCCAGTCCGATATCTAAAAATATTTCCAGGGTGCCATTGGCCTTTGTTAAGATATTACTTATTTTCCCTTCACCCTTTTCATAGCGCTCTTGTATATAGGGATTCCCGTAAATCAGTTTTTTCTTTCCAGTTGTATAACACTCCATAAAATCTTTTGGGGTGAATCCATTCTTGGAAATTCCAGAAATGCAACCTGTCCTGGATTTGGCAGTTTGCATATCGAATTTTTTTTCCAGTCGTTCCACTTGCAAATAGAGCGCAGAACAATACATTGGTAATATCAGCTGCTCTCTTTTGGTATTAAATGGGGTATAGTTTTCAAAATATTCAGATAATATTTTTGATGCTTGTTCAATCCTTCCTTCATACGCAACAGGTTTCATTTTTTTGATATTTTCCAGTCGCTGTAATATGGTAACTGGATCAAGTGCTATATCTGGAATCGTTGCAGTATCATTGATAATGAACTCAACAAGTTGATTTAAATCAAAAGCGAGAACACCCCAAAACTCAGCAGAATAATCAGATTGAAAAACTGGATCGTTCGCCTTGATCATGCCGGTAAACGAGTTTTGATCTGTATTTTTTTTCATGTTCCGAATATATACAATTTCCCTGTTGAGAACTGAAGGATTATCTGAAAAATTGACCTTTGCCTCTATTTCTCTAAAATAATAATTTTCGTCTGCTCTTGCCTGATAGAGTTTTCGCTGCTCACCAACCAGGCGGTTCATAATTCCCATAACGGTATCCAAAGTAACGCTTTGGGAGCGGTAATTTTCATTCTTTTTGAGTTCTGTCATGGAAGCAATGAAGTTCCTTCCATTTTTAGGAAGGGGTTCATTGTTACTGCCATTTAGAAAAGAGTTACGCCATGAGGCTTCGTACTCAATGGTTATTTTCATATTTGTCCTTTTTCTTATTTATTATAAGGCTTCAAAATACACTGCGTATTCTTTTGAAGGCACGTGTGAAATCTCTTCGGGAGCGCGCTTGATACGCATCATTTTATCGCTATCATTGTAATCGACCTCAACTTCATCAACATACATATAGGATTTTGCCTGACGAATGGAGAGAGTTGAAATTTTTTCCAAAGTTACTTCAACCAGTACCTGTATGGCGTCCTGATTTAACAATATACCCACCTCACCAATCTCAAAAATGGTCCCTTTACGGACATAGTTGGAATGGAATACTGCCTGAGGCTGGCGCTCTGGATTAAGGGATTTAATATAATCTTGAATTGCCTTGGCAACACTCTCTCCCTCATTGTCCTTGATTATCATGGCCGCCCGATCAAATTTATTGTCCAAAGAGATAAATTGAATCTGCTCTATACTTAAGGAACCATAAGATATGTATTTTGTGTCTCCAAAAGTCGTTTTTGAAAAAAATGAAGTTTTATCGCGTTCACCTGCTTGGCCAAATTGCTCAAAATTTCCATTGCCAAGTTGATCAACAAAATCTTCAAGTAATAACGGGCTGGTTCGTTTGCATTGGCTGGCAGGAATGACATAACCCCTGACCAATCCCGTCAGGGAGGTTAAAATTTTGGTGACATTTTTTTCAGCGGCATAGTGTAAGTCAAAAGCCTGCTCGCGGAATAAATGATGTCGAACGCAGTTCTGACTAATATAAAGTGGCGTTTTTTGAAAATCAAGATCAGTTGCCTCTTTTTTATACTTATAACCCGTTTCATCTTTTACCTTACCTGTCAGGTTGGTATACCCTCGTAATTTAGGCATAGTATGGTTTTCTACAGTTTTTCCTTCACTGCTGAGCACAGTAGGGCCATTCCAATTGACAACACCATGTCCCAAGGCGGTAATTTTAAAATCAACACTTTTGATTCCTGTAATTTTTTCCATGTGATACTCCTGTTCTGGTAAATAGTTGTTGGCTATGATACATCATATGAAACAAGTCTTTTCTGTAATGTAGAAAAAGACATTGTTCCTACGGGTTGTTTTTCGGTTACAATATAATAGATAGCATGGGCATGGGCAACACCTCCTACCGGTTCAAGATCCTGACGCGTATAGCTCAGATATATAGGGTGTTCCAGAGAACGGGCCTGGTTAATCAATTGCGCATCCTTATATACTTTTTTGCAATCTTTTTTGATATTGTGGTGCTTTGCTTTCATAAAAGCGAGCAGGTCCTTTTCGCTGTCGCCGTAGCCACAGATGCGTTCAACAGGCTCCGTCAAGAAGTTATTCTGTTGGCTCTCACTCAATGCCTCATTATATGCATAGTTATCGGGAAAATGGAATTGCAGCTCTTTATCGACACTACAGACTGCCATTTGTACAAATCGGTTGTCTCCTCGTAGTGATGATCTGCTTATTTTGACAGGGCTGTTGTCAGATTGTAAGTGAGAGGATATGGATATGGGATCCATGACCTTTTTGTTGATAAGTTCTGCCGATTCCCGCAAGGCATTCTTAAAGTCCTCGGCAATCTTTACCTGACAGCTCTCATCAGCATAAAAATCAGTATAAATTTGATATAGCTCATTTAATTGAATAGTTTTTGTATGAGCAAGCTTCTCCCGCAAAAAATTCAACCAGGCCTTTGTGCTGTTCCAGGCATGTAACTGATTAAGAAAGCGCGCCGTCTGGGTATTTCGTTTTCCTTCCTCAGCACTTTTGGGGAGTACCGTTGTATAGATATTGGCTTTCTCATTTGTACCAAATCTATCCAGGCGACCAAGTCGCTGAAGCCAGTTTTCAGCAGAAGTAATTTCCGTAAACATTCTGTCGCAACTGATATTAAGAGAAGCCTGAACAATTGGGCCGCTACGTAAAATCTGGTACGCTTTTGTGCCATTTTTGCGAAAACTTTCATATACCTGCTCAAACCAATAGGCCTTGTCTTGTCGAGTATATTTGGAATGGAGCAAAATATTATTTTCATCTTCCTGATGACGCAAAAAACCTATTTGTGCCGCCTCCGCCGTATTGGTAATGACAAAGGTAGAAACAGCACCCTTTTGCGAGATATTGACTAAAGGATTTTCTTCTGTTTCTGAATCATAGGTTGTAAATTTAATCTGATAATCCGAGAGGTTAAAACTCTTGATTGAGGTACAATCTTCCTGAGAGATTTTTAAATATTCTCGCACAAAATAGTAATTTGGTGTCGCAGAAACAAGCAGTGTATTTGCCTGTTCTTGTTGCAGTTTCTTGTCTGCAATTAATTCAGCAAAAAGAAGATTGAAAGCAGGCATTAAAATCAATTCATGAAATTCGTCAAAAACGATATGAGACTGTAAAAAAGGAATCAAGGTATCCACTTTGTGGTGGGTAATGATCGCATTGAGAATTTGATCAATCGTCGTGATAACGATATCCCCGCTGAAATAATCTTCCACTGCGGTTTTAGGTGCATTCTTAAAATCAAGACCATCGTATAAAATCTTTTTATATTCGCCGGTAAAAATTTCAACTTTGCTGTTGGGAAGATATTCATCCTGAATTAAATCGTGTACAATTCCCAGGCAAACCTGGACACGAGGGCATATCCAGATAATTTTTTTGACATCAGTTTTCAATGCCCATTCGAGGGCTATCTTGGTTTTTCCACAACCAGCAGGCCCTTGCAGAAGAGAAATATTGGCGGTTTCATTGAGTGCAGCAGACTCTTTTTGCCGGGCCAGATTTTTGGCAGCTATGGCTTGCGCTTTTGTTCGCTCCCTCTCGGGACTCGTTTCATTAAAATTTTGTATGCAGCGCTTGATTTCAGCTTGCAGACTGTTTTCTTGCAAAGAAAAGGTATCCAAAATATCAACTAATGTACCATCTTTGATATAGGCGGCCAAATCTTGGGCATCAAGAGAAGAGATTAGCCGGTCTGCGCTGATAACGGCCGAGCGGATAACATTATGCAACGCATTTGTCTGTATGTCTTTCTGATATTCTTTAAGATTATCATTTATCTCTTCATACAATTTATAAAATGGTAAGCCTTTGCTGGTTAATTGAAATTCCTCGTTAAAGCTGACCAGCATATGCTCCTGCTTCCAGTGTACAGCCAAGGCGTTAACATCGGATAAGACAGAACATGCCATGTGGTATAGTTCGGTAAAGCTTTTTTTCTCTTTTTCTAAAGACGTTAAAAATATTTTATGAATACCTTTTGGTGTCTCAAAATATTTTTCATTTTTTGTCCGATAAGGCCTGGTATGATGCCAATAAATAGCGTGGCTAATTTGTTGATACTGCGCTTCATTGAGTGCTTTTTCATTAAAAAGCAGAGATTCGGCGAGCAACCAGGATATCTCATGATGGCGAGGATGCCCTTCAAATGTGAACTTTTTCATTCCTGTTACAGAGTTATCAATATGCTCTCCGTCATCGGGAACAGGGGCATCCACATTTGTTGTATTCTTTTTCACTATCCACTTCTGAAACTGTGGATCAATCTTACCAATATCATGCAATACCCCTGCTAAAAAAGCCGCTTGTTGCAGACGGTCATGTTTGATATTCAAAACATTGATAATTTTGTAAGCAACGAACCCCACAGCGAAAAGATGTTGATATAATGGTTGCTTTTTAGTATTGGCCAAAATATGATCAGTCCCTGCTTTTGAATCCATGAAAAATTCCTTGTTTTTGGTTAGCCACCTTGTTTTGTGACGCCACTGTCTAAAAAAGGTGGGAATGTGGGGCTGAAAACCAGACTGCGATCCGGGCGTACCCACAGGGCGGAGCAATTTTTAAATTTTTTGAGAAGTTCCATTCCCTTCCGGGGGCCCAGGATAAACAGGGTTGTAGCTAAAGCGTCTGCCAGCTCCGCGCTCGGCGCAATAACAGTCACGCCAATACTGGCGTGGGCAGAGGCCAGCTGTCTGGGGTCGAGGATATGGTGGCTGCGTTCTTCGCCGGTATCTTCCTGCGCGTACTGGTAGTAGTCACCAGAACCGCACACACTGGCGTTGCTTACTTCTATGATTCCAAGTAAGCCTTGCGCGCGTGGATCTTGAATGCCGATGCGCCATTTTTTTTCACCATAACAATAAAAATCTCCGCTGGCCTCAATGAGTGCGGTTTTGACTCCTGCCTGACGAATACAGGCGGCCGCGGCGTCAACAATGCTGCCTTTGGCCAGTCCGCCCAAATCAAGAGCCATGCCTTTTTGGGGTAAAAAAACAGTTTGTCTGGTTTGGTCAATAATGACCTTGCGGTAGTCAACCAGCCCGATTTTGTCTTTATTGGCTTTTTGGCGGTAATAGTAGGGCAGAATGGTGACAGCGCCGATGGTAATGTCAAAAACACCGTCTGACTCCCGTCCCAGTTTGAGTGCTCGCTGAATCAGACTGAACGCTTCTGGCGTAGGTGTTACTGGCTGTTTTCCTGCCTCCAGATTGATTTGGCCGACAGAACCGTAGGCTGTGCGGTGGCTGAAATCTTTTTCCAGCCCGGCAATCAGGCTGAAGGCCTTTTGGGCCGCCAGATCGCATCTGTCCTTGTTCCGGTCAAGCAAGGTCAGATGGACAATCCCCCCCATGGCCAGGTTTGCGTATTTTTGGGAAGAGACAGCCTCAAGACTTTTGCCGTGTTGTTTGGGAGCAACTGTTTGCCAGGTCAGAGCAGTTGTCAGGGTACATAAGAACAGCAGCCCGGGAATGGAGACTGTCCGCCGGGCAGGATTTTTTTTACCTGCTGTCCAAGCCAGAGGCAAACAGGCCAGCAGGCCAAGCGTGCCAAGAGCGGCAAAGGCCGGGCGCACCGATGACCACTGCTGAATCGCCAGGCCGCAAAGAAGCGGCCCGATAACAAAGCCAAGGCTGGAGGCGGCTTGCAGACAGCCAAGATTTTTTCCGGCCTGTGGGCTGAAGTTTGCGCCCATGGCCATTGCGGCTGGAAAAGAGATTGCCGTTCCCAGTCCCAGAGTGGCGGCAATGACGATTGTGACCTGCAAGGAAGAGACCTGGCTGAGCAGGGCAAGGGCAACGGCGCTTAGCCCCATGCCAGACAGGGTTAACATCTCACGGCGTTTGGTGTCGGCCAGTTTTCCTCCCCAAGGCAGCAGAATGCAGGCAGCAAAGGAGGGCAGAGCGGTCAGTGCGCCAATAAGCATTTTGTTCTGTCCGAGCTGTTCACTCAGCAGGATAGGGAAAAATATAATCAGACCGGAAATACCAAGAGCCCTGCCGGCCACTGCCAGAAAAAGTTCTTTCTGGCCCGTGCTGGCTGCCTGTGTCTGTGACGCAGTTTGAGTCCCCCGCGTTTTCAGCCCGGCCGGAACAAGAAAGAGGATGAGAAAAAAAGACAGGCCCATGCCCGCGCATAAAAAAATTAAAACCCGGCTCATTTGCATGGAATAAAAAAGGACGCCACCAAGAAGCGGCCCCAGAAAAAAAGCAATATTGGTCGCCGTATTGGCCCAGGCAAAAAGGCGGCCGTGTCCGCTGGATGAAGCCTGACCTGCGATTGCAGCCAGGCAGACAGGTTTGATGGTACCCGCGCAAAAACCAAGCCCGAACTGAATCAGGTAAAGGCCTGTCAGGCTGGAGTCAAAAAAATACAGGACTGGAAGCAGGGCGCCAACACCAAGTCCGCCAAGAAGAAAGGGGCGAGGTGAAAAACGGTCTGCCAGACTGCCGGCCAGCGGAGATAGTAAAAGTTTGGCCAGAAAATAGCCGGAAAAAAGAATGCCGAGCCAGCCGCCCGGCATGTCTTTTTGAAATGCAAGCAGCGGAAAGGCAAAAGTGAAAACCCCGATTCCAAGTGTGGAAAGAAATATCCCCGCAATCAGGGCAAAAAGAACCAGAGATTCGCCTTGCCTCTCCGCTGTTTCGGCCATGTGGTCTTAACGGGCCTGTTCCAACGCTCTGGCAACAGCGATTTTGATGCCATCTGAAGACATGGAGGCCTTGGCAACAGAATCAACGGCCAAAGACTGCTTGGTCATGATTGCGGCCGGAATTTCAGCCTTAGCCTTGGCAGCGGCTTCGCCCTGCTTGCCTTTTTCTGTTTGCTTGAAGGTGACAAGCTCAATGTTTGCGATCTTGCCGCCGGCAATCGTCACTGCAACTTCAATCTCGCCGGGGTGCTTTGGATTATTATATCCCTTGGACTTGCCTGTGTATTTTCCGTCTTTGTACGCGACAGTTGCCTGCTCCAGGGCCTGGGCAACAGCAAGCTCAATGCCGACAGAAGAGGCGGACGCCTTGGCAACAGAGTCAATAGCCAAGGACTGCTTAGCCATGATTGCGGCCGGGATTTCAGCTTTGGCCTTGGCAGCTGCCTCACCCTGTTTGCCCTTGTCTGTCTGCTCGAATGTGATGAGCTTGATGTCTTTGATGCTGTTTGCGTCAACAGTCACTTCTGCCACAATTTTACCAGGATGTTTGGGTTTGTTATACCCTTTGGCTTCGCCTTTGTACGTTCCTGGTTTATACGTGGCAGCCATTGACATGCCACTGCAAAAGGCGATTGCTACGAACACGGCACACACGTAAAAAAAAGTTTTTTTCATCGAGGTCTACTCCTTGGCTAGATGAATGATTAAAAAAACGCCACAAATTTAGTAGAAGAAATTATCCATATTGGCCTGAAAAAGCAACATTGGAGTGCCGTAATTTTTGAAAAAGAATGTGTCTTTTTTTCAACCTGTTCGTCTCAAGGCTTTTTTTCTTGTGTCTGTTTTGGAGCTGTTCTTTTTTGTCGGTTTGAGCGAGAAAAAGTCTGGACAAAATACCTGGTTTTGGCTAATAATCTTTTTTTATTCCTCTGCCGCGGCTGGCAGGCTGTTTCCTGACACGAGCGAGTGTCGGGAAATTTTTTGTCCAACATACTGTTGGCAAAAATGTTTTTTTAACTACTTTGTTGTTTTTGGGAGTTGTATAATGGCAAGAATGCGGGAAGCCCGGTTCAAAAAATGTCGTCGTCTGGGACTGAATGTCTGTGGCCATCTTAAGGCTATGAAACGTGAAGGCAATGGTCAGGCGCGTGATCATCGCAAAAAACTTTCTCCTTATGGTGTCCAGTTGCTGGAAAAACAGCGTTTGCGTGGCTATTATGAGGTCATGGAAAAGCAGTTCAGAAAGTACGTCAAGGCCGCCATGAAAGGTGGTGTTGCGTTTGGCGATGCCACAACCGGTGAGATTCTGGTCAGAATGCTTGAGACCAGACTGGACAATATTGTATACCGTTTGAATTTTGCCTCTTCCATTCGTCAGGCCAGACAGATGGTCGCCCACGGCCATATCCTGGTGAACGGGCATAGAGTTGACCGTCCGTCTTATTCTGTTGGCGTTGGGGAGGTTATTTCTCTTAAGGAAAAATCAAAGAAGAATGAGGGCTTTAAGGATGCCTTTGCCAATACGCCAAACTTTTTGCCGTATCTGACAAAAAATATTGACGCCCTGACCGGGAGCATGGAACGTTACCCTGAACGTGGCGAAGTGCCGATTCAGATTAATGACCAGCTCGTTGTTGAATTTTATTCACGTGTTGTCTAATCTTTGAACAATATCTTTAAAAAGGCCATGCTTTTTTTGAGTATGGCCTTTTTTATTGCTTTTCGCTGTTGGCGGGGAAAACCAGGACCTGGTTGCGCCGGATCGCGGGAGTGCTCATGTTGATTCGTTTTTTTCTTTTATTTGTGCTGATACCCGCCTTTGAGATTTACCTGTTGCTGCGGATTGGCTCTGTTCTGGGGCCCGCGCCGACTGTTGGACTGGTCTTGCTTACTGCGGCTGTTGGCGCGTGGCTGACGCGGCAGTCGGGGATACGTACCTTGCTTCGAATAAGAGCGAATCTTGATCAGGGCATCATGCCCGCGGATGAAATGCTTGACGCGTTTTGTATCTTGATTGCCGGATTTTTTCTGCTTACACCGGGTTTTGTTACGGACGGAATTGGGCTTTTGCTGCTTTTTCCGCCATCACGGGAGATTGTAAAACGCTTTGTCCGGTGCAGACTGGAAAGGTGGCGAAATACCCATATTGAGATTGTCGGTTTTTCTGACCGGGATATATAATGTTTTGAATTTCAAGAGGAGAATATGGCTGTAAGTATTGGTATTATCGGGCTGCCGAATGTTGGCAAATCAACTCTTTTTAACGCCTTGACACGGGAACAGAATGCCCAGAGCGCGAATTATCCTTTTTGTACCATTGAGCCTAACAAGGCAGTGGTACCGGTTCCTGACTCCCGTCTTGATGAACTCACTGTTCTGGTAAGGCCGCAAAAAACAATCGCCGCCACAGTTGATTTTGTTGATATTGCCGGACTGGTAAAGGGCGCGAGCAAGGGTGAGGGGCTTGGCAACAAGTTTTTGGCCAATATCCGTGAATCGCACGCCCTGCTGCATGTTATACGCTGCTTTGATGATGAAAATATCGTGCATGTGGACGGAACTGTTGATCCGGTGCGGGACATTGACATTATTGAAACGGAATTGCTGTTGGCCGATATCCAAAGCCTTGAGGGGCGGCTTGAAAAACTGGTCAAGCAGGCGCGAATGGACAAAAAAATGAAACCGCAGCAGGACGTGGCCCTTGCTTTGAAAGCCCATCTGGAGCAGGGAAAAATGGCTTTGAGTTTTGAGCCGAGCGAGGAGCTGGATATTCTTGCCCGCGAACTTGGTCTGCTGACCATGAAAAAATGTATTTACTGCGCCAATGTTGACGAACAGGGCCTGGTTGAGGGGAATGCTTACCTTGAACAGGTAAAAAAACTGGCCACTGACAGAGGCTGTCGGTGCGTGTGTATCTGTGCCCGGATAGAAGAAGAGTTGGGCTCACTTTCTGACGATGAGCGGCAGGAATATCTTGAATCGTATGGCCTGAAAAGCAGCGGACTTGAGCAGGTTGTGCAAAGCGGGTATGAAATTTTGGGACTGATTTCCTATTTTACCGCTGGAGAAAAAGAGGTGCGGGCTTGGACTATTCATCAGGGCTGGAAAGCTCCGCAGGCGGCTTCGGTTATTCACACTGATTTTGAGCGGGGATTTATCCGGGCCGAGGTTATCAGTTATGAGGATTACATGCGGCACAAATCCGAGGCCGCCTGCCGCGCGGCTGGAGTTTTGCGGGTTGAGGGCAAGGAATATGTTGTGGCTGACGGTGACATCATGCATTTTTTGTTTAATGTCTGACCATACACAGCCCCGCGCGGAACACGGGGCTGTGTTTACGCGCCTTTTTTATTTTTTTGTTCAGCAAGACGTTTGTTATAGCAGTCAATAACAGATTTTCTGCTGATCATTCCAATAAGCGAGCTTGGCTCGCCATCGACAATTACCGGCAGGCTGTCCACGTTTTGCTGGGTAAATTTTCGCATCACACTGCTCATGTCTTCGCTTAACACGACGCTTAGAATATCTTTTTGCGCAATATCGTCCATGATTAAAAGGTCATTATAGCTGTCATCAAACAGGAATTCACGCAGGTCTGTACTGGAAAATATCCCGCGCATCTTGCCCAACGGATCAACTACAGGAAAATAATGCTGTTTGGTCTGGGCCAGAATGCCCTTGAATTCACCCAGGCGCATGTTTTGAGGGATAAGAAGCGGCATGCGGACTTCATCTTTGAGGTCACGGATTTTGATGCTTTCCAGCAGATCAACAAAAAATTCTCCGGTGTGAGCGGGAGAGGCCATTCTGCTTTGGGGTTGGTTTTTGAAGATTGTCCATTTTTGAGACGCGACATAGGAAAGAGAGCAGACCAGCATACTGGGCAGGAGCAGGTGGTAGGAGCTGGTCATTTCGCTGATAAAAATAATCGTGGAGACAGGGGTATTGGAAACACCCGCGAAAAAACCGGCCATGCCCACAATCACAAAGGCCGCAGGCTGGGTGACCACGGCGGGCATGAGCTGATGAAAAATAATGCCTACCACGCCGCCAAGCGCGCCGCCAATAACAACGGAAGGTCCGAACACGCCGCCGCTTCCGCCTGAACCAATGGAAAAAGAGGTGGTCAGGATTTTTCCCCCCGCCAAAGTGATCAGCAGCCAGATTGTGGCCTCGTTATTCAGGGCCATCTGGATATAACCATATCCAAAGGAAAGTGTTTGCGGGAGAAAATAGCCGATTGCGCCAGTCAGCAAGCCGCCAATGGCAGGTCGAAAATGTTTTTTTATTTTCAACCGGTTAAAGAAACCGCTCACAGAGTAAAATGTTCTGACATATAACCAGCCAAATACAGTGACAGTACCGGCCAGTACTGTATAGGGAAGCAGCTCCAGCGGATTTGAAAACGTCATTTCAGGCGGGGTAAAAAGCGCTCCCCAGCCAAAAAATGAGCAGAAAACACAGTAGGCCACAACCGAGGACAGTCCGGCCGGAATAATGACTTCCGACTCTATTTCAGGGTCCCGGTACAAAACCTCTGCTGCAAAAAGCGCGCCGGCCAGAGGAGCCTTGAAAATACTGCCGATTCCGGCTCCCATTCCCGCTGCCAGCATGATTCGGCGTTCGCGGTCGCTCAGTCCCAGTTTGGTGGCCAGAAAAGAGCCAAATCCCGCTCCAATCTGGGCAATAGGGCCTTCCCGGCCTCCCGAACCTCCACTGGTCAGGGTGACGGCTGAGGCAAGGGTTTTGATAAAAGGAACCCTGCCTCTGATTTTGCCCTGCTTGGCGTGGTAGGCGTTGATGGCCGCGTCTGTGCCATGTCCTTCTGCTTCAGGACAAAAGGTGTAAACAAGAAAACCGCTGATAAGACCGCCCACACAGGGCAGGATAAAAAGCATGTTTTTGGAAAAGGGGGCGCCGGTGGAGGCAAAAAGATGCTGTTCTCCTGTTGGAGATGGCGGGTGGTAACCAGCGAGCATATCCATGAAAAAATAAAATCCGACTTCACAGAGAAAATGAAAAAGAACCGCTCCCAGTCCGGCGACCAGACCAATCAGGATGAAATAACAGCCCCAGCGGCTGGCGCTGGAAAGGTTCTTCCATGTTTCGGCTCGCATTTTTTTTCTCCTTGTATGACGTCTTCGCTCTTTTGCTGCCTGAAAAAAATATCCTGAAACTTTCTGGTGTTTGTGGCAAGTTTTTTTATTTTTACTCTTTCCTGGATGTTTGTTGCGTGGCCCCAAGGCAGGAGCGGCCGGTGCCGGAATCGTGTCTCATGCTTTTTTAATCCGTTTGACCAGTTCGTGGTGGCGGATAAAAATTTTGTTTACATAGTCAACAGTTTCCTGAATCACGGGCAGGCGGCCATAGGGTTTTCCCTCGCCGTATGGAATTTTAGTTGTGCCCAGGCCCGCGTTATAGCCCGCTGTGGCCGCGATGATATTGCCGTGGCATTCCCGTAAGTGCTGAGCCATCATCAGGACCATGGCGTCAATGGGGTGTTTGATGGTCGCGCGCTGGTCAAACGCGCTGATGGCCGACAAGTCCCTGCTGTCAAATATGTTTTTATCTAAAATATTTGCGTGGAGATAGGTCTGGTAGTTTTTGCGGTAGGTGATGATTTGTTTTTGTAATTGCTTGGCCTGAGCGAGAATCCGGGCGTAGCCCTGTATTTTTTTTGGGGGGGGGCCTGTCAGTATGTGTTCAAGTATTGTGAGCGGGTCGTTGAAAAGGGTACTGTACTGTTTGCGGAGGAATCTGAGCTTTTCCCGCGTGGCCAGAAATTTTTTTTCCGCGCCCGCCAGTTCTGTTTTTTTATAGGGCGGCTTAAAATGGGCCGGGTTGTCTGTTGCGCAAAGCAGGTTATATTTTCGCGCGGTGGGGGTTATGAATTGACAGATTCCCACGGCCAGAGAGCTGGAAACAGCCCATTCACAGAAAAAGGATTCCGTCATGATCTGGGCCATGATCCAGACCGGATCAACAGGATAGACATCTGTGTATTTGTCTACGCTTTGCAGGACAAAGTGGGTGATAAGCGGAATCCGTTTTTGAAAAGAAACCGCGTTGAATTTTTTTTCCCAGACCGGAACCTGCCTGTCTTTATAGTGCGTGGAAAGGAAATCAAGAGTGGCAGCGGCCAGTTGGTACTCAAATTTGAACCCGGCGAGACTTTTGTATTGCCGGGTGCAGGAGGCGGGGATAATAATGTTGATCGGACTTGGTTGCTGCCATTGTCCTGCTGTCGCGTATTGGTCTGTGGGGGCTTCCGCGTTGGCTAGTGTGGCACCGGCCCCAAGGGTTGAGGTGATGGCAAGGGCAAGGGCCTGACGTCTGTTCATTATTTTCTCCTCGGCTCAAATAAAAAAATAGAATAAGATGAAAGACGGCAGAGAAGCAAGTCCCGTTCCTTGCCTGTTGCAATGCGGCGCCGGGATTTTATTTTTTGCGGGCAGGCCGGGAAGATTTTTTGTTGTTTTTTTCGTTGCCGACAACGAGAGGGGGCGTTTTTTCTTTCTTGAAAGAAAAAACGCCGTATGTCATAGATTTTTTTGTCTTGGTTGTGAATAGAACAGAAAGGATGGAATATGCTGCTTTGTATGTTATACCATAATATAAACGCTGATAAGTACAGTAATAACATTGATACGTTTGAGCACCATCTTGTCTATATAAAAAAATATTTTCAGATTGTTTGGCCCGGCGATCAGCTTGGGGAAAAAAATATCTGCCTGACATTTGATGATGGATATTATAATTTTTATGCCTATGTGTATCCTCTTCTTGTAAATTATAATATAAAAGCTGTATTAGCTATTCCAACAAAATTTATTCTTGATAATACAGATATAGAAAATAAAAAACGTCTTTCTGTTTATCATGATGATGCTTGGTATTGTTATAAGCAGGCGCCTTTTTGTACATTTGAAGAATTAAAAGAAATGAGTGAGAGCGGGTACGTCAAAATTGCTTCCCATACCCATTCTCATGCAAATCTGATAAATTGTAATAATATTTCAGAGGAATTGCTTCTTCCAAAAAAGATTTTGGAAGAAAAGCTGGGAATTGTTTGCGATACATTTATGTTTCCGTATGGAAAATATAATGCAGAGGCTGTAAAAAAGGCGTCCGCAATATATCCCTATCTTTTCAGAATAGGAAACGGCATAAATAAGGATTTTAACGGTATAAAGGGGTTAATCTACAGAATAGACGCGGACAACCTGAAAAATGAAAAGGACATTTTTTCTTTTTGCAATATGTCAAAATACAGGTTGAAGTCTTTTGTAAGAACCTTTTGTTGACTTAGCTTGTTATTTGCGCGGGCCAGAAATTGTGCAGGGCCTTTTGGACGTGGGTAAAGATTTCGTTTGGCGCGGGGCTGGCGTCAAGCACGACAAAACGCTCAGGGTGCTGGGCCGCCCAGGCAAGATAGCCGTCTCTGACCCGCTTGTGGAACTCAAGTTTTTCCATTTCAAACCGGCCTTCCACATGGTGTTTGTTGTTGATGATGTCCCGTTTTTGGGCGCGTTTCAGGCTGATTTCCGGTTCAAGATCCAGCAGAAAAGTCAGGTCCGGCCACAGGCCGTGTACCGCTTCGTTATTCAGGCGCAGCAGCATGTCGGTATTCAGCCCTCGCCCGTATCCCTGGTAGACAATCGTTGAATCAGCGAATCGGTCGGAGATGACAATTTTACCTTGTTCAAGAGCAGGTTTGATCACCGAGCTTACATGCTGGGCGCGGTCCGCCAGGTACAAAAACAGCTCGCTCATCGAGTTGAGGCCGGTGTTTTTGGGGTGCAGAAGAATCTGGCGCAGTTCGCAGCCCAGACTGCTGCCGCCGGGTTCGCGTGTGCAAACGGTTTCCTGAGCCTGCTCAAAAAACAGCAAGGCCAGTTTTTGGATTTGTGTGGTCTTGCCGCAACCTTCCATACCCTCAAATGTAATAAACATGCGGAGTCCGTGGTTAAAAGGGAAAGAGTGCCGCCTGATGCTCTTTGACGGTCTGTACTTTTGGTGGCTGGATGCAGGGAGTTTTTTCCCGTTTATAGAGCATACGCCCCAGGCTGCGCTGATAGTCCGACCAGGCCTTGTCTTCCAGGTCGGTAAGAGCT
The DNA here is from genome assembly GCA_963545205.1 of uncultured Desulfovibrionales bacterium. Taxonomy (GTDB): domain Bacteria; phylum Desulfobacterota; class Desulfovibrionia; order Desulfovibrionales; family Desulfomicrobiaceae; genus CAUTYU01. Next base: position 53,276 of record CAUUHW010000006.1, read on the forward strand.
GTTTCAATGCTGTTGACCTTGGCGTCAATATTGTCTGCGTAGTGAAGCAAAAATGCTTCCAGGGTCTTGGGACGTTTGGGTGAGCCAAATTCAAGTTCTCCATGATGGCTGAGAATAAGATGCTTGAAGTGCATTTTCAGTTCTGGAGACAACTCCCTGTTTTTGTGCAAAAAAGGAGCGAGTTGTTCGAGCCCCAGAAAGATATGACCCAGAAGCCGTCCTTGCGGGGTATAATCCCGTACAATTCCGCTTGTCAGTTCAAATGCCTTGCCCAGATCATGGAAGGCCGCGGCAACCAGCAATATATCTCTGTCTGCCTGGTTATATATGTCGCAAAGAGACAGGCAGACGCGGCAGACGTTGAGCGTGTGTTCAAGAAGTCCGCCAATATAGGCGTGGTGGATAGTTTTCGCGCCCGGAGCCTGCAGGAGCGGGTTGCGGATATCATCGCAGGTCAGGACACTGCGGCAGAATTTTTTCCAGGGCGGATACTGGACCTCGAAGCGGAGCATATTTTCCAGCTGGGTCATCAGTTCCTGGGGCGTGGGTGTGCTGGTGGGTAAAAAATCTGTGAGGTCGACGGCTTCCGGTACCACGGCCAACAGAGATTGAAGCGTGATTTGCAGGCTGCCGTTATACGAACCGGTTCGTCCTCGTACTCTCCAGAACTGTCCGGGTTGCAGATCGCTATAGGCGGTGCTTTCAGGACTCCATATTTTGGCGGGCAGGGTTCCGCTGCTGTCTTGCAGGGTCAAGGCCCAAAACGGCCCGTTTTTGGCCTGGGCCTGGCGGGCTTCAGCCAGGACAAATATTTCATCAATATTTTGATTTTCCCCAAGCTGATTGATAAACATTTTTTTCGTTTCCATAACCCGTTCAGTTTGCTCTAAAGCGCGTCAGTTTGCAATCTTTTTTGCGTTTTGTTAATTTCAGTTTTCGCCCCAAATCATGGCTGAGGTTCTGATGATAAATGAAAAAATGACACCTTTGACCTGACGTGCTCCAAAAGAATGTTTGCCAATTTTCCCTTGAATGGAGAACGGTTCACGATAGCTGATATGCATATTTTATTGACAAATGACGACGGGATTTATGCTGTTGGACTGCGGGCCCTGTACGCCGCTTTTGTTGGCGCGGGGCACGAGGTTGCTGTTGTCGCTCCTATGGCCGAACAGAGCGCGGTTGGGCATTCCATCACTGTTTTTACGCCGCTGCGAGTAAGAAAGGTGCGGGAGCCGGAATTTGAAGGTCTTGGCGTTTTTGGCACCCCTGCGGACTGTGTCAAGCTGGCGCTCAGTACACTGCTGGAGCGCAAGCCCGACTGCCTTGTTTCAGGGATTAACAGCGGGGCGAATGTGGGGGTTGATATTGTGTATTCAGGGACGGTTTCAGCGGCCACGGAAGGCGCTCTTAACGGCATTCCAGCCATGGCTGTTTCGTTTGATGATTTTCACCCTGTGGATTTAAGCGCTCAGGCCAAGTGGGTGCGGGATTTTCTGGAACAAGGCTTGCTTTCTCATTTTTGTGCCCATACGGTTTGTAATGTCAACTTCCCCCGCGTCAGCAAAGGCATTGGCAAGGGCCTGAGAGTGTGCAGGCAGACTTCTGTTGCTTATCAGGACGGCTATGAACAGTGCCGTGACCCCAGAGATCAGCCATATTACTGGCTGACAGGTGAAATACCCAAAGAACAGGTTGGAGCCGATGCTGACCGCGCGTTGCTGTCAGATGGCTATATCACCATGACTCCACTGCATTTTGATTTTACGCACTGGAAGTCTTTGAAAAGTATTGAGGCGCAGATGGAGTTGTTCCAAAAGGATTAACAATTTTTATTGCTGTGTTGTAAAGGCATTCGTAATTCAAGGAGGTTGTGTCATGCCGCTGGTTTCGCCAAAAAAGATGTTTACCCGTGCCTATAACGAGCATTTTGCTGTTGGGGGCTTTAATGTCAACAATATGGAAATCATTCAGGGAATTATTGAGGCCGGTGAAGAGGAAAAATCTCCTCTGATTCTTCAGGTTTCTTCCGGAGCTAGAAAGTATGCCGGACAGAACTATATCGTCAAGCTGGTTGAGGCGGCTCTTATGGATACGGATCTGCCGGTTGTTTTGCATCTGGATCACGGAGCAACCTTTGAACTGTGCAAAGATGTGATTGACGGCGGATTTAACTCGGTGATGATTGACGGCTCTCATTTGCCTTTTGAGGAAAATATCGCGTTAACCAAAAAGGTCTGCCAGTACGCCCATGACCGAAATGTCTGGGTGGAGGCCGAGCTGGGGCAGCTGGCCGGAGTGGAAGACGAGGTCAGCGCGGAAAAATCCGTGTACACCGACCCTGACCAAACTGTTGAGTTTGTTGAACGTACTGACTGTGATTCTTTGGCCATAGCCATTGGCACCAGTCACGGGGCTTACAAGTTCGCGGGTGAAGCCAAACTTGATTTTGCCCGTCTGGAAAAAATAGGCTCCCTATTGCCGGACTATCCGCTTGTCCTGCACGGAGCTTCATCTGTTATTCCTGAATTTGTGGATATGGCCAATGCCTATGGCGGTCATATCGCCGGAGCCAAAGGCGTGCCTGAGGATTTGCTGCGCAAGGCTGCGACCCTGGCGGTTTGTAAGATTAATATTGATACGGATATCAGGCTGGCAGTGACCGCGACAATCAGGAAACATCTGCAGGAGCACCCGGATCATTTTGATCCCAGGCAGTATCTGAAACCGGCACGGGAGGCTGTAAAAAATATGGTGCAGCATAAGATCAAAACGGTTTTGGGTTCATCGGGCAAAATGTGATCTTACGTGCCGGAAATGGCATGAGACAATAATTTGTTATCTGAGGAGGTATCATGGCTGTAAAAATAGGTATGAACGGTTTTGGGCGGATTGGGCGGTATATGGCCAGGTTGCTGGCTGATGAAAAGGACCTTGTTTTGACCCAGGTCAATGCCAGGGCGGGGAACGAAAATCTGGCGCATCTGCTGAAATATGATTCTGTCTTTGGGCGCGCTCCTTTTTCTGTTGAGGCCAATAATGACGGAATGGTTATAAACGGCGAGCAGGTGCGGGTTACCCGTCACGCTCCCGGAGAATGGCAGTGGGACGATGTTGATATTGTGCTGGAAACAACCGGAAAATTCAAAGACCGCAAAAGCTGTGAGCAGCACATGGCCGGTGGAGCGCAGTCTGTGCTTATCAGCGCGCCGGCTTCTGAAGCTGATATCATGATTGTTATGGGCGTTAATGACGGTGATTACAAGCCGGGCGAGCACAAAATCCTGTCCAATGCTTCCTGCACAACCAACTGTCTGGCACCGGTAGCCAAAACTGTGCATGATGCCTTTGGGATCAGGCATGGCCTGATGCTGACCATTCATTCCTACACCATGAGCCAGCGTATTCTGGACGGCAGCCACAAGGATTTGCGGCGGGGCCGGGCAGCAGCCATGTCCATGATTCCAACCACAACTGGTGCGGCCAAGGCTGTGGGCAAGGTTATTCCCGCCCTGAAAGGCAAACTTGACGGTATGGCAGTGCGGGTCCCCACCCCGAACAGTTCTCTGGTTGATCTGACTGTTGAGCTGGAAAAGCCGACCAGTATTGAGGAACTGAATGGTGTGTTGCGAGCCGCTTCTGAAGGAGCCCTGAAAGGCATCATGGGTTATACAACGGAACCACTTGTTTCCATTGATTTTGTCGGGTCAACCTGCGGTGGTACAGTTGACAGTCTGTGCACCCAGGTTATGGGCGGCACGCAGGCCAAGCTGATTGTCTGGTATGATAATGAGGCTGGTTTCAGCAACCAGTTCCTGCGGCTTTTGAAGATGGTTGCGGCTTCCCGTTAATATTCACATTGGCAGGGCTTCCGGCCTATGTTTTTTTGAAAAAAAGAACCAGTCTGGAAGCCTCTGTCTTTTTTTAGGTTTATTTTATGAGCGATTTTACTCACCTGCATTGTCACACGGAATTCAGTCTGCTTGATGGCGCGATCAAGATAAATGATTTATGCCAGCGCGCGGTTGATTTTGGCCTTTCGTCCGTAGCCATTACTGATCATGGCAATATGTTCGGGGTCCTTGATTTATATAACACCGCAAAGAGTTACGGAATAAAGCCGATTATCGGCTGTGAGGTGTATGTTGCTCCGGGTAGCCGGTTCACCAAGGACAAGGAAGGAAGCATTCGCAGCGGCTACCATCTGATATTGCTGTGCCAGAACCAGGAAGGCTACCGCAATCTGTTGCGGCTGGTTTCCTGTGGTCATCTGGAAGGATTTCACTACAAGCCGCGCATTGATAAGGAATTGTTAAGCAGGCATAACGCGGGCCTGATCGCTCTTTCCGCCTGTTTGAAAGGTGAAGTACCGTATAAAATCATGAATGAAGGGTTTGATGTCGGTCTTGCGTGCGCGCGTGAATATGCTGATTTTTTCCCCGGCCGGTTTTATCTGGAAATGCAGGCCAATGGCCTGCCGGAACAGGTTGAACTGAATGCCCGTTTGCGGGAACTGGCGGAAAAAACCGGCCTGCCGCTTATTGGCACCAATGACTGCCACTATCTGACGCCGGATGATGTTGACGCCCATGATGTTTTGCTCTGTATCCAGACCGGAGCGCGGCAGGCGGATGAAAAACGGATGCGTTTTAACACACGGGAGCTGTATTTCAAGTCGCCGGAGGAAATGGAGGCTGATTTCAAGGACTGTCCGCAGGCGCTTGAAAATGTGGCGCGGGTTGTACAGGACTGTCAGCTTGAACTTGAACTGGGTCAGCATTTCTTTCCGGTGTACGAAGTGGCGTCCGGCAAGAGTACGGATGAGGAATTTGTTGATTTGTGCTGGCAGGGGCTGCGTGAACGTTTGCAAAATTTGCCGTATCCGGTTGAGGAAAAAACATATACCGACCGCCTGCAACTGGAAATAGACGTTATCTGCCAGATGGGTTTTGCGCCATATTTTCTTATTGTGCAGGATTTTATCAACTGGGCCAAAGGACAGAATATTCCGGTTGGTCCTGGGCGTGGTTCTGCCGCCGGCAGCTTGGTTGCCTACAGTTTGCGGATTACAGACCTTGACCCCTTGCGCTACAATCTGCTTTTTGAGCGGTTTTTGAATATTGAGCGCGTCAGCATGCCGGATATTGATGTTGATTTTTGCTACAACCGGCGTGAAGAAGTTATTCACTATGTTTCTGAAAAGTATGGCCAGCAGAATGTGGCCCAGATTACCACTTTTGGAAAGATGAAAGCCCGCGCGGTCATTCGGGACGTTGGACGGGTTTTGAATATTCCTCTGCCGTATGTGGACAAGATTGCCAAGCTGATTCCTGATGATCTGAAAATGACCATTGACAAGGCCGTCAAGCAGGAGCCTGAACTGACTCAACTTATGGAACAGGACCCTGATGTGCGCCGTCTTTTTGATATTTCCCGCCGTCTGGAGGGACTTTCCCGCCACGCTTCAACTCATGCCGCGGGCATTGTTATTTCCGACAGGCCGATGATGGAATATCTTCCTTTGTACAAAGGAAAAAAGGGTGAAGTTGTTACCCAGTACGACATGAAAAAAGTCGAAGCGGCCGGACTGATTAAGTTTGACTTTCTGGGGCTCAAGACCCTGACTGTGATCAGTGATGCCTTGAAGCTGATCGTTAAGGGCGGCAAGGTTCCGCCAAACATGGAAACCCTGCCGCTTGATGACGAAAAAACATATAACCTGCTCATTGCCGCTGAAACCGATGGCGTGTTCCAGCTCGAAAGCAGTGGTATGCGTAAGGTGCTGCGGAGTCTGAAACCAAGCTGTTTTGAGGACATTATCGCCTTGCTGGCCCTGTATCGTCCGGGGCCGCTTGAAAGCGGCATGGTTGATGAGTTTATTCAGCGCAAACACGGCGTTAAGCAAATCGCGTATGAGTACGATTGTCTGACAGAACCGCTGCAACCCATCCTGGCCAATACCTACGGAGTTATTTTATACCAGGAACAGGTCATGCGGATTGCCGGTACGCTTGCCAATTATTCTTTGGGCGAGGGTGATATTTTGCGGCGGGCCATGGGTAAAAAAGACCCGGCAGTCATGGCCCAGCAGCGTTCCAGATTTATGCAGGGCGCGGCTGAAAACGGGCTTCCCTCGGAAGCGGCTGGATATGTCTTTGATCTGATGGAAAAGTTTGCCGGCTATGGGTTCAATAAATCACACAGCGCGGCGTATGCCCTGCTCTCCTATCAGACAGCGTATCTGAAAACGCACTATCCGGTAGAATTTATGGCCGCCCTGATTACTTCTGAAGTGTCAAACACGGACAAGGTCATTGCTCATATTAACGCCTGCCGGGAGATGGGTTTTGATATTTTGCCACCAGATATCAATTACAGTTTTGATTATTTCAGCGTGGAAGACGGCAAGATGCGTTACGGGCTTTCCGGTGTGAAAGGGATTGGCACGGGCGCGATAGAGGCAATAGTCGCGGCCCGCAGTGAACGGCCATATGAATCTTTGCTTGATTTTTGTAAGCGGGTTGATTTGCGGCGGTGCAATAAAAAAGTGCTTGAGCAACTTGTAAAATGCGGGGCCATGGACTGTCTGGGCTGTTCGCGTGGAAACCTTCTGAGCGGGCTGGGGCCGGCCGTGGAAATTGCCCAGAAATATTCACGTTGGCGGACAGGCGGCCAGCTCAATTTTTTGAATATGATTGAACAGGAATCGTCCCGTCAGGCAGGGCTTGGATTTGAGCTGCCGGAAGAAAAAGAGGAAATGACGGATCAGGAAAAGTTCCGGTATGAAAAAGAGGCCTTTGGTTTCTTTTTCAGTGGCAACCCGCTGCTTTCTTTTAAGGATTTGCTGGCCAGCAAACGATATGATAATTTGAAGTCATGCCGGGAAACAGAGGCGGGCCAGAATGTGCAGCTTGGACTTCTGGTCGGAACGGTAAAAGAATATGTCGGGAAAAAAGGCAAAATGGCTTTTTGTCAGGTGGAAGACCTGACAGGAATCGGCGAACTGACTGTTTTGCCGAAATTATACTCGCAGTACCGTGACCTGCTTCATTCTGATCAGCCGCTTCTGGTAACGGCCAAGGTGAATAATTCTCGTGACAGGGACGGAGAAGAAGAGGAGGGGGAAGTCAAGCTGCTATTGCAGGATATTTCCTGCTTGCAGGACGTGCCTGTGGAAATTCCGCCGGTGTGTATTAACCTGAACGCCACATCTTTGCCGGAAAATTGGGAAAGTGGTCTGCATGAGTTGTTTGACAGGTATCCGGGGTCAACTCCGGTGACCATTGACTTGCGGCTTTCAGCCTGTAGTTGTCAGTTGCAGCTTGGACCGGATTTTCAAATCGGTGTCTGTCCGCAGTTCTGGCAGGAAGTTATAACCTGGAAAGAAAATTTTGTTTACTAATCAGTACGTTGAACCTGGGGGCACCTGTTCAGGAAACAATGACAAATGACAGCTAAAACAAAATCTCTTTGGACCCTGCGGGTCAGTTCCGAGTTCAGCTCGGCGCATCAGCTCCGGCATTATCAGGGAAAATGTGAAAATTTGCATGGGCATAATTTTTCAGTCATTTTGGAAGTCGCGGGCCGTGAACTTGACTCCAGAACCGGTATGCTCATTGATTTTAAGGCATTAAAATCCTTTTTGAATGAAACTCTGAGACAGCTTGACCATACCTGTTTGAATGAATTGGAGCCATTTTTGCAAGTCAATCCTTCATCGGAACATCTGGCCCGTTTTATCTACCATGATGTTCAGCACAGACTTGCCGGCTATTCGCGGACCGTACGGGTACATCGGGTCATGGTCGCGGAAAATTCAAGTTCGCAGGCCTGGTATCAGGAGGAAGTTACTTCCTGGTAAACAGAGGCGCTTTGCCTCTTAGCCCCCAGAGGAAAAATTATGCCTTTTTATCTGAAACACAATTTTAATCCTGATTTCGATTTTAATGACTTACGGCCTGTTAAACTTGATGACGGTTCCGTTGACCATTACAATCTTGGCTACACGCAAAATGTGCTCAAAGGTCAGGTGTTGGCTGAATGGCGCGAGGTGACGGCGGAAGAGGCGCAAGCTCTTGATTCCCGATTTATCTATGACAGTATCCAAAATCTTGTTGGAAAAAATTGTTTTGTTCCAACAGCCAAGCCCAACCAGATCGTTGCCGCCGCCAATGGTTTTGTTTTTTATCTTGATGGCCTGATAAATGTAAAAAAAATACTGAATGTTCGCCGGAGCGTGGATTCCAGAACTGGTCATATCGCTTTTGTGGGTGACGTTATTGTTCATAAGGACATCAAGGCTGGTTTTGAGGTTCGCGGGCAAAACATTCGGGTTATGGGGGGGATTGAGTCCGCCTGTACTGTGGTGGCCGGAGCTTCTCTTGTTGTTGACCGGGGAGTGAAAGGCGGTGGAACGTCCCTTTTACGGGCCAAAGAAAATATCAAGCTTGATTTTTGTGAAAACGCGGAGTTGCGGGCCAATAAAATCTTACTGGACACGGCCTCGCTACACTGTGATTTGTACGCGTCCCAGGGCCTTGCCGTGCAGGGCAAACTGATTGGCGGCAGCTGTTACACAAACGGTTCCATTTTTGTCGGCCGCCAGCTTGGTGGCGGAATCAGTACAATTACGTCTCTGGTTATGGGGTTTCATCCCAAGCTGATTGCCAAAAAAATGGAGATTGAACAGGAACTGGAAGAAAAAGAACACGCCCTGTTTGTGCTGGAAGCGCAGATGCGAAAGATTCCGGCGTTAAATGAAAATGACGAAGAATATCGTTCTTTGGTTGCTGATGTCGCGATTATCAGGGGACATTTGCAAAAAATCCGCAAAGAGATTACCCAGCGATTGAATCTGGAAGCAAAAGTTGTTGTCCCGGGTGAAGTTCGGCCTGGAGTGCTGATTAACATTTGTGGAGTTGAGTTGAAAGTGAATGATTTTTTACAGGATGTTCGTTTTTATCTTGAGGGACGTAAGATCAAGTGGCAAGGTCCGGCTCTTTAGTTCTGCCCCGAAACGCGAGGGGCATGTGTCTTCAACACATCTAACCGGCGAGTAATTCTGGTATGGATATAGGGACTTTATTAGGTATCGTGGGCTGTCTGGCTCTGGTGGTCGGGGGAATCCTGTTAGGTGGTTCTCTTCTGGCCTTTGTGGATCTGCCCTCGATACTCATCGTTATTGGTGGGGTTACCCTGGTTACGTTTGTCATGTTTCCGATGAAGACCGTGTTTAATTCTTTTAAGGTCGGTATGAAGACCTTTTTTGCCAAGACCCCTGATCCCTCCCAAGTTATACGGCAGATTGTTGATCTGGCCAATCTGGCCCGGCGTGAAAGTCTGGTTGCCCTGGAAAAAGCCTCTGTTGATAATGAATTTTTGCGAAAAGGGGTGCTCCTGGTCGCGGATGGCACGGAAGAAAGCCTGTTGCGTTCCATTCTGGAAACGGAAATTGCTTTTATGCGGCGCCGCCATTCGTATGGTCAAAGCATTTTTAAGTCCATGGGCAATATGTCTCCGGCCTTTGGCATGATCGGGACGCTTATTGGTCTTATTAACATGCTGGGAAACCTTGATGACCCATCCAATATTGGCCCGGCCATGGCGGTTGCCCTGCTGACAACCTTTTATGGCGCGATTATGGCCAATGTCTTTTTTTTGCCAATGGCCACCAAGCTGGAGGCCCGTTCCGCTGAAGAAGCCTTGTACATGGAGATCATTGTTGAAGGTGTTGTTTCTATTTTGCACGGTGAAAATCCCCGTATTCTGCAGGATAAGCTGGAGGCCTTTTTGAATCCCGCCTTGCGCTCCGGAGGAAATTAGTATGGCCAGGAAAGAGGAATGCCAGTGTGAAGAAGGGTTGCCGCTGTGGATGGCGACTTTTTCTGATCTGATGACCCTTCTTTTATGTTTTTTTGTCTTGCTCCTGTCTTTTGCGAACATGGACATTGTCAAATTCAAGGAAACAGTCGGTTCCCTGAAAGACGCTTTTGGCGTGCAGCGCAAGCGAGATGATTTCCGTCAGGTTGCCCTGGCTCCGACCCGATTTGAACGCAAGGAACTGGAGCTCAAAAAAGAAGACAAGCAGATTATGGAAATGGTTTTTTCCATAAAAGATTCCCTGGATAACAAATCAGAAGAAAAGATACAGGTTTCACCGGATGATAAAGGCGTTCTGCTTCGGGTTGACTCAGGTGTTCTTTTTGCCAGCGGAACGGCAAAACTCAAGCCTGGTGCGGGAGAGGTGCTGAAACATATTATCGATATTTTGAAAAAGCATAATTATAAAGTGGTGGTACGTGGGCATACCGATGATCTGCCCATCCGTTCTGAAATCTTTCCCTCAAACTGGGAGCTTTCCGCAGCGCGGGCTGCCGCGACTCTCCGTTATCTGGCAGGGCAGGGTATTTCTCCTTCGCGTATGAAAGCGGTTGGTTACGCCGACACCCGCCCGATTGTTCCGAACAATACCAAAGACAACAGGGCGTTGAATCGGCGGGTAGAGTTTTATTTTCACCGGCCCGGTGTGGAGTCCTGGTAATCTTGTCTTATACTCCTGTTGCCGTATGTGATTCCAAGGGGGATTTGCAGGATGTTCGGATTGAACAGGCAGGGCGTGTCTGGCATTTTGCCGGACGGCGGGGAGCTGAAACCGAACTTGGGTTGCTGCCTGATTGTCTGGCGCAAAAATTGCCGGTGCTGGTCGGTTCTGGACTTGGTTATGCCCTGCGGGCCCTTTTGGAACGAACAGACGGGCCGGTTGCGGTTGTTGACAAGGAAAAAGAAATCCGCGTCCTGACCGGAATTGATGTTGACCAGAAGCGGGTCTTCTGGGTTGACGCTCCTGACCCGCAAACCGTGATAAAAAAGCTGACGCGCTGGCGGATGGAGGGCGGTGGTTTGCCGTTTGCTCCTGTTGTGCTGCCTGCCTATCTTCGTCTTGATCCTGATTATTATCGTCCCATACAGGTGCAGCTCAAGCAAAGTGGGCATTTTGATTTCTGGGAGAAGACAAAATATCCCCGTTTTACTTCCTGGCCTCCCCGTATTCTGCTTTTGACCAGCACGTATTTCCTGATTGGCGAACTGCAATTTGCCTGTCAGCGGGCGGGTATCCCATACCATCTTGTCCACTTGGGGCAAAAAGAGGTTGGCCAGGAAGAGTTTGTGCGTGAATTTCTGCAGAGCGTGCTGACCTTTCAGCCTGATTTTGTCTTGACCATCAATCACTTGGGGCTTGATCGGGAAGGCGTGCTGATGCAGCTTCTGGCCAGATTGCGCTTGCCGCTTGCTTCCTGGTTTGTGGATAATCCACATCTTATTTTGTCGTTATACCAAGAGCTTGTTTCGCCTTGGGCAACGCTTTTTACCTGGGACAGCGACAATCTAGATTCCTTGCGTGATCTGGGATTTGAGCATGTCTTTTTTTTGCCGCTGGCCGCGGATTGTTCCCGTTTTTCCCCTGGCCGGGAGTGTCCGGGCAAGTGGCGTTCAAACATTTCCTTTGTTGGCAACTCCATGCGCAGCAAGGTCGCCGGCCGTTTGTGGGCCGCCCGTCCGCGCGGAAGCCTTTTTCGCAATTATAAAGCCGTTGCTAATAGTTTTATGGACAGCGAGACCTTGTCCGTGCGGGAATTTATGGCCGACCAGTTCCCGCAGGAACAGGAGGAGTTTGCCTGTTTGTTAAACGCGGAACAGCAGCTGGCCTATGAAACTCTGATTACCTGGCAGGCAACATTGCGTTATCGTTTGTCTTGCGTGCGGGGAATTTTGCCGTTTGAGCCACTTCTGGTTGGCGATCCGGGCTGGAAGAGGTTGGTGGACAAGCAGGCAAGATGGCGCTACCAGCCGGAACTCAACTATTACAGGGACCTGCCGTTTTTTTATTCAGGAACAACCGTGAATTTTAACTGTACCAGCGCGCAGATGAAAGGGGCGGTGAATCAACGTGTTTTTGATGTTCCGGCCAGTGGGGCTTTTTTGTTGACTGACTATCGCCGTCAGATTGAAGAACTGTTTGAACCGGAAAAAGAGGTTGTCTGCTATCATGATCCTGAACAGGCAACGGATTTGGCCGCATTTTATCTTAAAAACGATACCGCCAGGCAGGCTGTTGTTACCGCGGCACTGCAAAGGGTACGGGCGCGGCACCAGTACGAACACCGTCTGGAATATATCTGTCGTACCATGCGCTCTGTTTACGCCTAGTAAGGGTGAATCTTGAACAAGCCAATCCTTATTATTCAGATGCAGCGCATGGGAGATCTGATTTTATCATTTCCCCTTTTTTTGTGGCTCCAGCAAATGTATCCTGAGCACCGTATCCGGGTGCTGGCCAGACGGCTGTTTTTTGAAGGTTTGCTCCCTGTCAGCCCGGCTGTTGACTACATCGACCCTGACTGCTGGGAACGCTTTCGCAAAGACAAATATTTTTTAAGTCTTAATCTGAGCCTGGGAGCGGCTGCCGCTGAGATTCAGGCCCAAGTTGACGCTGAAGAAAAATTCGGGCCGATTATAGAAGACGGCAGTCTGCATATTTTGGGCAACTGGCAGTTGTACCGGGCGAGTCTGGTCCATAATAACAGGTATAATCTGATGCACTGGGCGGACATGAACGCACTTGATGTTGTTCCGGCGCGTGTGATGCAAAAAACACGCTGGCCGCAGGTGAAAGAGCAATCTTCCCGGCGTCGGATCGGGCTTTTTATTGGAGCCAGCCAGCCGGAAAAACGCCCTGACGCGGTATTTTGGGCGCGGTTGGCCGAAGAACTGCTGCGGCGGAAATGCTTTCCTGTTTTTCTTGGCGGCCGGGCCGAACAGGAACTGGCAAGTGAAATCGCAGCCTGTATGCAGGCTAGGGTTCCGGCCTATTGCGGACAATTTTCCCTTGCCCAGCTGGCTGATTTTGAAAAGAGCCTTGATCTGCTTGTAACACCTGATACCGGCCCGATGCATCTGGCCGCGTGGACTTCCGTTCAGGTGCTCAATCTGTCTTTGGGGCCTGTCAATCCCTGGGAAACTGGTCCGTACCAGCCCGGCCATTTTATTTTGAGCGCGGATATCACCTGCCGGGGATGCTGGGAGTGCAAGCGGCCAGCAATCGCGTGCCGCGAGGCTTTTGTCCCGTCCCGGGTGGCCGCCCTGATACAGGAAATGCTGAAAAAAGAACCGGTTCGGTTGCAAAAAATACATCCGGCCGGACTTGCCCTGTTTACAAGTTCACGTTTTCCGTCAGGATTATACCGACTGGAGTCCTTGCAGACTGATTTTTGCGGGCCGGACATGGCCTGTTCGCTTTTTTGGCAGGCATTTTTTTGCCATGTGTTGCATGGAGCAGATGAAAATGTTGTGCAGCAGGCCGGAGCGACTGTCAGCACCAGTTTTTCCTTGCGCCAAAAAATGAGTGAGGGGCTTACCGGACTTGTGCGTCAGCTTGTGCTCTGCCGTCAAAATCCAGCGACACTGCTTGAAAGTTCTGTCTGGCTGGACTGTATCCCAGAACTGCGTAGTCTGTCTGGTTACGTGCAGCTTTTTATGCAGAATGAGGGGCTGTCCCGTGCCTGCTTTTTGCGCGCGATAGAACTTGTTGAGCAGGCGCTGGATTTTTTAGGGAGCGCGGACTGAGTTCTGCTGTCAGGGAGGAAAGAGCTTGAAATTTTTGTGGGGCGTATGTTGTATATCGAAAAGTTGTTTGCGTTTGTGTATGAAAATAATGATAAAGGCAGATGGCTTGTTCGTTGATTTTAGACGAAAAATGTCAACTCGTTGATTTGGAAAGATAATTTTTCAGGAAGGAATGCTGTTGATTTTTGTGCCCACGGTTCTCGCTGCTGCAGAAGAGCATCGGTTTGAAATATAAGGAGGATCCAATCCTTGCATCTTGAAGATGTTTGTGAGGAAATGTTTGTCGCGGATGACATAAGAAATCAGGAAGGACTCCTCTTGTTAAAGCGGGGGCAGAAAATTGAAGAAAGGCATATCCGTTTGCTGAAAATCTGGGGAATATACCATCTGGAGATTCTTTCGGAAGAGGGCATGCCTGATGAGGCGCCAAAAGAAGTGCCCCTGCATGTACTCAAGCAGCTTGATTTTTTCTTTCAATAATAATGATGTTCAGCATCCGGCGGGCGATAAAGTTTCTTTTACAACTGCGTTTCGAAAAAGAGGAAGAAGGCGGCTGGAAAGAATGGCAGGAAGGATACCTTGAAGAAATCACGCCTCTTGATCCGTCTGCCATAGGCCGTCTTGCATGGGGCGAAGAAACATTTCCTGAAATTCCTTCTATTCTTGGCAAATTGAATGCCGTATTGACTGATAATAAAAGCTCAATCCGTGGTGTAGCTGATGCTAGTCAGTTCTGCTCTTGCTACGAAATTTTTGCGTCTGACGAACAGTCCTTTTTATGGATTTGGCAGCAAGATCGAGACCATATCGAGAGCCGTTACGGTCATCGAAGCAAAAGAAGTCGGTGATATTGCTATCTGGATAATTATCTTTGAGTATTTTAATGGAATTGATATTAAAGAAATCAATTCAATGAAAACGAAAATTACTACCTGTTAACAGAACAAGGCTATTGGCCCGGACTGAACTGAGAAGATGAAAAGGAAAAATTCAGGCAAACAGAGAATAAAACTTGCCAAGTAAAATGAAATCGTCTATGTAAATTTCTTCTTTAGCCGAAGTGGTGGAATTGGTAGACGCGCTAGGTTCAGGGTCTAGTCGGGGTTTCCCGGTGGGAGTTCGAGTCTCCCCTTCGGCACCATAATAAAAACAGCGAGTTAGAGCAGCATACAAACTGCTCTGGCTCGCTTTTTTTGTGTGTTTTTTTATTGTCTCAGGTAAGTTCAGCGGTGAAAGGATTTCAGACAATGAGCATGGCGTCGCCATAGGAGAAAAAGGAAAAGTTGTTTTCAAGGGCGTAGGTATACGCGGCTTTGATATTTTCCCTGCCCCCCAGAGTTGAAACCAGGATAAGCAGGGAAGAGGCTGGGAGATGAAAATTGGTCAGCAGATGCTCGACAACCTGGAACTGGTAGCCGGGCTTGATGAAAATATCTGTCCAGCCGCTGGCGGCATGGATTTCCTGTCCTTGGCCGTACATGCCTTCCAGAGCCCGCGCGCTGGTTGTGCCAATGGCCACAATAGGCCGGCCCTGTGCCTTGGCCATGGCTACCGCCTTTGCGCATTCCTGAGTAATTTCCACATATTCCGCGTGCATGGCGTGTTGACGGATGTCGCGGACCCGCACCGGCGAAAACGTGCCGTAACCAACATAGAGGGTGATTTCCGCCCATGAAAATCCCTGCTTTTGTAGCGACTCGCGTAATTGCGGCGTAAAATGCAGCCCGGCTGTTGGCGCAGCAACTGAGCCGTTTTTTTCCACCCGGCAAAATGTTGTCTGGTACCGAACAGCATCTTCCAGGCATTGTGGGCGGCGAATATAGGGCGGAAGCGGCATTTCTCCCTGACTGGAAAAGATATCGCCGAGTTCTCCCTGCCAGATGAGCATGACATCGTATTGACCAAAATCATGTCGGGCCAGCACGTTAATTTTGAGTTTGGTGCCAAAATCAAGAATATCGCCTTGTTTGGGAGCCTTGCTCGCCCGAAGTAACCCTTTGGCGCGGGCTGTGGAGGAGCCATTTTTTTGCGCTTGCACTTCAAGAAGTGGCAAAGGAGTGAGCAGTAAAAATTGAATTTTTCCGCCGCTTTTTTTCTGTCCGAACAAGCGGGCAGGGATTACGCTGGTATTGTTGGCCACCAGCAGTGCTCCCGGTGGCAGATAGGTGCCCAGGTTGTTAAAAACAGTTTCTTGTATCCGGCCGTTTTGGCTGTTGAGAACGAGCAGACGGGACTCATCCCGTTTTTGGGCCGGAGTCTGGGCAATCCGTTCTTCGGGTAACTCATACGAATAGTTTTCCAGGTCAAATTCAGGAGGAAGATATTGATTCATATTACAGGTCGATTCCTGCCTCAGTGGCGGCATCAAGGATATGTTGAACAAGAATGCGCCGTACCTGCGGGCGGCTGCCTATTGAGTTGAGTTCCGTTTGAACATCAAACCCACTGCCTCGCAGGACAGTCAGCCAGCTGTCAGCTTTTTCACCGGCAATGTCCTGGAGGGAATGCTTGCCGCAAGTAAAGCAAAAAGACTTGAGCAGGATTTTTTTGATTTTTGCCGTTTGCAGGCGGGTGACAAGACTTGGCAGATCCGGCCAGCCTTCCAGGGTGGCGAAAAAAACCGGAATATCACCCAGTTCCTGTAACTTTGCCTCCAGTTCCGTATAGGCCGGAGTCGCGTAGCGCGGGGAGCCATGACCAGCATAAACAAGTGCCTGATTGTACTTGCGAGCCTGCGAAATATCGTCTTTGAGGGCCTCGGCCATCGTTTGTATATCCTGATGGTAGTCGCGTGTGTCGCTGTTCATACCTAAAAAGGGACGGCCCAGAGCCAGAGTAGGGAAAGGCGTGTTTTGGGCCCGAAAGGTGACAATTGAACGCAGGGCATTGACTGTTGCGCGCAGGTCATAAAATTCCGTTCCCTCCACCATATAAAGAGGCTGGACAACAACCTGTTTATATCCTTTTGCTTGCAGGTCTGCCAAAACAGAAAGTGGAGTCTGAACATTGTAAAAAAGTTCCGGAATTTGCGGCTGCTCCGCCCGGAATGTTTTATTTCCCGTCCGGTTGTGCCAGATGTCCCGGATGGTTGGGGAAGTGAAAACCAGATGGGTGTCGCACGCGGGAAAGGCTTCGCCAACTTCTTTGACTGTATCCAGAAATGGCTGCAACGCGGTAGGCTCCGTAGAGCCAAACGCGCTGAGGACAATGGCTTTTTTCATTTTTCCTCCATGGTGAGGTAGTCGCGCAAAATGAGTTTGACGCCAAATCCGGGAAAATTGACGCGGCATTTATCATTTCCTGCCAGAGCGATAATCTTGCCCCGCCCAAAAATTTTATGTGTGCAATATCCCAGTTGCTGGCTGGAAGTTGATACTGCCTGTGGAGTTGGCTGCATTGTCTGCTGTACCGGAGCTGTTTCTTCTTCCATAAAAAAACCGCCTCCGATTTGTTCCCGCTGTTTTTCGCAACAGTCTGCGGGCAGGGAGCTGACAAAAGGCGAGGGGATAGCCCGTTCAGGAGAAAAGCTGCCTTTTTCATAAAGCGTTTGGGGCACAAAAAGCCCCAGGTATTGTCTGGCCCGTGTGCAGGCCACATACATCAGGCGTAGTTCCTCATCCATTTCGGTCTGGTCAAGGGCCGCGTGGCGTGACGGAAAACGATTTTCAACCAGATCGAGAATCAAAACCGCATCCCATTCCAACCCTTTGGCTGAATGAATGGTGGACAGCACGAGGCTGTCCTGATCCTGATTTTCTTCGTCTTCAAGCGGGTCAAGGCATAAATCCGCCAGAAAGGCTTCCAGGGTGTCGTACCCGGAGGCGATATGTTCCAGTTCTTCCAGACCAATCTGGCGGCGGGGAAAATCATCAGGGAATTTTTTTTCCATGAGTGGACTGTAAAAAAGTGTGACCTGCCGCAAGGCTTCAGCCGGCACTGTTTGGGGCTGCACTTCACGGACAGTTACCAGAATTTCACTGAGCAGCGGAAAGCGGCGAGTAAGCGCGGTCAGCTGTTTTTCATCGTTTTCAAAGATGGCTTGGTGGATTTTTCTGGCTGTCTTGGCCCCGACCTGGGGGACCAGTTCCAGCAGCCGGCTCCAGGCGGGAAAGTCATCGGTGTTGCCCGCGACCCGTAAAAAGGCCAGAACGTCACGGATATGCGCGGCCTCGGAAAATTTAATGCCGCCGAATTTGCGGAAAGGAATTTTTTCCCGTTCCAGTTCAACTTCCAGGGCAAAAGAATGAAAACCGGCCCGAAACAGCACGGCAATTTCCTGCAGTGGATACTGCTCACGCAGATCCTGAATTGTGCGGATAACCAGCCGGGCCTGACTTTTGTCGCTGAGCGGATAAAAAACACGGGGCAGGCAATCGCTTGCAATGTCTGAATACAGGTATTTGCGAAAGCGTTCATCTCCCTGTTGCAGCAGATTATTGGCCAGGGTTAAAATGGGCTGGGTCGAACGGTAGTTTTGTTCCAGCTTGATGATTTTTGTCCTGGCAAACTGGTCGGGAAAACTGAGAATATTGCGGATTTCCGCGCCCCTGAATCCATAGATGGACTGGGCGTCATCGCCCACGACCAGGACATTGTTACGCTCATCTCCCAGTAAACGGACAATTCGGGCCTGAACCGGATTGGTGTCCTGGTATTCATCGACCATGATGTGGCTGATGGAGTTCTGGGTTTCTTCCCGCACGTCAGGGTGTTCACGCAGCAGCTCTTCCAGACAGAAAAGCAAGTCATCGTAGTCAAGCAGGCCATACTGTTTTTTCAAATCCCGGTAGCGGTCAAAAATACGCAGCAAATCGTCATGGTACGATTGCAAATGCCACTGGCTGTCAAGAATCTGTTCCAGACTGCGTTCCTTGTTCCGGCAGGTGGAAAGCAGTTCCAGGATTGTGTTTTTGCGGGGAAATGATTTGTCTCCACGGCCAATGTCCAGTTCGTCTCTGGCCTGCTTGACCAGCGAGGCGGCATCTGACTGGTCGGCAATTGAGATTTTTGTGTTGTAGCCGAGCCTGTGCGCGTGCGGGAGCAAGCGCTGAAAAGCATAGGCATGAAACGTGCCGCCGGCAACAGGTAGTCCCGGCTGGTTGAGGAGTTCTCCTGCCCGGACAATCATTTCTCTGGCTGCCTTGCGGGTAAATGTCAGCAACAAAACCTGCCACGGTTGCACGCCCTGTTCAATCAGATAGGCCAGACGGTACACAATGGTGCGGGTCTTACCGCTGCCGGCTCCGGCAATAACAAGCACAGGCCCGTCAATATGGGTGGCGGCTTCCAGTTGCGCTGGATTGAGTTCGTCTTTGTAGGATATGCTCATTCTTTACCCGTAAAAATCATTTTGCAAAAAAAGTCCGCAGAATTTTACGCCTGCCCTTTGCGTCTGTTTTGGGGCAAGGGATGTTGTAGAGAACATACTGTTTTCTTCATTCAAAACAACATAATCTGGTCGTGATAGCAACTATATCAGAATGGAAAAAATATCAAATAATTTAATGTATTGATTGTTTTTTTCAGGACGGCTGTTTTTAGAAAAGATTATTCTCTATAAAGGAGCTCAACCAGTTTGTGTGGATTGAGGAGAAGGATTTTTCGGTTATGGATTTTGATAAGACCCTGGCTCTGAAATTGTTTCAGAGTTTCACTGATGGTCTGCTGGCAAGAGCCGATCATAGAGGCGAATTCGGCTTGGGAAAAGATATAGGGAACATCGACGGGGGCATTGTTTTTTGCAGTCTTGCGAATGACCTCAAAGCTTAGATAGGTAAGTATTTTCATGAGTCGGGTGCTCACATTTCCTTCCATAAGGTTTTCCACCTGTTCCCCAAGATATCTGATTCGGCGGCCCATGGTAGCTATGACCCTGCGAGCGAATGCAGGATGTTCACTTAGGAGCTGTTCAAAGTTTTTTTTGTTAATAACATAGACGACACTTTTGTTCATAGCCTGGGCGTTACATTTCCTGTTTTGAGTATCGATGATCTCGGCAAGGCCAAACATTTCTCCTGCCTTACGAATGAACATGATGGGTTCTTTGCCCATGGAGGTAAACCGAAAAATCCGCACTGCTCCTGATTCCAGATAAAAGCACGTTGTGCCAGGGGCTTCTTCAAAAAAGAGAAATTGTTTTCTGGCGATTTCCCTACGTGTGGCTTGGGCAAAGAAAGCAGTTTTTGTTGTTTCTGGAAGGCCGTTGAAAAAATCTCCTTCATTGAGATGCCAGTGGGACTTATAGGTGTCTTTATGGTGCATAATCTGGAACCTCTCTTGCAGACAAAGGCTTGGCGTTCCCGAAAGCAGAGGATGCCTTCAATGAAATATTCACCAAGATTGTTGGGCCGAAGATTTGTTCTCAGGCAGGAACCGGTGATTGCGTCCCTGCCTGAGAAAATGAAGAAAATGTCAGTTTATATATCCAGCCGATTACGAAATTTATAGGTTTTTTCATTTCCGTGGATATCAGTGCATTTCCAGGTGATGTGCTTTTTACCCATAATTGGTTTCAGAGTCGCCTTGTGATAGCCTAACTGATAGGGAATCCGGGTTTCAATAGCATTTTTAGGGCATGCCTTAACACAGGACATACAGTCCCAACAGTCACGAGTACTGCGACAATATGATTTCTCGTTTTCAGGGTCAACGGCCATGAGATTACCGGGGCAAGCCTCTTCACAAAAGGATTCTGCACGGCCTTGACAACCGTTGCATTTTTTTAGGTTTATTCTTGGGGGCATGAAGTACTCCTTACTCAGCGGTGTAACGGTTGCCGGGAATAATTTGTTTGTAAGGACGGGTGAAGGTTTTGACTTCACCTGTCTGGGGATCACGTTGGCTTTCAATAAAACAGTCAAAGTTTATGTCATCACGTTGAGGATAGTCTGAACGGGTCTGCCAGCCAGCCCAGCGGGTTTCCTTGCGAGCCTTAAGATGATGGCAGACAGCCTCTGCCACATCGACTCTGTCCATGGTTTCATTGCAGTGCATGAGCTCGTGCAGGTTGTTTGCCTTGAGGTATTTGAACTGATTCTGAAGTATCGCGATATGTTTAAGAGCGTAGTTCAACCGTTCTTCGTTGGTTCTGTAAAATTGGCTTGTCCCTCCGGCGTATTCATCCATGAGCCGTTGAAGGCGTTCGCGCATTTCTAAAGGCGTAATTCCATCGGATTCACCTCCGCGCAGCAACGGGGCAAAAACCCGTTGCTTTTCAATTTCAACCTGTTCTTGGTCGGTATCGGTGATTTCGATATGATGTTTCGCAATATATTTAAGGGCGCCACGCGCAGCAATTTTGCCTTCCACGGCGCACCCCCCGACAAATTTATTCGGATTGCCACCAGCTGTTTCCCCCGCAGCAAAAAGCCCTGGAATCGTTGTCATGCGGTCTTCATCTACCCAAAATCCTCCCATAGTATGACCGCCTAGGATGTATGGATCTGAGCCATAGATTTCAATCGGTTCTTTGGTCACATCCTGTCCACGTGAAGCCAGGAAGAGGACGAAAGAAGGACGTTCGTTTAAGTAATCCATGAACATGGCCCTGACCAGTTCGGGCTCCATATTGCGGGTATCACAGTAAGTAGGACCGCGTCCCTCCAGCCATTCATTCATTGGAGCATTGGCCCGGATGTATCGGGGGGCAGAATCTCCTCCAAGATGGGCATAACGTTCCTGAAGAATTTTTTCTCCCTTGCAATTAATAATCGGAGCCTTGTAGCCGACAGAAATCGTATCCACAGGGCCACAGAAGTCTTTGGTTCTGGTTGCTACCCAGCGTTGTTCCAAGCTGGTCAATTCCGCACCCTTGCGGAAACCAACGGCATACCCCGTACCTACGCAATATGGACACATCCAGATTTGATGAGCAGAGTCGGTACCATCAGCGGTGTAGGATTTATACAGGGTTCCGGCCCCACCCATAGAATTGATGGTTGCTTTGGACCTGAACACATAGAATTTTCCATCCCTGACTCCCAATCCCATAGCTCCGGCGCAGCGTTTGTCTTCCATGAGCAGGCCTGTGCAGGCAATCCTGTTGTAAACCGTACCGTTTTCAATGGCTTTTTCGGCCATGATTGGTTTGAGCTGTTCCCCGTGAATGGAGATATCCCATTTTCCACGGTAATGAATGGAGCCATCTGCATTGCGAATGATTGGTAGTCCCCACCGTTCAAGATCATCTACAGCCTCGTTGAGTTCCTGTGCATTGGAGAGGGCCAGATCTTCACGCAGTGGTCCACCTCCGACTTGAGCTCTGGACCATCGGACGAGATCTTCAGGGGTTTTGCCATCAGGGATGTATGTGTTGATAGCATCCATGCCAGCTGAGCAGGCTCCTGAACGCATA
Source organism: uncultured Desulfovibrionales bacterium (assembly GCA_963545205.1). GTDB lineage: Bacteria > Desulfobacterota > Desulfovibrionia > Desulfovibrionales > Desulfomicrobiaceae > CAUTYU01. Next base: position 75,252 of record CAUUHW010000006.1, read on the forward strand.
ATTTCGGCTTTTTCCATATAGGTAACTATGGCATCCGGGTTTTGTTTTTTAGCTTCAACAGCTACGAAACATCCGGCGTTACCGGCTCCAATGACCAGGATGTCCGTGTCGATGGTGACGACTTCGATATCCTCAATTCGAGTGGGTTGTGAAGAAGTGGTTCGTTTAGCTGGGATGTTGGGCATTGTCATCTCCTTTAGTTACAGTTGGTTAAAAAACATGGGGCAAGATAAGATGTATGTCTGGAAAACTGATTAATTTGCAAATGATATTCAAATAGTTCTGGATATTTTCCTGTTTATATTTTGAGATTGTTTAGGAATTATAGTGTGTTGTTGGATGAATATTTACTTTGTCTTTTGTTGTCTTCAAGGATTTGATGATTGTTTTGATGACAATATAGGATGTTAATACCATTAAAATCATGGCAACAGGATGTCTGAAGAACATAAAATGATCGTTTTGTGATGAAATTGCTATTTGCTGTAGTGCTGTTTCCCAAATAGGAGTGAGAATAAACCCGATAATGAAACAGATATGAGAGTATCTCCATTTTTTCATAAAATAAGCAAGAAATGAAAAGAACAGCATTATGTATACATCAAATACATTATACGATTTCAAGTAAGAACCTATCAAGCAAGTGAAGATGATAATGGGATAAAGAATTGGACGAGGGACGGAAACAATTTTGCAGGATACCTTTAGGCCAAACCGACCTATAATGAGCAGAAAAAAATTGGCTATGAGCAAACTGGCATAGATTGAATAGATAAACTGAGCGTTCTCTTCGAACATTAATGGCCCTGGAATCATGCCATGTATGATGAATGCTCCGATGAGCAATGCTGCAGCGACATTCCCCGGGATGCCAAGTGTGAACAAAGGGATAAGCGCTGAAGCGCATACCGCACTGTTGGCGGATTCGGAGGCCGCGATCCCTTCAATGGCCCCTTTGCCAAATTTTTCAGGGGTCTTGGAGCGTTTCAAGGCTTGGTCATAGGCAAAAAAAGAGGCAACCGGTGCCCCAAGCCCGGGCATGGCTCCAACGATTGTCCCTGCTACAGATGAACGTAAAATTGTTTTCATGTTGCTTTGATACTCGTCCCATTTGATGAACCGGTCTTCAGGCCTGGAGGAAAAAGTTGGTGCTTCATGGCTGTTATTACCATCGCAGCGGTGCTCTAACTGAATAAGGATTTCAGCAAAGGCCAACATCCCAATACCAATAGGGATAAGGGAGATGCCACGTTCCAGCTGGTAGAGTCCAAAGGTCAGGCGGGGCATTGCGGAAACAGGTTCCATGCCAATGGTACCAACAAATATACCCAAAGCCGCTGCAATGAGACCGCGGACAAGAGATGTCGTTCCTATGCCTGCGATAATGGTCATAGCCAGGCAAATAAGTGCGAAAATTTCTGGAGGCCCCATATACAAGGCAACTGCTGCCAGAGGTGTTGCAACCAGTATCAGAACCAGGGTGGCAAAAAGATCTCCGGAAACAGATCCGTAAAGAGCCATGCGCAGGGCTTTTTCCCCCTTGCCTTTTTGCGTCAGCGGATATCCATCCCAGGATGTGGCAGCCGCTTCTGGCGTCCCCGGCGTGTTAAGCAAAATTCCTGAGATGGAACCTCCATAAAAAGCTCCTTTGTTGAGGCCTACAAGAAAACTTATGCCTGTTAATGGTGACATATAGTATGAAAGTGGTATGCAAAGAGCGATCGCCATCGGGCCGTTAATTCCGGGAATTGCTCCTGCGATCACCCCAACGGCCACACCAGTAAACACAAATAACAGGTTGAATAGATTCAATGAATCGACAAATCCTGCTAAGATCATTTCAAACATATTGACTCCAGAAGAGTATGCAGAGATTTACGGCATAGGAGCGCCAAGACCATAACGCATGACACAATAAACGACTGCCACGACACAAATTGCTACGATGAACATCATAAGAGGTTTCTTTTGTCCGCATAGATACTGCATCAGCAATAAAAACAGAAAACCAGCAGGAATAAATCCTAACAAGTTCATGGCAGGCATCAATAAAATACATGGGATCATAAATGTCACAATATGTCCAAATGGCCTTTTTCTTTGGGGATGAATTTTGTTTTGAGTAGATGTTTTTATCCTGTTATCATCTTGTTTTTCTTTCCATGTGGAGATAATATCTCTGATCATCGATAAAAGTGAAAGGCCCAGAATAATACTAAAGACAATATTGGGTAGTAATGCTGAAGAAATTCCATAACCAGGATATGGCGGAGTAAAGATCGGGATAATCCAGATTAAAAAGATCAGGCTCGTAAAGAAGATTCCGCCAGAGATGTAAATATTTCTTTTTCTTTCTGTCATACCGTCCTCGTTTTCAATCAAGATATGAAGGCGCTTTGTCCTGTTGATGCTGTTCCGACCTGGCTAGCTCGCCGGTTGCCAGGATCGGACAATATTCAAAGCAAATCTGATGACAGTTTTTTTATTTGGCAGCACCTGCCTGGCGCCCGAATTTTTCATAAGCGTCCATCATGTACTTGTCGGCAGCATCCTTGCCATATTTGACTGGCCCCATTTTTAATTTTGTGGCGATAAATTCACAAAAGACCTTGTTTTTTGAGATTGTTACTAATGCGTTTTCCAGTTTTTCAGATATGCGATCGGGCAGCCCTTTGGGAGCGGCAAGAACAATATACATTTCCACTGATTCATCCCATCCTTGTTCCTTGATGGTGGCTACCTCTTGTAATTCCTTACGATTGTTGGGGTCATTGAGCCTGGTGGGAGTTGATGCTGCAATAAGCGTCAGTTTTTCAGGCACATAGCCGAACAAAATAGCTCCTAAATGGCCTATGTGCACATGGCCTCCCATGACTGCGGAAATGATTGAAGGACCGCCTTGGCTGGGCATAAGTGCAAGTTTAACACCTTCTTGAGCAGCAATGCGCTTCATGACATCGCGGTCGTCGGAACCTTGGAACATATAGGTTAACCCGCTGTTATTTTCTTTTTTGGCCCAGTCAAAGGCGTCCTTAAGAGATTTCCATCCGCGATTTGGGTTACATACGATTCCGCTTTGATTGAGCCCCAGCAGGGAGAGAAAACAATAATCATCAATAGTATACTTGGTTTTGATGAAATGAGGAGAATAGGTGAAAGCCGCTGTTGCTGAAACACCAAGAGTGTATCCATCAGGTTGGGAGTTTTTCAGATCCATGGCCATGACACTGCCGTGTGACCCCCCTGGAGTATTAATTACTAACACGGGTTGACCAAGTTCTGAGCTCAGGGCTTCACCAATTTTACGGGTCAGGAGATCTATCTGTGCTCCTGGTTTTACCATGGTCAAAAGTTTGATGGGACGATTTGGGTAATCTCCCGCAGAAGCCCATGGAATTAAAAGACAAACATTAAGAGCAGCCATGATTATTGAGATAAGGAATCTTCTGCATTGTCTTTGCGTTAATGTGCGCATGGTATCCTCCCTTGGGCGCTAGATTGTGAAAAGACAGCTATCTTCCTGTTTATAATGAGGAGTTGAAAAAAAACTATCGCTTGGACGATAGGTAGAGGAAGTTTTTATCAAGGAATTTTAGTGCTATCAGGAAGCTCACATCTTTTTTGCGGATTGACTCTTTTTCACTTTCTTTTTACACAGGATAGTCTTGCGGGTGTGGCGGAATTGGTAGACGCCAGGGATTTAAAATCCCTTGCCTTTCGGGGCGTGCCGGTTCAAGTCCGGCCATCCGCACCAGTCCTGAACAGGATTTTTCCCGGTTTTTCTCGCCTATGTCTGTAATTTTCAAGATCAAGCTGTTTGAGCTGCCTTCTCATTTGATTTTATAAAATATACTCTGCGGAATCTGTGGATTTTTCTTTCCAGTCAAAGATTTTTTCCTTACTTTTTTTCATTCAGGAAATCTCAAGTTGACTGGAACCAATTTCTTCAAATCAAAAATCAGACTTCAGCAGAGCGTAGCGAAAATCAAAAATTGCTGCGCCTCTGACTGGAATGAAAAGATATAAATGCGGGATTCATGAGTAAGCCCTGCAATAACATTGTCTTCTTTTTTATTCTTTGCTACAAAAATAAAAAAGGCTGCAGAGCCTGACTGGCATAAAGACAGTTAAAAATCCGGAGGTGGAAATGAAGATACAGCGGCTTGTTTTTTTCCCGATGTTGGTTTTGCTTTTTGCCTGTTCCCCAGAAGCGAACATGGAGCAGGAAACTGACGGTTCTTTGTCAGAAAAGCGTTTGAGCAGGCAGGATACTTCTGGCAAAGAGCTTGGATTGCCTGCCCCGGCAAATAAAATGGCTTTTATTGCCACGCAAGAGGTCTCAGAGGCTCATAATTTTTCCAGGCAGCCAGACTGGAATACGGAATCCTATAATGCGCAGGAAGAAAATTCGTTTGTCAACTGCGCTCTTTCTCCACTTTCCACGTTTTCTGCTGATGTTGACAGCGCTTCCTACGCAAATATTCGCAGATTTATTCGCGATGGGCATCTGCCGCCGGTTGGAGCCGTGCGTATTGAGGAGATGGTCAACTATTTTGATTATCACTATCCGCAGCCTGCTGGTCAGCCTCTGGGCATTTATGCGGAAGTAGGGCCAAGTCCTTTTCACGCAGACTATCGTCTGGCCAGGATTGGCATACAGGCAAAGAACATGGCCATAGAAGAGCTTCCGCCGTCCAATCTGGTTTTTCTGATTGATGTTTCCGGTTCCATGTACAGTGCCAACAAGCTGCCTTTACTGCAAAAATCAATGAAACTTCTGCTTGAGCATCTTGGCAAGCAGGACAGGGTCTCCATTGTCACCTATGCCGGCCGGGATGCTGTTGCTTTGCCACCGACCAGCGCGGCAGAAAAGAAAAAGATTCTTGCGGTTATTGATTCCCTGCAGGCCGGAGGTTCGACTGACGGCGCAAGCGGCATTGTTACAGCTTATAAACTGGCTCAGCAGGTCTATATGCCAAAAGGGAATAACCGCGTTATCCTGGCTTCTGACGGGGATTTTAATGTCGGTATTACCAGTCGGGGAGAACTGCACAAACTGATTGAAGAAAAACGGAAGTCCGGTGTTTATCTGACTGTGCTTGGTTTTGGCAGCGGTAATTATCATGATGATACCATGGAGATTCTGGCAGACAAGGGCAATGGCAATTATGCCTATATTGATTCCCTGCTTGAGGCCAAAAAAGTGCTGGTCAGGGAAATGGGGGCAACCCTTTTTACTGTTGCGCGGGATGTGAAGATACAGGTGGAATTTAATCCCGCTCAAGTCGGAGCTTATCGCCTGATTGGTTATGAAAACCGCAGACTCGCCAATGAGGATTTTCTTGATGATAGAAAGGATGCGGGTGAAATCGGCTCCGGGCATACTGTAACAGCCCTGTATGAAATTATTCCGCCTGGACACGCGGATATTCCTCGCGCGCCGGACCTGAAATACCAGAAAACAGAACCGGCCAATGGCAGCAGGCAGACAGATGAACTGTTTACCGTCAGTGTACGTTATAAGCCCGGTCAGGACGAGCAGCAGTCCCGACAAATCAGTCTGGCAGTAAGTGACAGCACAAAAACACTTGCCGCGATGCCTGATGATTTTCGTTTCGCAGCAGCTGTTGCCGGATATGGAATGTTGTTGCGCCGTTCACCTCATGTTGGAAATTTTTCATGGAATGTATGTCTGGATCTGATCCGTTCCTCAAAAGGCAAGGACCCAAATGGTTACAGAGCGGAACTTCTGCGGCTTGTTGAAATGACAGAATTGCTTCAATAGATGTAAAATAGCATTTTCCTCTTAAAGAAATTCATTCTCCTGCCGATTATACAGGAAGTTTTGGTTATGGTAGGAAGTATTTCTCAACACGCAGGAAGTTTGCATAATAATCTGTTTGCTCCGCAAAAAGAGCAGGCAGTGGCTGTTTCGCTGATAGCTCCAGGCCTTGCTGGTACTGAAAATGTTTCTCTTTCTGCCAAGGCTGTTGATGCTTCCCGTAATATGCTGGCAAGTAATTTCGCATCTGCCGGGCATGGGGAGTTCAGGTATCTGTCAGCCATGAAAAACGGGTTTGCTGCTGAACAGAACATGATATTGAGCATGAAGCGAAATGAAGTCATTGCTGTTTTCGAGGCTATCGTTGAGATGGGCAGTTGGCATGGCAACAAGAGTATGCAACACGCCAAGCTGATGAAGGATTTAACTGAATCAGACGAAAAAAATCTCAAGGCCATTCGGGAATATATCAAGGAAAAGGCACAAGAATCACAGCAGGTTGCCGAGCAGAATGCAACCAGCGAAAAAACAAAGACAGGAGCTGAACACGCCGGGGTTAAACAGCGGGAAACCGTGTCCGCGCCGGAAGAAGGCATGTCCGTTTCTGCGCTGGATACTGCCGCGCCCGAACAAGAGAGACCACTCAGGCACTGGAAGTTCCGCGCCCAAAACCTGTTATCGTCAAGTCTTCGATTGATATTATCGTGTAAGACCGGGAAGTTGAACTTCCTTGTCTATTCCAGACCGGATTTTTTTGAATTTTACGGTCTGTCAATATTGGAGGGCGACTCAACATAACCCTTTACAACATTTTTTTTTCTGTTTATATAATTTTTTCACGCTAGGGGAGCTTCATTGTGAAGCTGAGAGAGGACACCAAGCCTCGACCCTTGGAACCTGATGCGGTTCGTACCGCCGGAGGGAAGCGTCTGTATTCGTCTCATGCTTGAATCAGGCTTCCCCGAACAGGGAAGCCTTTTTTATTGCAATGTTGTCGTGAAATGCCGGGATAAAGGCTTGTTCTGTTCACTTTTTTGAATTTTTAACACCAGGAGAAAACGCATGAGCTGGACAACGCAGATGGACGCGGCCCGCAAGGGAATAGTAACAGAACACATGAAGCGAGTGGTGGCAAAAGAACAAATCCGTCTGGAAGATTTGATGGAAAAAATGGCTGCCGGACGGGTGATTATTCCGGCCAACAAAAAACACAAAAACCTTGAACCTGAAGGTGTTGGAGAGGGATTAAGAACAAAGATAAATGTGAATCTCGGTATTTCAAAGGACGCTCACGATATTGAGTTGGAGCTCGATAAGGTGCGCCACGCCCTTGAGCTGAAAGCAGAAGCAATCATGGATTTGAGCTGCTTTGGCAAAACCCGTGAGTTCCGCACCCGTCTGGTTGAGATGTCTCCGGCCATGATTGGCACTGTTCCCATGTATGACGCGGTCGGGTTTTACGACAAGGAGCTGAAATCAATCACTGTGGAAGAATTTTTTCAGGTTGTGCAGCGCCATATTGATGATGGTGTTGATTTTTTAACCATTCATGCCGGCCTGAACCGGCAGGCTGCGGAAAAAATTGCCAGCTACAACCGTCTGACTTCTATTGTTTCCCGTGGCGGCTCTCTTTTATATTCCTGGATGACCCTGACAGGAAATGAAAACCCTTTTTACGAGCATTATGACCGTTTACTTGAAATGTGTGAAAAAAGCGATGTCACGCTCAGTCTTGGCGATGGGTGCAGACCGGGGTCAATACACGATTCAACGGACGCGGCTCAGGTTGAGGAACTCATTACTCTGGGAGAGCTGACCAAACGGGCCTGGGAACACAATGTACAGGTAATGATTGAGGGGCCGGGACACATGGCCATGCAAGAGATTCCAGGTAATGTCATGATGGAAAAACGGTTGTGTCATGGAGCTCCTTTTTATGTTCTGGGACCGCTGGTAACAGATATTGCGCCCGGCTATGACCACATTACCTCTGCCATCGGCGGGGCAATTGCCGCGGCAAGCGGAGCAGATTTCTTGTGTTATGTCACGCCTGCCGAACACCTGCGTTTGCCTGATTTGCAGGATATGAAAGAAGGAATTGTTGCCGCACGAATTGCCGCGCATGCCGCGGATATTGCCAAAGGCTACAAGGGAGCCAGAGACTGGGATGACCAGATGTCCGCAGCCAGGGCTGCGCTTGACTGGGAAAAACAGTTTGATTTGGCCCTTGATCCGGTCAAACCCAGACAGTACCGAGCTGCATCTGTACCGGAGCACCATGATTCCTGTACTATGTGCGGTAAAATGTGCGCGGTGCGGAATATGAAAAGAGTAAAAGAAGGCAAGGATATTCAGCTGGCCTGTTAAGCGGGCATCCTCCTGACTTCCCGAAACTGTTGTGGATTGGCAGTTTCGGGATTTTTATTCGCCGGAAGAAAGTTCTTCCGGCTTTTTTATTGTTCCTGCACGGCCCTTATCAGCCGCTTGAGCGTCTTGTCCCTGCCAAGCACTTCCATGATTTCAAAGAGGCCGGGGCTGACAGTTGTGCCTGTGAGCGCCACCCGAATTGGCTGGGCAATCACCTTGAATTTGATGTTTTCCTTTTCAATGTATTCACGCATGGCATCTTCCATGCCGGCAATGGAAAACGGTTCAACAGCAGCCAGAATGTCAGTGATTTGCTGTAAGCGTTGTTTGTTTTCCGGTGTCAGAAATTTTTGTACGGCTTTTGAGTCGTATTCAAGTTTGTTGTCTGCGAGCAGGAAAAACAGGCTTTTTTCCGCCATTTCAACCAGGGTGACCGCCCGGGGCTGCAAAAGAGGAATGATTTTTTCAAGCATCGCCATATCCGGCTGCGCAATACCCAGGGCCGATACATGCTCGGCCAGAAGCGGAGCGAGTTTGGCAGGTGCCGCTTCTTTTATGTAGTGGGCGTTCAGCCAGTTCAATTTTTCCGTGTCAAAAACAGCCGGTGATTTTCCCAGGTTTTTAATGGAAAATTTTTCCAGCAGTTCAGGCATGGAAAAGATTTCGTCATCTCCATGTGACCAGCCCAGACGAACAAGGTAGTTGACCAGGGCTTCCGGCAAATAGCCCATTTCCTTGTACACCATAACAGAGGTGGCGCCGTGGCGCTTGGACATCTTCTTTTTGTCCGGACCAAGAATCATCGGCACATGCCCGAAAAGCGGAACAGGAAAGCCCAGGGCCTGATAGAGCTGAATCTGTTTGGGCGTATTGCTTTGATGGTCATCTCCACGCAGAACATGGGTCACGCCCATTAAGGCGTCATCAATAACAACCGCCACCTGATAGGTGGGGGTGCCGTCTGCGCGGCGTAAAATAAAGTCGTCGAGTAGGCTGTTGTCAATGACAATCGGACCTTTGACAATATCTTCGAAAATGGTCTTGCCGGTTCGCGGGGCCTTAAAACGGACCACTGCTCCGGGTTGGTTGCTGAACCCCAGCTCCCGACAATGCCCGTTATACATGGGATTTTTCCCCTCTTTGCGAGCCTGCTCGCGCATGGCTTCCACTTTTTCGGGAGAACAGGAGCAAAAATAGGCGTGGCCGCTTTTGAGCAGCTTGTCGATATACTGGTTATAAATTTCCGTGCGCTGGCTCTGGAAGTACGGGCTTTCGTCCCAGTTCAGTCCCAGCCATTCCATAGACTGTAAAATGGCATCAGTCATCTCCTGGGTGGAGCGGACAGCATCTGTGTCTTCGATGCGTAAAATAAAACGGCCACCACTTTGGCGGGCAAACAGCCAGTTAAAAAGAGCGGTTCTTGCCCCGCCAATATGCAAATATCCTGTTGGACTGGGCGGAAAACGGGTGATGACAGCCATATTTTTTCTCCTGATTTGATTGCAAGGTCACGGAAACGGTCTCTTCCGTTTATGGAACAATCCGTTTTTGTTAGTGTTGCTTCATGACCCGATACAGGCAGATAAAGGCTCCGCCCCAGGTAATACTCATGCCCAAGACCATCATGATAAGTGCTCCGGTTGTCATTTTGTTTCTCCTGAATTTTTTTTGTAGGCCTTTGTTTTTGATTGCAGGAAAAAGGCAAGTGGAATGATAACAATGACTATGAACCAGCCCAGAGTGAGCAAGGCGTTAAGCGGATAGCCGCCGTAGGGTGTTGTCATTTCTTTTACCAGATTCGCAACCGCCATATAGCCAAGCAGGGCAGGAGTGATATAGCGCAGGCAGATGTTCCACCAGGAACCGACTGCAAAGTCTGAAGTGGAGTTGACGTGTTCGCGGAACATCTTCAGGTTGCACACCCAGCCCAGAAAGATGATTTCAATGAGCGCAGCAAAGAGAATGCCAAAACTGTTGATGAAATAATCAACAATATCAAGAATAAGAAGCCCGCCACCAGTGGCAAAAATTGCGCTGATCAGGAAACCGAACAGGCAGTAGAAGCTGACGATTGTCCTGCGGCTATGTGTTGTTTTGTCCATAAAAGCGGACACAACCACTTCGTTCAGGGAAATTTCCGAACTCAGGCCCGCTGTGCACAGGGCAACAAAGAAAAGTGTGCCGAAAACTGCCGGCATGGGCAGGGAATTGATGGCCTGCGGAATGGTGATAAAAGCCAGGCCAACTCCGGAGCTGACGACCTCGGTCATGGGGATTCCCTTGTTCAGGGCCATGTTGCCCAGAACGGAAAAAATCATGATGCCGGCCAGCATGCTGAATCCGCAGTCCAGGAAGACAGTCAGACAGGCATTGTTGTTGATGTCTGAATCTTTGGGCAGATAGCTGGCATAAGTCATCATAATCGCAAATCCCACACTCAGGGAATAGAACATCTGTCCGTAAGCGGCTGTCCATGTTTTATAGTCAAGGATTTTGGAAAAATCCGGTTTCCACATCCAGTTCAGCCCCTGATCCGCTCCCGGCAGACTGACGGCCTGGATAACAATAATCAGGAGAATAATAAACAGGGTGGGCATGAAGATTTTATTGGCCACTTCAATACCTCGTTTGATGCCTCCCATCAGACCGACCCAGCAGATAAACCAGCAAAAGGCGATCGCGGCCAGAATCATCCAGCGTATGCTGCTGAGATGAAAGGGGCTGTCACTGAGGGCCAGAAATTCTTTGAAAAAGAAAGCGTTTGTGTCTTCCCCCCAGCCAATATTGAAAGCAAAGCTAACATAGCACACCGCCCAGGCAATGACGGCAATATAGTAAAGAGAGATAATCCAGGCGATAAATACCTGCCACCAGCCCAGCCATTCCCATTTGCGTGAGATAGTGGAAAATATCCTGGGAGCGGAACCCCTGTATTTGTGTCCCACACCAAATTCCAGAATCATCAGGGGAATACCGGCTGTTACCATGGCAAGTAAATACGGGATAAGAAACGCGCCGCCCCCGTTTTCGTAAATAACGTAGGGAAAACGCCAGATATTGCCAACTCCTATGGCGGAGCCGACAGCTGCTAAAATAAAGCCGATACGGGAACCCCATTGTTCACGTTTTTTCATCTTTTCTAACCTCTCCATTTAGAAAATAGTAAAAGACGTAAGATACAGGTTTTTTTCTGTACAAGCAAGAAAAAAAATATTTTTTCAGGAAGAGTTGTTTTCTAATGTATTATGCTGACTGAATAATATCCATCCCACCCAGATATGGCCGCAGCGCGTCAGGAATGATGACTGTGCCGTTTTTTTGCTGATAGTTTTCCAGAATGGCGACCATTGTCCGGCCAACAGCCAGGCCGGAACCGTTCAGGGTGTGAACCAGTCGGGATTTGCCCCTTCCTTGCGGAGTAAACCTGATGCCGGCCCGTCTGGCCTGAAAATCCTCGGTGTTGGAGCAGGAGGAAATTTCGCGGTAGGTGTTTTGTCCCGGCAGCCAGACTTCTATGTCGTAGGTTTTGGCAGCGGAAAATCCCATGTCTCCGGTGCAAAGGGTGATGACCCGATACGGAAGTTTAAGGCGCTGCAGAATACTTTCGGCGTGGGAAAGCATCAGTTCCAGGTCGTTATAGGAAGAATCGGGGTGGGCGAATCGTACCAGCTCGACCTTGTCAAACTGGTGCTGGCGGATAAGCCCTTTGGTGTCTTTGCCGTATGAACCGGCTTCGGAACGGAAACAGGGCGTGTAGGCGGTATAGGCCAGGGGCAGATCCGCCTCGGACAGTGTTTCGTTCCTATGCATATTAGTCAGCGGCACCTCTGCTGTTGGCGTGAGATAGTACGGCCAGTTTTCCAGCTTGAACAGGTCTTCGGCAAATTTGGGCAACTGTCCGGTTCCGTTCAGACTGTCTTCATTGACAATAAAAGGCGGCAGAAATTCCGTATATCCGTTTTCCATTGTATGGACATCAAGCATGAATGAAATAAGAGCCCGTTCAAGGCGCGGAGCCCAGCCACGTAAAACCGCAAAGCGGCTGCCTGTGATTTTTCCGGCCCGTTCAAAATCAAAACCGCCCAGATTGGTGCCGATTTCCCAATGTTCAAGCGGGGAGAAATCAAAGGTCGGGATTTGCCCCCATTTTTTTTCTTCTCGGTTGTCATTTTCGTCCTTGCCTGCTGGAACCGAGGAATGCGGAATATTGGGGCAGCTCAACAGCCACTGCTGAACCTTTTCTTCCATTTCCCTGAGTGGGGCGTCCTGGTTTTTTATCTGCGCGGAAAGTTCGCTCAGGCGCGAGAGCAGGTCATCAGCGTTCTGTCCGGTTTTTTTGCGCTTGCCCACCTCTGTTGATGCCGCGTTGCGCTCCTCTTTCATCTTTTCAACGTGCAGCAGCATATCGCGCCATTTTTGATCAAGAGCGAGAAATTCGTCCAGATCAAGCAGGCTGTGTCTGTTGGCAAGGGTTTCCCGTACCAGGTCCGGGGAGTTACGAATATATTTACTGTCGAGCATCTTGTCTCCTTCGTATTGTTTCGACTGCCCAAAACAGGGAAAGTCGCGCTTCTTGGCGGGCTCAAAAAAATATGCTGTTTTTTATAGCGATGAAAAAAAATATGGGCAAGGAAGAAACAGGATGCGGGATTTTAATAAAATGATTTTTAGAGGAAAAGAAAGATAAAAAGTGTTATGTTGAGCTTTATCTTGATTTTATTCTTGTATAACCTCTTTTCAATTTTTATACTCATTTTTGTCCCTAAAAACTGTTTGATAAAATTTTTTTTGAGCTCTACAGTGCGGCTTTGTTAGCAGTCGAGATGCTTGAGTGCTAAAGAGTTTTATTAACACAACTTTGAAATTTGGAGAGTAGAATGAAACTAAGACCATTACACGACAGAATTCTGGTGAAAAGACTGGAAGAAGAGGAAATGACAAAGGGCGGGATCATCATCCCTGACAGTGCCAAGGAAAAACCGATTAAAGGTGAGATTGTCTCCGCCGGACCGGGCAAAACCGGTGAAAAGGGCAATAAGGTCGCCATGGGTGTAAAAACCGGCGATAAGGTTATTTTTAACAAGTATGCCGGTACTGAAATCAAGATCGAGGATGTGGAATACCTCATCATGCGCGAAGATGACGTACTCGCGGTTATTGAAGGCTAATCTGAAGACAAGACTGTCTTATTGTAGGTCTATTTTAGGAATAAAAAGGAGTAAAAAATGTCCGCTAAAGTTATTAAGTTTGACAGCAAGGCTCGTGAAGCGCTGAAAAAAGGCGTTGATACCCTTGCCGATACTGTAAAAGTGACCCTTGGCCCCAAGGGCCGTAATGTGGTTATGGAAAAATCCTTTGGTTCTCCAGTGATCACCAAAGACGGTGTGAGCGTGGCCAAGGAGATTGAACTGGAAGACAAGTTTGAAAACATGGGCGCTCAGATGGTCAAGGAAGTCGCTTCCAAGACATCTGATATTGCCGGTGACGGAACCACAACTGCCACTATTCTGGCCCAGGCTGTTTTCAGGGAAGGTGTCAAGCTGGTGGCTGCCGGTCGCAGCCCCATGGCTATCAAGCGCGGTATTGACAAGGGTGTACAGGCCATTGTTGAAGAGCTGAATTCCTTGGCCAAGCCAACCCGCGATCAGAAAGAAATTGCTCAGGTTGGAACCATTTCCGCCAACAATGACGCGACCATTGGTAATATCATTGCCGAAGCTATGAGCAAGGTTGGCAAGGAAGGTGTCATCACTGTTGAAGAGGCCAAAGGTCTGGAGACAACTCTTGATGTTGTTGAAGGTATGCAGTTTGACCGCGGCTATCTGTCTCCGTATTTCGTGACCAATCCTGACAAGATGATCTGTGAAATGGATGAACCGCTGATTTTGATTAATGAAAAGAAAATTTCCAGCATGAAAGAGCTGCTGCCGGTTCTGGAACAGGTGGCCAAAATGGGCAAACCGCTGGTGATCATTGCCGAAGATATTGAAGGCGAAGCCTTGGCAACTCTGGTTGTGAACAAGCTGCGCGGCACCTTGAATGTCACTGCTGTCAAGGCCCCCGGTTTTGGTGAAAGACGCAAGGCCATGCTCCAGGATATTGCTATCCTGACTGGCGGTCAGGTTGTGGCCGAAGACCTGGGACTGAAGCTGGAAAATGTTGCCTTGGACGACCTTGGTTCTGCCAAGCGTGTTGTTATTGATAAGGACAATACCACCATTGTTGACGGTGCTGGTCAGGCTGATGATATCAAGGCCCGTGTCAAGCAGATTCGTAATGAAATTGAGGAAACAACCTCTGATTACGACCGTGAAAAATTACAGGAACGTCTGGCCAAAATCGTTGGCGGTGTTGCTGTTATTAATGTTGGTGCGGCCACTGAAACTGAAATGAAAGAAAAGAAAGCCCGCGTTGAAGACGCTCTGAATGCAACCCGTGCCGCTGTTGAGGAAGGAATTGTTCCTGGCGGCGGTGTGGCTCTGATTCGGGCTCAAAAAGCGCTGGATAGCGTCAAGCTGGCTGATGATGATGAAGCTGCTGGTGTCAGCGTTATCCGTCATGCGGTTGAAGCTCCCTTGCGTCAGATTTGTGCCAACGCCGGGTATGAAGGCGCTGTTGTTATTGACAAGGTGCGTGAAGGAAAAGATGATTTTGGTTTTAACGCTGCGACCTGCGAGTATGAAAATCTGCTCAGTGCCGGTGTTATTGACCCGAAAAAGGTTACCCGTATTGCCCTGCAAAACGCAGGCAGCGTTGCCGGACTGCTGCTGACCACAGAAGCGGCCATCGCTGAAAAACCGGAAGATAAGTCTGCTGCTCCTGCCATGCCTGGTGGAATGGGTGGCATGGGTGGAATGGGCGGCGGAATGTACTAATTCCCTGCTGCTTCCATATCAGCTCAAAAAGGCCGGAGCCAGAAGGTTCCGGCCGTTTTTGTCTTTGTTTGTTTGGCGCATCAGTGGCCTGTTTCTTGACTCCATATTTTTATCAGGTTAATTCTTTTTTATAAATTTATAAACTACGGTCTTTGCCTTTGTTGGCGCGCCGCAGACCAATAGCCGTGTATGGTGCGAATATGCAATGTGTAAAATGTAAGAATACTGAATATGAAGAGGACGTTGTCCAGTTCAGACTTGAGGCGTGTAACAAACTGTATTGTTTTGACGACACGCCTGTTTTGAAGTGCCCTCAGTGCGGAGAAGTTTTTGTTCCCGAAGAAGTCACTCGTGGGGTTCTGGCTCGCGTAAAAAGTCTGAATACCTCAACCTTTCCTTATCATCGGGCGCGTTGGGACAAATTTCAGGCCCTTGGTGAAGAAGCCAAAGAGTTGCAACCGGAAGACCCGGATGAGGCGTTGGCCAACCGGCTGCTGATGATGACCAAGCCGGCCAAGCCCATAAAAGCCAAACGTGGAGGAGTGGCTTCTCCGGCTGATGAAATCCGTCTTTGTCTGACCTATATACAAGGACAGGAGAAGCGGGTCGTTACCGAATGGCTGACCAAGAAAAATCTACTCAAGAGCTTTAGCTGGAAATTTGAGGTTGGAAAAAGTTTGCGCAAGGAAGAGGTGGTTTCGTCCATTATGGAAAAGATAAAGGCCGGAGAAAAAGGCGTGTTCGTCTATTGCTGCCGGGGCGTGGAAAATTCAGGCTTAAATGAATTTCACTACCGTCTTGTCCTTGATGGGGAAAGCTGCTTTTTTTATCAGCACAATGACCCGAATTCTTCAATCTGGAAATTTTTACGGCGAACGTAAGTTCATAAAAAAGTCCGGGCCTGCCCCGGACTTTTTTATGAACTTGAAAGCAGCCTGTCTTACTGCTGAGTGGCAACAGGCTTGGTAACAGCTCCACTGCGAATGCATTTCGTGCACACAGACAGGCGTTTTACCTCGCCGCTTTCCAGTTGGGTGCGGACATTTTTCAGATTTGGTAGAAAACGTCTTTTGGTTTTGTTGTGGGCGTGACTCACGTTGTTTCCAACCTGTGGTTTTTTGCCGCAAATGGCACATTCCTTTCCCATGCTCTCCTCCCTGTTCGTATGGACAACTCTTGTCTTGTCGTTGTGTAAAGAAGATGCTATTATCTGTTTATTCTGAAAAAGGCAAGCCTAAAATTCTTGACAGTTCAATTATTCTCGCTATACATATTTTTGGGGGAGTAAAAGATGGACAGCCAACATATACGTCTGACAGACATCCCGGCGCACGGCCGGGAATTTTCATTTCTAGACGGTCAGCTCTGGCGGGAACTGATTCAGGCGCAGGGAGCGGATTATGCTTTTCAGCCCACTGGGGCCGACTTGGTTATTTACCCTCAGCCGGGTGGTATCTTTTTTAAGGGCCGGCTGGCCGGAAAGTTGTCCGCGTCTTGTGACCGGTGTCTGGAGGCGACTCAGGTACAGATTGAACACGAAATTGAGGAGTTTTCGGCTTTTGAACCTGATGAACGTGACATTTTTTTGCTGGACACGGATAGTGGTATGGAAATAGACGTATTTTTGCTCTTTTGGGAGCAGCTCGTTCTGGCTTTGCCGGAAAAAATTTTGTGCCGTGAGTCCTGTAAGGGACTTTGCTCTGAGTGTGGGCAAAATCGGAATGCTGCCGACTGCTTGTGCGCGTCAGACACAGGGAAAAATCCTTTTGCCATGTTGCGTTCATTGCAAGTTGGTGCATTCGTTTTATAAGTGGCGGTTGCAGGCCTTGTCTGTGGTCGCAGGAAAAAAGATTGAAGAGAGGGAATTATGCCATTACCAAAGAAGAAAACATCAAAGTCCAAAAGAAATATGCGCCGGTCGCATGACCATGTCGCTGTGCCCAATGTTATTTACTGCCAGTGTGGCGAGGCAACCTTGCCGCACAGGATTTGTCCGGGTTGCGGAGTGTATCGCGGCAAAGAATACGTAAAGGGTGCAGATGAATAAGCCCCGAATCGCCGTTGATGTCATGGGCGGCGATCATGGCCCGGAAGTTATTGTTGAAGGGGCTGTGCGGGCTGTTCAGTCCGCGGATGTGCATCTTTTACTTGTGGGAGACAGCGAGGCTGTTTCTGCCTGTTTGAGCAAATATGGGCGTGACGACCTTGATATTGAGGTCGTTCATGCCAGTGAAGTCGCGGAAATGGTTGAAAAACCGTCTGACATCATGCGCAAGAAAAAAGACAGCTCCATGCAGGTCGCTTTTCGTCTGGTTCGGGATGGAAAAGCCGATGGAGTTGTGACCGCCGGAAATTCCGGCGCGGCACTGACCTGCGGTATCTTTACCCTGGGCCGGGTGAAGGGTATAGAACGTCCCGCTCTGGCGACTGTCCTGCCGACAGAAGGCAGCCCGCTTGTTTTGCTTGATGTTGGCGCCAATGTTGACTGCAAGCCCAAGCACCTGGTGCAGTTTGCCCTTATGGCCGATGTGTTTGCCAAAAACGTCCTGCAGGTTGAAGAACCGAAGGTCGGTATTGTCAGTATTGGCGAGGAAGAGGGTAAGGGCAACGCGCAAGTGAAAACAGCCTATGACCTTTTGAAAAAAGCTCCGCTCAATTTTGTTGGCAATATCGAAGGCCGGGACCTGTTTGACGGACAGCATGCTGACGTGGCGGTGTGTGACGGTTTTACCGGTAATATCGCACTCAAGCTCTGTGAAGGGCTGGCTTCGGCTTTGGGTAATATCTTGTGTTGTGAGCTGAAAAGAAGCTGGTTGAGCCAATTGGGAACGCTGCTTTCCATGGGCGCGCTGGCCAGGTTCAAGCTGCGTTGTGATTACGCGGAATATGGTGGAGCACCTCTGCTGGGCCTGAAAGGTTTTACCATGGTCTGTCATGGCAAATCAAACAGCAAGGCAATTTGTAATGCCGTAAAGATGGCCGGCATGTATGTTTCAAAACGTACCAATGAAAGCCTGGTTGCCGCTCTTGAGCAGATGCCAAAAGACAGCGACGGCGAAGAGGCTGAATTTTAGCGGCCTGATTGGTGTGAGATGAGATATATTTTGGAGGGGCTGGGGTTTTACCTGCCTGAAAAATTGGTCAGCAACCAGGATCTGGAGCGTCTGGTTGACACTTCTGATGAATGGATAACGACCCGGACAGGTATTCGTACCCGTTATTACGCCGCTGAACATCAGGCCGTTTCTGATTTGTCTCTGGCGGCTTCACAAGCGGCTTTGCAGGACGCAGGGCTGACTCCTGCCGATTTGACTCATATTCTTGTCGCGACCTTTACTCCTGATCTGCGTCTGCCATCGTCTGCCTGTCTTTTACAGAACATGCTTGGGGCTGATAAAATTCCTGCTTTTGATTTGCATGCCGCCTGTTCCGGTTTTTTGTATGCTCTTGACGTTGCCCGCGGATTTGTCAGCTTGCGCCCTGATGCCCGCGTGTTAGTTGTGGGCAGCGAAAAGCTTTCTTCCTGTCTTGATTTTCATGACCGTTCAACCTGTGTCCTTTTTGGGGATGGAGCTGGAGCCGCAGTGGTCACCGGTGATCATGGCCGGCAAAAACGGTGTGAAGTGCTGGATATTATTTTGCGCTCTGACGGCAGCATGGCGGATTTGCTCAAAATCCATTCGGGTGGGAGCCGTTTTCCTTTTTGTCCGGGACAGGAAGTGTCCACGGACGCCTTTGTATCCATGCAGGGACGTGAGGTGTTCAAGTCTGCCGTGCGGTGTATGGTTGAAGTTTCCTCCTCCCTGCTTGAGAAAAACGGACTTGCGGTTGTAGATATTGATCTTTTTATTCCTCATCAGGCCAACATGCGGATTATTGATGCCGTGGCAGGTAAGCTGAATGTTGCCGAAGACCGGGTGTATGTGAATGTGAACAATTACGGGAATACCTCGGCCGCTTCAGTACCCATTGCTCTGGCAGAAGCTTGGCAAACGAAAAAGATCAAACCCGGACAAAAAGTGCTGTTATGTGCTTTTGGGGCTGGTTTTACCTGGGGAGCCGCTCTGTTGCAGTTTTGACGCAGGTCAGATATAGAGTTGTTTTTAGGTAATGACGGATTGGAAAAAAGGTGAAAAAATGAGTGAGAAAAAAACAGTTCTGGTTACCGGTGGTACGCGGGGAATTGGCAAGGCTGTTTGCAAGCGGCTGGCGGCCGATGGGTATCAGGTGTATCTGACATATAGCAGCAAACCGGACCTGGCAGAGGCCGTTTGCGGGCAAATCCGTGAGAGCGGCGGTCAGGCTCAGTCTTTTGCCCTGAATGTCGCTGACTGGGACGCGGTGGACAATTTTTTTGCGACCCATATTAAAAACAAGGTGTTTTTGGCCGCGCTGGTCAATAATGCCGGAATAACCAAAGACGGCCTGCTTGTCCGCATGAACCGCGCTCAGTGGGAAGATGTGCTGGCCGTGAATCTGAGTGGGACATTTGTCTGTTTGCAGCAGGCCGCGAAGATTATGATGAAACAGCGTTTTGGCCGGATTGTGAATATGTCCTCTATTGCCGGTCAGGCAGGAAATGCGGGACAGGCCAATTATTCCGCGTCTAAGGCCGGAGTTATCGGGTTGACCAAGACCGCGGCCAGGGAACTGGCTTCGCGCGGGATCACTGTCAATGCGATTGCGCCTGGATTTATTGAAACAGATATGACAGCGGTTTTGCCGGAGGGAGTTCGGGAGCACTATTTGAGTCAGATTCCTTGCGGAAGATTGGGAAGTGTTGAAGACATTGCCGGGGCCTGTTCTTTTTTCTGCTCACCTGAGTCCGGGTATGTGACCGGTCAGGTTTTGGGTGTGAATGGCGGGCTCTCGTGTTAATGTCTTGTATGCAGGTAAAACGAATACAATAAAAAGGAGTGTAAAATGTCTGTTGAAGCAAAGGTTAAAAAAATTGTTGTTGAGCAGCTCGGATTGTCAGAAGACGCGGTCAAAACCGAATCCGCTTTTGTTGAAGATCTGGGAGCGGACTCTCTTGATCTGACAGAACTGATTATGGCCATGGAAGAGGAATTTGATCTTGAAATTGATGATGAAGACGCGCAGGCGATGAAAACTGTGCAAGACGCTATTGATTATATCGAAAAAAAATCCTGAGTTGACACCAGGGTAGAGCAGTATCTTAACAACAAGGAGTTATCGTGAGAAAACGGGTTGTTGTAACAGGCGTTTCCGCCCTGACTCCAATTGGAAATACAGCACGGGAAAGCTGGGAAAATTTGCTGGCAGGCAAGTCAGGGATTGCTCCGATTACGCTTTTTGACGCACAGGGCTTTGCAGCCCGTATTGCCGGAGAACTGAAGAATTTCCGTGCCGAAGAGTATCTGGAAACAAAACAGATCAAGCGCATGGATCGGTTTTGCCATATCGCTGTTGCAGCAGGCAAAATGCTGATGGAAGACAGCGCCTTTCCCCTGAGTGAGGAAAATGCTGATCAAATCGGGGTCATTTTGGGCTGCGGTTTGGGAGGATTGAAAACAATTGAGGATTTTCATTCCAAGCTTGTAAACTCCGGTCCTGATCGGGTTTCTCCGTTTTTTATTCCAATGCTGATCGCTAATATGTCTGCCGGACAGGTGGCCATGCACACCGGAATAAAAGGTGTGAACATGACAACGACCTCGGCCTGCGCTTCTTCCCTGCATGCCATTGGCAGCGCCTATTCCGATATTGTTTTGGGGCGGACAACAGCCATGGTCTGCGGAGGCGCTGAGTCTACCATTACCCCAATGGGAATTTCCGGCTTTACAGCCATGAAAGCCCTTTCCACGCGCAATGATGATCCTCAGCGTGCCAGCCGTCCGTTTGACAAAGACCGCGACGGGTTTGTCATGGGAGAGGGAGCCGGATTTCTTCTGCTGGAATCGCTTGACCACGCTTTAGGGCGGGGAGCAAAGATTTACGCGGAAATTGCCGGTTATGGCGCTTCTGATGACGCCTTTCACGTGGCCGCGCCGGAAGAAAGCGGGCAAGGAATGGCTATGGCCATGCGCAAGGCCCTGCGTGACGCGAATGTTGCTCCGCGGGATATTGACCATGTCAACGCCCATGCCACATCAACCCCAACCAATGACCGGGTGGAGACAAAGGCCCTTAAGCTCGTTTTTGGTGACCATGCCAAAAATCTGAAGATAACCGCCAACAAGTCCATGATTGGGCATCTGCTTGGGGCTGCCGGAGGGGTTGAAAGTGTTTTTTCTGTTTTAACCCTTGACGAGCAGCATATTCCGGGGACAATCAATCTTGTCAATCAGGACGAGAATTGCGACCTTATGTATTGCAGGCAGAGTGAAAAAACAGATGTCAGGTATGTTTTGTGTAATTCTTTTGGCTTTGGTGGAACAAATGCCTCAATCCTTTTTAAGCGGTATGAGGCATGATGTTTTGACCATGACAGAATGACTTGAACAGCAGGGCGGGCCTATTGGTTCGCCCTGCCGTTTTTCTGGAACGATCTGTGCGAGGAAAATATGGAAAATTTGCGTGAAAAAGACCCGGAAATCGCGCGGGCTGTCGAACTTGAAGACCAGCGTCAGCAGAGCAAGCTGGAGATGATTGCCTCTGAAAATTTTACGTCTTTGGCCGTGCGTGAAGCCATGGGCAGTATTATGACCCATAAGTACGCGGAAGGATATAGTGGCAAGCGGTACTATGGCGGCTGCGAATATGTTGATATAGTTGAAAATCTGGCCTGTCAGCGGGCTGGCAAACTTTTTGGCGCGCAGTACGTGAATGTCCAGCCCCATTCCGGTTCCCAGGCCAATATGGGCGTGTATTTTGCCTGTTTGCAGCCAGGTGATACCGTTATGGGGATGGACCTTTCCCACGGCGGACACCTCACGCATGGCAGTCCTGTGAATTTTTCCGGCCGGTTGTTTTCAACCTGTTTTTATGGAGTTGAAAAGGATTCCGGTCAGATTGACTATGACCAGGTGCGAAAAAAAGCCCTTGAGGCTCGTCCCAAAATGATTATTGCCGGAGGCAGCGCCTATTCCCGTACCCTTGATTTCAAACGGTTCCGGGAAATTGCCGATGAATGCGGGGCCGTGCTGATGGTTGATATGGCCCATATTGCCGGGCTAGTTGCGGCCGGTGTGCATCCAAGTCCTGTAGAACATGCTGATTTTGTTACCACCACAACCCACAAGACCCTGCGTGGCCCGCGTGGCGGCATGATTCTCAGTCGGGAGGAAAACGGCAAAAAAATAAACTCCACGATATTTCCCGGTATCCAGGGTGGCCCGCTTATGCATATTATCGCGGCCAAGGCTGTGGCCTTTGGAGAGGCCCTGCGCCCGGAATTCAGGGAGTATCAGCAACAGGTGGTGGCCAATGCCAGGGTGCTGGCTGATGAGCTTGTTGCCGGAGGCTATGATCTTGTTTCCGGTGGAACAGACAATCATCTGGTGCTCATGGACTTGACCAGCAAGAATATCACAGGCAAGGACGCAGAACTCGCGCTTGATAAAGCCGGAATTACGGTCAATAAAAATACGGTTCCCTTTGAAACCCGTTCGCCTTTTGTGACTTCCGGTATCCGTCTGGGAACTCCCGCCCTGACAACCCGTGGTATGCGGGAAGCGGAAATCAAAAAGATTGCGGCCTGGATTATGGCCAGTCTTGAAAATATCAACAACGAGACCGTGTTAAATGAAATCAGTAAAGAAATCGCGGCCTTTGCTGGAGACTTTCCTTTGTTTGCCTGGTAGGCGGGAGCGTTTGTGGAAGAACAGCGGCTGGCCTGGCCTCTTTATTTCATGCAGATTACGCATCTGGTGGCGCAACGGTCAACCTGTTTGCGGCGCAAGGTTGGCGCTGTCGCGGTAAAAGACAGGCGTATCCTGGCAACTGGCTACAATGGCGCGCCAAACGGGCTGGAGCATTGCCTGAGCTTAGGCTGTCTGCGCCAGCAGCTGGGTATTCCGTCCGGGCAGCGGCATGAACTGTGCCGGGCGTTGCACGCGGAACAAAACGTGATTATCCAGGCTGCTGTTCATGGCATTTCTCTTTTGGGGGCTGATATTTACTGTACAACTCAGCCCTGTCTTATCTGTGCGAAGATGCTGATAAACTGTCAGGTGCGGGCCATTTATTTTTCCGAGGGCTACCCTGACGAAATGGCGCAGGGTATGCTCAGGGAGGCTGGAATTGTTTTTGAACACATGCCTTGTGAGCAGGAAAAATGATTGACAGCAGCCGGCAAAAGGAATTGATGCGCGAGGCCGTGAACCTGGCCCGTCTGGGCAAGGGGCTGACCGCGCCCAATCCTTGCGTGGGGGCCTTGTTGGTCAATGCCGGTGGTCAGGTTATGGCCCGTGGCTGGCATCAATGTTATGGTCAGGCCCATGCTGAGGTGAACGCGCTGGAAGACGCTGTTAATCAGGGGCTTGAACCGTCAGATTTGTCCCTTGTGGTCACCCTGGAGCCGTGCAGTCATCAGGGCAAAACCGGCCCATGTGCCCAGGCTGTGCTGGCTGCCGGTATCCGCAGGGTGTTTATCGGCACGCTTGACCCCAATCCGCAGGCCAGTGGCGGGGCTGCTTTTTTACGCGCTCATGGTCTTGAGGTGATAACCGGAGTGGAAGAAGAACTGTGCCGCGACCTGATTGCTGATTTTTGTTGCTGGCAGCGCACAGACCGTCCCTATACAATTTTGAAGATGGCCACGACCCTTGATGGCAAGATTGCCACCCGCACCGGAGATTCCGCCTGGGTGAGCAGCGAGGAGTCACGCCACGCCGTGCATGAGCTGCGGGCCCAGGCCCAGGCTGTGTTGGTTGGTGGCCAGACATTTTGGGCTGATAATCCGGCCCTGACTTGCCGGCTGGACTGTTTTGACACTGAGCAACCGCTGGCTGTTGTGCTCAGCAGCCGTTTGCCTGAACCGGACGCCGATTTTCAGCTCTTGCGCGACAGGCCGCACCAGCTTGTTTTTTTGACCGGCAAGGCAGTTGCCTCTTCTCTGGCCGCGCAAAAACTTCGCGCGAAAGGAGTGCAGGTGCAGGGAGTTGAAACCTGCGCGCGGGGGATTTCTTTGGCAGACGCCTTTGCTTGGCTGCGCAGGAAGCAAAATGTTTTTACCCTGCTTATTGAAGGCGGGGGCGGGCTGGGCCTTTCCTGTCTGGAACAGGGCTGTGTGGACGAAGTGCAACTTTTTGTGGCCATGAAAGTACTGGGCGATGATCAGGGGCGCAGTGTTTTCAGCGGCAGGAATGTCCAGTCCATGCGTGAGTGTCTGAATATGCAACTTGTCCAGCAGGCCACTTGCGGGCCTGATTTGTGGCTGCGTTTGAAACCCGCAGATTTTTTTGCAGGAGGGGTGGAATGTTTACCGGCCTGATACAGACTGTTGGCCGAATCTCGTGTATGATAAGGCAGGGGGCGGAATGCCGTCTGGAGATTGAGGCGGATTTTGGCCCGAACCACGTATTCCAGCTTGGCGAGAGTATCGCGGTCAACGGAGCCTGTCTTTCCGTGGAAAAATTTGCAGGGGATTGTTTTACTGTCTATGCCTCTGGTGAAACAATGCGTCTGACAACCTTGCAGTTTCTTGGGAGCGGTTCACGGGTCAATCTGGAAAAGGCGCTTACGCTTGGCGCGTCCATGGGCGGGCATATGGTCAGCGGGCATGTGGACTGCGTGGTTGATGTTGTGGCTGTTCGCCAGGTCGGCCAGTCGCGGCTGTACCGTTTTTCCCTGCCTGCTGATTTTGCCACGCAGGTCATCAGCAAAGGCTCTGTTGCTCTTGATGGTATCAGTCTGACAGTCAACGACTGCGGCCCTGATTTTTTTGAGGTCAATATTATTCCTCAAACGCAAAAGGATACAACCATAAGTGCCTGGCAGGCAGGGAGCCGGGTCAATCTGGAAACCGATATTATTGGCAAGTACGTGGCTCGTTTTTTGAGTCCCTGGGCCGGACAGGAAGAAAAAAAGTCGGCGATAACCCCGGATTTTTTGCGTCAGTATGGCTTTTAGTCGGCCTGTCTTTATGCTACAAGCAGGCCGCATTTGGGCCGCACGTCCCGAACAGGTTTTGATGACAAATGGAGGATATGGTTTTGGAAACAGGTACAACACGCTGTTCAGCGCAGCAGGCCATTGAGGAAATCCGAAATGGCAGGATGATTATTCTGGTGGACGATGAAAACAGGGAAAACGAAGGAGACCTGACCATTGCGGCTGAAAAGATTACGCCGGAAATCATCAATTTTATGGCCACACACGGGCGGGGACTGATTTGTCTGGCCCTGACACCTGAGTGGGTGGACAGGCTTGAGCTGCCGATGATGACAGCAAATAATTCTTCCCGCTTTGGAACGGGCTTTACAGTTTCCATTGAGGCCCGTGAAGGCGTGACAACCGGTATTTCCGCCTATGACCGGGCAACAACTATCTTAACGGCCATGCGTGATGATGTCAGACCGCAGGATTTGGCAACTCCTGGGCATATTTTCCCTTTGCGGGCCCGTGAGGGGGGCGTGCTGGTGCGTACCGGACAGACAGAGGGCAGTACTGACCTGGCCCGTTTGGCGGGTTTGAAAGGCGGCGCGGTTATTTGTGAAATCATGAAGGAAGACGGCACAATGGCCCGTCGTCCTGATTTGGAAGTTTTTGCCCGCAAGCACGATTTGAAAATCGCAACAGTTGAAGACCTGGTACGTTACCGTTCCAGATTTGACTCTCTGGTCAGGCGGGTTAGCGAGGCCCGGCTGCCAACAGATATTGGCGAGTTCAAGACCATTGCCTATGAAAGTGCTGTTGATTCTTTCACGCACCTTGCTCTGGTCAAGGGCGACATCAGCGCGGGAGACAGTGTGTTGGTACGGGTACACAGCGAGTGCCTGACCGGAGATGTTTTTGGTTCCCTGCGCTGTGATTGCGGCAATCAGCTGAAAATCGCCATGCAGATGGTGGAAAAGGAAGGACGCGGTGTTATTTTGTATATGCGTCAGGAAGGCCGTGGCATCGGGCTGGGCAACAAAATAAAAGCCTATCATTTGCAAGACCTTGGCCGGGATACGGTTGAAGCCAATCTTGAGTTGGGATTTGCTCCTGATTTGCGTGACTATGGTATTGGCGCTCAGATTCTTGTTGACCTTGGTGTCAGCAAGATGCGGCTGATGACTAATAATCCCAAAAAATTGGTTGGCCTGCAGGGATACGGTCTTGATATTGTGGAAAGAGTACCGCTTGAAGTCCCGGCTGGTAATGAAAACAAAAAGTATCTGGAAACGAAAAAAGAAAAAATGGGGCATTTGCTCAAACTGAACACAGCGGCGCAAGGCTAGAGCTTACGCCATAAAAACAGGCTGGAGAAACTATGTATCATATCAAAACGATTGAAGGACAACTCAATGCGAGCGACTTGAAAATTGCTTTGGTCGCAAGCCGGTTTAATGATTTTGTGGTAGATAAACTTGTGGCCGGAGCCCTTGACTATCTGCTGCGGCACGGCGCGCAAAAGGAAAACCTGTCTCTGGCCAAGGTTCCGGGTGCTTTTGAGCTGCCGCTGGTGGCCAGTAAACTCGCCAGAAGTGGCGGCTATGACGGAATCATTTGTCTGGGAGCTGTTATCCGGGGGGGCACTCCGCATTTTGATTATGTGTGCAGTGAGGCTGTCAAGGGTATTGCCCATGTCAGTCTGGAAACAGGCGTGCCTGTTGGCTTTGGCGTGTTGACCACAGACAGCCTGGAACAGGCCATTGAGCGTTCAGGCAGCAAGGGCGGCAACAAGGGAGTGGAAACAGCTGCTGCTGTTCTGGAAACCATTCGTGTTCTGGAGCAGCTCTAGCGTGAAAAAGAAAAAGGACAGTTCTGTTGCCTGGGCTGATACCAGAACCGGACAGCGGCGTCTGGCCCTTCAGGTGCTGTACAGTCTGGAATTTGGCGCGGCCACCAGTGCGGACTCCTTGCGCCGGACAATGCGGTCTTTTTTACCCGAAGACATGACAAGCAGTGACTTCGCGTGGGAACTGGTAGAAGGTGTCTTTCAGCAGGTCGCGGAGCTGGACAAGGTTATTGGCGCCTATTCCAAGGGCTGGAAGATGGAGCGGATTGCCAAAACCGAATTGAGTATTTTGCGTCTGAGTCTTTTTGAGATGCTGTACGTGGCGGATATGCCTTTGAAAGCGGCTATCAACGAAGGAGTTGAACTGGCCAAGCATTTTGGCGATGAACATTCTTCTGTGTATGTGAACGGGATACTTGACGCTGTGGCCAAAGACGTGGCTGGCGGAGAGTTTCCAACTGTGTGCAAGGCATGAATTTTTATACATGGGTTGTCCTGCCCGGAAACAGAGTGGGCAGGAGGGGAAAAATATGGCAGAATATAACGCACAGGAAATAGAGACAAAGTGGCAGAAAATCTGGGCTGACGAGCGGGTGTTTGTTACTCCGGACAAAGGCGAGCGGGAAAAATATTATGTCCTTGAAATGTTTCCTTATCCTTCAGGGCGCATTCACATGGGTCATGTCCGCAATTATTCCATCGGAGACGTTATTGCCCGTTTCAAACGGATGCAGAATTTTGATGTTTTGTATCCCATGGGCTGGGATGCCTTTGGTCTGCCTGCGGAAAACGCGGCTATTAAAAATAATTCCCATCCGGCCAAGTGGACGCATGAAAATATCGCGGCCATGCGCCAGCAGTTAAAAAGACTTGGCTATTCGTATGACTGGAATCGCGAGGTGGCAACCTGTGTTCCTGAATATTACCGCTGGGAACAGGAATTTTTTCTCCGGCTGTACGAAAAGGATATTGCGTACCGTAAAAAGTCGTCCGTGAACTGGTGTCCGTCCTGTCACACGGTTCTGGCCAATGAGCAGGTGGAAGATGGGCAGTGCTGGCGCTGTTTTTCACTGGTAGAGCAAAAAGAGCTTGAGCAGTGGTTTTTGCGTATCAGTGCGTACGCCGATGAGCTGCTTGAAGCGCTGGACGGCTTGCGGGGCAGCTGGCCGGAGCGGGTCCTGACCATGCAGCGTAACTGGATTGGCCGGAGTTACGGTACGGAAATTGATTTTGAAGTGGACGGGCTGGCTGAAAAAATCCGGGTGTTTACCACCCGGCCGGACACGCTGTTCGGGGCGACCTTTATGAGCCTGGCCCCTGAACACCCCTTGGTTGACAAGCTGATTGAAGGCAGGCCGGAAGCTGAAAAAGTCCGCGAATTTCAGCGCAGAGTTTCCTGTTTGAGCGCGATTGAGCGTAGCGGAGAGCGGCTGGAAAAAGAAGGCGTGTTTACGGGAAGTGTTGTCATAAATCCGGCCAATGGTCGGCGTATTCCTGTTTATGTCGCCAATTTTGTATTGATGGGCTATGGAACCGGCGCGGTGATGGCTGTTGCCGCCCATGACCAGCGCGACCTTGATTTTGCCCGCAAATATGATTTGCCGGTTGAGGTTGTTATTCAGCCCAAAGAAGAGAGCCTTGACGGCAAAACGCTTGAAACCGCCTATACCGAAGCGGGAATTTTATGTAATTCCGGCGGATTTAATGGCCTGAACAGTGAAGAGGCAAAAGAAAAAATTACGGCCTGGCTGGAAGGAAAGGGCGTTGGAAAGAAAACTGTCAACTACCGTTTGCGGGACTGGAATATTTCCCGCCAGCGCTACTGGGGCGCGCCAATTCCTGTTGTGTACTGCCCGCAGTGCGGGGTGGTGCCGCTCAAGGAAAAAGACCTGCCGGTTGAACTGCCTCTTGACGCCCAGTGCCGCGCGGACGGGCGCTCACCTCTGCCGGATTATGCGCCATTTTTTGAAACGACCTGCCCGTGTTGTCAGGGCAAGGCTCGGCGGGAAACAGACACATTTGATACTTTTGTTGAATCGTCCTGGTATTTTTTGCGTTATACGTCTGCGCGAAACGATAAAATGCCGTTTGACCCGGAGCTGATTAAACGCTGGCTGCCGGTTGATCAGTATATTGGCGGGATTGAACACGCCATTTTGCATCTGTTGTACGCCCGTTTTTTTGTGAAACTGTTGCGGGATACCGGCTATATGGAACTTGACGAGCCATTTTCCAATCTGCTCACGCAGGGCATGGTGCTGCTTGATGGCTCAAAGATGTCCAAGTCCAAGGGCAATGTGGTTGACCCTGATTTGATGATTCAAAAATACGGCGCGGATACCGTGCGTCTGTTTTGTCTGTTTGCCGCGCCGCCGGAAAAAGATCTGGAATGGAGTGACCAGGGGATTGAAGGTGCAAACCGGTTTTTGAACCGTTTATGGCGGCTAGTTGAAGAGCTGGGCCCTGTTTTTGCGGGTGCCGGAGAAGTGGACGTGCACAGTCTGTCCGCTCCTGAAAAGGAACTGCGGCGCAAGGAACACGATACCATTCGGCGGGTGTCTGCGGATATTGCCAACAAGTTTCAGTTTAACACCTGTATTGCCGCGATTATGGAACTGGTCAATCAGCTCTACACGAGCAAGGACGAGCTGAAACAAACCCAAAATGGCCCGCAGGTGCTGACAAGTGCTGTGCGAACCGCGTTGCTGCTCTTATGCCCCATTGTGCCACATATCTGTGAGGAACTGTGGCAGATGAGCGGAGGGGCGACCCGTCTGGCCAGTGAAACCTGGCCGGTACTTGATGAGCAGGCGCTCAGGACAGATACCATTACGCTTGTTGTGCAGGTCAATGGCAAGCTGCGTTCACGCATTGAGGCTGCAGCGGATTGTTCGCAGGAACAGTTGCGGGAACTGGCCCTGGCCGATGAAACCATAAGCAGGTTTCTGGCCGGAAAAGAGATGAAAAAGGTGATTGTTGTGCCAGGCAAACTGGTCAATATTGTTGTGTAGGCACGTGATTTCTTTGAAAAGATACATAGCCGCTTGGCCGCTTTTGGGAACTGTCTTTTTATGTATTGTGTCCGGTTGCGGGTACAGTTCGCAATACAACCAGAAAGGCTCCTGTGTGCTTGCGCCGGGCGCGAAAGTGGCTCTGACAGAAATTGTCAATCCGACTTTGCAGCCGGAACTGAACATTCTTTTCCGGTCCGGTCTGTTTAATGAAATGTCACGCCAGGCCAATATTGTCTGGACAGCGAGAGAAGATGCTGATTTTGTGGCTCGCCTTGAAATCAGGGATTTTTTTGACGGAGCCAGTCTGAAAGGGCTGGACGATAAAACAGAGCGGTTGGTGGTCAGTCTGACAGCGCAGCTTTTGCTTTATCATGCTGGAGACATGTCTTTGTTCTGGTCGTCCGGGCCTGTGAAATCCGGTGAAGCGTATTACAATGCCGCCGCGCGAACAGGTACAATCCGTCAGGTCGTCAGGCTGGCGTGTGAACGTTTGGCCTTTCGTCTGTTTGACAGCTTTTGAACCCTTTTACCTTTGCAGTTTGCCATGACAGCCCGTCCAGCTTTTTCTTTTTGCCTCAGCCCTGATGGCAGTCTGTCCATGAACTGGATAGAAAGTACCCTTGTTCAGTCAGGGCAGGTCTGGCAGAAAAAAATATATTGGGCGGATGAAGGATTAAATGATAATTTCTGGCAGGACTTAAGTTTTCCGGGGTTGCTGGCTGAGCCAAAGGCCCTTGTCGTGCGGCAGGCCAATACATTGCTGGCTGAACAGTGGCGGGAACTTTCTTCGGCTCTTGCCGGTCGTAAGCAGCATGTCTGGCCTTTTTTTTGTCTGGAAGGGGAATGGAATCGTGGGAAACCTGCCCTGCCAGCGGTGGTGCAAAAATCAAAATGTTTTGCCTTTGCGGAGAAACAGGGCTGGGTATGGCGAAATCCGGGACATTCACGGGCAAGTCTGCGTAAGGAAGTGGAAAGATGGTTACAGACGCGGAATATAAAAGCCTTATCTCCCGTGCTGGACAGCCTTTGCGCGGTACTGCCCTTAAACGCCCGTGCCCTGCAACTGGGACTTGATAAACTGGGCCTGTATCTCAATGGTCGGCAAAATCTGGAGGCAGCAGATTCAGAGCTTTTTACCGCGCGTGTGGAGATTGATATTTTTGCTTTTTTACAGGCTTTGCAAAACAAGAAAAGTGCGTTGCGGGTATGGACGAAGATTTTGCAGGAACAGGGCAGTGGTTTTTTGTTTCCGTTTCTGGGCTTGATGACCACTGAAGCCAGGTCCTTGTGGCAGCTGACAGGCCCGGAAGCCGATCATGTCCACCTGCCTCCGGTAGTAAAAGACAATAAAATCCGACTGGCGCGGGCCTTGGGGCGGGCAAAAATTATCAGTATTTTTGATTTACTCGTGCGGACGGAAACAGATGTCAAAAGCGGGCGCGCGGAACCTGAACAAGCCCTGGAGCTGCTTGTTGTCAATTTGGGGCGACTGTTCACATAATTTTTCTTGCCTGCTGGAGCGGTGTGCTTATAGTAGGATTTGCGTGTTTGACGCAAACGGGAGCAGGTTATGAGTGACAACCCCCATTATATTGGTCATCGAAGTCGGTTGAAAGAGCGTCTGGAAGAAAACGCGGCCAGTTTGCAGGACTATGAAGTGCTTGAGCTTGTCCTTGGTTACGCCCTGCCGCGGCGGGATACCAAACCTTTGGCCAAGGCCCTGCTGGGGCATTTTGGAACGCTGGCCGGTGTGTATGGCGCGCGGCCGGAGGAACTGGCAGATGTTTCCGGTGTTGGGCCCGGTCTCGTCACTTTCTGGCGCTTATGGCGGGAATACTGGGCCAGGGTGGAAGAGTCCGAACTGCGGCAGCGGGAAGCATGTGGTTCTCCAGAAGCCATTGCGGATATGGCTCGCGCCCGTCTTGGCTATCTGGGCAAGGAAGAACTGTGGCTGGCCTGCCTTGATACGAAAAACCGGCTGCTCGCCTTTGTCCCTGTCAATCAGGGAACAGTGAATCAGGCTGTGGCCTATCCCAGGGAGATTTTAGCGGTGGCTTTGCGCCGCGAGGCAGCCGCCATTGTTCTGGTGCATAATCACCCGGGCGGTGACCCTTTGCCCTCTAAAGAGGACAGGGATTTTACCAGGCGGATTGCTTTTCTGGCGCAGGAAATGGGCCTGCGTCTGCTTGACCATATTATTGTTGCTGAGAAGAAATACTACAGTTTTCAGGAAAGAGGGTTGCTTTAGACGAAAGCGCGGGACAGACAGCTGGTTTTACTGTTTTGTTCGGGCGCGAGAGAAATTCTCCGGAGAAAAAATGAGCGAAAAAAAAGACGTATTGGAACAGGAAGAAGAACAGGAAGATTTGCTTGAAGATATGCTGGACATTGAAGAGGCACAAGCAGACACCGGTGAAGACGATTTTGATTTGCCACGGCGTATCCCCTTACTGACGGTGCGTGATATTGTCATGTTTAACTACATGATTTTGCCGCTGTATGTCAGTCGGGAAAAAAGTATCCTGGCTGTTGATGCCGCGCTGAAAGCAAATCGTCATGTGCTGATTTGTACCCAGAAAAACAAGGACGAGGAAGAACCCAGACCTGAAGATATTTACGATGTGGGAACAGTCGGCATGATTATGCGGGTGCTCAAGATGCCGGACGGACGCACAAAAGTACTGGTTCAGGGGTTGAGCCGGGCAAAGATTCGTGCGTATCTACAAACCGAACCTTTTGAAGAGGTTGAGGTTGAGCATGTTGTTGAAAAAGAAATTCTGGCCCAGGAACCTGAGCAGGAAGCATTGATGCGTTCAGTCCGGGAACAGAGTGAAAAGATTTTATCCCTGCGCGGAATTGACACGGGCGAAATTATGTCCGTGCTCAATAATGTCATGGATCACGGCAGACTGGCTGACCTTGTCGCTTCCAATCTGAGAATGCGTACAGATGAAGCCCAGAGGATTCTGTCCTGCGAAAATCCTGTTGAACGCTTGAGACTTGTTAATAATCAGCTGGCAAAAGAGGTGGAAATCGCTTCCATGCAGGCCAAGATTCACAGCCTTGCCCGTGAAGGCATGGATAAGGCCCAGCGTGAATATTATCTGCGTGAACAGCTTAAGGCCATTCGCAGGGAACTTGGCGATATGGGTGGTGAAGGTTCTGATGACCTTGACGATGTACGGGAAGCTCTTGAAAAAGCCGGATTACCGCCAAAGGTGATGAAAGAAGCCAAAAAGCAGTTTGGCCGGCTTGAAAGCATGCACACAGATTCATCTGAAGCCGGTGTTATCCGTACCTATCTTGACTGGCTGAGTGAGCTGCCCTGGAAAAAAATGTCCAAGGACCGTCTGGACATCAAAAAGGCCGAAGCCATACTGAATGAAGACCATTACGACCTGACCAGGGTCAAGGAACGGATTCTGGAATATCTCAGCGTGCGCAAGCTCAATCCGCAAATGAAAGGCCCGATTTTGCTTTTTGTCGGCCCTCCGGGAGTTGGAAAAACCTCACTTGGCCGTTCCATTGCCCGCGCTCTTGGCCGCAAGTTCGTGCGCATGTCGCTTGGCGGTATGCGTGATGAGGCTGAAATTCGTGGCCACAGACGGACATATATTGGTTCCATGCCCGGACGGATTATTCAGGGTATAAAAGAGGCTGGCACACGTAATCCGGTGTTTATGCTTGATGAAATCGACAAGGTGGGCAGTGATTTTCGGGGCGACCCGTCATCAGCGCTGCTGGAAGTGCTTGACCCGGAGCAGAACAACTCCTTTACTGACCATTATCTGAATGTTCCCTTTGATTTGTCCAAGGTCATGTTTATTTGTACGGCCAATATGCGTGACACCATTCCAGGCGCTTTGCTGGACAGGATGGAGACCATCACTATCAGCGGCTATACAGAACAGGAAAAGGTGATTATAGCCCGTCGTCATATCCTGGAACGGCAAATCAGGGAGAACGGGCTGGAGGAAAAGGATTTGCAACTGAGTGATAAGGTGCTGTTGCAGATTATCCGCGAATATACACGGGAATCCGGTTTGCGGAACGCCGAGCGTGAAATTGGCGCGGTGTGCCGTAAAATCGCGCGTAAAGTCGCGGAAGGCAAAAAAGGCCCGTTTCGGGTGACTGCTCGTTCGCTTGGCAAACTGCTTGGTCTGCCAAAATTTCTGGATGATGAAGACGAAAAGAATTTACCGCCGGGAGTGGTAACGGGTCTTGCCTGGACGCCGCATGGAGGAGAAATCCTGCATGTGGAAGTGACAACCATGCCCGGAAAAGGCCAGCTTATTCTGACTGGTCAGCTTGGTGATGTAATGAAAGAAAGCGCGCAGGCGGCACTCAGTTACGCCCGCAGTCGGGTAAAAGAATTGGGGCTGGAAGCTGATTTTCAGGAAAAAAAGGACATTCATGTTCATGTTCCGGCTGGAGCTACGCCCAAAGACGGGCCGTCAGCCGGAGTGACGTTGGT
The DNA here is from genome assembly GCA_963545205.1 of uncultured Desulfovibrionales bacterium. Classification (GTDB taxonomy): domain Bacteria; phylum Desulfobacterota; class Desulfovibrionia; order Desulfovibrionales; family Desulfomicrobiaceae; genus CAUTYU01. The sequence goes on from CAUUHW010000006.1 coordinate 109,612, forward strand.
GACCGCCCTGCTTTCGGCCCTGAGCGGCAAAGCCTTGCGCAACGATATTGCCATGACCGGTGAAATCACCTTGCGTGGCCGCGTGTTGCCGGTTGGTGGTATCAAGGAAAAGATTCTGGCGGCAGTGCGCCGTGGAATTAAAGAGGTGATTATCCCGGCCAGGAACAACAATGATTTTCTGGAAATTCCCGGCGAATTGCGCAAAAAAATCATTGCCCGTCCGGTTGAAAATATTGATGAAATCTGGTCGGTTGTCTGGCCGGAGGCAGATAAAAAGACTCATGTGACAAAAAAGAAAAGCGGCCCCAAAAAGGGGAGAGTATGAAGATGTTTTTTGTGCTGAAAAGAGAAATCTGCTTGATTTGTTTATAATTTTTATTTGTTATTAGCTGTGTGAATTTTAGCATTATAGAATAGAGGGATAAGAGTAAAGGATGAAAAGTTTTTTGGCTGTACAATTAAAAAAGTTTTATTTTCTGTCCTGGGGGGCTGCTTTTTCTTGCTTGTGGCGGGGCAGCGTTAGCTGAGGTCCCCCGATTGCTCCAGCAGCTAACGACAGTGGTTTTTCTATGGGCTTGAAAGTGGGAACTTTGGGCCAAGGAGCTTAATCAGGAACAAGCGTATCCGAATCCAACGACCTGGCTGTGTTAATTATGAGGTCTGCCGGACGCCTCAGGGCAGAAAAGCTGTCGCAAAAATATTCATCTTGTTGACGGCAGAATCTGCCGGCTGTTTTTGAGGTCCTATCGCAAGTCCCTCAAAAGACAGGTTGCAAAGGGACTTGTTGGTATGCCTGTTCGTTGCCTTCCGAAAGAAATGCTTTAACCCCGATATGTTATAATGGAGTCTGTAATGCGAGAGTCTTACAACTCGATCTGAACTGCTTCTTTCAGAGTTTCTGTTGCCCATTGGTTGATGCTTTTTCCATTTGCCTGGGCAATGGTTGCCACAGCCGCGTGTATGTCAGGGGGAATTCTTAGCATCAGTTTTCCAGAGTATGGTTTTTGAGCAGGTCTTCCTGTTTCCCTGCTGATTGCAATGTAGTTGTCTACAGATTCATGAAATGCTTCTTCCGGTTTATCTACAGTAACGACGCAATCAAAAAACGCTGGTATTAAAAAATGGTTTTTTGACAGCAGCGGCAAGGAAAAGATTCCGGCAGGAGTTCTAAGGAGCAGCAGTGAGTTTTTATTGTTCTTTTATTTTTAGCTTGTTAGTTGTACGTGTTCTTTTTGACGGCCTTTGCGCCTCACTTTTTCGCACTGGAGTAAAAAATGAAATGTTGTTTGACTGAAAATCTGAAAAGTAACCTTGTTTTTTTCTTTGTTTTTTGCGGGCTGTTTTTGGGGCCTTTGAGGGCGGCGGCAGATACCAGTGGCCTTTTTTGTGGGGTAAAAGTCGGAACATTGGGCGTTGGTGCGGATGTTGGCTATTCTTTTTTTTCTTTTCTCAAGCTGCGCGGCAATATAAACTATTTTGCAGTTGACCTAGACTGGAACGAGAAAGACAAGGCCGCTGTTTCCATGGACGCAAACATAAAAAGTTCAACTCTGGGGGCCTTGCTTGATTTTCATCCCTTTGCCGGCTCGTTTCGTTTAACCGGCGGTTTGTACCGGAACAGACTGGATTTCAAAATGGATCAGGTCCTTGAAGTTTCAGTCGGCGGGAGTAAAAAACGTTATGCCGCCCATTCCGATGTTAAATTTAACAAGGTCAGTCCGTATGTCGGTATTGGATATGGCAGCACCAACAGCAGTGGCTTGTCTTTTAATTTTGATCTGGGCCTGTTGTTTCTTGGTGACCCGACAGCCAGGTATTCAGGCGGTGGGAAAAGCGGTTCCGAGATTAGCGAGGAAATTGACAAACTTGAACATGATGTCAAAAAATACGCGTTTTGGCCTGTTACGATGTTTGGCCTGACGTACAGATTTTAACTGTAAATCCTTTTTTGTACACATTTGCTGCCGTTTCCCGCGCAACAGCGGGACACGTTTTTGCTGAGATTGATTGGCGGAACCTGGTTATATCCTGTGCACCAACGGCACAATAATTGGGTCGCGGCCCAGTTCCTTGCGGAAAAAGCGGCGCAGGGAAGAGTGAATACGGTCTTGCAGTTTGCCTGTATCGGTTCGCAGGTCGCTGTAGATGTTCATGACAATCGACTGGGCGTCTTCAAGAATATGTGATAGCTGTTGCTCAAAAATAAACCCTCTGGACAAGATTTTGGGGCCAAGAACGATTTCGTTTGAGTCTGCTTGCAGGGCCAGCAAAATAATGACCAGCCCCTCATCTCCCAGAATCTGGCGTTCACGCAATACGCTTTGCCCCACGTCTCCCACACCCTTGCCGTCTACCAGAAGTGGTTTGGCCTCAATGCGTTCTTCAAAACGCAGGCCCGTTTGGGTAAAAGTTACTGGCTGTCCGTTTTCAATCACCAGCGCCCGTTCAGGGGCAACGCCGCATTCGCGGGCCAGTTGCGAATGTTTGACCAGATGGCGGTATTCTCCATGCACGGGAATAAAAAATTTGGGTTTGACCGTTTTAATCATCTGGCGCAGTTCTTCCTTGTGCGCGTGGCCGGAGGCGTGGATTTCCTGCACATTGTCGTACAGAACTTCAGCCCCGCTGCGGTAGAGCTGGTTGATAACCTTGGTAATCGCTCTTGTGTTGCCGGGAATGAATCGTGAGGACATGATAACGGTATCGCCCCTGTGTATGCTCAGGTTTTTGTGTTCACCGTAAGCAAGGCGGCTCAGGGCGGAAAGCGGTTCTCCCTGCGAACCTGTGAGCAAAAGCACCGCATTGCTGTCTGGAACCGAGCCAGAATCTTCCAGCGCAAGAAGGGTTTGGGGCGGGATTTTGAGATACCCAAGCCCTTTGGCAATCTCTACATTGTTGGCCAGGCTCCTGCCACTGATGCCAACCTTGCGGCCATGGGCTGCCGCCAGGTCAAAAATTTCTTGTATTCTCTGGATGTGGCTGGAAAACAAGGTGATCAGGATTCGGCCCTGACTACGTTGAAAAATTTTATTGAGTGATGTTTTGATGTCGTTTTCTGTCAGGGTGTAGCCTTCGCGCTCAATATTCGTGGAATCTGAAAGCAGCAGGGTGACACCGTCCCGGGCAAAGGCGGCAAACTGTTTCAGGTCGGTTTGCTGATCGTGCAGGGGTGTGGGGTCAATCTTGAAATCTCCGGTATGGATAAATCTGCCCACTGGAGTTTCTATGCCCAGCCCAAAGCCTTCAATAATTGAATGGCAGACCGGCAGAAAGGTGAACGCGAAATCGCCCAGTTCAAGGCGCTGGCCTTTTTGCACTTCGCGCAGAACCGGATTTTCAACAGGGCTGTATTCCTGCAATTTTTTCTGGATCAGGGCCAGGGTAAACCTGGAACTGTAAAGCGGTGTATCCGGCAAATGCGGCATGAGCCAAGGCAGTGCCCCGATATGGTCTTCATGCCCATGCGTCAGAATAATCCCTTTAAGCTTTTCTTTTTTTTGTAGGATACTGTCAAGACTGGGGATAACAACATCAATCCCCAAAAGAAGTTCGTCAGGAAACATAAGACCGCAGTCAATAACCACCAGTGATGAATCGGTCTCCAGCAACATGCAGTTTTGTCCGATTTCTCCCAGTCCACCAAGAGGAGTCAGTATGACACGCGGTTCAGCCATGATATTAGGTAGCTCCATAAAATTAGATGATGTTATTAGCTGATTTTTGACCGGAAGACAAGACGTGTTTCAGGAGCGGAATGTCCCTGTTGGTAATGATAAAAAGCGGTTTTCAAAAGGTTTGAACCCGGGAAAAGGCCTTTTCGTTTATGTCAGACCGTCCGGTTTTTGAAATGGAGTCGGTTTATTGAAGAGCCGTACAAAAAGGCGAAGGTTGTTTTCACTTTTTTGTACGGCTTGTTACGCATTGCCCGACAGACCGTTATTGGTCGGACTTGCTTTCCTCAATGACTTTTTCACTCACCTGGGCCGGACATTCTTCGTAATGGTCAAATTCCATGGTAAATGTTCCCTGTCCGCCAGTCATGGAGCGCAGGTCCGGCGCGTATTTCAGGATTTCTGACATCGGTACATGCGCCTTGACTTCGGTAATACCGCCCTGGGAATCGGAACCCAGCACCCGGCCTCGCCGGCTGGAAATATCACCAATAATATCGCCCATGTATTCATCCGGGATATACACCGAAACATTCATGATTGGTTCCAACAGTACCGGCTGAGAGATTTCAACAGCTTTTTTGAAAGCCAGTGAACCGGCAATCTTGAACGCCATTTCTGATGAGTCCACATTGTGGTAGCTGCCGTCATAGAGTTCAACCTTGAAATCCACAACCGGATAACCGGCCAGAATTCCGTGGGCAGCGGCTTCCTGTATGCCTTTATCTACTGCCGGAATGTACTGTTTGGGAATCACGCCGCCAACAATCTTGTTTTCAAATTCATATCCCTGACCACGGGTATTGGGGGCAATCCGAATCCAGCAATCGCCAAACTGGCCGCGACCGCCGGATTGCTTTTTATGCCGTCCCTGCACTTCGGCTTTGCCCTTGATAGTCTCCCGGTAAGGTACCTTTGGTGTTTTCAGGGCAATACCGACTTTATAGCGCCGCCGAGCCTTTTCAACAGCCGTTTCAATATGCAGCTGTCCCATGCCTGACAGCAGCATGTCTCCGGTATCTTCATTGCGGGTCAGATTGAGGCAGATATCTTCTTCCAGCAGTTTGTGGACACTGGCAAAAACCTTGTCTTCTTCGCCCCGTTCTTCCGCGTCAAGGGCGTAGGAGATAATCGCGGGCGGTAGTTCAGGCAAAACAAAGCTTTTGGGGGCTTTTTCATCGCAAAGGCTGTCACCTGTTGCGGTGCTTTTCAGTTTGGCAATGCCCAGCAGGGCGCCTGGCCCCATTTCTTCCTTGCATGGAGATTGTTTTTTGCCTTCCAGCAGCAGAAGCTGTCCAAATTTTTCCTTGCTATCCTGGGTGACGTTCAAAACAGGCAGGTCTGAGCTGACTGTACCGGAAACAACCCGAAAGAGATTGAGCTGTCCGGCGAACGGGTCGATAAGGGTTTTGAAGACAAAGGCACTGAACGGCGCGTCTGCTGCTGGAGCAAGAGTGCCCTCTTTGAGCTGAAAATCAGCGCGTTCAAGTGGAGAGGGGAGCAGGTCGGCAATCGCCCGCAACAGATATTCGCCCCCCTGATTTTTGAGAGCGCAGCCAACGCAAACAGGAACCAGTGTGCCCGCAAGGGTTCCCTGCCGCAGACCACGCTGAATCTCTTCGGGGCTGAGTTCGCCTTCTTCCAGGTATTTTTCAATCAGTTCTTCATCGCTTTCCGCGATATTTTCAATAGATGTTTCGCGCAGCCTTTCAACTTCACCGGCAAGTTCCGCAGGGATTTCACCCTGGCTGACACTGCCGTCTTCATTGAATATCCAGGCTGTTTGGGCCAGGACGTCAACATAGCCGCGAAAATTGTGTTCAGCTCCAATGGGCAGGGTCAGGACAACCGGATGAACATCAAGCATAGTTTGTAGGCTGTCTAGGGCCATGGAAAAATCAGCTCGTTCCCTGTCCATCTTGTTGATAAAGACAAGCCCCGGCAGCTCGTGCGCGCGCAGATTGTTCCAGATTTTTTTTGTCAGGGGTTTGACACCGTCTACCGCGTCAATAACCAGTACAGCGCTGTCAACCGCGCTGAGCATGTATCCGAGGTCGCCAATGAAGTTGTTGTCGCCCGGGACGTCAAGAAGGAAATGACGATGCTTTTCAAAAAGATAGCTTGCGACTGAGGGCTGAATACTGCCGGCCCGTTTGATTTCTTCCGGTTCATAGTCAAGGCAGGTTGAACCGTCTTCTATTTTTCCCAGGCGGTCTGTCAGACCTGTGCGAAAAAGAAGCATTTCGCCAACAGAAGTTTTCCCTGTGCCGCTGTGTCCCAGCAGGGCGTATGTCCTTTGTTTGTGTAACTGTCCTTCCATAACATCTCCTATGCGGGTTGAGAAAGTGAGTGATATTTGCTTTTGAAGCCAGTTGGAGTAAGTCTGTCTGGGTTGCGTATATCACCGGAATATAAGCAGCGCATGTCGCGGCCCACTTTTTTGTCGGTCTTTTTGTGCCGGACAAAAATTTTTTCTTCTGTAACTTTATAGGGAGTTGGTAAAAAACTTGTCAAGAAAGATACTGACCTCTTTTTCAGGATATGTCCATGCTCTTGCAATCAAAAATTTTTACATTGTCTCCCGCTGATATTGACGCGAATGGGCCTTGTGTTTTATGGCCCCGTTCTCCTGAACCCGCTTTGGTGGACTCCATTTGCAGGGCAGGCCAGCTTGAACCGCTTCTTGTCCGGCACGTGGAGGGGCGGGTAGAGCTGGTAAGCGGCTACAGCCGGTTGTTGGCCCTGCGTGAACTTGGGCTTGACGCGGCTTGTCTTGAAGTGCACGTAAGCGAGGTTGACGGGGCTGTTTTGTATCTTCGCGCGAATTGCGCCGCAATGCGTGATGATTCCATGCGCCTGAAAGCTCTGCGTTTTTTTGACAGCCGGATTGTTCGTGGCGGAGAGTTTTCCCGTGAGCGGCTCGAAACAGAGGTTTTGCCCCTGCTTGACACTGACGTCCGCGCCAAATCCTGGAACTGGTGGCAGCAATGGCTTGGATTGCCCCCGGATTTTGACGACCTGCTCCATAAAGGCCATTTGCCGCTTGCCGCAGCTTCTGGTTTGGCTGCGTTCAGCCCTGAAGAGCGAACTGTTTTATTGCCGTGTCTGCGGGCTGTATGCTGGTCGCGCAGCAATGCCTGTCATTTACTTACCTGGCTGTACGAGGCCACCCGTTTGCACGAAAAAAGCCTTGTCCAGATGCTTCCCGAAGTCGATTTTTTTTCTGTTCTGGCAAAAGGTTTGTCGCCAAAGGATATGGCTGCGGCCTTGCTTTTGGAGGCCCAAAAACTGCGCTACCCGCATCTTCTGAACATGCAGGACGATTTGCGAAAACAACTTGCTCCGCTGGTGAAAGGGGCTTTGTGGCAAGTGGAACATGAGGACAATTTTGAAACTCCGTCTTTGTCTGTGCGCTGCAAAATAAAAAACAGGAACGAGGCAAAACGGGCGTGTCAGGAGTTTGAGCGAATTACCCGCTACTGGGAGACTAAGAGTGAATAAACTCCCCGCCTATCTGTCCGGTATTTCCCACATCGCGGTAGACAAGGCTGTTGAAAATTCTTCCATGACCCGCAGGGTGCGGGAAAAATTGCCCCATCTCCCTGTTCACGTTCTTAATGCGGATGACGCATCCTGGTCACGGCCGGGCACGCTGTATCTGAAAAATTATAAGGGACGTTTTTTACGTTTTTGTCCGGGTACGAGTCAGTACCGTTGTTGCGGATACCGGATTATCCATATTGGTGAAAACTGTCCTTTGCGGTGCAGTTACTGTATATTACAGGCTTATTTTCAGGATAACGTGTTGAAAGTCTGGGCCAATCAGAACGATTTGTGGTCAGAACTGGAGTACAGTTTCGCAGGAACAGACAAGCGTTTTCGGGTTGGCACGGGAGAATTTACGGATTCTTTGGTGCTTGAAGCCCTGACCGGTTACAGCCGCGATCTGGTGGATTTTCTGGGCGGGTATCCAAATGTTTGTCTGGAACTCAAATCCAAGGTTGTGAATCTGGACTGGATAGCGGCGGCCAAAAGACCAGACAGGGTACTCCCTGCCTGGTCGGTCAATGCGCCGCAGATTGTGAAAAGCGAGGAACAGGGAGTCTGCGCCACGCTCGAAGAACGGCTGCACGCGGCCAGAACCTGCGCCGAACTTGGTTTTCGGGTTTGCCTGCATTTTGACCCGATTATCTGTTTTCCCGGCTGGCAAAAAGGGTACGCAGAGACTATTGAAATGATTTTTGACTATCTGCGTCCTGAAAATATTGCCTATATGAGTCTGGGGTCATTTCGTTTCATGCCTGAACTCAAAGAGGTCATACAGGATAATTTCCCTGCGTCTTCCTATATCTACAATGAATTTATATCCGGTCTGGACGGAAAACAGCGCCTGCTTCGTCCGCTTCGTCTGGAGCAGTTTTCATTTCTGGTCAATAAATTAAGAAAAAAGGGCATGGAACGGCAACTGTATTTTTGTATGGAATCTGACGCAGTATGGAAAGACATTTTTGGCTACCGACCAAGTGATTTGGGCGGGCTGGCTTTACATCTTCTCCGTCAGGCTTTTGGTGATTGAGAAATTGAATTTTGTGTGACGCGCAATATCTTTTAAGTCGCTATATGCTTTTTGGGAAAGTTGAAATTCCATTATCAGGAATCAAGTTCTGTAAGGAGTTTTTCTGAAGAATATTCAGCGATTCCACTTTACTCACCCTCTTTTAAAGCGGATTGCAAATGTTTTACTTGTGTTTTTTTTCTTCTAAAAGCCGCAATCCGGCTTTTACAGCTTCACTGGCAGAATGAAAACACCCTGATTTGACCTGAACAGTCAGAAATGAATATAATGAGTATCTAATGTAACGCTCATATCTTTTTGCATATCCCCTCCGTATCGCTCTTCCCGGGAATAAGGGTTTGGGGCAAAGTCTCTTGGAATTTCTAACAGCGGGTTGGATAGCTGTCTATGGGTAGAGAGGGAAGAGGTAATGCTCTCGGCTATTTTGTTCTTTTAACCAAACCGGCACTAGGGACAGTGCCGGTTTGGTATTTTCTTTACGCCGGAGCAGAGGCGGCAGCGGTTTTATTCCCCGCCGCAGCCCAGCCGTCTGGCCATTTCCTTGGCAGCCTTGCGTCCCGCGCCCATTGCCAGAATAACTGTTGCCGCGCCGGTTACAATATCCCCGCCGGCAAAGACATTGGGTATGCTTGTTTCTCCGGTTTCTTCGTTGATTTCGATGTACCCGCGTTTATTCAGCTTCAGTTCCGGTTCGTTCCCCAGCAGTATCTGGTTGGGCTGAGTGCCAACAGCAATAACCGCCAGGTCGGTTTCAATCTCAAACACATTGCCTTCAATCGGAACAGGCCTGCGCCGGCCAGAGGCATCTGGTTCCCCAAGTTCCATTTTCTGCAGTTTAACCTTTGTCAGCTTGCCGTTTTCATCGCCAGAAAATTCAAGCGGCCCGGCCAGGCATTCCATGATAATGCCTTCTTCAATAGCGTGTTCAATTTCTTCCTTACGAGCCGGCATTTCTTCCATGGTGCGGCGGTACACAATATGGACTTCCGCTCCCAGGCGTTTTGCCGTGCGTGCTGCATCCATGGCTACGTTTCCGCCGCCATAGACCGTGACTTTTTTGCCTCGGATAATCGGCGTGTCAAAATTTGGAAAGTCATACGCCTTGCCCAGATTTACACGGGTCAGATATTCGTTGGCGGAAAACACGCCAATCAGATGTTCGCCGGGAATGCCCAGAAAACGGGGCAGTCCCGCTCCAATGCCAAGAAAGACGCTTTTATAGCCCTGCTCAAAGAGGTCTTTGATGCTGAATGTCTTGCCGCCGACATGGTTGAGTTCAAACTCAACCTGCAGACTGCTCAGGGCGTTGACTTCCTTGGCCACCACCTTTTGTTTGGGCAGACGAAATTCCGGGATACCGTAAACAAGCACACCGCCGGGTTCGTGCAGGGCTTCAAACACCGTGACCTTGCACCCGCGGGTGGCCAGATATCCGGCAACAGTCAGGGAAGACGGCCCCGAACCGATGCAGGCCACTTTTTTTTCCTTGTCAATCAACGGGCAGGTCATGGTTTCAGATAACAGGTCGCAGGCGTCACGGTACATATATTCGTCCGCCACAAAACGCTCCAGTCGGCCAATAGCCACAGGTTCACCTTTTTTAGCCAGGATACAGCTTTGCTCGCACTGCGTTTCCTGAGGACAGACCCGGCCGCAGATGGCAGGCAGGCTGTTTGTGGAGCGCAGTATTTTGTATGAGCTTTCCACGTCACCTTCAGCGAGGGACGCAATAAACTGGGGGATTGGCACTTCTACCGGACACCCTTTCACGCAGCTTGGTTTTTTACATTGCAGGCATCGTGTGGCCTCACGTCTGGCCATTTCGTATGTGTAGCCAAGGGCGACTTCATCAAAATTTTTGATGCGCTGTTCCGGTTCCTGGGTCGGCATTGGAGTCCGTGAGATTTTCGGGGCCTTTTTCGGTTTGGGCTTTCCTTCCTTGCAGGTGCAGGCGCGGTATTCTTCAAGAGAAGTTTGTTCCAGTTCCTTGAATGAGCGCTGCCTGGTGCTGAGTTCCTTGAAGTCAACTTGGTGCCCGTCAAATTCAGGGCCGTCAACACAGGCAAACTTTACCTGGCCGCCAACCTTGACCCGGCAGGCTCCACACATGCCGATACCGTCAACCATGATTGAGTTCAGGGAAACAGTTGTTTTTACTCCAAAGGGTTTGGTGGCGTTGGCCACTGCCGCCATCATGGGAACCGGCCCGATAGCCACGACTTCCCGCACGTTTTTATCTTTTTCCAGCCGGTCAACCAGCAGCTCGGTTACCAGACCTTTATGACCGTAACTTCCATCGTCCGTTGAAATGAGCATTTCATCGGAAATCTGGCGCAGCTCTTTTTCAAAAAGCAGTAAATCCTTGCTGCGGGCTCCGATAACAGAGATAACCTTGTTACCGGCCTGTTTGTGTCCTTTGGCAATGTGGTGCATGGCCGCGATTCCTGTTCCGCCGCCAACGCAGATAACAGTGCCACCGGATTCAATATGCGTTTTTTCTCCTAATGGCCCGCAGATGTCATGGATTTTGTCGCCAACTTTCATGTCTTCGAGCATGGCGGTTGTTTTTCCCATAACAAGATAGACCATGGTGATGGTTCCCTGTTCTTTGTCTGTATCCGCGATGGTCAGGGGAATCCGCTCTCCTTTTGGGTGGACCCGTAAGATAACGAAATTGCCCGGCTGTGCCTTGGCCGCGATTTTGGGGGCCTCCACAACAAGCTTGCTTGTTCTGCCTGGGATAAGCTCTGTTTTTTCAAGGATAATATTTGACATGAGAACCTCATTACTTGTTATTGGTTATGAAAATATTTCAGATATGTTCCGTGAGTGAAAAAAATCTGAAATATATCTCCTATGCTAAACGTGTTGTAGAGCTGTAAAAAAAAGAAAACGCCGCCCCTTAAGAGGACGGCGTTTTCTTTTCTGTCCGTGAGACCTGCTTGTCTAGATGGGCAAATGAGACGAACTTTTTGGGTCATAAAGGTCTTTCCAGATTTCAAACTGGTTTGTAAACGGGTAGGAATGAGGAGTATCCGGGCCATACCACTTATTGTAGATACTGTGGAATGTTCCGTCTTGCCAGATATCCTGCAGGCTGAAATTGATAATATCCCGCCAGGCGGAATCGTTTTCCTGCAGGCCGATGGCGCAGGGTTCCTTGCTCATAAAACCGCCAACAAATTCGTATTCGCCAGGGTATTTGCCCGCGTAGCCGATGAGTATGCTTGAGTCTCCTGTCCAGCCCGCGACCCGGCCTGATTTTAGAGCTTCAAAACATTTCGCGTCACTTTCGTAGGGAATGACGGTGTTGTCGCAGTTGTCATCTCCGATTTGTCTGAGCATGTTTTTGATATTCTCTTCGGTTGTTGTTCCCTTGACAGTCGCGATCCGTTTACCAAGGAAATTTTCCCATGTTTTATACTTTCCTTTTTTGGCAAGGATTCTTTGTCCATCAAGAAAGTAGGTGATTGAAAAGTCGATTTCTTTATCTCTTTCGCGGGTGTGGGTCATATTGGCGATAGAAAGGTCAATGGAGCCGTTTTTGACCTTTGTGACCCGGCTGTTGTCTTTTTTGAGCGGAACAAGTTTCAGTTTGCAGCCCAGTTTTTTTGCGATGGCGGCTGCTAGATCAATTTCAAAACCGACCAGCTCTTTTTTATCGTTGTAAAAAGAATTGGGAATGGAATCTGTCAGGACTCCAACCTTGACAATCTTGTCCTTCATAACCCGGTTATATGTTTCACCCGCGTAAAGAGCAGAAGAAAAGAGAAACAGGCTGATGATGGAAACCAGAAGACTGACTATACGCATGAAAGACTCCTTAATTTAGAAAAGGTGGATACATCATTGAGCAAAAAAATATATATCCCTGATAAAACAGCTTGTAAAGCCCATTTTCTTGTCTGGAGGATTGTCATTTTTTTTTGTTGTCTTGCGTGCCGGCAGAATCGTATCTGCCGGACATTGTTGTCGAAAAAAAAGAATAGTTGCTGGCCGCGGCGAGGTCAAGGCCATCTTTCCGGACAGGCCGGGCCAGTACATGGAAAAAACCAATCCTGCTGTTGCGTCTGGAAAGAATGCTGGGCGGATTTTTTTCAATCGAAAATCACAAATCACAGATAAAAGGACGCCTTTCGGCGTCCTTTTATCTTTAGCTGTTTTTCATATCCTGAATCAGGGCGCTGAGTTCCTGAGCCTGACGGGAGAGTTCCATAATAGCTTTTGAGGCTTCCTGCATGGTTTGGGAGGTTTCCCTGGAAATGGTATTGATTTCCGTGATTGAGCGGTTGATTTCCTCGCTGGTGGCCGACTGCTGTTCACTGGCTGTGGCAATGGCCCGCACCTGATCGGAGGTATCATCAACCAGGGTCACGATTTCGTTCAGCGCGCTGGACGCTCCCTGAGCCTTTGTTGCCAGCTGTTTAATTATCTCGCCTGTTTTTTCCACCTGCCGGGTGTTCTTGGTCGCACTTTCCTGAATCTGCTCAATGGCTTTTGAAACATCAGCGGTTGAATCCATTGTTTTTTCCGCCAGTTTGCGTACCTCATCAGCCACAACCGCAAATCCGCGACCTGCCTCACCCGCGCGGGCCGCCTCAATGGCTGCATTTAAGGCCAGCAGGTTGGTCTGGTCGGCAATATCGGAAATCACGCTCATAATCTGGGAAATAGACCCGGCGTGTTCATCAAGTTCTTTCATATCCGCTTTCATGTTTTGGGCCTGGGTTTGTAATTCAAGTGTGCTTTCGCCGGCTTCTTCTACAGCTTTTGCTCCGGCCTGGGCTTTTTCCCTGGCCTTACCGGACAAGTCGGATGCCTGACCGGCGTTACGGGCCACTTCCAGCACTGCGCCGTTCATTTCTTCCATGGCTGTGGCGGTTTCAGAAACCCGGCCGGCCTGTTCTTCGGCGCCGCGCCCTGACTGTTCAATCTGGGCGGAAAGCTGTTCCGAGGCCGAAGACAGAACCGCCACAATGCCTTCCAGCTGCTCAGCCGCCTGCTGCATGCCTTCTCTTTTGGCCTGTTCAGCCGCTTTCTGGGCTTCTTCAGCCTTGGTCATGGCTTCTCTGGCCTTTTGGGATTCTTCTTTTGCCATTTGAGTCTGGCGTTTGGCCTCGTCAATATTGTCTTCCAGGTTTTTGACCATATCGACAAACGCGCCGTACACGCCGATTTTCGGGCCGTTATCGTTGATTTTGAAATTTCCGGCCATGACCTTTTGGGTGGCAGCGACCAGAACGCCGGGGTCGCGTCCAAGCTGAGACAGCACGTTGCGGGTCAGCCAGAAAGCTATAACAATTCCCAGACAGATTATGGTCAGCGTAACGAGCAACAAAATTATTTTGAAGCGTTCCTGTTTGGCGTCCTGGTTTTTGAGTATCTGATCAATCAAAATATCAATTTTGTCACTGGTTGCATTAATCAGCTTGCTGGTTTGGGCAATAATCGGATCAAGCTTCAATCTGGAAGTTCCATATTCGTCCGCACCTTTTTTGTAGTCTTCCATAGCAGGAATAAGCTGTTTAATCAGTTTGTGCGTCTTGCCGTCATCGGCAAACTCCGACAAATATTTGCGGGAATCCGCAATAAAACCATCTATGCGAACCAAAAATTTTTTTTGATTTTCCGCACTCGGCTGCAAACGAAAAACATAGCCCGAAATTCGTATTTCATAAAATTCCGACAACATCGCGGAAGACAAAGCAATCTGCCCGATTTCCGCATATCTCTTTGCCAATGCCTGAACCGAATCTCTCGCAGCAATAATCGTATCGACACACAATTTGTCAACGTCTTGAATTTCCTGTAGTTGCTTGCCGCAATTCAAATAGCTCTTCTCCGCCTCCTGAATAGATTTAATCAAATCCGCACAGGCGTCTTTGTTTTCTTTTGTAAACGAAAGCTCTTGGGTTGTTGCAAGATATTCGGTCGCTTTTTTGAAAGAGGCTTCAGCCTTTTTCAGCCGTTCAAAATCTTTATACAGCAGAAAATTTGAACCATTCACCCAACCGTCCAACATCCAGGAGTCCGCTGAATTACATGAAGCACTCTGCTCCTGATAGCTTTTCATTGTTATTAGGGAACTATAGCCGGTATAGGCAATAACGCTCGCGAGCAAAATCATAACTATAAATGCTGATAACAATTTTGTGCGTAACTGCATGTTGTTCTCCTCTTTTGATATGTTACTTTTGGCTCGTGCCAGAGCGATCAAGTAATAGTCCCATTTTTTTTTCTGTCAACGGGTTAGGTGGTAAAAAAAGAGTCGTGACTGTCAGAGCGGAACCAACGGAAAGCTATCCAGCCAGCTGAGAGTGGTAGTAGTATCCTTCTGTGACCATGTGAGTAATCCTGTATTCCACAGGATTACCTTTGATATCATAACAAATTCGTTCCATCCGAAGTACAGGAGAATTTGCTTCAACAGCTATTCGTTTGACATCATCGGGGGTGGCTGTGACCGCACTTAGCCATTCTTTGGCACTTGAAATCGTAACCTTATATTTTTGTTGATAATAATCATAAAGCGTGTTGGGAATGGAATCTACTGACTCTTTGTTTATGCCGGGAAACAGTGACAGAGGGAGGGTTATATATTCATTAAACAGAGGAAGACTATCTATAATGCGGATACGGCGGATACGGCTGACAGGAGCTTCCTCTTCTATGCCTAGTGCTTTGGCTTCTTTTGCAGTTGCCCCCTCCTGTTTCCCTTCCCCAGACGTAAGGCTGATGTTTTTGGAAGTGGGTAAAGGGCGGCCTCCGTCTTCCCTGCGAATCTTAAAAAATTTGAATAAGGCTTGGTCTGAATCCAGAATGGACACGGCAGTTCCTTTGCCTTGGTAACGAGTAAGTCTGAGTTCCCGTGTCAGTTCATCCAGCGCACGGCGTAGTGTCCCGTGGCTGACCTTGTATTCTTTGGCCAGGTCATTTTCTGGCGGGAGAAAGGTACCGGGGGGCCACTCTTCTTCCGCAATACGAGTAAGAATAGATTCTTTAACAAGTTGATATAAAGGAATTGCTTTTAATGCTCTCATAACGATATCGGTTCTCCTGTGGGCTTATATGTCTGAATTTTCAATAGGTTATTTGTTTTCGACAAGAGGTGCCTTGTCCTGTTGAAACGGTTAATCCTTCAACACTTCGTTTTCTTTCCTATGAATAATCGTAAATGATATTATACAAGAGCGGAATCTTTTTTTTATGTTTAATGTTTTTGCTGTTATTTCATTGTGTTAGGCTGTCGAAAAAAGTTGTTTTTTTATGCTTGATATCTTACATAAAATATCTTATATAAGTTATAAGACAGCCATGAGGAGGTTATTATGGAAATTCATTTTTTGGTACATGAAGCTGGCGACTCGGTTGGCGTAGTCGTCGTGGAAGGTGTCAGAGCGGGACAGAAACTGAACGGCTGGGTTATGGCCGAAGACGAGACCATGACGTTCGAAGTACTCAATGACATCCCTATTGGACACAAGATTGCGCTAAAGGCCCTGGGTAAAGGTGACACGGTTATCAAGTACGGCACGGATATCGGACGTGTGGTGCAGCCTATCAGGCAGGGCGAGCACCTGCATGTTCATAATGTAAAGACAAAGAGGTGGTAGAGATGAAACGTTCAAGGATTTTTGGGTATCGTCGTGAAAATGGCCGTGTCGGAATACGGAACTATGTTTTGATTCTTCCCCTGGATGACCTGTCTAATGCTGCCTGTGAAGCGGTCGCCAATAATGTTAAGGGAACCCTGGCTATTCCGCACCATTACGGGCGTCTCCAATTTGGTGAGGATCTGGAATTGCATTTTCGTACTCTTATCGGAGCTGGTTGTAATCCCAATGTGGCTGCCGTGGTTGTTATAGGCATTGAACCCGAATGGACCAAGATTATTACCGATGGGATCTCTGCTACAGGCAAGCCTGTGGCTGGGTTTTCCATCGAACAGAACGGCGATCACAACACCATTGCGGCGGCATCCCGCCAAGCCAAAATCTATATGCATCACGCGTCAAGCTTGCAACGTGAGGAGTGTGATGTGCGGGAATTATGGGTTTCCTGTAAATGTGGCGAGTCTGACACCACCTCCGGTATTGCTTCCAACCCTACGGTTGGGAATGCTTATGATAAACTTTACGAAATGGGCTGTACCCTGATTTTTGGTGAAACGTCCGAGATTACCGGTGGGGAGCATCTTGTGGCCAAGCGGGGCAAGACTCCTGAGGTCGGCAAGGCGTTCATGAAGATGTGGAACGATTACAATGAGTTCATCTTGGCCAATAAGACCAATGATCTTTCTGATTCGCAACCCACGAAAGGTAATATTCTGGGGGGACTGACTACTATTGAGGAAAAGGCTCTTGGGAATATTCAAAAAATTGGAAAGAAATGTCTTATGGAAGGGTGCCTGAAGCCTGCGGAGATGCCTGTAGGCCCCGGACTTTGGTTTATGGATTCCTCATCGGCTGCTGCCGAAATGGTTACCCTGTGTGCCGCCGGAGGAGCCGTTGTACATTTTTTCCCTACCGGGCAGGGAAACATTATCGGCAATCCCATTTTGCCGGTCATCAAGCTCAGTGCCAATCCTCGCACTGTCCGTACTATGAGTGAGCATATCGACCTGGATGTGTCCGGTATCCTGCGCAGGGAAATGAATATGGACGAGGCTGGAGAACAGCTCCTTGATCTGATGGTGGATACGGCCAATGGTCGTCTGACCAGTGCCGAAATACTCGGCCATCGTGAATTTGTCATGACGAAATTGTACCGTAGTGCTTAATATGATCTAAGTAAGAATTAACTTTTATAGCGGGCGGCGTATGGCCCCTGCTTATACTACTTGGGAGGCTACACATGAAAACGTTATGTAAACTCATTTTGGCAGTCGTCCTTGTAAGCACGTTAGTCAGTCTCGCCAGCGCGGGGTATCCAGAGAAAGATGTAACCTACGTGGTTCCGTTCGGACCTGGTGGTGAATCAGATATTTCCGCTCGCATCCAGCAGGCGAATTTCCGCCGTCTTTTTAACAGGGAGATGATTATCCAGTATAAGCCAGGTGGAGGTGGAGCTGTTGGGTGGAGCTCCCTGCAACGGTATCCTGCGGACGGATACACCATGATGGGAACGAATCTTCCCCATATTGTACTCAAGCCCCTGCAAAAAGGAAGCGGATTTCAGCTTGAAGACATCGTCAACGTCCATTTTTTTCATTACACCCCGGACGCTATTGTCGTTCCCGCAGACAGCGAATTCAAGACCCTTGATGATCTTGTTGTGAAAGCAAAGAAAAATCCCGGCATGGTCACCTTTGCCGGAACCGGCTCATATTCCAATAACCACTATGCCAAGACCCGTTTTGATAAGATTGCAGGCATTGCAACTAGTTATATCCCTTTCAAGACAACAGGAGATGCTGCAATGGCCATGTTGGGTAAACAGGTCGCTGCGCATTGGGGATACACCACGGTTGGCGTGGCTCAGGGCGATAAGGTGCGCCTTTTGGCTGTAGCTGGTGAGGAGCGCCATCCTCTTTTTCCCGATGTTCCTACGTTCAAGGAATTGGGATACGATTTTGTCGGCGGCGCGTATCGCGGCTTGGCTTTGCCCAAGGCCTGTTCTGAAAATACACGGAAAGCCGTTGCCGCCATGCTGCAAAAACTCAATGACGATCCCGCATTCCGCAAGCAGATGGTGGAGGCGGGTTTTACTATGGTTGACGTCCCTTATGACAAGATTCCCGCCTTTCTCAATAATCTGAAAGAAAAATATTACGAGGTGGCCAGAGAACTCAAACTTATTAAGTAAATCTTGGTCGATCGATTGTACGTTTCTTGGTTACGCCAGAAAAGTGGAGACAACAGCCGTTCATGAGTTTTCATCCCTTAGCGAATGGGATCTATGGACTATCCCGGCACACGCGGTGGACAGGCAGCGCGTATGCCTCAACCATAAGGGGGTAACTATGTTTAGTATCGAATTTTTTCTCGACGCGCTGTCCCCGTTGAATCTTTTGCTTTGTTTTATCGGAGTCGTCGCAGGCACGATTATTGGAGCTCTTCCGGGGCTTTCGGCGACAATGGCTGTGGCGGTACTTGTGCCGCTGACTTTTTCTATGGCTCCGGCGTCAGCGCTTATCATGCTGGGAGCTATCTATACCGGAGCCATATACGGCGGGTCATTTGCCGCGATTTTGGTCAACACTCCGGGGACTCCATCTGCCATTGCAACTACGTTTGACGGGTTTCCCATGGCCAAACGGGGAGATGGCGACCTTGCTGTCACCTGTGGAACCATTGCCTCAGTCGTAGGCGGTGTAGTTGGTGCGCTTTCCTTACTTTTTCTTGCCCCTCTTCTGGCTGAATTTGCCCTGCGGTTCGGGCCTGTTGAGTACTTCTGGTTAGCACTGTTCGGTTTGACCTTAATCTCTGCCCTGTCCGAAGGCAGCTTGCTCAAGGGGTGGGTTGGAGCCGCTTTTGGTATGCTCTGTTCTACTGTGGGGGTCGCTGTCATCGGAGGCGACCTCCGCTATACTTTCGATTCTGAGTTGCTTTTGGGAGGAATTGATATTGTCTCCGCGTTAATCGGCCTGTATTGTGTTCCCGTACTCATAGATTTGGTCATGACGAAATCCCGACATCTGGATATTCCTAAAGAAGGCAAAGGCTTTCGTCTCAAGGAAGCCTTAGGATTGGCCCTCAAGGATAAATTTAATCTGGGGCGCAGTGCCGTTATTGGCACATTGATTGGGATTTTGCCTGGAGCAGGTGGTTCCATCGCTAGTCTGGTGGCCTACTCCGAAGCCAAACGCACCTCATCCAGATCAGCCAATTTTGGAAAGGGAGAGCCTTCAGGGGTTTTCAGCACCGAAGCGGCCAACAACGCAACTGTGGGGGGAGGATTTATCCCCACCTTGGTGCTTGGTATCCCAGGAACTCCTCCGGACGCGGTCATTATGGGAGCATTGCTGGTGCAGGGAGTGAAAACAGGCCCTTCCCTTTTCAGCGCAGAGGGGCATATTGTCTATACCTTCATCTATGGCCTACTGCTGGCCACATTGCTTATGTTTCCGGTTGGTCTATTCATAGGCAAATACGTCTACCGCTCTATCGCGACCTTTTCAAAATCTATCCTTGTTCCAGTTATTGCCTTTATGTGCGTCATTGGCTCCTTTGCTATTAACAACAATACGGGAGACTCGCTAATCATGGTCATCTTGGGCGGGGCTGGCTGGATACTTAACCGATATGGTTTTCCGCCTTCCCCCATAGTACTGGGAATTATCCTTGGCCCCATAGCAGAGCAAGGGTTTGTTCAAAGCTGGCTCATAGGTACAGCGGCGAACGACATTATGGGAAGTTTTTTCGGCCATCCCATCTCTCAGATCATTATTTTTCTGATCGTTTTGGTGGTTTTTTACCCCGTCTTTGTGCAGAAAGTTCTTCGCAGGTTTGACTGGTTTAAGGGAGGACAAGCCAATGAAAGCTAGATACGACTTCGGCAGCATACTTCTTTCGTGTGGCCTCGCGCTGTTCGGTTTTTTCGCCTGGTCTTATGCCGGCAATTTTTCTCCTCTTGGAGCAATTTTTCCAAAGACATTTTCCGTCGTGCTTATGTGTTGTTCTCTGGGATATATCCTTTTATCCTTTTGTAAAAAAGGAAATTGCAAAGAAAAAAATAAGGCTGAACAGTTGTGGCGCGGCCTGCTTCTTTTTGTGGTGCTTCTTTTGTGGTGTTTGTTGCTCGACAGGTTCGGTTTTCTTGTCCCCAGTGTGCTCTGTTACGTTATTTTGGCAATTTTGGCTGATCAGATGGACAGGCCGACTCCCGGACAGGTGGCCCGGCACATCATGTTGGGCATCGCTGTCTCAGGTTTGTTTTATGTGTCTTTTAGTCAGGCTTTAAGTGTGCCTTTGCCCAAGGGGTTGTTGCCGTTCTAGTTTTTAAGAAGCATGATCTATTGCATGTTTTTGGTGTCGGCCTGTAAGATATAATTTTAAAATGTCTTCTGCCTATCAGAAAGAGTATTGCCAATGGCGGGGAATAGGAGTAGTCATGCATCGGAATGACAGACAGTATTCTTTTCGTTTCTCGTCCTGAGCTTGTGACTCCTGTTTTCGCATTTTTGAAAGAAAGCGGTGTGGACGCGTTGATCGTCAACAACCTGCAAAGTGCGCTTACGTCCATTACTCAGCGCAAGCCGCTTTTTGTCTTTGTACAGCAGGCACTTCCCGGTTTGAAAGTTGAATCCTTGCTTGAACACCGACAGGAAGAAAATTTTCCTGAGGTCATTGTTTTTTCCGAACAGGGAACCGCCCAGGACGCCTCGGCTTTTATGGGCGCTGGCGCATATGATTACTGGTTTTGTCCTTTGACCTGCGAAAAAATGGACGTGTTGCTCACTTCTTCCCGTTCCCGGCAAAAACAGGCCCAGCCTAAATCTGTTCCGGCTGAAGGGCAGCTTTCTGGCGCGAAAAATAAAGGCAGTATTGTTGGCAATCATCCGGTTATGCAGCGGGTGCTGGCCCTGGCCAAACAGGTCGCACCATCTCGTGCCACGGTGCTTATTTCAGGAGAATCAGGAACGGGAAAGGAAATGTTTGCCCGTTTCATTCATAATAATTCTTCCCGCAAGGATAAAAATTTTATCGCCGTCAACTGTGCCGCCTTGCCCGAACATTTGCTGGAAAGTGAACTTTTTGGGCATGAAAAGGGCGCTTTTACCGGCGCCATCGCCCGTAAACTTGGCCGGTTTGAGCTGGCTGATAAAGGCACTTTGCTGCTGGACGAAATCACGGAAATGGCCTTACCCCTGCAAGCCAAACTGCTGCGGGTCTTGCAGGAGGGCGAAATTGACAGGGTTGGCGGAACAGAAACCGTGTCTGTTGACGTGCGGGTGATTGCCACGACGAACCGTGCGATAGAAAAAAGCGTGGAACAGGGCGAGTTTCGAGAAGATTTATATTACAGGCTGAATGTTATTCCGCTGCGCCTGCCCTCTTTGCGGGAACGGCAGGACGATATTTTGGCTCTGGCGAATTTTTTTGCCGCTACTTTTTGTCGGGAATACGGACTGGCTCCCGTGATTTTTTCCAGGGCCGCGCAGGAATGGTTGCTTAGCTATGAATGGCCGGGCAATGTCCGTGAGCTGCAAAACCTGATGGAGCGTTCCGTGCTTCTGGCCGGAACAGCCTCTGTCGACATTTCGCATTTTTTGCTTGAAGGCAGTGACTGGTCGCCAGAGATTGCCCCGGAAGAATTGGCTGCCGCTGTTCCGCGACCTGCAGCGTCTGTCCAGGCAGACCTGTCTGTTTCGTCTGCGTCCGGCGAACTTCTGACCTTGCAGGAAATGGAAAAACGCATGATTATGAAAAGCTTGGACAAAACAGACGGAAACAGGACAATGGCTTCCCAGCTGC
The DNA here is from genome assembly GCA_963545205.1 of uncultured Desulfovibrionales bacterium. Classification (GTDB taxonomy): domain Bacteria; phylum Desulfobacterota; class Desulfovibrionia; order Desulfovibrionales; family Desulfomicrobiaceae; genus CAUTYU01. Next base: position 131,274 of record CAUUHW010000006.1, read on the forward strand.
TTGGAATTTCTGTGCGTACCCTGCGGAACAAATTGAATGAATACAAAAAAGAAGGGCTGGTTATACCCTAGTTCTTTTTTTCTTTCTTTGAAGCCTTTGGCTTTCTTTTTTCTCTCCACACAACAGCTTTTCAGGGCAGCGACAATGCACATACTTTCTTCTCAGGTACAGGAATACGCAGGCAGGTCTTCAATGATTCGGCAGATGTTTGAAGCCGGAATTGAACTGAAAAAAAAATATGGTCAGGAGAATGTGTATGATTTCAGTCTGGGCAATCCTGATTTTCCGCCGCCGCCCGGCGTTGGCAAGGCCCTGGCTGAACTGGCCGAAAATGCCGGAAAGCCTTTTGCTTTCGGGTATATGCCAAATGCGGGCACGCTTGCTGTCAGGCAGGCGCTGGCCGGACGTTTGCGCACTGAACAGCAAAGTGACATTACAGCGGATCATCTTGTTCTGACTGTTGGCGCGGCTGGTGGCATGAACGCTTTTTTCCGCGCGGTACTCAATCCTGGTGACGAGGTTATCTGTCCTGCGCCGTATTTTGTTGAGTACGGATTTTACGTGCAAAATTTTGGCGGAAAACTCTGTCCTGTACCCGCGAAACCTGAAACCTTTGATCTTGATCTGGAAGCGGTTGAAGCGGCCATCACGCCCGCGACAAGAGTGGTGCTTGTCAATTCGCCCAATAATCCAACGGGCAGGGTGTACAGCCAGGAGCAAATGGAAGGTCTGGCCGAGATTATAACGCGAAAAAGCAGGCAAAATCAGCGTGTGATTTATCTGCTGGCAGATGAACCGTACCGTTTTTTGAGTTTTGACGGTCAGGAAGTGCCGGCACTTCTTCCTCTGTATCCGTACACGGTCGTGGTCAGTTCTTTTTCCAAAAATCTGTCTCTGGCCGGAGAGCGAATCGGGTATGTGCTGCTTAACCCTCGTATGCCGAAGGTCGCTGAATTGCACGCCGGACTGGTGCTCACCAATCGTATTTTGGGCTTTGTCAACGCGCCGTGTATTGGACAGTATATTGTGGAGCGTTGTGTAAATGAACAGGCTGACAAAACCGTGTATGAGGCCCGCCGGACGGCAATGGCAGGTGTTCTGGACAAGGCTGGTTTGTCGTATGTCTTGCCCCAGGGAGCTTTTTATTTTTTTCCGAAAGTGCCGCGCGGTTTGACTGACCTGGATTTTGTCGCCCTGTTGCAGGAAGAGCGAGTCCTTGCCGTACCCGGCAGCGGATTTGGTTGTCCCGGATATTTTCGGTTGTCTTTTTCCGTTCAAAAACAGATGATTGAGGCCTCAGGACAGAGTTTTCTTCGCGCTGTTGAAAGAGCAGGGGAAAAAAAGGCGTAAGATTTTGCCCTTGACTTGCATTTGTCAAAGAGAGTATATATAAAATTTTTTTGTGAATGTCGGTTTTTGATTCCATTTTGAGCTGTGTTTGGTTTGCTTTTTTAATTTGTTGAGTTGCTTATGTTTGAAAATCTGAGTGATCGTCTCAACACAGTATTTCGCAATCTGCGCGGTCAGGGACGTCTGAATGAAAAAAATATTCAGGACGGTCTGCGTGAGGTGCGTCTGGCATTGCTGGAGGCGGACGTTCATTTTAAGGTTGTCAAAGATTTTGTTGAGCGGATAAAAGAGCGGGCCTTGGGCCAGGACGTGCTGGAGAGTTTGACCCCCGGGCAACAGGTGGTCAAAATCGTGCATAACGAGATGATCTCCCTGCTTGGCGGCCGGACAACAGAGCTTGACCTGGCCTGTAAACCACCGGCTGTCATTATGCTTGTTGGTTTGCAGGGTTCGGGAAAAACAACCAGCGCGGCCAAGCTGGCTCTGCATTTGCGTAAAGAAAAATATGAGCCGTATCTGGTTCCCGCTGACGTGTACCGTCCGGCAGCCATTGATCAGTTGACCAAGCTGGGCGCGGAACTCAGGGTTCCGGTTTTTCTTTCTGCAGCGGATATGAATCCGGTGGATATTTGCCGGCAGGCAGTTGCTCAGGCGGAAAAAGCCGGTGCCGGTGTTGTGCTTCTGGATACTGCTGGCCGCCTGCATATTGATGAAGAACTGATGCAGGAACTGGCCGCAATCAAGGATGCCTGCAAGCCGCAGGAAATCTTGTTTGTGGCTGATGCCATGACTGGTCAGGACGCAGTGAATGTCGCGTCTCGTTTTAACGAACATCTTGATATCAGTGGAATTGTGCTGACCAAGATGGAAGGTGACGCCCGCGGCGGCGCGGCACTTTCAATCACCAGTGTCACGCAAAAGCCGATCAAGTTTATTGGTGTTGGCGAAAAATTAAGCGAGCTTGAGGTTTTTCATCCGGATCGTGTTGCTTCGCGTATTCTGGGCATGGGTGATGTTTTGACCCTGATTGAAAAAGCTCAGGCATCTATTGACGAAAAGGAAGCCCGTGAGTTGCAGGGCAAGCTGGAACAGGCTGATTTTACCCTGGAAGATTTTCGTCAGCAGATGCGTAAACTCAAAAAACTCGGCTCGCTGGAAGGGTTGATGAAGCTTGTTCCCGGTATGGGAAAGGTGAGAGAACAGTTGAAAGAGGCCCGTCTGCCGGATAAAGAACTGGCAAAGGTTGAGGCAATAATCAGTTCCATGACTCATCAGGAACGCCTACGTCCCAAGATAATAAATGCCAGCCGCAAGGTTCGTATTGCCAAAGGAAGCGGCGTAGAGGTGCAGGACGTGAACTCGCTTTTACGCAATTTTGAGCAGATGCGTAAGATGATGAAAAAAATGATGGGCAGCATGAAACAGGGCAAACGGATACCTGGTCTTGCCGGTATGCCCGCTCTCGCTTCCGGTGGAGGGGGGAATGTCGCGGCGTTAAAGTCCATGCGGAAGAAAATGAAGAAAAAACGGAAAAAATAAAACATATTGAAAGGAGAATATTCATGGCTGTAAAATTAAGATTGACCCGGATGGGCGCAAAGAAAAAACCTTTTTACCGTGTTGTGGCGATTAACAGTGAAACCCGTCGTGATGGACGTCCACTTGAATTTCTGGGCTACTACAATCCAATGGCCGAACCGGTGGAAGTCAAGCTTGATATGCAAAAGGTCAATGTCTGGCTGGACAGGGGAGCGCAACCTTCAGACACGGTTCGTTCACTTATAAAGAAAATTTCGGCCTAGTTCGCGCGTTGCCCTCTCTTTTTTGCGACAGCTCGCGGAGCAGTCTGTGGGGAAACAGGAAAGAGAAAATTTTTTTGCTTCATTGGTAAATAGATTTGTGTTTTCTCTTGCAATGGCATATATGTCTTGCAACGACAGGAACAAAAAAAGACGAACAGAACCTGTTCAGATACTGTATGTTGTATGCCCTGTACCAGAAAGAGGAGGTGGCAATGTTGAAGGAACTGATCGAGTATATGGTGAAATCGTTGGTGGATAATCCTGATGAAGTGAATATCTCAGAAGTGGAAGGTGAGCAGACTTCAGTGATAGAACTGAAGGTTGCCAAGGAAGACCTCGGCAAGGTTATTGGCAAGCAGGGGCGCACGGCCCGTGCCATGCGAACTATTTTGAATGCCGCTTCGACCAAGGCTCGCAAGCGTGCGGTGCTTGAAATTCTGGAATAGACCTGTATGCGTCAGGCTTTGATCCTTTTTGGAAGGGTGGTGAAGCCGCACGGATTGAAAGGGGAGATATGCGTAGAGCCGTACGCGACCTCCCTTTTTTCTTTTGACAATATCCGGCGGGTTTACCTGCAACAGGCGGGAAGAAACCCCCGGCCGTTTGCTCTGGCTTCGTGGCGACCACACAGCGGGCGTCTGCTTGTTGTTCTGGAACAGGTTGACGGGCGGGATCAGGCCCTTGAATGGGTTGGCGCGGATTTTCTGGTGCGTGAGAAAGATTTGCCCCTGCCAGAAGCAGGGAAGCTGTGTCTGGAAAATCTGAGAGGCTTTTCAGCCTGTCTGCCAACAGGAGAATGCGTTGGCACGGTTCGGGAATTTCACGACTACGGAGCAAGTCCGGTTGCGGTTGTTGACAGGTCGGACGGCACGGAAATTTTGCTTCCAATGCCCGCGGAATTTGTTGAAGATGTTGATATGGCCGGACGCAAACTGGTTCTTGTTGTACCGGAAGGCTTGCTGGGTATTTAACGGCCGTGGAAGAGAATATGCACATTGAACTCCTGACCCTGTTTCCTGAATTTTTTACCACTGCTTTGCAAGCGGGCCTGATGGGCAAGGCGCAGGAAAAAGGAATCCTTAGCTTTACCTTCCACAATCCGAGGGACTTTTCTCTTGACCGGCATGGCAAGGTCGATGACCGGCCTTACGGCGGGGGGCCGGGCATGGTCATGGCTGTACAGCCGCTGGCGGACTGTTTGCAGGCTCTTCCCGATCCCGGCCGGGTTCTTGTGTTTTCGCCCAGGGGCCGCTGTCTTGACCAAGGGTTTTGCCAGGAACTGGCAAAGGAAGAGTGCCTGACGCTTGTGTGTGGCCGTTACGAGGGCATTGACGCCCGGCTGGCTCAGGTTGTGGACTATGAAGAAGTCAGTATTGGAGATTTTGTCCTCAATGGCGGAGAAAGCGCGGCCCTTTGTCTTGTTGAAAGTGTGGGCCGCCTGCTGCCCGGATTTATGGGCCATGAGGATTCCGCGGGTGAAGAGAGCTTTAGTCAGGGGTTGCTGGAATATCCGCATTTCACTAGACCGGAAGTTTTTTGGGGGCAAGGTGTGCCGGAAGTGCTTTTGTCCGGGAACCATAAGGAAATTTCGCGTTGGCGGCGGGAAAAATCTCTGGCAATTACTCTTGACAGTCGGCCGGAACTTCTTGATAATGTCCAACTTTCTGATAGCGACTTGTCTTTTTTGCGCAAGTGCCAGCGCAGGCGTCTGGGAAGAAATCTTTTTGTCGCGCTGGTGCATTTTCCGGTTCTGGACAGGGAAGGGAAAGAGACGTGCACTTCTTTGACAAATCTTGATATTCACGATATTGCCCGCCTTTGCGCCACATATGGGCTTGGGGGCTATTTTGTCTGCACGCCTCTTGAAGATCAGCAGGTTCTGGCCCAGGAACTTGTTGAACACTGGACAACAGGCGAAGGAAAAAAGACAAATCCAGACAGGGCCAGAGCGCTTGCGGAGGTCAACATCGTTGCCTCGCTGGCAGCCGCCTGTCTGGAAATAGAAAATACGTGCGGAATGGTTCCTTGGATGGTTGCGACAAGTGCCAGAGAGGGGCATTTTTCTGTTCAGGATTTGCGTCAGCTGCTAAAAAATGAGCCGGTGCTGCTTGTTTTGGGAACAGGACATGGCCTGGCTCCTGATGTGCTTGCGGCCTGCAAGGGGACTTTGCGCTCCCTGCGATTTCTGGACAGCTATAATCACCTTGCCGTGAGAAGCGCGGCTGCGATTATTGTTGATCGCATTCTGGGTGATTTTCGGTAATTTTTGCAATAGCCGTAACTGGGCCTGGCCCATATATTTTTAAGGAGAAAATGTCAGATGGAAATTATCAAAAAAATTGAAGCCGCGCAGTTGCGTACCGACCTGCCCAGGTTTAATTCCGGTGATACCATAAAGGTATATGTTCGTATCGTGGAGGGTGAAAAAGAGCGTATCCAGGCTTTTCAGGGCGTTGTTGTCCGCATCAACCGTGGCGGAAGCTGCGCGAGCTTTGTTGTGCGCAAGATCTCTGATGGTGTTGGCGTGGAAAGAATCTTCCCTCTGCATTCGCCATTTATTGAAAAGATTGACGTGTTGACAGAAGGCGTTGTGCGCCGCAGCCGTATTTACTATCTGCGTAATCTGAAAGGAAAGGCCGCGCGCATTAAAGCCAAGACAAACTGGTAGTTTCAGTTTTGGCTGGCACTGGTGATGCCTGAAAAACTTGAATGCGGACTTGATGAGGCTGGCAGAGGTTGTCTGGCCGGCCCTGTTGTGGCCGCGGCTGTTATTTTGCCTGCCAGATATGATTTGGAACTTGATGACTCGAAAAAACTGAGTCCCTCTAAAAGACAGAAAATTGCTGTTGCTATCAAAGCCCAGGCTCGTGCTTGGGCTTTGGGTTTTTCCTGGCCCCGCGAAATTGAGCGTATCAATATCCTGCAGGCCTCTTTGCTGGCCATGAAACGAGCTGCTTACAGTCTGCCTGTTCTGCCCACACTTTTACTGGTTGATGGAAACCAGCAAATTCCCTGTGAGCTTCCCCAGAAAACAATTATTGGCGGTGATAGTCTGGTGCCGGCAATTTCCGCGGCCTCCATTCTTGCCAAAACCTTTCGTGACGACCTTATTGTCGGTTTGGCTGATTCCTACTGCGGTTATGGCCTCAAGCGGCATAAAGGCTACGGCACAAAAGAGCATTTTCAAAAACTGTCTGAACTTGGCCCATCACCATTGCACAGGTTGACCTTTCGCGGCGTTGTCCAGACACGGCAGGGCTGATTATGTCAACGACCAGTCATCTTTCGCTTGGTGCTGCCGGTGAAAAAATTGCTGAAACCTGGTTGCGAAAAAAAGGCTACCGTATTCTGGACCGGAACTGGAAAACCCGTCAGGGAGAGATAGACCTTGTTTGCAAGGATAAAAAAACGCTTGTCTTTGTCGAAGTCAAGACCAGACGCCAGGGGGGCATGACGCTTCCTGGAGAGGCCCTGACAAAGGAAAAACAAAAACGGCTGATTCAGGCTGCCAGCGCGTATATGTCGGCGCATAAAGACTGGAAGACCGCCTGCCGTTTTGATTTTATTGGTGTTGTTATTCAAGCTGGCGACAGTTTCAGCGTGGAGCATGAGCAAAATGTCATTGATTTCAGCTACGCTGTGGGTGGTGGCCACTCCACTTGGCAACCCTGGTGATTTAAGCCCCCGCGCGGCGCGGGTTTTGCAAGATGTCAGCTGCGTTCTGGCCGAGGACACCCGCCGGGCCGGACTGCTTTTTTCCCGCCTTGGTTTGAAAGCGGCCAGATTCATAAGTCTGTACGAACATAATGAAACTGCCCGTATCCGTCAGGCACTTGATTTTTTGGAGCGGGGCGAGGATATCGCCTTGATTTCAGACGCAGGCACGCCACTGATGTCCGATCCCGGTTATCTGCTTGTGCGGGCCTGCCGTGAAGCCGGATTCTGTGTGCGCCCGGTTCCCGGCCCCTGCGCGGCCATTGCCGCCCTGATGGCCTCTGGGCTCCCGCCTTATCCTTTTTATTTCGCTGGATTTTTGCCCCGTAAAGATGGCGCTGTCCGGTCTTTTTTTTCCAGCCTTTGCGCGCTTGACGCGACCCTTGTTTTTTACGAACGCAAAAACCGCCTGCCTCATATCCTGGACATTGCCTTTGAGCAGTTCGGCCCAAGAAAATTTTGTATTGCCCGTGAGTTGACCAAGGAGTTTGAAGAGTTTATTTTCGGTAGACTTGGCGAAACAAGCAGCCAGCTGGAGAATTTGCTGGGAGAGATAACTGTTCTTCTGGGGCCACCGGATGCGGATAAACGAATGGAGCAGGCTGAACTGACAGAACTCTTAAGCGAGCTTTTGCAGGAAGACGCGCCTCTTAAAGTCATTGCCAGCCAGGCTGCCACACGGGTACGCGGCTGGACAGCAAAGGAAATTTACGCCTTATGCTGCAAGCTGCGGCAGGACGAACTGAAATGAACACACGGGTTTTATTTTCTGTCTTTTTTCGTACCTATCTGGTTGGAGCGGCCTTTAATACCAACGGTCTGCAAAATATCGGGTTTTCCTATGTGGTGGATCCGGGGCTGCGGGCCATCTATCAGGGAAAAAAATTGCAAAAGGCCAGAAGGAGGTATCTTGGGCTGTATAATACCCACCCCTTCTGGACTCCGATGCTGGCCGGTATCTTTCTGTTTCTGGAACAAAAAATTGCCAGAGACCTGATCCCTGTTCAGGCTCATGTTCAGCTTCGTTCCACTCTTTCATATACGCTTTCCGCGATAGGGGACTCCTTTTTGAGCGGCAGTTTTTTTATCTTCTGGTCGCTGGTTTCAATTTCTTTTTGTTTGCTTTCATGGTACCAGCCCATGTTTGTTTTTTGGGGGGGCTGTTTTGTTTTGCTTCAGGCTGTAAAATTGTACACCTTTTACTTGGGGCTCACGCAGGGGCTTGATTGCCTGCAGCGGTTGCAGCGCTGGGATCTTATCAACTGGGGCCAGCGTCTTAAATTTGTCAACGCCTGTTTGCTGCCGGTAATCTGGTATCTGTTTTTGCCCCTGAACGCGGACTGGACAGTCCTGTTGGCTGGCGGGCTGAGCATGGCAGCGGCTGTCTGGTTGATCCATGTTTTTCCTGCGGTGCGGGAGATTATTTTGCTGTGTCTCTTGTTTCTTTTCTGGGAACAGGAGCGTATTTTTATGTTTTTGGGACTTGCAGGGTAGAATATATGGGAAGTGTTGAGGAAAAAGAAACGCTGGTCGGTACGGTTCGCGTTCAAAATGAATTTGGTCTTCATGCCCGACCGGCAGGACAGTTGGCGCGGGAAGCCGGAGCGTATGCCTCTCAGATTCTGCTTGAATGTGGTGGCCGCCAGGTTGATGCCAAAAGTATCCTTGATATTTTAACGCTGGCTGCTCCGCGCGGAACAGAGCTGACCTTGCGGGTCAGTGGTGCGGACGCGCCGGCTGCTTTTGCGGCCATCAGTCTTTTTTTTGAAAACCATTTTGCTGCGGGCGGGAGTTAATGGAGCGAAAGGTACTGTACGGGATTCCCGTTTCTTCTGGCATTGCCATTGGCCGGGCCTATTTTCTTGACCGTCAGCGTTTTGGCCGTGTCCACCGTGGAATTATTGCCAGGCCCTTTATTGAAAATGAAATTGAGCGGCTGGGAAGCGCCTTTGCGAAAACAGAAGCGGAATTGCGGGCCATAAAAGAGCGTGTACCGGGGAATATGCTTGAACATGGCGCGATTCTGGATGCCCATCTGATGATTTTGGCTGATGAAAAATTTCGGCAGGGGGCGCGGGCTTACGTTGCTGAAATGTGCATGAACGCGGAATGGGCAATAGAAAAGGCAGTTGCCGATATTGCCAGGGTGTTTAACGCCATTGAAGACGAATATATCCGGGAGCGGGTACAGGACGTGCGGCTGGTCGCGGAACGCGTCCGGCGCAACCTGCCCGGTCAGCAAAAAGAAAAACGCGCTGTCATCTCAAAGGTTATTGTATTGGCCCATGATTTGACTCCGGCAGACACCATTGAACTTGAGACGGACAAGATTATGGGGGTGGCCACTGTGCTGGGTGGCAAGACCTCACATGCCGGTATCATGGCCCGTGCCATGCAGATCCCGGCGATTGTAGGGCTGGACGGACTGGAAAACAGCGTTCCTGACGATACCATCATTATTCTGGACGGATTCAGCGGACGGATTATTGTTCACCCTGAAGAGGAAGAGCTGGCCCAGTACGCTGAAACAAATCAGAAATACGAGGATTTTCAAAAAGAGGTCGGCCGTTCCGCCGCGCTTGAACCTTACACAACAGACGGCTACCGCCTCGAGGTGCTGGGTAATGTTGACCTGATGGAAGACGTGCCGATAATCAAGGCCAACGGCGGCGAAGGAGTTGGACTGTACCGGACGGAATACGCCTATATTGGCCGTTTGGGATTTCCCGAAGAACAGGAACTTGTCAACCAGTATGAACGATTGGCCAGGGAACTTTTTCCGGCACCGGTTGTTGTCAGAACTATTGACCTTGGTTCCGACAAAATCGGTACCAGCCACGGCCGTGCTGAAGAAGCCAATCCCGCTCTTGGTCTGAGGGGAACTCGTTTTTGTCTGTGCTACCCTGATGTTTTCAAAACCCAGTTGCGCGCAATTATGCGGGCCGCCCTGACCGGCAACCTGTCTGTTATGCTGCCCATGATTTCCGGTTTGAGCGAACTGGAGCATGTCAGAGAAATTTACTCTCAGGCCCAGGCTGAGTTACAGGCCGAAGGCACTCCTTTTCAGACCAATATTCCTTTTGGCATCATGATTGAACTGCCCTCCGCGGTCTGGCTGGCGGAAGAACTGGCGCAAAAAGTTGATTTTTTCAGTATCGGCACCAATGACCTTATTCAGTACACACTTGGTATAGACAGAACCAACAGCATGGTTTCGTATCTGTATCAGCCTTTGCATCCGGCTGTTGTGCGCAGTATGTATCATGTTGTGCGTGCCGCGAAAAAAGCGGATATTTCCGTTTGCGTGTGTGGCGAGATGGCTTCCAACCCGTATTGTCTGCCGATTCTTGTTGGTATGGAAGTTGACCAGATTAGTCTCAACCCGCACATGATTCCGACCAGCAAACGTATTGTGCGCGATTTTTCTTTTGTTCAGTGCCGTGACCTGTTTGAAAAGGTACTTGCAAACGGTACAGTTGCTGAAAACAATCAACTGATGCAGGCTGTGTTTCAGGAGAAATTTCCCGAAGAAACGGATTTCTATGCGTCATTTTTAGACCCAGAAGAGATGTGAGGAAACTATGGCCGGTTCAGGTATAAAAATCATGGGGCAGAATAAAAAGGCCCGTCATTTATATGAATTTCTGGATACATACGAGGCTGGCCTTGTGTTGACAGGGTCAGAGGTCAAATCTCTGCGCGCCGGCAAGATCAGCTTTATGGACGGATACGTCCGTTTTCGCGGGGACGAAGCATTTCTTGTTGGCGTGCATATCGCGCCCTATGAAAATGCCGGATACGCCCAGCATAACCCGGAACGGGAACGCAAACTGCTGCTGCATAAAAACGAAATCAACTCCATGCGGGGCAAGGTGGAACAAAAAGGGCTGACCATTGTGCCGGTCAAAGTCTATTTGCGGGCCGGCCGGTTCAAGATCGAACTGGCCCTGGCGCGTGGAAAAACCACCTACGATCGCCGCCAGACCTTAAAGGAGCGGGCTGTTGCCCGTGACCTGGCCAGAGAGATGCGCTAGACATTTATCCGGCCAATCTCAAACGCATCATCTGTTTTGTTGCGCTGTTGCTTCAAGAGCTGCGCAATACTGTTAAGCATAAAGTAGAAAACCATGGAAAATATTCGTTTTACATTTTCACAGGAAATTCCCAACCAATTTATTTATAATTTACCTGAGAGGCTTGGTTCTGGAGGTCTTACTGTCGAAAAATTTTTTTCAGGATTGTGTTTAGTGCACATGGATATACCACCTGATAAACCAAGGAATATGTATCGACAAAGGTTTGTTGATAAATCCGACCAACGCCTTTCAACGTACCAACATAAAATGTGTCTTGGGAGCCCAGATGGCCAAGATGGAAAGTTTCGATCTCTCATGAACTGCATCATCGTGTTTTTTACGTTCCAATGCCTGTACCTGAGACTCCGTCAAAATCAGATTTTCTTTTGCTGCTTTTTTCTCAAGGGCAAGTAATCTTTTTTTAACGTGCTCAAGTCCATGACGCAGCCAGATTGCGAACACCACCGGGAGCCCCCCCCGTTTTCGTAGTTCGTTGTTGGCTCGGACCTGCCCATGGGCAGGTTCCTGGATGGCGTGTACTCGACAACAGCCGTTTCTGTATTTTCGTCCACTCTGTTTTTGAGAGTAGGCTTTCTTCTGTTTTTATCTAAGGAGCCTCCCGCCGTGCCGGAAAAAAAGGATTTATGCGCTGCCGTCTGATCCGGGCCAACGCTGAGGAGCAGGTTTTCCCAGATGACAGTTTTGAACTGGTAATAACAGATACTGCCCTGCACATGATTCCAGACTGGCAGGGAGCAATCAGGGCTGCTGCCCAACGTCTTGCTCCTCAGGGTGTTTTTGCGGGAGCCGTGCCAGTACCTGGTATTGATGAGAATTTTGACAGGGGCTGGAGCAAATATTCCAGCCGACCGCAATTTCACGCCCTGGCCACAGATGATCTGAAAGCAGCCTGCCAGGCAAACAATCTGGATTTCACCCGCTTTGCCACCAACGGCGGCATGTTCTATTTTCAGGCAACGAAAATAGAAAAGATTTGAATCGCGCCAGGTTTTTTCATTAAAAATCGGAATGCTAATCTGAGTTTTCAATGAAAGTTATGCGTTGGCCAGTTTGTTTTCCCGCTACGTATTGAGCTCAAGTTCCATGAACATTGCTCCTGCTCCATAGGCTTGATGCAGCGGTATGTTCGCGTTTTCAGAAAACCCCAATTGGCTCCAAAAAGTCCGCGCCTGTTGTACCGCTACAAGGGTGATGGTTTTGAAACCCTGCTTGCTTGCTCGCTCAAGAAGAGATTCGTACAGGCTTGTGCCCACTCTTTTTTTCCAAAATTGCGGAAAAACAGCCATGTCGTGTATGAAGAGGTTCGTGGTGGCGACAGGGGTTGCAATCTCTTCATGAAGCGGCGGGGCAGCGCAAGACTGCCAGGGGTGCGACAGGCAGCAGCCCAAAAGGTTTTCGTCATTATCTACGGCAACCATGCAGGTTGTCGGCGAAATAACACATTTTCTTCTCAGCACGGGTTCTGATTCCGGTTCTATGTCCGTATAGGCCTGTTGCTGAAGCGTAACGATTGCCTTCCAGTCGTTTTCTTTGATAGCACGTATTTTCATGTTTTTTCCTCTTACGAATTGGTCTGACAGAGATATGGTCTTTTTTTGAATGAAAAACAAGACAGAACGCACTGAAAAAAGAAAAGCTCGTTCTTTGCGTCTGGAACCAAAACGGGAGATTGACGTTTCTTTTTGTCATATTCGTTTGGTTCTGTTTTTTTGTGTATATACTAGAAGGTTATGTTTCTTCTTGCAATGACGCAGAATCGGAGTATGGCAATTTTTAAAAAGTGATCCATTGGAAAATGAAAGCATGTTTTTCGTTGTCGGGAATAAAAAAATGAAATTTTGGTTCATGAATTAGGATAAAAATGATGAAAAAAGTATTATGATTCGCAATATGTTTATTGTTTTTTGCTACGAATCTGAACGCGTTGGGCTGGCATCCAAATGATATTGAATGGATGGAGATTGATACTGAGAATGTGAGAGTGATATTCCCGAAAGGAACTGAAAAAATGGCCTTTCGTATCGCGGATATTATCAACCATATCAACGCGAATAATACATACTCCATTGGCGAGAGATTAAAAAAATTGACCTGATACTGCAAACCAATCAGGTCGTGTCCAATAGTTTTGTCACTCTGGCGCCATTTAGAAGTGAATTGTATGGTACGGGGTTTCAAAATAATCATTTTCTGAGTTCTGCTGACTGCTGGATATGCTTTCTTTGCATGAATACCGCCACGTGCTTCAATTTGTAAACTCGAACCAAGGGCTGACAAAGTTTTTACATTTCCTGCAAGGAGAAAAAGGTTGGGCAGTGGGGCTCAATCTCGCCTTGACGGGCTTTTTTAGAAGGTGACGCTGTTGTTGTTTTGAGCGAAGCCGGACGGGGCAGGTTTCACCAGGATTCGTACGGGGAGGAATTGTTTTTTGACAATACCCTGCTCGATCTTCTTCCGTTCAGTATTGGACTCAGGCAGTCTTTTCTTATTGACAGATATGACTCGCAAAAAAGGCAGAACTTTGAAGTTGTTTTCAACCTTGGGAGCGAGTAGGCTGCCCCTGCTGGCCGAGGCCCCTATTTTTTTGTTTGCGTCTTACCCGGTGTTTCGGGCCGCGTTCTGTCCGGCCAGAAATCCGGTGGCAAAGGCAGCGTGCAGGTTGTAGCCGCCGCTTTTGCCGTCAAGATCAAGAATTTCTCCGGCAAAAAAAAGCCCCCTTACCAGACGGGACTCAAGCGTATGCGGGTCAACTTCTTCCAGATTGACGCCTCCGCGCGTAAGCATGGCCCGTTTGAAACCGGGCGTGCCTGTAATGGTAAAGGGCATGTTTTTCAGCTGGTTGGTAATGGTTTTGCGTTTGGCGGTGCTGAGACGGGCTGCCTGTAAAGTTGGCTCAACTTGCGCGCGTAAAAGGACATATTCAGCCAGGCGGGCAGGCAGCAGACCGGACAGCAGGGAAAGCATCTGTTTTTTGCCGTGTTGTGCTGCACGGCTTTGCAACAGGTTGTCCAGTTGGGAGCTGTTCTGATCCGGAAACAGATCAAGCAGCAGGGTTGTTTTTTGCTTTTCAGTCAGGGCTTTTGCCGCTACCCGGCTGATGTCCAGAATGGCCGGCCCGGAAAGACCGAAGTGGGTAAAAATCACATCGCCCTGTTCGCTGATAACAGCTCTGTCATTGACCACAAGACTTGCTTTTACCGCTGTCAGGCTCAATCCCTGCAGGAGCTGTATCGGAGCGTCTGTCGATAGCGGACTAAGAGCGGGCAGACAGGGAGTGACGCTGTGTCCCAGCTCACGAGCCAAGGCATAGCCGTCTCCGGTTGATCCTGTTTGTGGCCAGGACGCACCGCCGCAGGCCAGTATAACGGCGCGCGCCGCCAAAAAGGTGTTTTTCTTCCCCTGGTTACACTCTATGCCGCTGATGCTTCCATTTTCACGGCAAATTTTTGTAACAGCCTGGACGCATATAATTTCGATATGTTCCTTTTTGAGTGCGCCCACCAGACAATCCACAATATCCCTCGCCCGTCCTGAAACCGGAAAGACTCTGTTTTTGTCTTCCTGAACCGTGGCAAGGCCGAGGTTTGAAAACAAGGCCAGCAATTTTTTGGGGCTTAGATTTTGCAAGGCCGGGCGTAAAAAATCGCCATGTTCAAAAAACGCTTCCTGCATTTTTTTGACAGGCGCAAGGTTGGTCAGGTTACCCCGTCCATTGCCGGTCAGTGAAAGTTTTATGCCCGGTCTTGGCATTTTTTCCAGTACCAGACATTTTGTTTCCCGCGCGCCGTAGGCTGCCAGCAGGCCGGCTGGCCCCGCGCCGATAATCACGACTGGAACGCTCATGCTTGTTCGCGCCGGATGCCCATCATTCAGGCCGGGACTGTATCCATGCTTGCCCATTTGGGTTCGTGCAAAGGCAGGATATGATCAGCCATGGTTTTGGCCCTGAGCAAAATATCATAGGCCTCATAGGCGTCCACATGGGTACCGGGTGGGATAACTTCCATTTCCATACCCCTGATATTTGCCGGTGGATACAGATTTTCCAGGATGGTGCAAAAGCCGCAAATAAGCGCGCTGCCCCGTGGTGTGTCAACAAGGACGGACATCCCGCCTTTTGTGTGCGCCGGTGTATGAACCATGGTGATACCGGGAACAATTTCCGTGTCGTTCCTGATGGTCTGTATCTGGCCGTTTTCTTCTATATCTTCCAGAAAATCAGCCTGATAGCGGTGATCCAGCGGGTGCGGGTTGTGGATATCTTCCATTTCATTCTCATGGATATAAAAAGTGGCATTGGAGCATTTCCAGTCATTTTCACAGTGGTCTCTGTGCAGGTGGGTGTGCAGCACAATATCAATATCTTCGGGTTTGAGTCCGTATTTGCCCAATCCCTCTTCAAAGGTATAGATTTTGCCGCCAATCCGTTTTTCCCTGTCTTCAGAAGCAATTGGGTTCATTTCTCCGGTATCAACCAGAATTTTTTTATCACCGCCCTCAAGATACCAGCAGTAAATGGGGATTGTGTATGGTTCGCCGTACCCGTACTGAAAGGTCATCATGCCTTTGTCAAAAATCTTTGTGCCCATGACAATGGGGTGAATGGTATAGGTCATTTCTTCTCCTTAGTGGCTGACAGGGGGCAGTCCTGAACTTGCCATGTCATCGTTGAAACCGGATTTGTCCTTTCTGAAAAAAAAAGGTAGGCTCCCCGCCTATGAAATTCATTCCGTCTCAACTGCTTTTTTTCTTTGACAACAAGACCTGGCGCAAGAATTTTACCTCGCTTGCCCAATTTCTTTGTTTCATTCTTTTCGCGGTCTCCCTGTACTCTGTTCTCTTTCATTTTATCATGCTTTATGAAGGCAGGGAGTACAGCTGGTTGACCGGCTTGTACTGGACACTGACAGTCATGTCTACCCTGGGCTTTGGGGACATCACCTTTACAACCGATCTGGGCAAGGCTTTTACCATTGTGGTTTTGTTGTCAGGAATCATCCTGCTGCTGGTCATGCTGCCTTTTACCTTTATTCAGCTTTTTTACGCTCCCTGGCTGGAGGCCAGAGACAGACACCGGATGCCAAGGGAACTTCCGGCCTCTACAAAAGGTCATGTCATTCTCACCAGTCTGGAACCCATTGCTGAAAAACTGGTGGCCAAATTGCAGGAGAGAAAGATTGAGTATGTTCTGGTGATTGACGATCTAGCCCGCGCCTCGCAGCTGTTTAATGCCGGATACAAGGTCGTGGTTGGCGAACCTGATGATCCTGAAATCTATCATCGGGTCAGGGTGACGCAGGCGGCAATGGTTGTGGCTACAAATGACGATCTGCTGAATACCTCTATCGCTTTTACCATCAGGGGAATCTCTGCCGCCATTCCGATCGTGGTCAGTATTGATAATGAAAACTCTCTTGATATTCTTAATTTTCCCGGCAATACGCATGTCTTTCATTTTACCAAAATGTTGGGCCAGGCCCTGGCTACCCGGACAAGCGGTCTGGGCCGGGCTTTTAATATCATCAACCGGTTTGAGGAACTGCTGATTGCGGATATTGCCGCCAGCCAGACATCTTTGGACGGCAAGACCCTGCGGGACCTGGGAATGCGGAAAAAAATCGGGGCCACTGTGATTGGGTTCTGGGAAAAAGGCTGTCTTGTGCTTCCTCGTCCTGACACGGTTATTACCAAAAGAACCCTGCTGATTCTGGCCGGAACCCAGCAGCAGCTGGAAAATTTTGAACGCTGTTACGCCCTGCCTGAAACCAATCAGTCTGCTCTGGTTCCTGTTGTCATTCTTGGCGGCGGGCGTGTGGGAATGAGTATTGCCAGCACCTTGAAAGAACATGGAATGCGGGTGTGTATCGTGGAAAAACGTCCGGTTCCGCAGGATAACAGTGATTTCGTACAGGGCGATGCCGCGGATATCAAGGTGTTGGAAAAAGCAGGTGTTATGGAAGCGCGAACCGTGATTATCACCACGCACAACGATTCCATGAATATTTATCTTTCTTTTTATTGCCGCCAGTTGCGGCCTGACATTCAGATCATCAGCCGGGCGAATAATCAGCGCAGCGTTGCCAAGCTGCATATGGCTGGCGCGGATCTGGTTCTTTCTTACGCTTCCATGGGCGCGAACGCTATCTTGAACGTCTTGCAGCCAGAAGAAATTGCCATGCTCAGCGAGGGGTTGAACGTGTTTGTTCAGCCGGTTCCGGACAGTCTTGCCGGCAAGACCCTGATTGAAAGCCAGATCAGGGAAACAACCGGCTGTTCGGTGATTGCCCTGAAAGGACCGGCAGGAATGCAGGTCAACCCTGACCCGGCGCAGCCTTTACAAAAGGAGAACGCACTGATCCTGATTGGCATGACCGAATCTGAACAGAAATTTCTGGAGATTTTTGCCTGAAAACAGCTCGTTACTTGGGTAAGGGGATATTCCCGATCAGGTATTTGAGGTCTTCATCTGAAAAATACAGCCCGGCTCCGCCAAAAAAAGATCGGTCTTCTTTTTCGAGTATGTTATCAACTCCGGCGTGGATATAAAAATTTTTTTGAAAAAACAGCTTACCGCTCGCTTTTACGTGCGGATCGTGGTCGTTGCCGAAATCAAAAATTTCCGTACTGAATTTGATACGGTCTTTCCAGAGATAATAGTCCGCGCCAACTCCCCCTGTTGATTCAATAATACCGCCGCGCAAAATAAAATCTGACCAGCGTTTGCCCATCTGGAGCGAAAATTTCAAATCGTCTTTATGCGTGATTGTTTTTTCTTCGACATACCGCCCGTTATACACTCCGTTCGTCCAGCTCTTTTTTTCTGTTCTTTGTCTTTCGCGGCGGCCTTTAGGGTCGTTATTGACGGAAAGCATGTAGAATTTATCCTGAGCTGGTTTGAGCTTGACTGAAAAGTAGGATTTTACGTCCCCGGTAGAGTAACTTTCAGAAGAAAAATCCACATCCGTGCGGAACTTGTCCTGTTTGGACAGAAACTTGTTCACTCCTTTCAAGGCCTGATTGATTTCTTCAATCGTGGCGTCATCATTGACAAGCCGGCCCAGGGTTCCCCGTCCTTCATCAATCTTTTGGGAAATATTGTTGAGTGAGGCGATAGCATTTTTGAGGTCCGCTCCCATTTTTTCATCGTTTATCAACCGCCCCAGTACGGTGTTGATATTGGTTGAGGCCCTGTCCAGATTAGCAATAATATGCCGGATTCCCTGCTTGTTTTCTTCGGAGATTGTTTTCAGATCCGCTGAAAACGCTTGCAGATTGCTGACAATAGCGGCAATGCCGTCCGTGTTGGTCTGGATTACGGTATTGAGCCCGGCTGTCAGTTCCCTGAGATTGGTCACTATTTCGGACAGGTTGCGTTCACCTTGCGGGCCGCCCATGGAATTGGCCAGACTTTTGGTCACCAGACCCAAGTCATCGGCAATCCGGCCAACCTTGTCAAAAAGGGTATTCATGTCCGCGGGAGTGTGCGAACGGGCAATGCGTCCGCCCTCGTTAATTTGAGGGAATCTGTCAGTTCCGGGATGTATGGCAATAAATTTGTCACCAAGAACGCCTCTGGTCTGGATACTGACCTGGCTGTCGCTATAGACTTTCAACCCCTGCTGCAGGGCCAAAGTGACGTCAGCCCTGTCCTGAACAAGAGAGATGGATGTTACCTGTCCGACTTCAATTCCGGCCACCTCAACAGGCGCGCCTGTTTTCAGGCCGCTGACATCGTTGAAATATACGCTGACATGGTACATGTCTGTTCCTGTGCGCTCACCTTTGGAGACTTTCGTGGTCATGTACGCCAGAGCGGCCAGCGCCAAAAGAACAAAGAGGCCAACCTTGAGTTCCATGGCGGAGTTTTTCATTTTTTTTCTCCTGTTATATCACCTGAATCGGGCCATCAATCCGGCCCTGAATAAACTGTTGGACAATCGGGTTGTCGAGTTCCTGCATTTCTTTTGGGCAGCCTTGGGCAATGATTTGCCCTTTGTACAGCATGGTCATGGTATGGGCGATACTCATGGCCGCTCCAATATCATGGCTGATGACAATACAGGTTGCGCCGGTCTCGTTTTGAATTTTTGTGATCAGTTCGCCAATGGCGGCAGACATGACCGGATCAAGGCCTGATGTGGGTTCATCAAACATCACGATTTGTGGGTCAAGCGCCAGTGCGCGGGCCAGGCCAACCCGTTTTCGCATACCACCGGACAGTTCTGAGGGCATTTTGCCGCCCATGTCTTTCAGGCCAACAGCCGTCAGTTTGCTGGCCACAATATCCAGAATTTCGGATTTTGTTTTTTGGGTGTGTTCCCGCAAGGGAAAAGCCACGTTTTCCGTTACATTCATGGAATCAAAAAGCGCGCCTTCCTGAAACAACATGCCGAATTTTCGCCGCACCGGGCCCATTTCCCGCTCACTGAGATGCGTGGTTTCCTGACCATCTACAAATACGCGCCCCCTGTCCGGTTTCATCAGTCCGATGATATGTTTGAGGAGCACGCTTTTTCCGCCGCCGCTCGCGCCCATGATAACATTGACCTGATTGCGGGGCAGAGCCAGATCAAGGCCCCGCAAAACTGTCTGGGAACCAAAACTTTTCCAGACATTTTGCAGGCTGATGATCGGTTTTTGCGGATTGGTCTGTTGCATGAACTATCCGTTTTTTTCAGAACATGAGAGCGGTCATGATATAATCGCTCATCAGGATAAGTATGGAGCCTGTCACCACGGAGTTTGTTGTTGCACGGCCAACGCCCTCTGCGCCACCGGAGGTGTGAAACCCGTAATAGCAGCCAACCAGAGCCATGAGCAGTCCGAAAACCGCCGCCTTGATCAGGCCGTTATACATATCGCTGCTGTCAACCAGCTCGTAAATCTTGTTCATAAAAATTCCAGCGTGAATACCAAGCAGCTTGACACCGACAAGATATCCGCCTGCCACTCCGACAAAATTGCTGATAACAGTCAGCAGGGGCATCATAATCAGGGCTGCGATCAGGCGGGGCAAAATCAGGTACTGTACAGGGTCGATAGCCATGACAGTCAGGGCGTCAATCTGTTCCGTGACCCGCATGGAACCAATTTCTGCAGCCATTGCCGAACCCGCCCGTCCGGTGACCATGAGTGCGGTAATCACCGGGCCCAGTTCTCTGGTCATGGACAGGGCAACAGTCGCCCCAACCAGACTTTCCGCCGAAAACATGCGAAAGGCATAATAGGTTTGCAGGGCCAGGACCATGCCGGTAAAAAGACCGGTGAGCAAAACAACAAAAAAGGAATTGACCCCGATAAATTCCATCTGGCGAAAATACAGACGAATCCGCAGCGGCGATCGAAACAGCGAGCGCAGAGCAGAAACAAAGAGCAGGAGCATTCCACCGGAATGGTGAACAAACCCAAGACCGCTCTTGCCTGCCCAGGTACAAAAAGTGGGCAAAACCGGTATTTTTTCAAATTTGTCCCAAAAAGAAGAAAAGCTCATCACGGTTTCTTGCCTGTAATCCACCAGTCCCTGGTTTGTTGCGCGAACCACCAGTCGCTTTGATCGGTTTGCAGGATTTCTTTTCCAAGTTCAATCCCGGTGGGTGTGTAAAGACGTTTTATGGCGCAGTCAATCCATTTTTGGGCGTACGGATTGCCCAGGTCAAGCTGCTCTTTCAGATTGCAGATCAGCTCAAGCTGGTCAGCGTCATGTGCCAGCCTTGCTTCCAGTGTCTTGTGTTCGCTGAGTTCGTCATAATAGCCGGTGATGTCCGTTTCAAGTCCTGTTCCGGCCAGCGCGTCACCCAGGGCCGCCTTGTCATTACAGGTGTTGTATATCTTGTTTACATAGTTAAAATCGCCTGTCCTGGCTTCATGCACATCATGAAACAGGCATAGAAAAGTTGTTCTGGCAATGTCGGCCTGGCTGCGCCGGGCCAGAATATAGCCAATGATTGCCGCGCGAAAGGAATGCTCGGCCACGTTTTCCTGCCCGCTGCCCAGAAACTGGTAGCCGGTGCGCGGCGTTTTTTTCAACATACCGACTTCAAAGAGAAAATTGGCAATATTTTTGAGCGTGGACATCAGGAACGGTACTCTGCGTTGATACGGACATAGTCTTCGCTCAGGTCGGAAGCAAGGAGTGAGAAGCTTTGGGGGCCGTTTCCGAGTGAAACAGCGATCTCAACCTCGTCCCTGGCCAAAGCCGGAGCAAGTTCTGTGTCCCAGTCTCCTGCAATAGGTGTTCCGGCCTTGAAAATGGCCGTTCCAGCAATATACACACTGACCTGGTTGGGGGCAAAATCCGCGCCGCTGCGGCCAAGGGCGGCCACAATGCGCCCCCAGTTCGGATCGCGGCCGTATAGGGCGGTTTTGACCAGTGGTGAGTTCCCTACCGCCCGCGCGGCAAGCCGGGCATCAGTTTCTGTTTTCGCGCCGCTGACATTGATACGCAGTACCTTTGTTCCGCCTTCTGCGTCCCTGACAATGCAATAGGCCAGTTCCTGACACAGGTCGGTCAGAGCTTCTTCAAGTTTTTGGGCCAGCCCGCCATTGGCTGGTACGGACGCGCCGTTGGCCAGAGCTAAAACACAGTCATTGGTGCTGGTATCGCCATCAACTGTTATGCGGTTAAAGGAACACTCAACAGCTCGCGCAAGTGCGTCCTGCCACCACTGCGGATCAACACGCGCGTCACAGAGGATAAACCCGAGCATGGTCGCCATATTTGGGCAAATCATGCCCGCTCCCTTGGCCATGCCCAGCAGACGGATATCGCCTTGTTCCGTGGGCAGTATTTTTGTCCGCAGTTTGGGAAAGGTGTCCGTGGTCATCATGGCTCTGGCAACTGCTTCCGGCTGTTTCCGGGCCATGTTTGTCCGCAATTGGCTGATACCGGCCTGCCATTTGTCCATCTTGAGCTGATCGCCAATCACGCCTGTTGAGGCTGGCAGTACCTGATGCGGTTCACAACCAACCAGTTCGGCAATGAGTCTGGTTGTTTTTTTGCAGGCCGCAAGTCCTTCCTCACCAGTGCAGGCATTGGCCTGACCGGAATTGACAATGATGGCTCGGACCGGCTTTTGCTGCGCCAGATGCTGTTTGGCGATCAGAACAGGCGCGGCCTGAAATTTGTTTTTGGTAAACACGCCGGCGCAGGCGGCCTCCGTCTGACTGACAATCAGTCCCAGATCGTCACGACCCGCGTGCTTAAATCCGCAACTGGCCGTTGAAAACACAACACCTTGTGGATATTCCATCTTTTTTCCCTTAGCTGCCGCAGCATTTTTTGTATTTTTTTCCGCTTCCGCACGGACACGGATCATTGCGTCCAATCTTGGGTTCTTCCCGTTTCACAGGAGCCTGTTTGCGTTCTTCACTGCCGCCGGAGGCGTACTGCAAATTTTTTTGTTCCTTGTGCTGCAAATCTTCTTCCTCAATGACCTCCACCCGCAGATGACATAGGGCGCGCAGGGTATTTTCCCTGATGCGGAACAGCATGTCCTGAAACAGCTCAAACCCTTCCCGTTTGTACTCCTGTTTGGGGTCGCGCTGGCCGTAGCCGCGCAAACCGATACCTTCTTTTAAGTGGTCCATCTGGAGCAGATGGTCTTTCCAGTTGCGGTCGAGCGATTCCAGCAAAAAGTAGCGCAAAATATTTTCATACTGCTCAGGAGCATCCTTTTTGAGCTGGTCAAGCAGGGACAGGACTGCCTGCCTGGCTTCTTCCCGTGACGTGATTTTTTGTTGGCCCATGACCCGGCTCAGGCAGAATGTTTCTTCTAGGTGTCCGTGCATGGCTTCAATATCTTCAGTATTGTCGTTTCTGCCGGAACGGGCGCTTAGGGGAGTGAGCATCATGTCCAGTATGTCGTCCACCATTGAGCGGATAAAGGCGTCAAGTTCTTCGGTGTGCATGATTTCCCGGCGCTGGGCGTAAATAACAGTGCGCTGCTGGTTCATCACGTCATCGTATTCCAGAAGCTGCTTGCGGATATCGAAGTTATGCCCTTCAACTTTGCACTGGGCGTTTTCAATGGCGCGGGAAATGATTTTGTTTTCAATGGACTGGCCGTCTTCCAGGCCGAGTTTTTCCATGATGCCAATCATGCGGTCTGAGCCAAAAAGGCGCATCAATGTATCGTCCATGGCCAGATAAAAACGAGACGAACCAGGGTCTCCCTGGCGGCCGCTTCTGCCTCGCAGCTGGTTGTCTATTCGTCTGCTTTCATGGCGTTCCGTGCCCAGAATATGCAGCCCGCCCAGCTCCCGTACGCCCTCACCCAGCACAATGTCTGTTCCGCGTCCGGCCATGTTTGTGGCGATGGTGACCTTGCCTTTCATGCCCGCGCTGCTGACAATTTCCGCTTCCTGCTCGTGCTGTTTGGCGTTCAGGACGGAATGCGGCACCTTGTATTTTTTGAGCATATCCGACAGCAGTTCTGATTTTTCAATAGAGGTTGTACCAACCAGAACCGGCTGTCCCTTGCGGTGCAGCTCCCTGATTTCTTCGCCAATGGCCTGAAATTTTTCCCGCTGGGTTTTGTAAATAACATCAGGGAAATCTTTTCGCACCATAGGCCGGTGCGTGGGAATAACCATGACTTCCAGCCCGTAAATCTGATTAAATTCAACGGCTTCGGTGTCAGCTGTTCCTGTCATGCCGGACAGTTTGTCGTACATGCGGAAATAATTTTGAAAGGTAATGGAAGCCAGAGTCTGGTTTTCAGCCTCGACTGTTACCCGTTCCTTGGCTTCCAGAGCCTGATGCAGACCATCGCTGTACCGGCGGCCGGGCATCAGGCGGCCGGTGAATTCATCAACAATCACAACCTGCCCGTCTGCAACAATATAATCGTCGTCACGGTGAAAAACATAATGGGCCTTGAGCGCCTGAAGAATATGGTGCTGAACCGTGATGTTGGCCGGGTCAAACAGGTTATTAAGACCCAAAATTTCTTCACAGTGGACAACGCCGTCATCGGTAAGCGTGGCGGTGCGTGATTTTTCGTCCAGTGTAAAATCCTCATCACGCCGCAGTTTGGGAATGATGCGGTTAATCTGTTCGTACATGGACGTGGAATCTTCGGCCTGTCCCGAAATAATCAGCGGCGTTCTGGCCTCGTCAATCAGGATTGAGTCAACTTCGTCAACAATGGCGTAATTGAGTTCTCGCTGCACAAGCTGCTCGCTGTAAAATTTCATGTTGTCTCGCAGATAGTCAAACCCGAACTCGTTGTTTGTACCGTAGGTGATGTCCGCGGCGTAGGCTTGCTGACGCTCTCTGTCATCAAGACCGTGCACGATTGTGCCAACGCTTAAACCCAGAAATGAATACAGCTGTCCCATCCATTTCGCGTCACGGCTGGCCAGATAGTCGTTGACCGTTATCAGGTGCACGCCTTTGCCGGACAGGGCGTTGAGTACGGCGGGCAAGGTGGCAACAAGGGTTTTTCCTTCACCGGTTTTCATTTCCGCGATTTTTCCGGCATGCAGGGTCATGCCGCCCAGAAGCTGAGCGTCAAAATGGCGCATTTTCAGCACCCGTTGGCCCGCTTCGCGGACTAAAGCGAAAACATCCGGCAAAATCGTGTCCAGTGATTTTCCATTTTCAACTTCCTGTTTCCATCTGGAAATATATGCGGGAAAATCGCTGTCACTCAGCGTTTTCATGGTCTCTTCAAGGCTGTTTATCCGGTCAATGGCCGGCCGCAGTTTTTTCAGATACCGATCGTTTCTGGTCCCGAATATTTTTTTGGATAAAACGCCAAGCATGGAGTCTCCTTGAGGATTGATTCAAATTTCATAAAAAGAATGATTATATGCAAAAAAGAAGAGAATGACAATGAAAACAATGCGGTTTGTTTGATAATGATGTTAATGCTGAAATGACATGCCGAGCTGAGATTCTGCCCAGGGTGTTATCTTGTTAAGCAATGGGGCAAGTGTTTGCGCGGCGACTTCCGTGTCGTAGGCTACTTGGGCACGCAGCCAATATCCGTTAGACAAACCAAAAAACACGCATAATCGTAAGTCCGTATCAACCGTTATTGAGCGTTTTCCCGAAACAATTTCGCTGATACGCTGGGCGGGAACACCAATTTCTTTTGCCAGACGGTACTGGCTGATTCCCATTGGTTTCAGAAATTTTTCCAACAGGATTTCACCCGGAGGAATGGGAGCTAATTTTTTCATAACCTCTCCTTAGTGGTAGTCAGCAATTTCCACATGCTCAGCACCTGTATCTGTCCAATGAAAACAGACGCGCCATTGATCGTTGATGCGAATACTATATTGCCCCGAACGAGTGCCTTTGAGCGCTTCAAAATGGTTGTCGGGAGGAATTTTTAAGTCTTCAAGGCAAGTTGCAATCTCAAGCTGCCTCAGTTTGCAGCGCGCGATTCTGGCAATGTTTACAAACTGTTTGACAATCACCTCTTGCGAGCCTTTCGGTGCGTGCGTACTGAAACGATTTAATCGTGGCTGAAGATGATAATGCCGGACATGATTAACGTCAAGCGTGATTGCCGGTTCTCCAACGCATTATTTTTTAAGCGTGCTCTTACGGAAAACAGGCTGTTTACACTTGTGCTTGTAAAAGCTATTTCTTATTCTTTGGAGCTTTTATGTGCGGAATTATAGGTGTAGCGGGTTTTGAAAATATCCCGGTTGAGCGGCGTATCCAGATGGTACGGTCCGGTATGGACAGTATGCGCCTGCGCGGACCTGATGAACAGGGACTGGTGCAGACCGGCGGGGCGGTCTTCGGGCATCGCCGTTTGTCTGTTATAGACGTGGAAGCAGGGCCGCAACCAATGGTTGACCGTGAAACAGGTTTGATACTGGTCTATAACGGGGAAATCTATAATTATCAAAAACTCCGGCACCAGCTTGTTACACTGGGGCATACCTTTCACACGCACACGGATACGGAAGTCCTGCTCAAAAGCTATATTGAGTGGGGAACAGACTGTCTCGCTGCCTTGCGCGGCATTTTCGCCTTTGCCGTGTATCATCCCAAAACGCACGAATTGTTTTTGGCCCGGGACCGGGTTGGCGTAAAACCGCTTTTTTATTCCTCTACTCCAGAGGGCTGCGTTTTTGCCTCCACTCTTGCGGCCCTTTTTCGGTTTGAGTGGATTGACCGTAAAATCTGTTTGCCCGCGTTTTCGCATTACCTGACAACTTCCCGTACCTTGCTTGGCGAGAAAACCCTGGTGGAAAACGTGTATGCCCTGCTGCCGGGGCAGTATGTTTTTGAAAAAGCCGGGCGCGAAATGGGGGCCAAACAGTACTGGAGTTTTCCGGTTGTCGCTCCGGCTGATAAGGCCCGTCCTGATTTTTCTCTGGCCCGTGAAACCGTGCGTGAACTTGTTGCTCAGGCCGTGGAAGAGCAGCTTGTCAGCGATGTCCCGCTTGGTGGTTTTTTGAGCGGCGGTCTTGATTCCTGCATCATTGCCTCGCTGGCCCGCGAATTTACGCGCGGCGGTTACAGCGCCTATAATGTCGGCTATGACCAGGCCGGATTTAACGAGTGGGAATTTGTTGACTTGGCCGCGCGTGAGCTTGGCGTCCCCTGCACATCGCTTAGCCTTGTTCCTGAAAGTTTCGCGCCTGTCTGGTACATGCTGATTCGTGAAAAAGGCCAACCTCTTTCCACGCCCAATGAAGTGCCGATTTTTGAGCTTTCACGGGCCTTAAAGCGGGATTTTACCGTGGCTTTAAGTGGAGAGGGCGCGGATGAAATATTTGGCGGTTATACCCTGGCCCAGTTCGCGGCCTTTGATTTTGACAGGGCCGGGCAACAACCTGCTGCGGACGTTTTGAGCGCCTTTGAGCAGGCGCTTGACCGCGCGTATGGCCGCCATTACTTTGATTCGCGTCTGGATCATCATTTTTTGATCAACTCCTGGATGCCATTTACCGAGAAAAAAAGATTTTTGCACCCGGATATCTGGAGTGCCCTACACTGTGACAGCGAGATGCTGGCCGCTTACGCCCGGCTTTTTCAGTCACTTGAGAGCTGTTCGACATTTGATGCCTATATGCATGTCCATGCCCGTATCAATCTTGAGGGGCTTCTCAGCCGTGTTGATTCAAGTTCAATGGCGGCTTCTGTTGAGGCCCGTGTCCCTTTTACCGATCACCGGCTGGCTGAATATCTTTTTTCTTTGCCGGACGATTACCGCATTGACTGGCGAACCCGGGAAGGAAAGAGCCTGGCTCAGGAGTTAAATGTCGCGGAGATTGTTGGTGCGGATTTGCTGGAAAGCAAGAAACTGCTTCGGCAGGCGTTCGCGGATCAGCTTCCCGAAACAGTTGTCAACCGTCCTAAAATGAGCTTTCCCGTGCCGTTTCTTGAGTGGTTTTCCGGTATCTGGAAAGACATGGCTGAGGAGGCGTTGCGCGGAGCGGATTTTTTGCAGCCGTGCGTCAGTGATGCCAAACTGGAACAGTTTCCACTGGGACAGTTTTCACCAATGGCCCTTTGGCCGCTGGTCAATCTTGCCCTTTGGCAGCAGGAATGGGGGATGCGGATTTGAAGAAAAAGAGGCGGGCGAGTTTTGAGCTACGATATAGAAAAAGAGGTTTGTTTGGCGCGTTATACCTGGGGATACTGCTGAAATGCGCTGCTGTGTATTCTTCAATTTTTAGGGGGTATTCTATGAAAAAGTATGTTGCTGAATTTTTTGGAACATTCTGGCTGGTTTTTGGTGGTTGCGGCAGTACTCTTTTTGCGGCCGCCTTTCCCGGAGTCGGCATCGGTTTGCTTGGCGTGTCCCTGGCTTTTGGACTGACCGTGCTGACCATGGCCTTTGCTATCGGGCACATTTCCGGTTGCCATCTGAATCCGGCGGTTTCTTTCGGCCTGCTTCTGGGCGGGCGTTTTTCCAGAAGAGAATTTCTGCCCTATGTTCTGGCCCAGGTGCTGGGCGGAATCGCGGCCGGCGGCGTGTTGTATCTTATTGCTACTGGCCGGGCCGGTTTTGACGTAAGTGCCGGTTTTGCTTCAAATGGCTACGGAGCGCATTCTCCCGGGGGCTACAGTCTGTTTGCCGGATTTTTGACCGAGGCTGTTATGACCATGATGTTTTTGCTGGTCATTCTTGGAGCAACTGATGAGCGGGCTCCAAAAGGGTTTGCTCCGATTGCCATTGGTCTTTGTCTGACACTTATTCATCTGGTCAGTATTCCGGTCACCAATACCTCTGTGAATCCTGCGCGCAGCACGGGTGTCGCCATTTACGTCGGGGGCTGGGCCATTGTTCAGCTTTGGCTTTTCTGGGTGGCCCCGTTTGTCGGAGCTGTTCTGGGAGCTGTGGTCTATCGTTTTATTGGCCAGAAATAAACAAAATAAGATGTTCTTTGGGAGGCGAGGGAATGTGTTGAGGTTGTATAAGAATGAAAAATAACAGGCAAAAGAGGTCAATCGTTTTTCACGTTTCCGCGGGGAGCTATAACCGGTACCGGCGGGGAGAGAAAACATACGAATGGTTGAAGCGGGAATATAAAGAGCGCTATAACATCCTGCTGAAAAACAGTGAGCAGATAGAAGGTATCCGCAAGTGCGGCTTGCTTGTTCTGGAATTGCTGGATGGTGTGGAGCAGCTTATTCGTCCTGGTTTGGCTCTGGCCGAAATCAATTCATTTATTCATGAAAAAACCCTGGCCGCCGGAGCGGTTCCCGCTCCTCTGAACTACCAGGGTTTTCCCAAAAGCGTTTGCGTCTCAATCAATGATGTTGTGTGTCACGGTATCCCTGACAAACAGGTGCTTCAGGACGGCGATATCGTCAATGTTGATGTGACGCCAATCCTGAACGGATATTACGCTGACGCCAATAAAACCTTTCTGGTGGGAAATGCCGGACCAGACGCCAAAAAAATCGTGTCTGTTGCCGCCCAAAGTCTTTCCCGCGCTCTTGATGTTGTGGGGCCGGGAGCAACACTCGGTGATATTGGTCATGCCATTCAGAGCTACGCCGAAGGGCAGGGCTGTTCTGTTGTCAGAGAATTTGTCGGGCATGGGGTTGGGCTTGATTTTCATGAACCGCCACATGTAGCCCATTTCGGATTGCCGGGCAGGGGACTGACCCTGGTTCCCGGCATGGTGTTTACCATTGAGCCGATGGTGAATATCGGACGAAAAGAAGTGCGTATCTTGGGCGATAAGTGGACGGCTGTAACTGCGGACGGTTCTTTGTCCGCCCAGTTTGAACAAACTCTGGTGATAACCGAAGATGGCTGGGAGAGTTTGACTCCGTTTACGCTTTAGTCGTCTTGTGTATAACACTCAGGACAGAAGTGGATTATTGACAGGCTGGAAAATAACGCCTTGGCGTTTGAGGCTAATTGAGAAAAATGTCTGCGATTTCCTGTACCCGTTTTGGGGCTGAAACAGCCATCTCTTCCAGTACCGCCGGATCAAGATTTAAGATTGCCCAGCCTTTTTCACTGAGAGTCGGCATGATGGCAACTCCTGAGGATGGATAGCCGATGACCATTGCCATCGCATTTGCCAGATTTAACATGGAAGAAAATTCAGGAAAAGGACTGCTGTCCGGAGCATACTGAAAGTGAAGGGCTTCGGCCAGTGTTTCAGGTAAGTGCCATTTTTTCAGCAGGCTGGAGGCAATCATGGCATGGTCATAGCCAAAGATAAGTTGTTCCGCTTCATTGATGGGAATCCGGTTGGAGCGGGAAAACAGGATGGCTTCTATGCTGGCCTGCGGCAGGTTTTTGAACATGATCAGTCTGCCTATTTCGTGCAGTATTCCGCCGACAAAAGCCGTTTCCGGTTTTAGTTCTTTTGCCCCTGAACAGGTTTCCGCGAGTTGGGAAGTGAGCACGCCGCAGGCAATGGAATGAAACCAGAAGGTCTTCATGTTTGCCAGATCGCCGGGTATGGTGGCAAATGTTTTTATGGCGGAGATTCCAAGAGCCAGTGTTGTGAGTTCGTTTGTTCCGATAACACTAACCGCGCGTTGAATAGAGTCTATCCTACTGGTAAGTCCATAAAAAGGACTATTGACCAGGCGCAGGAGCTTGGCTGTCAGTGTTGTGTCCTTGCTGATGACTTCCGCGACTTTTTGGGCCGAACTTAAAGGAGAATCAAGTACGTGTTTTATCCGGAAATAGATGGAGCTGAATGAGGACATCTGGACTTCATGCTCGATCAGGCTTTCCAGATTCCCCTCTCCTTTCAGAAAAATGTCGTCCCGAACGCTTCCCAAGTCGTAATTGCTGTCAATATCGGTTGGTTCCCAGCCTAGAGCAATTTTTTGGGTGATCGTATTCAGGTAAATATGATAAAGAGTCTTGTTGGCCGGAAAATGGAGATTGGTGGATTCAAAAATTGGTTGAAGATATTTTTCGCCGGCTAGGATATGTTCTTCCGTGACGCAGGCTCCTTCATCTGCTGCGCCGACTTCCACGTACTCGATTTCCCAGTGCTGCAGGCGTGTTATCAGCTCCTGACTTAAAAGCATACCCTTGCGGGCCAGAATCCTTCCTTTCTGGTCGAGTACATCTGTTGCCAGCTGCATTTCCGGCTGTGCCTGGGTTATCTCTACCTTCACTTTTGCTCTCCACTCTCTTTCAATTTTTTAGAAAAATACTTCCAAAAAAGAAAATACACCATGTAGATATCTGCCCCCAAATTCCCCTGAGATTTATTGTGCCTGTTTGAAATTCAAGGCTCTGGCAGAAGACCTGTATGTTCAGCTGATTCAGCCTTCCGGAAGCGTTAGGGGGACAGAAAAATTGATAAAAGACAAGGCATCATAGGCTAATTTCGCATGAAAGACAAGACCGTATTCGTGTGCTTTACAAATTGTGGCTGGCGAAATAACTTATCTTCCTTTATTCTGTTATCGTTGTTTGAGCGCTGCTGGACTGTAAATTTTTTCGGGAAGAGAACAGGAGGGTTGCTTATTAGTTGCGACTAACTTTTTGTATTGCTTGACAAAAAAAAGAGAAGAGAAGATATAAAACGTTTGCTGTAGGTTGTTTTATCAATGTGGTAGAGCCTTTTGGCCTGAAATGAAGTCTTTTGGTCTTCCGGGCGTCTTGAAGTTGACGAACTCTTTTGTTTTGGAGGTGGGTGGCATTGGACGGGCAGCAGAAAGCATTACGCATTGTCGCGATTGGTTTGCTATTGATGGGGCTTGGCGGCTATCTCTGGCCTTCTTCGGCGGAAGAAATGCCGGTCAGAATTCTTTTGAAAAATAAAGGAGGCGACCTTGCTTTTTCGCATCTGACCCATTCCATTAAATACGATATTCCCTGCAAGGAATGTCATCACGAAGGAGGCGACCTGAGTCGTGCCCTTAAATGCGGAGTTTGTCATCCTGCTTCCTACTCTCCTGAATTCAGGGTCGAGCACCAAAAATGGTTTCCTGAAAAATGGCAATGCCTGCGTTGTCACCATGATGAAGACCTGGACACACCGGGCAATGAATATCAAAATTGTATGAATTGTCATGAGGACTCCGCTCCTGAGGATCTGGTTCCAACCCGTACCGCAGCATTTCATCAAAAGTGCATGGGCTGTCATGAAGAGCGGGGTACCGGGCCTTTTGGTGAAAAGGAGTGCAAAAAATGTCATGTCAGGTAAAAAAGATGCAAAACCGTTTTCTCGCTCTTGAACAGACTCCGCAGGAAGATATTGTTGAGCTTGATCTGCCGCAGGAAGTGCATCTTGCTTTGCGCCGGGGCTGGAACGTGCAGACCCAAAAAGGCGAGAGCGTTTTGCGCGGACAGGTGCTTGCCGCGCCGCCGGTACAGGGATTACCGCATCTGGTTGCTCCTGTGGCCGGAAAAGTGCAGGTTGTCGCGCCGGATTTTATTGAGATAAAAACCAGTAAGGAGAACGAGTGCATTGAACCGGTTGATATAAAGAGTCTGGAGAAAGAAGAACTGCTTGTTCAACTTTCTCTTTTTGGTTTTGATACCAGGCCGCTTTTGCCAGCAAGCACCCTTGTTTTGAACGGGCTTGAGCCGGAACCCGCGATTTGCGTGCATGGCCAGCTCCTGCGCGATGAAAAAAAAATACTTGCCTCCGGTCTTGAGCTGCTTAAAAAGATTGTTTGTCCGTCATCTGTTCTTTTGACCTTGCCCAAAAACAGTGATGACTGTCTTGATGGGTGCGAAACATTTTTTTGCAACCCTGTATATCCGGCCTGCATAGATGAACTTGTGCGGGCGGCAGTTTGTAATAGGCTTGGCGTATCGGATGCCGCTGTCCTGCCTTTGGCCCGTTTGTACGTGCTGGGCCAGATTGCTGAGACCGGGCTCCCCTGTAGCCGGGCTGTTTTGACCATTGCTTCCAGAAATTATCGTCTTGTGACGGGCACGCCTGTCAGGGAGGCCCTGGAAGCCGCAGGAGTTCGGGTTTATCCGGCAGATCAGGTTGTGCTTGGCGGCCCTTTTCGGGGTCAGTGCGTTTTTAGTCCTGCTCAGGGAATAAGGCCTGATGATCTGGCGCTTACCGTTGTCCGCCGGGAAGCCTTTCCCGCCACGCAGGACGTGGCCTGTCTGAATTGCGGAGAATGCGTTCTTGTCTGTCCGGTCGGGCTTATGCCAAATATGCTCAGCCGGTACGCGCAGTACAATCTGTTTGAAAAGACTGTGGGATATGCTGTTCATTCCTGCATTGAATGCGGCATGTGTTCCTATTCCTGTATATTGCAGCGTCCTGTACTGCAATATATCCGATTGGCAAAGGCTGAACTGTGCAAGGCGGACCTGCCTTCGTTTTCCGGTTAGAACGAGCAGGCTGTGAAGTATTTTTGCGTGGAGAAGGACTGATATGGCACGACAAATAATAAAAAATCTTTCTGATGTAGCTTCCCTGCTTACGGTCTCGCCGTCTCCTGCCTGGAGAACACAAAGAACAGCCCAGGACACAATACAGGCAATGCTGCTTTCGCTGGTTCCTGTTTTTTTGCTGGGCATTATCCATTTCGGCCTTGGCACGATACGGGTGACTGCCCTGAGCGCCGGTGTAGCCCTGGCTACTTGGCTTGTCTGTGAAAAAATAACAAAGCGTACCCATCCACTTGGAGGCCATTACGCTGTGCTTACTGGTGTTCTTTTCGCCTTTTTACTTCCGGCTTCGGCTCCTTGGTGGCTGACCAGTGTTGGTGCCGCATGCAGTATTATTCTTGGTTCGGTTGTCTTTGGCGGAATCGGCAGTAATCCTCTTTGCGCTCCCCTTGTTGGCTGGGCTATCTGCAAGATTTCCTGGCCTGATTTTATGGATATTGACCTTTCCATGCTGGATACAACCCTGAGTTCTCCTTTAAGTCAGATAAAATATACCGGTCTTCCTGTTGCAGGAGATATTTCCTTTTGGGGGCTGTTCTTGGGAGAACAGCTGGGCGGTCTTGGCGCTGTGCAGATTATTGCTGTTCTTGGTGCTGGAATATTTTTGCTTGTGCGGGGTTATATCCGTCTTTTTGCTCCCCTGGCCTTTTTGGCCGGGGTTGCCGGAGCTTCGCTCGTTTACTGGTTGATTGACAGCAGTTATCCCGGCCCGGTTTTTCATCTGCTGGCCGGGCATGTCCTGTTTGCCGCTTTTTTTCTGGTCACAGACTGGGGTTCTTCTCCTGTTGGGAAATTGCCGCTTGTACTGTTCGGGCTGATTGCCGGCGTGCTGGTCATTGTTATCCGTACCTATGGCGCGTACCCTGATGGAGTCGCCTTTGCTGTTTTGCTGGCCAATCTTCTGACTCCTCTTCTTGATACATTACGTCCCAAATCTTTGCCGGTCGGCGCGGGGAGAAAGGCATGAAAGAAATCCTTCACATGGTTGTGGTGCTTTCAGTCATTTGTTCTGTTTCGGGTGTGGTGCTGGCCTCTTTGAAACAGGGAACGCGGGCTGAGATTGAAAATCAGGTTTTGACTTACGTGCAGGGGCCGTCTTTGAAAAATGTTTTTGCTGAGGCTCAAAATGATCCGATTGCTGAGCGCAAGGTTTTTTCTTTTGACGACAGGAAGGTAACTGTTTTTCCTGTCTTGCGGGACGGCAAACTTGTTGGGGTAGCCATCGAAGCCTATGGCAATGGCTACGGCGGACCTCTTGGGGTCATGGTCGGATTCGACCTTGAAAAGGACAGGCTGGCCGGAATCGGCATGACCACAATGAGTGAAACACCCGGTCTTGGCACGCAGATTACTGAACCCCGTTTTACAGCACAGTTTACAGGGCATGTCCTGAAGGATGGTTTGGCCCTGAAAAGTAAGGGCGGAGATATTGATGGGATTGCCGGCGCTTCGTATTCATGTACAGGTGCAGTAGAAGCCGTGCGAAATGCGGTTGCGTTGTATTTGGAACTGGAAGAACAGATTTCAGCCGCCTGGCCTGGCTGATGGGGGAATCATGGGCTTTTACAGGGAATTTATAAAAGGACTGTGGGAGGAGCTTCCTCCTTTTCGGGTGGTACTTGGGCTTTGCCCGACACTGGCTGTTACCAAAACGGCAAATAATGGTCTTGGAATGGGGCTGGCTGTTGTTTTTGTGCTTGTCTTTTCCAATATGATTATTTCCTTGGTGCGAAAAATTATTCCGGAAAAGGTTCGTATTGCCTGTTTTATCGTTATTGCCGCGACCCTGGTGGTTGCGGTTGAACTCCTGATGCAGGCCTATACCTATCCTCTATATCAGCAGCTTGGTATTTTTGTTCCGCTTATTGTTGTCAACTGTATTATTCTTGGCCGGGCCGAGGCCTTTGCCTCAAAAAATTCGGTTTTTCTTTCCATTGCCGACGGCTTGGGTATGGGTATTGGTTTTACCCTGTCCCTTACCTTTCTTGGCTCGGTGCGTGAGTTTTTTGGTTCAGGAACAATCTTTGGTCTGGCGGTGACCGGTGACTGGTATCAGCCATTTGGTTTCCTGGTGGAAGCTCCCGGCGCCTTTGTGTGTCTGGGGCTGATTCTGGCGGGCATGAACGCCTTTAACGCCTGGCAGGATAAAAATGCCGTGGAAGGACAAAAAAAGAAAAAAGCCCAGGGCTGTTGTTTGGGCTGTAAGGGTTGTGGCTGTAACGCGGGGGAACTATGAGGTATTTTATCCTTTTTATCTCGGCAGTATTTATTAATAATATCGTTTTGGTGCAGTACCTCGGAGCTTGTCCTTTTATGGGTACGTCAAAGACCAAGGATATTGCCCTTGGTATGGGCGGGGCTGTTATTTTTGTGGCCAGTATGGCTACAGCTTTTACTTGGCCCATACAGAAGTATATTTTGAATCCGCAGGGGCTGGAATATTTGCAGACAATTGTTTTTATTGTTGTTATTGCCTCTTTGGTGCAGTTCGTTGAAATGTTTCTGAAAAAGGCGATTCCGCCCCTGTACCGTTCTTTGGGGCTTTTTCTGCCTCTTATTACGACCAACTGCGCGGTATTAGGTCTGGCGATTCTGTGTCAGCGCAATGAGTACGGTTTTTTCAAGTCTGTTTTTTTTACTTTTGCGTCCGGCATTGGGTTCATGATTGCCCTGCTTATAATTTCTTCTCTTCGTGAGCGTTTTGAAATTTCCGCCATTCCTGCCGCGCTGCAGGGGGTTCCTATCGCCCTGATTATGGCCGGAATGATGTCCATGACCTTTTTTGCTTTCAGGGGAATGGTCTAGGCGCGTGTGGTTCGGTACGATGCAAAATTTTTGGCTTGCCAGGAATGGCTGATGAACCTGTAGACAGGAGTGGGAGTCGGGAATGCTAGCTTCTTCAGTATATGTCCTGTTTGGTCTTGGTTTTATTGCTGCGGCTGTTCTGGCCGTTGCCTCACGGATTTTGTATGTGGAGGAAGACCCGCGTATCGCGGCGGTGGAAGCGTGTTTTCCTGGCGCGAATTGTGGAGGTTGCGGTTATCCAGGGTGTGGCGCGGCTGCCGCGGCAGTAGTCAAGGGCGAGGTTGACGCCACAGTCTGTGTCGCGGGCGGTGCTGAGATTGCCGGAAATGTGGCCAAGGTGCTGGGGCTGGAAGTTGGATTTCGGGAATCGGAACTGGCATATATGACCTGTACCGGCGGGCATCGGGCGGCCCGTATCTACGATTATAACGGCGTCAAGGACTGCCGGGCGGCTTTTGCCTTTTATGAAGGGGATAAAAAATGTGGAGTCGGCTGTCTTGGTCTGGGGTCCTGCGTGAGTGCCTGTCCTTTTGATGCCCTTGATATGGGAGAAGACGGCGTTCCTGTGGTCAACGAAATCAAGTGCCGGGCGTGCCGGAAATGTGAACAGGTCTGTCCGACCGGTGTTATCCGCGTGGGTGGCATTACCAACTCGCTTTTGTATCTGAATAAAAATACCGATTGTATTGTTCCCTGCCAGCAAAAATGTGATTTGCAGATTGATATGCCGGATTTTCTGGTCAAGTTGCGTACCGGACGGACCGGTGAAGCCCTGCTTTCCCTGAAACAGCGTAATCCCATGCCGCTTTCCATTGGCCGCATCTGTCCACACCCGTGCGAAACCATTTGCCGGCGCAATATCGTGGAACAGGGTGTGGCGCTTATGAGTCTGGAACGGTATCTGGGAGACTGGGAAATGAATTCCGGTCAGCGTCTGGCACTTGAATGCAATCCTCCAAACGGTCATAAGGTGGGCATTGTTGGTGGCGGCCCGGCCGGTCTTTCAGCGGCCTATTATCTGCGCCGTATCGGATATGAACCAACCATTTTTGAAAGCCGGGAAAAGGCCGGCGGTATGTTGCGTTACGGCATTCCTGAGTACAAGTTGCCAGAAAGGATTGTTGACTGGGAGGTTGATGGCATTCTTGGGCTTGGGATTAATTTTCGTGGAAATGTCCGGTTCGGGCGGGATTTTGATATTCAGTCGTTGCAGGAAGATGGATTTGAGGCCATTTTCCTGGCAACTGGCGCGCCTTTTAGCGGTCAGCTGCGTATTGAAGGCTCGGATCAGGTCAGCCTGGTTGGGGGAACCGACTTTCTGGCTTCTATAAACCGTACTTTGACAACGCTTGCGGACAAAGATGTTGTGGTGCTTGGAGATATTCATACCGCTGTTGACAGCGCAGTATGCGCAATCAGGCTGGGCGCAAGGTCTGCAACCATTTTGTGCGATTGCCCTAAACTCAAGATGCGGGCAACAAAATCCGAGCTTCGTTCTGCGGAAGAATTGGGAGTTGCCATACTGCCAATGGTTGAGGCTGTATCTTTTGCGTCCTTGCCAGAAGGCAGATCGGTACTTGAGTATGTCAAGTTGGATTTTAAGGATCCCAAGAAACCTGCTGCCGGAACAGTGCAGGTGGAAGGCTCAAATGAGAAAATTGAGGCCGATTTGATGGTGGTTGCCATTACACGGGTGCCCGATCTTTCGCCCTATCGTCAGGCTGATGGAACTTTTCTTGTTGATATTGATGAAAAAAATGGAACAATCAAGGTTGACCCGCAAACCTTGCAGACAAGTCTTTCCGGTGTTTTTGCCGGTGGCGAACTGACAAGTGGTGCGGGGTATCTGATGAGTGCGCTTGCTGCGGGTCGGCTTGCCGCGCGTTCGATCTGGCAGTTTTTGAGCAAGGGGGAAATTGTTGTTCCTGAGGATTTGCAGACCCGTGTTCTGACCGAAACAATTTTGAAAAATATGCAATCTCCGCCCAAACTGAAACGGCAGTTTGTGCTGAACGATCTGTCACCGGAAGAAAAGAGGCAGTCTTTTCACGAAGAACTTGCTCAGGGACTGAAAGATCAGGAAGCCATTGACGAGGCTAAAAGATGTCTGCGCTGCGGGCTGACCTGTTATGACCCTGACGCGGCAGCTGATTTGGCCTTGGCTCCGGGCAAAAAAAGTGTAGCCTGACCTGGCAGTGGAGAACAGGTGAAGGAATATCTTGTTTTTGATCTGGAAACGCAGCGTTCCGCCCATGAGGTTGGCGGCTGGCATAACGCGCGCGATATGGGGTTGAGCTGTGCAGTCGTGTACGCGTCCGACACACAACAGTTTGAAACCTATTATGAAAAAGATGTGAAGGACTTGGTTGAACGGCTGACGCGGGCTGATCTCGTTGTCGGATTTAACACCCTTGGCTTTGATTACAAGGTACTTGCGGGGTATTTTTCTTTTGACTGTCAGGCGATAAATAGTCTTGATCTGCTGGCGGATCTGCACCGGCGTCTGAAGTTTCGTGTTTCCCTTGATAATGTGGCCCAGGCAACCCTGAGGGAGAAGAAATCCGCGGATGGTCTGCAGGCCCTGACTTGGTGGCGGGAAGGACGTGTGGATAAAATTGTTGACTATTGCCGTCAGGATGTGCTGGTCACCAAAAATGTGTACGAGTTCGGCCTTGAAAATGACTTTGTTCGCTACCGCCGTAAAAATGGTGAGCAGGCCATGGTTGTTGTTGACTGGAAGGCGCAATAGCTCGCGTGGCGTGTCTGCCTGATTTTCCTTTGTATTTTCGCTGGGTTGTGTTGCAAAAAAGCAGAATCTTCTGTTGAAGATTTTTTTCTTGCTGAAAAAATACTTGCCAAACAGAGTTGAAGTCTGTATTGCTCTAATTCCTTCGCTGGCGTAGCTCAATTGGTAGAGCAGCTGATTTGTAATCAGCAGGTTGCGGGTTCAAGTCCCATCGCCAGCTCCATTGTTTCTGGAGGGGTTCCCGAGTGGTCAAAGGGAACAGACTGTAAATCTGTCGGCGAACGCCTTCGGAGGTTCAAATCCTC
>CAUUHW010000007.1:0-92596 GCA_963545205.1 uncultured Desulfovibrionales bacterium
ACGCCCAAGAAAATAATTCTTAGCCAAAAATAAAAAAAACGTCAATAAAAAATTTACAAAAAATTCCGAAACGGGTGAAAAACAAAATCGGACAAGATAAAAAATGAATTCTTATCAACAAGTTCGATCCTGTTTTTCTCTTTTTCAGAAAAAAGAATTTTCTCGTTTTTTTGAATCAAACGGCCATTCAACAAACAATACACACTGTCCGCGTCACCGGCCCAACCGCCTTCAAAGACATATTCCCCTTCCGGCAATTCAATTTCTCCACTGCGGGGAGCATACACAACGATCTTTTGCCCACCTCCTGTCAAAACAAACGCCGGAGAATGGTACGGCCGCACGTCGAAAACAACAGGACGGACCTTTGTTCCGGGGGTTTCACGTTCTGCGCGAAACGTCCACCGCTGTCCATTTTTTTTCACATACCGGGACAAAAACATCTCACGGCTCAAAACAATCTCCACACCAATGTCCTGACCACCATTATACACTCCGGGCGGGTTGGCCACATATCCTTTCACATTCAGCACTTCTTCCTTTTGGCTGCCGAGCACGCCCTCCA
Organism: uncultured Desulfovibrionales bacterium; assembly: GCA_963545205.1. Lineage (GTDB taxonomy): Bacteria > Desulfobacterota > Desulfovibrionia > Desulfovibrionales > Desulfomicrobiaceae > CAUTYU01. Next base: position 566 of record CAUUHW010000007.1, read on the forward strand.
AAACCAGCCGATCACCCTCCCGCGCCGCCACAATGCTGCCCGCTGGAGAAAAAAACGTCTTGCCATTCAATTTATAGACAAAATCACCTTGTTGTCCCGCGTCCAGCTCTGCCTCCTGCCAATCAACAGCAATGGAACGGATTTTTTTCCCATCAGCGTACAGATCCAGCGAATGAAAAGGACGAATCAGATAGCGTGATCCTTTCAGCAAATCATATCCCGGCCGGTCAGAGGCAAACACGGCATAGGCGGCATGGGAATCCCGGGCTTCAAGCTGAACCATCAGCTCCGTACCCGCGCGCAAAGTAGCGCTGTTTTCCAGCGTCCTGCCGTTTATCTGCAAAAAGACATCATGCTCAAACCAGTCCCGCACTTCACTATTCACATCGCACTCCGCTTCCACTCCCATTTCCCGTAAAAAAGCCAGAGTGAGTGCCAGCTGCTGACGAACCTTCCAGTCCAGATCCGCAATGGACTTGCTGACCTCAATAGCCAGGGCGGGTATTTTTAACTGCGTCAGGGCGTAATAACTCAGGGATTTGCGCTGCTCAAGGTAGGGCGAACTGTTTTCGATTGTTCGGGTATTAAAAAGGGAAAAAGCGTATTTCTGCGGACGCACTTCGGGATTGAAATCCGCCAGGACACGGCGACATAGTTTTCCCAGATTTATCCCTTTATAAATTTCGGTATCAATAATCACCGACTGACCATACCGCTTGGGATTTTTATTCCCGTCCACATAGGTCGGGCTGTAAAAACCACTCCCCTCATGTAAATGAATGAGCCCATCACAGTTTTTAAGAATATACCGGACAGCCCTGGCCAGAATATCTTCGTAAAATTTTCCGTACTCCTGATCAAAACGGCGGTTCATATCCACGTTGACCTGACGCTGCCGCAAATGAACAGATGGCAGATTCGCCCGAGGAATAACTATAAGCCGTCCTTTTTTGACCCGCGCGCGCCCCAGAAGCTCGGCTGTCATGTACCCGGAAGCCTCATCTCCCTGAATCCCGCCCTGTACCAGAATTGTCGGGCCGGCTTCCTGGCCCTCAAGGACATGCACAGTCAACGGATATTGAGTTTTTTCAAAAAAAACATACGAGGTATCCCCAAAAACCAAAGAACAGAAGCCCAGATTCCACAGCAGGGCCAGTAAAAAAATTCTCATTGTTTTTTCCACTCTTCACGTACGATTTTCCAGCTATTTTCTCCGTCAGGCAATAGCAGCAATTCTTTCAATCCCCTGTCCTGATACCCAGTTGCGTCCGCAAAAATCTGGGTCGCGCTCACTACAACACCTTCAGGCACGTCTCTTATCTGGATATTTTCAAACTCCACTCTGGTCGGCATGGCCTTGTTCCAGACTTCTTTTTTATGTTCGCAAATAGCCTGAAGTCCCTTACGCCGACCTTGGGCCGCTGTTTGCAGATAGCATGCTCCATAACGCTCCAGACTGCCCTTTTCCCACGCCTGCCGCCACGACTCCAGCCAGGCCAGAAGTTTTGGACGCCGCTGCTGCCGGTAAACCTTTTGTAATCCCAGATCCTTTCTTCGCCATTCCTCGCCAACGATCTTCCAGTTCCCATCTTTGTCCTTTTGCCAATAAAGACGCTTAATCCCTTCAAGGCTGCAGCCCGGAGCCTGATACAACTGACCAAAATATGTTACGGCATAGGAACCCGCGCATACCACACGCACGGAAGAAAGAAAAACATGAATCCAGGCGTAGCGACGAAACAGGTTTCTTTTCTGGGCCGCAAAAGTGGAAAATGACCTTCCGGCAATACTGGCCTGCGGGTTGTACCCGGCAAAAAAAGCATCGCTTTTTGCAGACCAGTTCCGGGCCCACTTCCCTGTCTTGTCCACCAACAAAGACAAATCTTCTGACGAACCGGCCTGTTCCCTGACCGGCAACGAGTTGACAATAAAAACCGGTGTCCAGCCAAGCTGGCTCTGAGTCCTGAGCGCGTTCAGATTCTCATTGTCCATGGCCACGCACCCCCTGGTATCGCGGGGGACAATCAGGCGGCCACGGCCATGAATCCAGATACCATAGCCTGTTTTTTGAGCGGCCTTGTCCACGGGATTGGGAAAATTCAAAACCAGAGCCTGTCCACCGTACAGCTCAAAATCAAGCCCGTTTTCAATCCTGCGTTCAATAAAATACACGCCTTCCGGCGTACGCAGGTCACCTTCCACCAGTTTATCTCCTTTTGCCTGGCCTGTTGTACAGACAATTTCCCGCAAAAGCCCGCGTTTTTCACCATCATAGACAAAAAGTTTCTGCTGACTCTTGTCCACAACCAGCACGACACCCGGCACACCTTTCCAGGCAGGCACCAGCTCCTGCGCCCTGGCATCAGGAAAAAAGCAAAACAGACAGAAAAAGAAGCAGACAACGCCAATTTGCAAGTGCAGCAAGGAATATTCAAAACGAATTTTCATACTTCAACTTCCAAAATACAATTTTTATCCAACACGTTCGCTGCAAAATTTCCCTGTAAAATCACTGGAAGTTTTCCCAGACAAAACTCGCACTTCCAAACGGTCCGGTAAGCAGCACGGAACATTCGCCCTTTGGCACAACAGGAAAATGCACACTGTACACCTCCTGCCAGGGAGTCCAGAAAGAAAAGGCTGAACGCAGTTTTGCCTCAGACCATTTCAATCTGCGGATTTCGAGCGGCTCAACCCGCTGCCCGTCAAAGCACAGATACAGTTTTCCAAACGAACGAGGCAGATGCAACTCTACCTCTGTATTGCCCGCGAGCGCCACAATACAGTCCACTCCTCTGGTGTGGGCTTCCCGAACAGCATTTTGCCGAACCTGGTATTCACCGGCGGGCAGGGCATAATCTTTTGCCTCTTTTTGCAGCGCACTCTGCCGCCACTGCCAGGATTTCAGCAGAACATGCACGTCAAGAGCAACCTCAATGCCATCGTAAAATGTGTGATGACGGGTCCAGGCTCTGGTCATATCTGCGTAATCAGAGTCCGGCCATAAAAAAGAGGCTGCCTGATGTTGGCAGCCTGCGCATAAAAACGACAAGAAAAGAAAAAGACAACGCGCGTAACTGTTCATTTCAAACCTGACCTTGACCTGCCTGCACAAGCTGCCGTCTGGTAAAAATAGACTGAAAGCTGTAGCCGGCATCAATACAATTTTGCCGCCCCCCCTGTTCCCGATCAAGAACACATACAACTCCGGCAACCACAAGACCAGCCTCACGCACCCGCTCACAGGCCGTTAAAAGCGAGCCTCCGGTTGTGACGACATCTTCCAGCATACAAACCCTGTCACCTGCTGAAAAATTTTTCAGCCCCTCCAGATACTGATTCGTACCGTGGCCTTTGGGCTGTTTGCGAACGATAAACGCGGGCAAAGGCGTTTTTTCAATATACGAAAGAAGCGACACCGAGCTGACAAGCGGGTCAGCGCCAAGCGTCATTCCGCCCACTCCTTGCACGCCGTCCATTTTTTGAATCATGCGCAAAAAAAGATGCGCGAGCAAAAACGCCCCCTCAGGGTGCAGGGCCGTATGCTTGCAATCAAAATAATAATCACTTTTCCGGCCGGAAGTCAGTGTAAACTCACCTTCAAGATAGGATTTTTCGAGCAAAATCTGTGCCAGACGCTTTTTCATTTCTGCTTCCATTACTCAAATACCCGTCCAAAAATATGATCCACATGGCGCAGGTAATAGCCAGCGTCAAAAACCTCGGCCAACTGCTCCGCACTCAGGGTCTGCGTGATTCTCTCGTCTTTTTTTATTTCATCAGGAAAAAACAGCCGCTCGTTCCAGCAGCGCATGGCGACTTTCTGCACCATTTCATAGGCGGCCTGACGGGCCATACCACTTCCAACAAGAGCCAGCAACAGGCGCTGCGAAAAATACAGGCCATACGAAGCAGCTAAATTACGGGCCATGTTTTCCGGCAAGATGCGCAGGCCGCGCAACAAAGCTGTCAGCCGCGCCAGCATATAGTCAACAAGGATGGTCGAGTCCGGCATGATCACCCGCTCAACCGAAGAATGGCTGATGTCCCGCTCATGCCAAAGCGGCATGTTTTCCATGGCCGCCAAAGCATTTGTCCGCACCAGACGAGCCAGCCCGCACAGATTTTCCGCGGAAATCGGATTTTTCTTATGCGGCATGGCCGAAGAGCCTTTTTGTCCAGGGCGAAACCCTTCTTCCACCTCCAGCACTTCCGTGCGCTGTAAATGGCGCAGCTCGGTACACAAACGCTCAATGCCTCCACCAATCAGGGCCAGGCTCGAAAAATAATGCGCGTACCGGTCACGCTGCACAATCTGGGTGGAAACCGGATCCGGTTTTAATCCCAACAGCTCACAGGCTCTGGCTTCAAGTTCCGGTTCAAGCTGGGCATACGTCCCAACAGCACCGGAAATCTTGCCATAGGCAACGCCGCAGACAGCCTGCTCAAAACGCTGACGATGCCGGCCAAATTCAGCGTAAAAACCAGCCAGCTTGAGACCAAAACTTGTCGGTTCAGCATGGATACCATGCGTGCGCCCTATAACCATCTGGTCTTTATGCGTAAAAGCCATCTCGCGCAGCACTTCCAGCAACCCGTCAAGACCCCGCAGGATAAGCCTGCCCGCGCGGGTTAAAAGCAGGGCATTGGCCGTGTCCACAATATCTGACGACGTGCAGCCAAGATGAATAAAACGGGCGGCAGGCCCGACCTTTTCTTCCACAGCCGTCAAGAAGGCAATAACATCATGATGGGTTGTCTGCTCAATCTGCAACACCCGTTCCAGGTCGAAATCAGCCCTGGCCCGGATGGTTGCCATATCTTCATGGCTGATACGCCCAAGTTCCGTCCATGCCTCACAAACAGCGATTTCAACTTCCAGCCAGGCTCGAAAACGGGATTCCAGTGTCCAAAGGCTACCCATTTCCGCGCGGGTATATCTGTCAATCATGAGATTTCCTTACAACCAGCGCCGCCTGTTCAGGACGCGGCAGCGGGAGACGATGCTACTGAACCGGAATCAATCTTGCCCGCCGAGGTTCCAGCCGCATTGTCAGCAGATTTTTCCCCGGCGGAAGTGCCGCCGGAAGGAGTACGGCCGGCGTAATCAGTTACATACCAGCCGGTTCCTTTCAGGACAAAAGAGGTATTGGACATTACCCTGACAGCACTTCCCCGGCACACAGGACAGGGTACGTTCTGCTCCTCAAAACCGGTTTGCCAGTTTTCAAAAATCTGCTGGCATTTTTTACAGTTATACTCATAAATAGGCATTATTCCCCCCCCCCCCAAAAAAAAAAACGAATTTCCACGTTTTCGGACAAAATTTTTCCGCTACGCGGACTTGGCCGCTTCCTTTGCCTGTTTGATACGCAGTTTAAGGCGTTTTTTTCTCCGTCTGCGACGACGGTCCAGTTCTTTTTGCCTTTCAATCTTCTTGTGACTTCCCATAGTATCCTCCAAATTTTTTATCAAAAAAACAGACGTTCACGCCTGGTGTTACGTACTTTTCACACAATGCTCCAAGCCCATAAACGGGAAGCTATTAGTTCTTTTTTTTTTCACTGTCCAGCCCCCGATGCCTGGCCAAATCCACAGCCCGACTTTTGCAGAAAATAATTTTTGAACGCTGTATTTCCTTTTTATTTTCAAACCGGGCGGAAGTCTTTTGTCAAAAAGCCCGAACATACACTTTTTCCCGGCGCGGCAGCAAGATTATGGTTTTCCATATATCGGCCCCCTGCCTGTCCCAGAAAATGACCTTGACCTCACCGCGACCAACAACTATTCTCCCTTTTTCAGGCAACAATGACCGGCATACGATTCAGCCAGTATAACACAAAATGGCAAGCTATTGACAACACCAAACACGCATCAGCAAGCTCCTGTGTCACAAGTGGACACGAAAATAATTGTCGCGGACATAAAAAATACCTTGTGTTCCAAAGCGGGCAATGAACATATGGGACAAAGTCTTTCTTCCATCACCTTTGACTATAAGGACGGTACTCTTCGCCTTGCTTTTCCGCATGACATTCTCAAAACATGGTTTCTGGAAAAACAAGCGGGCACGCTGAACACAATCATACGGCAACACCCTTCAATCACCGGCATAGAATACACCGTGCGCAGCGCTCCGCCAATAAAATCACGCCCAACACTGCAAAAAGCTGCCAGCCCTGAAAACCCCGCCCCCCGCTACTGCTTTGAAAATTTTCTGACCAACGCCAAAAACGACTTCCCGTTCACCCTTTGTCAGGCCATTGCCAATCAGGACAAACCCAACTTTAATCCCCTTATTCTCTACGGAAAAAATGGACGGGGCAAAACCCATCTGCTGGAAGCGATTCTTGAAAAAATGGGCACGGCAGCCGCACATGGTTTCTGGGGCGATATTACCAGCCTGAACACGCTTTTTGCCAGGCTGAAGCGCGACAATTTTTTTTCTGTTGCCAGCAGCTACCGTTTTTTATTTCTTGATGATTTCCACAAGATTATTGAGTTTCCCGACCTGCAAAACGAACTTATTCCCTTGTTTGACACGTTGTTAGCCCAGCAAAAACAAATGGTGTTTTGCACTTCCGTACCTGTAACTGATTTCGCGGACATGCTGCCACAGCTCAAATCCCGTCTGCTTGGCGGGGTGATTGCCTCGTTGAAAAAACCGGACATTGATATCAAGATCCGGTTTGTGCAAAGGGAAAGCAAACGGCGGGACCTTAAACTTGATAAAGAGCAGGTGTTTTATCTGGTCAGGCATTTTGACGATTTTCGCTCTCTGGAAGGCAGTCTGCTGAAAATCGCGGCCTACAAGCAATTAGTCAGCTCAGACCTGTCCCTCACTCTGCTTAAAAACATTGTCAGTGAGATCTCAGATAAAAATCAACCGCCGAGCGCGGAAAAAATCATCAGGGCTGTGTGCGACTATTACCAGATTTCCGAGGAAGACATCCGCTCCAGCAAAAGGAAAAAAGCCATTGCGGGCGCGCGCCAGGTTGCCATATTCCTCTGCCGCACCTACCTGGGATTTTCCTTTCCAGCTCTGGGCACACTGTTCGGGAACAAGGACCATACCACGGCCTTATATAGTTTCAGAAAAATTGAACACCGGATAAAAAATGAACCGGAACTGAAAAAAGAACTGGCCCGCATTTATGCCACGGCCAAAACAAATTAGGAACAATCATGCAACTTCAGGTCATAAAAGACGATATTATTGATGGTCTGCAAAAAGCGGCAAACATCCTGCCAATGAAAACCGGCGCGGCCTATTTGCGCACAATCTGGCTGCGGACGAACTCTGGCCGGCTGGAAATCCTGGCCACGGACTCAAGTTTTGAGTTCACGGGTTCCTACCCCGCCAATGTCATCAAGCCAGGCTCTGTCGGCGTGCAGGGAAAAAATTTCAGCGAGTTGCTCCGGCGTTTGCCGTCAGGCGACATCACCCTGCGCCAGGAACAGGAAGGCGCTCCGCTGTTTATTGAACAGGGCAGTAAAAAATATAAACTGCCAACCAATGACGCGAGCTGGTTTCAGCCCTTTACGCCGTTTCCGCAGGAAGAGGCCGTGCTCTGGTCTGGCGATTTTCTCAAGGAACTGATTGAACGCATCGCCTTTTGCACCAGTGACGAAGAAAGCATGATGGCCATGTCCTGTATCAACTTTGCCAGACTAGGGCACGACAGCATTGAAGTCTGCGGACTCAATGGGCACCAGTTCGCGCTTGTCAAATTCAAGAACCCGGAACTTCACACTCTTATTCCTGAAAACGGATTTTTGATCAGCAAAAAACATCTGCTGGAAATCCGCCGCCTGATCTCCAGCGATGAAATAGAAATCACGCTCAAGGACAAAAAGTTGTTTATCCGCTCTGACCAGAAGAAAGAGGTGCTCAGTGTTCCGCTCAGTTCCTATATTTTTCCTGACCACAAAAGGATTCTCAGTCAGTACGAAGACCAGTTTGTTTCCAGCATGACCATTGACCGCCAGGAACTTATCAACTGCCTGAACCGCATCTTGCTGTTTAACACCGTTGCCAACAAGGCCACGATTTTTCAGCTTGAACCTGAAACTATCGCGATTTCCAGTCAAGGCCAGGACACAGGCGAGGCCTCGGAACAAATTGCTGTTCAGTATAAAGGAACAATCAGCTCCATTGCCTTGAATACCAAAACGGTTCTTGATATTTTGTCCCATTTTGCCTGTAAGGAAGTTATTTTTAACTTTTCCGGTGAACTCACTCCCTGCCAGATCACGGCCAAGGAAGAGGCAAATTATGTTGTCGTGACCATGCCTGTAGAAATCATTGAAGAAACACTGTACGCAACAGAGGAAGAGAAATAAGAATGTCTGAACATCAGAGCTATGATGCCGGAAGCATCACTATTTTAGAGGGGCTTTCGGCTGTCCGTAAACGTCCGGCCATGTATATCGGCAGTACCAACAGCTATGGCCTGCATCACCTGGTTTATGAAGTTATTGACAACTGCATAGACGAGGCCATGGGCGGACATTGCGACCATATTGTTGTCACCCTGCATGTTGATAACAGCGTCAGCGTCAAGGATAACGGCCGGGGCATTCCGGTTGATATACACCCCAAGGAAAAGCGCCCGGCAGTGGAAGTTGTGATGACCGTTCTCCATGCCGGCGGCAAATTCGACAACGATGCCTATAAGGTATCCGGCGGGCTGCACGGAGTTGGTGTTTCCGTTGTCAACGCCCTGTCCGACTATCTGGAAGTCAGCATCAAGCGTGACGGACACCGTTACCGCCAAAGATACGAACGGGGCGTTCCGGTCACCCAGCTCGCCACAGTCGGTGAAAGCGACCATACAGGGACAACCATCAAGTTTTTGCCGGATGAAACCATTTTTGAAACCATAGATTTTCAGCACGAAATTCTGGCCAAACGTTTTGAAGAACTGGCATACCTGAACAGCGGCGTACGCATTGATTTTCTGGACGAAAAGCACCAGAAAAACATCAGCTACTGCTACGAAGGCGGCATCGTTTCCTTTGTGGAGAACAAAAACAAGGAAAGCGGCCTGCACCCGATCATCTCCGGCCAGGGAGAGATGGACAACGTGGTTATTGATTTTGCCATGCAATACACCAGCGGCTATCAGGAAAACGTCCATACCTTTGCCAACAATATCTGCACCAAGGAAGGCGGCACGCATTTGCAGGGTTTCAGAACCGCGCTTACACGGGCCATTAACAACTATATCCAGAACACACCGGACGTTCCCAAAAAATATAAAGAAAAATTAAGTGGTGATGATGTACGCGAGGGCCTGACCGCCATCATCAGTGTCAAGATTCCCTCGCCACAGTTTGAGGGCCAGACAAAGACCAAACTCGGCAACAGCGAGGTTGCGGCCTACACAAACAGCATTGTTTACGACCAGCTCTGTACGTTTTTTGCGGAACACCCGCGCGAAACCCGCGATATTCTGGACAAGGTTGTTGACGCTGCCCGGGCCAGGGCGGCCGCGCGCAAGGCAAGAGAACTTGTGCGGCGCAAGGGCGCGCTTGGCGACCATTCCCTGCCCGGCAAACTGGCGGACTGCCAGAGCAAGAAACCGGAAGAAAGCGAAATCTTCATTGTAGAGGGTGATTCAGCGGGCGGTTCCGCCAAACAGGGCCGCAACTCCAGATTCCAGGCCATTTTACCCCTGCGCGGTAAAATCCTGAACGTGGAAAAAACCCGCTTTGACAAGATGCTGGAAAACAAGGAAATCAAGGCCATGATTACGGCCATGGGCGTGGGTATCGGCGAGGACAGCCTGAATCTGGAAAAACTGCGCTACCATAAAATCGTAATTATGACTGATGCCGATGTTGACGGCGCGCATATCCGCACCCTGCTTTTAACCTTTTTCTTCCGTCAATACCGGGAACTGATCGAGGGCGGCTATCTGTATATTGCCCAGCCCCCCCTGTACCGCGTGCACAAGGGCAGTTTTGAACGCTACGTGCATAATGAGGAAGAATTAAACGACATTTTGTTCCACCGTGTCCGTTCCGACTTTGCCCTGCTGACCTCAACAGGACAAAAAATCGAAGATGAACCGCTCCGTGATTTTCTTGACCAGGCCCTGCACATTAAAAAATGTGTGCAGGAGGGTATGAACGCCGGACTGAATGAAAATCTGTTTTACAAACTGCTTGGCTATGCTGAACGTCTGAGTCCCAAAGAACTCCTGCCGGAGCAGCTTAAAGCCCTGGGCCGGGAACTGGCGCCGGAATACAGCCTGGAGTTACGAACCGAAGAACAGGGAGACGAAACCAGACATTTTCTGCTCTTTTCCGATGCCAACCTGCAAACAACCAGGCTGGGTCTGGAATTTTTCAATTCCCGTCTGTACAAGATCGGATACGAGGCCTTTCAGACCATGAAATCTCAAAGCCCGGATCTGACGTTCACTATTTTAAAAAAAGAGGGCGAGCAGGAACAGGGCAGTGTCAGGGGAGCGATTGAACTTCTGGCCACCCTGTCTGAACTGGGGCATAAACTGTTCAGCATTCAGCGCTATAAAGGTCTGGGAGAGATGAACCCGGATCAGCTCTGGGAAACAACCATGGACCCGGAAAAACGGACCATGCTCCGGGTCAGGATTGAAGACGCCAGCGAAGCCAATGACCTGTTTTCCAAGCTCATGGGCGACAAGGTTGAGCCACGGCGGGAATTTATAGAAAAAAACGCTCTTCGGGTTACCGAGCTTGATATTTAGCGGCACTGTCGCGTTCATGAAAAATTATTACGAGGAAAACTGTGTCCAGCAACGAAAACCATATCAGTATCGAACAGGAAATTGAAAAATCCTATCTGGAATATTCACTCAGCGTCATTGTTGGCCGGGCTATTCCCGATATACGAGACGGACTCAAACCCGTGCACCGGCGCATTCTTTTTGCCATGCACGAGCTGTCTAACACCTACAACCGGCCATACAAAAAATCAGCGCGTATTGTTGGTGACGTTATCGGTAAATATCACCCGCACGGCGACTCGGCTGTCTACGACGCCCTTGTCCGTCTGGCCCAGGATTTCAACATGCGTGACCCGCTTGTTGACGGACAGGGCAACTTTGGTTCCATAGACGGAGATTCCGCCGCGGCCATGCGGTACACCGAAAGCCGTATGTCCCGTCTGGCCGGAGAATTTCTGACCGACATTGAAAAAAATACGGTTGATTTCCGGCCCAACTATGACAATTCCCTGCAGGAACCGGAAGTGCTGCCAACCAGGGTTCCCAACCTGCTCATCAACGGTTCATCAGGCATTGCCGTTGGTATGGCCACAAATATTCCGCCGCATAACTTAAACGAAGTGGTACGCGCGACCATTCACCTGCTGGATAATCCACAGGCCAGTATTGATGATTTATGCCGTTTTATCCCCGGGCCGGACTTCCCGACCGGCGCCTATATTTACGGCCAAAAAGGTCTGCGCGAGGCCTATCACACAGGACGGGGCTCAGTAAAAATCCGGGCCAAAATCGAGGTTGAAACCAGAAAGAACAATCAGGAACGCATTGTTATCCGTGAAATTCCTTATGCACTCAATAAAACCGCCCTACTGGAAAAAATCGCCCAGCTCATCAATGACGGCCGCATTGAGGGTGTCAGCGATCTGCGGGACGAAACCAGTCTGAAAGGGATGCGTATTGTGCTGGATCTGAAAAAGACCGCTTACTCTGAAATCACAATCAATCAACTGTACAAGTACACGCCGCTGCAAACAAGTTTTGGCATCAACATGATGGCTGTTGTCAACAACAGTCCGCGCCTCTTAAATCTCAAGGACATACTTGAACTGTTTCTGGCCTTTCGTAAGGAAGTTGTCCTGCGCCGCACCCGTTTTGAACTTGATAAGGCGCAAAAACGGGCCCATATCCTTGAAGGTCTGAAAATGGCCCTGGACGCTATTGATAAAATCATTACCCTGATCAGAGGATCAAAAACGCCGGCAGAAGCCAAAACAGGCCTGATGGAACAATTTGATTTCAGTGAAGTTCAGGCCCAGGCTATTTTGGATATGCGTTTGCAGCGTCTGACCAATCTGGAACGGGAAAAGCTGCTGGAAGAACTGCGACAACTTTTGCAGACCATTGAGTATTTAAACAGCATTTTATCAAACCGCGAAGTTCTGCACTCGGTTATCCGCGAGGAACTCAACGAACTACGCTCCACGTTTGCCACTGAGCGCCGGTCTGTCTTCCTTGACCATGATCCTGAACAGCTGGACGCAGAAGATATTATTCCAGATGACGATGTGGTTATTACCCTGTCAAATCGCGGTTACATGAAACGCACAGCCCTGAGTAATTATCATCAGCAAAAACGGGGCGGAAAAGGCATTATCGGCGCGCAGGTTTCTGATCAGGATTTCATTGCCAATATCCTGGCAACCTCCAACCACCAGTTTCTGAACCTGTTTACGAATCGGGGGCGGATGTTCCAGATCAAGGTGCATCAGGTGCCGGAAGGCGGGCGCACTGCCAAGGGCGTGCATATCGCCAATCTCGTTCCACTCGATAAAGACGAAAGCGTGGCCGCGGTTATGGCCTACCGTGAGCTGCCGGAAGACCGCTCCTTCTTTTTCATTACCCGCAACGGCGTGGTCAAAAGGTCGCTTATGAGTTTGTACCGCAATATCAGGACAACCGGCCTGATCGCCCTTGGTCTGCGCGACAATGACGAACTTATTGCCGTGCGTGAAGTTGATAACGGGGACGAGGCCCTACTGGTTACCAGGGGCGGCTACGGTATCCGCTTTGCCTGCAATGAAGTACGGGCAATGGGCCGCTCGGCCAGCGGAGTAAAGGGCATTGCCCTGCGCCCGAATGACTATGTGGTCACAGGCGTTATTGCCACTGATGAAACCAAGGCCCTGATGACCATTGCTGAAAAAGGGTACGGCAAACGCACCCAGCTGGAAGAATTCCGGGCCCAGTCACGAGGTGGCAAAGGTATTATCAATATGCGGGTTACGCTTAAAACCGGTTCTGTTATCGGCGCCATGATGGTGGACGATGAAAGTGAGGTGCTGCTTCTGACCTCGGCCAACAAGCTCATCAGAATCAACGTCAATGAAATCAGGTTGGTTGGACGGGCTACGCAGGGAGTTTTGCTGGTCCGTCTGGAAGACGAGCAAAAGGTGATCTGTTTTGATCAGCTGGAAAAAGAAGACGGAGAAGACGTGGAACAAGCTCACCCTGAAGCCAGTGATGAAGACAACGAATAATCCGGGAGAACAACCATGCTGCCTGCTCCGCTTATAACACCTGACGGCCAGCTGACAGATGTCAGCGACATTCATTTTGTTCCGCAACAAAGCGCTCCCAGCCTCACCGCCACCATGCGCTTTGAAGGGGCCGGAGACAAATTCCGCGGCCTGATGCGTGATATCGCGTCCCGCATGGTCAGCGAAAAAAAATCACTGGAACATTTCTGCCAGATCAGCGGACGCAGCGGCCATTCCCGTATCGGACTGGACGTTGCCTTTACTGATGAGCCGCCGCGAATCTCAGACCGGGATAAAACCGTGCATCTGGGCGTTATTGTCTCGGCCCTCAATCCCGACCTGGGCGCGGCGCTTTCTGACCTGCAAGTCCTGGTAGAAAAAGGGCCGGTTGATATTGGCCGTCTTTTTATTCCTCTGGCCCCGCCACTCACCAAAAACGAGGTTGAAAAGGCCATCAGGGCCGGACATATTCTTCTGCCGCCAAGCCACACAATCAGCGCGGACGGTATTATTGAACTGCCGCTTGAAAATTACCGGTTCATCATGTCCCAGAAGCTGCTCGGTATCCCCAAAAATTTCGCAGAAATGGTTGTTCGGGGCAAGCACGGACTGAGTATGTTCCAGCATCCGTCTCCCTCAGGGCTTCCGGCCCGAATGGAGGGCTACGAATTTCTGGTCAGCGCGATCCACATTTCACTTGGTCCGTACTGCGCTTTTATCCAGCGCGAGCTGAACAAGCCGCAGATTTGCCATCTGGCTTCCCGTTTGCTGGACGGCATTCGCACTACAGGCATGAACGTGCCCCGGCATGTGGAACTGTTCAACACAGGCAAAACAGCAGTCAATACCAAAGACCTGCGCGTGCGCCTGAAAATCTATCCGGCTGGTGAACAGGTTCAGCAAATCGCGACCAAGCTGTTTACAAATCAGAAACAAACAAAAGCCATGCTTGAACGTGGGGTTGATGTCACGGAACTGACGTCTTTGTTTGATCCCAAAATCTGCGCCACGCTCTTTGATGAAATTTCCTCTTCTCCCGAACTGGGTGGCGCCTATGGCCGCCTGATTATGCCGGGCAAGCTAGTGACTATTCCCTGGGAACAGGAAGACCAGCACTGGATACCGGAATTTCAGTGGCGGCTGCTGTACGAAGCGATTCGTGGCTCAACCGCCACGCTTGTCCAAAGCGGGAACGAAATCCAGAAACGCTTTGAAGCCATTACTGAAAACCTGTCCTATGTTGGCGGTGAACAAAAACTTTCCAAAATCTTTCTGGCTGACAGTCTGCCACCCACGGATACCCTGCGCGTGCTCAAACGCAACGGGTTTGGCGTGGTCATGCTGCGCACGATCAGCAGCCGGGTAAAAAAAAACGGCGCGCCGCCAAATTTCTACCTGGATCAGAATATTTACGAAGAACTTGTTGACCTGTCAGAAGGGGGCATGCGCTTTTTTCTGGTTATTGAAGCCGGAGAATACGAGGCCCATGTACGGGAATTTTACAAGGGATTTTGGGTTACAGCCAAAGGCAAGGCCGAACTTGACCAGATCCACACCACTATCGCGGTGTTCGGTTCAGCCGTGGAGCAGACCAAGGACAGCCTGATTCAGCAGTTTGGCGATTTTCTGAGCAGTCTGAATAAAGACCAGCGTCTGCGCGGACATTTCGCTGTCACGCACGGCAGCGGCCCGGGCGTAATGAAAGCCATTGATGACGCGGCAGCTCAACTGGACGTGGCCCGTATTGGAGTGGGCATTGACGCGGAAAAAATCGGCCAGAAAATCAACATGGCTCCGGAAATCCTGGTGCATTTCATCAGTCTGGCCCTCAATACCCGCCAGGATATTATGGACAGGCGGTCCATATTCAAAATCTTCAATGTTGGCGGATTTGGCACCAGCTACGAAATCAACATGGCCCTGACCTTTATGAAAATCGGGCACTGCCTGCCCGCGCCATATATCTTTGTTGATCCCTTCGGGCTTGGGCCGAACGGACAGCCTCTGTGGCAACAAACCCTGGAACAGTTTGCCACGATCACCTCTCCGCAGACAATCAAAAACAAAAAAATTCCGCCACTTGGCCCCAGCTGGATCATCAACTGCTGCCATCTGGTCAGTTCCTATGCCGAGGGCCTCAAACTGATTACGGACTTTATTGACAACCCCCGCGGGTACTGGGAAAAAGCCGGAGTGGATATAAAGTACGTCCTGCGGGCGCGCAATAACCTCAAAAGCGTCAATATCGCCATTCCACCGTATATTGAAAAGGCGCTGGAAAAAGATATACAACATGCTGGCCAGTAAAATCAAACTCCTCTTTCCCGACCCGTTGCGCAACAACAGTCTTCGGCTCAAGGCCTTTTTTTCGCTGGCGGTACTTTTCATTCTTCTAACCCTAGCTTCCATTGGTATTGTCTCTTTTACGGTCAGGTCGGCTCTTGACACCTATGAAAAAAAGCAGGTTGAAATAAAGACCAACTTGGCAATAGAAACAATCCGTACGGATCTGTCAACCCTCAGCGAGATAACAAAAAGCCGGGCCTGGCGAGACGCGAGCGCGAATTTCCTGCGGGGAAAATATCCCTCCTATCCTGAAATGAATATCACCCCGACAGCTTTTCACGAACAAGCTGTTGACGCGTTTGTTTTCCTGAAACCTGACGGGTGCCTTTTTTTCTCGGTCATGGCGTCCTCCCCGAAAATTCTTGTGTTTCCCTGCAGCAGGGAAATTCTTGATTTTGTCTCCAATCATCTCCCCCAAAAAGAGCGCTCAACCTTTGAGGGCATCGTACTCATTGAAAACCAACTGTACATGGCGGCTTGCCAGCCGATTCTGAACTCCAGAGGCACAGGTATGGTGCAAGGCTGGTTATGGGGACTCAGGAAATGTGATCAATCTTACGTCTCCGGTTTGAGCAACAAGCTGAACCTGGAAATTTCTCTTCTGCCCTGGACAGAGGCTCTTCCGCCCCAGAACTGGCTTGAAAAAATAGATGAACAAAGAGGCAGGCTGCTTCTTGAGTCTCACTCCTTTCTGGCAGTTGAAACACAGAAAAAAATCATTGGCATACGTCTGCTGGACAAACGACCGGATACTATTCCGGTCGCGGTCGTGGCCCAGGAAGAATGGAAACTGAAAGAATCCCAACGCGGGATCACGCTTATTCTGTTTTTTACCCAGCTCATTATGGCTGTAATCGGTTTTTTTCTGGCCCTTGACTTTTTGAACCGCAAAATTCTGCAACCGGCCGAAGAGCTGACAATCAGCGTTGCCAGTCAGAGCCCGCCGGAACTCCTGCAAGCCATCACAACAGGAGACGAAATACAGAAGATGAGCAGGCTGGTACAGGACTCTCTGGTTTTCTGTCAGGATAATGAAACATTTTTACAGACCATGCTCAACACCCTCAAGGTTGGAATAATGCTTGTTTCGTCCAAAGATGACACTCTGCTGCGTATCAACCAGTATGGAGCGGCAATCATTGGCCTGCCCCCTGAACAACTCATTGGTCAGCCATATACCAGATACATCTGCCAGGATGAATGCGAGTCCCCGTTCCTGACCACAAATCCCCACGGGGGAGGGGGCAATTCAAAATGCAAACTCTTCAGCAGTGACGGAACGTCCCGTACTGTTTTAACCTCTGTTACTCCTATTACCCATCAGGGCGAGGAACTGTTCCTAAAAACATTTCTTGATATCAGCAAACTGGAACGCACCCGGTCCCTGTTAAGCGAGTCCGAGCAACGCTACCGGACAATTTTTATGAATACCGGCACAGCCATATTCATCTCCCGTAACAATAAGACAATCCTGCAAAGCAATGACGAGTTTGTCAAACTGACAGGCAGAAAAGAAAAAGCGGAGGTGGAAGACCATAAATGGCCCGAGTTCTTCCACCCCGACGATATCAAACAGATGTGCGAATACCACACGCTCCGGCGAACAAATGTCAGCACAGCTCCCAGAAACTATGAAACCAGGCTGCAGAGACTGCCCGGAGAGACACGGTATGTCCTTATAACGGTCAGCACTATCCCGAACACAGACCTGACAATAGCCTCCATGGTTGACATCTCGCCCCAGAAAGAAACAGCCAAACTGCTGGCGAATATTGCTTTTACAGATTCTCTGACCGGTCTGGCCAACAGGACCGGCATACAATTTGATCTGGACAAAAGATTAAAGAAGGAATACAGCCAGTTAGCAGTATTTTCCCTGGATATTGACGGATTCAAGATGATAAACGATTCCTTGGGCCATAAACGGGGCGATGAAATCCTGCAGCAGGTCGCCAGACGGTTGACCAACTTCTTTGTCGGAACCCAAAATAAGGTCGCGCGGATGAGCGGAGATGAATTTGTCGTTGTCACTCCATTACAAAACGGCAATCAGGAAGCCACCGAGTTGGCCTCAAAAATTCTGGAACTCTTTACCCGTCCTGTTGTAGCAGGTGAGGCTGAAATTTTTCTCAACGTCAGTATCGGCCTTTCCCTGGCTCCGGATCACAGCCAGGATGCCGAACAACTCATCATCTTTGCGGATCTGGCCATGTATGAGGCCAAACTGACCGGCAAAAACAGCTTTCATGTTTATTCAAAACAACTTTCCTTTGCAGCGGAAGCACAGGTAAAGGTAGAAATTGACCTGCGCAACGCCCTGACCCAAAAAGGGATTCAGCCATTTTTTCAGCCAATCGTCTCTTTACCGGACTGTTCCATCGTTGGCATGGAAGCCCTGGCACGCTGGCACGAACAGGACGGCACCATTCTCCAGCCTGATATTTTCATTCCTGCGGCTGAACGAACGGGTATGATTACAGATATTGACCTGACGATTCTTGATCAGGCCTGCTTTCAGCTCATGAAATGGAACCGCCAGGGGCTGAAAAATATCTATGTTTCATCAAACCTGTCCGGCCGGCATTTCCAGCGGGGGACAGTTGTACGGGACATTCGCGACATTATTGACAAACATGCCATCAAACCAGAGCAGCTCAGACTGGAACTCACAGAAACAGTCTATATGCAGCACCAGGAACAGACAAGAAGACAGATAAAAGAACTCCTGGAACTTGGAGTCAAGACTTCCATTGATGATTTTGGCACTGGCTATTCATCACTGTCCTATCTTCAGGACACGCCGTTTCGTACCTTGAAGATAGACCGTTCCTTTGTCTGGAACCTGCCTGCTTCTTCGGCACAGACTCTGCTGAAAATGGTTATTGGACTGGCCAGGGCTATCGGGCTGACCACGCTGGCAGAAGGCATTGAAACAAAGGAACAGCTTAAAATTGTTTCTGATCTGGGCTGTAAATTCGGTCAGGGCTATCTTTTTTCGCCGCCTGTTCCGGCAGACAAATTTCAGGAACTGCTCAAACAAGAAAATCTGCTGCCCCAATAAGGCAGCCGCCATTACAATATCAGACGCGAAACCGGTAGCTACTCTTTTTTGCCGGCACTGACCTTCAAAGAGTGCCGTTTTTGCGCGCCAAGTTCCTTTTTTCGCAGCCGAATGGACTGCGGCGTGACCTCAACCAGCTCGTCATTACGGATAAAATGAATGGCCCGCTCTAAGGTCATGGGCAGCACCGGGCTTAAAATGACGTTATCGTCCTTGCCAGACGCGCGCAGGTTGGTCAGTTTCTTGGTTTTGCAGGCGTTGACATCAATGTCATTCTCCCGGTTATGCTCACCAACAATCATGCCCTCGTACACCGGCTCACCCGGAGTGATAAAAAGACGGCCGCGCGGCTCCAGATTATACAGGGCGTAGGCCACAGCCTCACCGGACCGGTCGCAGACAATGGAGCCAGTGTACCGGGACGGAAAATCTCCACGGTACGGCCCGTATCCGGCAAACAGGGTGTTCATGATCCCTGTTCCCTTGGTATCAGTTAAAAATTCGTCACGGTAGCCAATCAGCCCACGAGCAGGGACTTCAAACTGCAAACGGGCCCGGCCAAAACCGTGATTAACCATGTTTTGCATCCGTCCCCGGCGCAGGGAAATCTTTTCCGTGACCACGCCAACAAAGGATTCTTCGCAGTCAATATGCACCTGCTCCATCGGTTCCAGCAGATTACCGTCTCCATCCCGCTGATAAATGACTTCCGGCCGGCCGACTGTCAGCTCAAAACCTTCACGGCGCATGGTTTCCACCAAAATAGCCATCTGAAATTCGCCGCGCCCCTTGACCTGAAACGAATCCCGTTCCTCGGTGTCTTCCACCTCAATAGCCACATTGCGCAGGCTTTCTTTTAACAGCCGTTCCCGAATCTTGCTTGACTGCACCAGTTTGCCTTCCCGTCCGGCCAGCGGAGAAGAATTGATGGAAAATTTCATGGCCACAGTGGGTGCATCCACCCGAATCCGGGGCAGGACACGGGGCGCTTCCGCCAGACAGATGGTGTCACCAATAACCACGTCTTCAACACCGGCCAGCACAATAATTTCTCCGGCAGGAGCTGTTTCTGTTTCCTGGAGCTGCATGCCCTGATAGACTTGGAGTTTGCTGACTTTCAGGCCGGTCTGGGCGTTATCTTCTTTCATGCACAGCATCTGGGATTTTGCCTTTGCCTCGCCACTTACCACCCGCCCAATGGCCAGCCGTCCCAGATAGTCGGAATACCCAAGGTCTGAAACCAACATCTGAAACGGCTCTTCAGCAACATACGCCGGAGCGGGAATTTCCCGGACAATAGCCTCAAAAAGCGGGGCAAGGTCAGTTCCCGTGTCTTCAAGGCTGGTTTTGGCAATCCCTTGCTTGCCAATGGCGTACAGCACGGGAAACTCCAGTTGTTCGTCATCAGCTTCCAGATCAATGAACAGGTCATAGACCTCGTCAAGCACTTCGCTTACCCGGGCATCACTGCGGTCAATCTTGTTGACCACCACAATCAGCTTGAGCCCCGCATCCAGAGCCTTTTTCAGAACAAAACGGGTCTGGGGCAGCGGCCCTTCCGAGGCATCAACCAACAAGATCGCACCGTCAACCATGGACAGGGAACGCTCCACCTCGCCGCCAAAATCAGAGTGACCAGGCGTATCAATAATATTGATTTTTTTCCCGCCCCAGGTGACAGAGCAGTTTTTGGCTGCAATAGTGATACCGCGCTCCCGTTCCAGCTCCATGCTGTCCATAAGCCGGTCGTCCATGTCCTGATTATCCCGAAACAGACCGCTTTGCCGAAACAAGGCGTCAACGAGGGTTGTTTTGCCATGATCAACATGGGCGATAATGGCGATATTACGAATACTTTCATTTACAGCGTTTGTTTTCATATTTACCTGCGTAAGTGGCGCGTAACATATTACAGGCCAAAGCCCAAAAAATAAAAAAACCAGGTTCCCCCGTTTTCAGGAGGAATCCAGCTCAGAAACAGTATATTGCAACACATTCACATTGCGTTTTAATTCGTTACTTCATCTTCCGAAACAAACAAAAGCGGCCTGTCTGTTTCACCAAGCAGCATATACTTCATCTCCTGCACAGGAATATTGTTCAGTTCTCCCGCCCGGCTGAGATAAAACATCACCCCGATGGCAACCCAGATAAAAAGCGCTACCCAGGACTCAAAAACAATCGCGGCCGGAGACCCCGGCATGGCCAGAAGAAAAAAGCAGATAATTGAAGTCAGGGAGCCGATAATCGCTACAGGTTTTCCCCAGCGGGCTTCCAGGATTTCAGGGTGCCGGGCAACATATTTGTAGGCAGCCATGCAGGAGTACAGATAGGCCAGGGCTGTTCCCATGGCCGACATATCAACAATCCAGTTCAGGGCGGAACGGCCAAACCAGGGAGCGACAACTGTCAGAGCCAGGGTAAAAAAGATGGCATTGACCGGCGTATTGTATTTCGCATGCACCTTGCTGAAAAAGGGCGGCAGAAAATTCGCCCTACCCATGCTGAACAACAGTCGGGTGGTGGCCATGAAAAATCCGTTCATGCCTGTAAAAATGGCCGCCAGAACAGGTATGGCCAAAAACACTCCACCCCAGCGTCCAAAAATCATGTCCGCAATACCGCCTGTGGGCCAGGGATAATTCGCCCGCAGCAATTCAGGATAGGGGATAACAATGGCAACCGCCAGAAGCACGATTGAATAGATGGCCGCTCCGCACAAAATGGAAGAAATCATCAACTGCCGCGATTTTTCAGGGGCAAAATTAAACTCTTCCGCAGTTTGCGGTATGGTGTCAAAACCAACAAAAAGCCAGGGGGTAACAGCCAAAATAGCGATTACCGCTGAAAAGGGAGTCCGGTGTTCAGCAAAAAGAGGTCGCAGGTTTTCAAGCTGGCTGGACTCAAAAGTCACAGCCCCAAAGCCCAGAACGAGCACTCCGGCCATCAGGGCAAAGGCAAGGAAAACCTGCAAACTGCTGGCAAAATCCATGCCCCGAAAGTTCATATAGGCCAGCAAGACAAAAGCAAGAGTAATAACCACCATCTCACCAGCAAAAATATCCCAGCCAGCGATTGAGTACAGGTAGCCAACATTAAAAACCCCGGGCAGGACAAAACGGGTCAACAGCGCAAGAGCTGTACCGTTTGCCGCGATTACACACAGATACCCCAGCACCAGCGCCCAGCCGCAGATAAAACCGGCCTTGGTACCAAAACCAATATAGGCATAGGTAAATGAGCCTCCGGCAACAGGGTAGGCCTTAATAAGAATGCTGTAGCAAAGAGCAACTGAGCAAAGCAGTCCCCCGCCCAGAAAAAAACCAATAACTCCGGCAAGAGGCCCTGATTCCGGCAAAAACCTAATTCCAGGCAAAACAAAGCAACCCCAACCAATAATGGCCCCCAAAGCAAGAGCCCATACTGATAGAGGACTCATTGTCTTTTGCAGTTTTTCCCGTTCTCCCTGTTCGTAATTCGGCATTTTCTCCTTCCTTTTTTGAGTAGGTGTCAGATTACAGAAGCTTCACTCCTTCAGTTTCAATCGTTTATAAACGAAAAAAACAGCCGCGCTCTCTCCGCGCGTACAAAGATTGTTCAAGTTATTGCTTACGCCGGATACACGAGCAGGTAAAAGGACACGCCTTTTGCCGCCATCAGGTCAGCGTTCACTACAGCCGGAACAAAAAAATTTTATAGGGCCGCCTTCCTTTAACATATAAAAGACGGGGAATGTGAAATATTAGACATTTCAAAAAAAATACATAATATAAGTTGGAAAAGGAATCAAGAATATTTTTAACCCCTTGCAAACAAAAGAGAAGAAACACAAACTTCAAAATCTTCCTTGCCAGGCCAGCCAAGAGATGGCAGGCTCCCTGAGCTGCCACGGCTCTGCCGTGGGCTGTATCCAACCTAAAAAAACGAGTTTTTCATGGACAGAACAATCAGCACGGGTATGCTTTTTACTGACCAGTACCAACTGAGCATGGCCCAACTCTATTTCAAACACGGGCTGCATACCCGCCAGGTACAATTTGACTATTTTTTCCGCAATTATCCTGACTATGGTTCCCATCAGGCCGGCTACTGCGTCAGTGCGGGTCTTGGCACCCTGCTTGAATGGATGGACGGTCTGCGTTTTACCGAAGCTGATCTTGACTGCCTGCGCAGCCAGACTTCTCCTGACGGGCGCCAGATGTTCCGGGAAGATTTTTTACACTGGCTGAAAAATGACGGTCATTTTGGTTCCGTATCCATTCAGGCCATCCCGGAAGGCAGAATTATCCATCCGGGTATTCCTCTGGCCATATTACGTGGTGATTTTGCCATGCTCCAGATCCTGGAAACGCCTTTTTTGAACACCCTCAACCACCAGACACTGATTGCAACCAAAGCCTCCCGCATGGTTGAAGCCTCCAAGGGCCAGCCTATCCTAGAATTTGGCCTGCGCCGGGCCCAGGGTCTGAGCGGCAACAATGGCGTACGAGGGGCGCTTATCGGCGGGGTAAGCGGTACTTCTAATATCGGAATGGCCCACACACTGGGATTGCAGGCCAAAGGCACGCTGGCGCACAGCCTGATCCAGGCCTTTATCGCTCTGGGAGAAGGCGAACTCGGAGCTTTCAGGGCATACGCCGACCTGTACCCGGATAACTGCCTGCTCCTGATTGATACTGTTAACGCCCTGGAAAGCGGACTGCCAAACGCGATCAAAGTATTTGAAGAACTTAAAAAGAAAGGATACCGGCCTGTTGGTATCCGTCTTGATTCAGGCGATCTGGCCTATCTGAGCATGAAATGCGCCAGGGAACTGGACAGGGCCGGATTTCCCGAAACCTGTATCGTGCTCTCCAACCAGCTTGACGAAATCATGATCTGGCAGATTCTGAGCCAGATTACAGAAGAAGCCGGCCATTGGGGCCTTGACGCTGACAAACTGATAAAACGGCTGGTCTTTGGTGTGGGAACAGCCCTTATTACCTCTGGCGGCCATTCCGCTCTTGACGGCGTGTACAAACTCGCTGCCATTCAAGAAGGGGACAAATGGATTCCGGCCATCAAGATTTCAGAATCTCCGCGCAAGACACTGAACCCCGGAGCGAAAAAGGTCTGGCGGCTATACGGAAAATGTGGCCGGGCCAATGTTGACCTCATAGGGCTGGAAACGGAACAACCGGCGCAGGAACAGACAATTTTGCTCCGTCATCCGCTGGAAGCCCAGATACAGCGTACCCTGAAAAAAAATCTCATATCTGATATGGAAGAACTGCTCCAGCCGATACTTGTTCAGGGCAGACAGGTGTACACCACTCCGCCTCTGGAAGAAATCAACCGGGTCAGAAAAAAAGACCTTGACCGTCTGGATACAGGAGTCAAACGGCTGGTCAATCCCCATATCTATCATGTTTCCCTGACGGAATCCCTGTGGGAACTCAAAAAGGAAATGACCCGGGCCAGAACAGGCAAAGAAAACTAGCTGCCGCGCAAAAACTGGCAGGGTTCCAATTCAGGCAGTTCGCAGCGCAAAAAGACGTCTGTGCCCGGATGAACATGCTCGAGCCGCTCCCCCCTGCTGTTTTCCAGGCCATAGTCTCCAGGACGCAGCCCCGGACGGCGCAGGCCGGGCAGCAAGACTTCCAGCTCACTTTGGGCTGACCACGGCGACTTGACACTGACCCGCCACATACCGCGGCCTGCCGGTTCAAGTATTCTGGCGACAATCTGCGGACGCTTGGTATCCGGGCCGACAAAAATCTTTTTTTCCGGTAAAAAAAAGCCCGATCCCAAGGGACGGGTGGTTGTTTTGGCCAGTTCAGCCATACCGGCCTGACAGTCAAAATTGCCGCCCGATGCCAGCGTATTGAGAGCCGCGCGGTACACGTCAACCACCGGCGCGAGATAAGACGAGGTTTTCATCCGGCCTTCAATTTTAAGTGATGTCAGCCCAAGGCCGACAAGCTCGGACAGACACGGCAGCAAGCATAAATCCTCGGCACCAAAAATACGCGTAAAATCGCCACGCTGCTCCACATCCCACACCTCTTCTCCCCGCTGTTTTTCCTCGACCCGAAAAGCAACGGGACGGTAATCAAAGCGGCAGGGATGCGTACACAGGCCGTGATTGGCCAAACGGCTGTTCAGATAAAAGCTCATCAGACAACGCCCGGAAACAGCCATGCACATGGCCCCATGCACAAAGACCTCCAGTTCCATATCCGGGGCGGCCTGACGTGCGGCCGCAAGAGCTGTTCTGCCCAGTTCGCGGGCCAGATTAACCCGCTGCGCGCCCTGCTGCTGCCAGAAACGGATACTCAGACTGTTTGAGGTATTGGCCTGCGTGCTCAGATGAATCGGGATATGGGGCACAATGTCTCTGGCCAGCATAAAAATTCCAGGGTCAGCAATGATCAGCCCGTCAGGTTCACACCCGGCAAGCAGTTCAAGTTCAGCGTGAACATGGTCAAGATGGTGTTCCCAGGCCAGAATATTAAGGGCGTAATAGACTTTTGCCTGCCGGGCGCGGGCAAGCACGAGTGCCTTTTTCAGCTGTTCGGGATTAAACCCGGTCGCGGCAGTGCGCAAGCTGAGTTCCGGCCCGCCCAGATACACGGCGTCAGCACCGTAATACAAGGCGGTTTCCAGCTTTTCCATATTGCCGGCCGGGGCAAGCAGCTCAGGAACACAAACAGACATGCAATCAAAAAGATGTGGGCAGACCGAGCGCAGCGCGGTGTTTTTTCATGTTTTCAACCAGTTCATACGAAAGAGCCAGATTGGCACACCCTGTCCCCAAAACAATATCCGGCTTCACGCTGCCGTGAAAATCCGAACCACCGCTGACCAGCAACCCCAGGCGCATGGCAAGGGCAAAATAATGTCTGGTGTATTCAGGAGAATGCAGGGGATAATGCACTTCCAGACCGTCAAGTCCATACGACTGCAATTCTTTCAGCACCTGTTCGGTCTGTTCCCAGGACAGGGAAAGGGTATACGGGTGAGCCAGAACAACAGTGGCTCCGTCCCGCTTGAGGGTTTCAACGGCCTTTTTCGGCTCCAGCTTGGTCTTGGGAATATACGCCTTTTTTCCCGCGCCAAGATAGAGACGAAAGGCCGTGTCCACGTCAGAAACCACGCCAAGTTCAATCATGGCTCTGGCAATATGCGGCCGGCCAATGCTGCTTTTTTCGTCCCGAACCATTGCCTTTAACTCATCGTACTGAATGGAGATACCAAGGTCGCTCAATTTTCGTAAGATACGCAGATTGCGTTCGTGTCTGGACTGCCGCAATTCAAGCAATACATTGTTCAGATGAGGAGAATCCGGTGGAATCCACAGCCCTAGAATATGCATCACCCCGAGACTGAAATCAACACTGAGTTCACAGCCCGGAACGACCTCAACACCGAATTTTCGACCAGCGGCCAGGGCTTCCTCCAGACCAGCGGTTGTGTCGTGATCAGTGAGCGCCAGACAGCGCAGACCAATATCAGCAGCCAGCCTGACCAGTTCCGTTGGACTGAATGTTCCGTCAGAGGCAGTGGAATGCGTGTGCAGGTCGGCTTCAGGTTTCATTTATACCGGTAGGTGATCCGACCGCGGGTCAGATCGTAGGGAGAAAGCTCCACCTTGACCTTGTCGCCAGGCAGAATACGGATATAAAATTTTCGCATCTTACCGGAAATGTGGCCCAGTATTTCATGGTCATTTTCCAGCCTGACCTTGAACATCGCGTTGGGAAGAGCCTCTTCCACAATGCCTTCAACTTCGATACATTCTTCTTTTGCCATGACACTCCTCTAGGTGAAAAATTCGGCTGACAGCCACAAAAAAATCTGGCCTGCCCGAAAAAAAAGGGGTACCGTGGCAGGACAAAAGCAGTGCATGACTGCTGTTATTACAATCGTTATAAATCGCACAGTATTCGCTTTCTGTCAAACATAACCGGCTGCACCATGACAACTATCAATGAACAGGTAAAAAAATTGCTGCTTGAAACCCAAAGCAACAAAACCGCCATTCCACAGGAACTCGATCTGGTTGAAATGCCCCTGGAAGGCATGGCCGCCTACTGGCTGGCCATTCATAAATCCATAAGCGGGAAAAAAAACAAAAACTTCCTGCTGTCTGAGGCCAGCCATTCCTCAGAGCGGTTTATTTCGTACTTGCTTGAACTGTGCGCCTCCAATCTGTCAGCGGACGATATTGTCAGACTGGCCCGCGTAAAAAAGGAAACCCTGCTCCGCGACCTGGGACGTAAACTGGTGATGATGGCCATTGCGGTTCTGGGAGTCGCGGCGAGTGAAAATCCGCAAAAAATCATGCTCCGTTTTCTGTCCAAGTTTCCAGTGCCGCCGATTTTTGAAAGGCAGGTGTTTGAACTGATTCAGCTTGTTATTAAAAATCTGGACAATCCTGATTTCAACAGTGCCAGGTTTTTTCATATCGACCACCGTCTGAAAACAGAAACTCTGATCATCAACCTGATATTCTATTGCATGTACCTGCGCAGACAGGAAAAAGACATTCTTGAACATCTGCTCCCCAACATCCGTTCGCATTATTTTCGGGAAGGCCTGAGTTTGACCCTGGACGGCTTTGACCTTGATTTTATCAAATTCCGCCTGAAATTACAGGAAAACGAAATCCTGCAGGAAACCAGACTGAAAGCGGAAATGTCCATTGAACTGTGCGCAGCCATCAAATCCGGCGTCAGCTACGCAGACAGCCACCTGATCGCCAAATCCTATATGCACTGACCTGCCATGCCTGACCGTGACACGTTCTATCTGGACGCTCTCAAGTCCTTGCGAGACAACAAACAGTTCAGAAAACGATCAGACCTTGAACAGGGGACAGAGCTGTTTGTGACCTCTAACAGTCGCCGTGTCCTGAATCTGGCCTCAAACAATTACCTTGGTCTGGCTGCTCACCCGGCTCTGCGCCAGGCCGCGCAAAAAGCCATTACAGAGTACGGCACGTCAAGCTCGGCATCCAGGCTGGTCAGCGGCAATTTCAGGCTGCTTGACACGCTGGAAAATGAACTTTGCCATTTTCACGGCTGTCAGTCAGCTCTGGTACTCAACTCCGGTTACGCCGCCAATCTGGCCGTGTGCACCGCTCTTGCCGGCCGCCACAGTGTTATTTTTTCCGACAGGCTCAATCACGCCAGCATCTCGGATGGTATTTTACTTTCACGGGCTAGACATGTCCGTTATCGCCATGGCGACATGAGCCATCTCCTTTTTCAACTGAAAAAATACAACCAGGCCGGCCATAAGCTGCTTTTTACCGATTCGGTGTTCAGCATGGATGGCGACCTGGCTGATCTGCCGGCCCTGGCCCGTATCTGCCATGACCACAACACACTTTTGCTTGTTGATGAGGCGCATGCCACCGGCATCTATGGCCGGGGCAGGGGGCTGAGCCATGAACTCGGCCTGGAAAAAGAGGTTGACGTCTTAACAGGGACGTTCAGCAAGGCACTTGGCTCACAGGGCGGTTATCTACGCGCGAAACAATCACTTGTTGACATGGTTGTCAACGCAGGCAGAACCTGTGTTTTTTCAACAGCCCCGCCGCCCGCTGTTGTGGGAGCCAACCTGGCCGCGCTCGACCTTGTCGTGGCCCACCCTGAGCAGGGAAAAGAACTCCTGACCCGGTCGAAACAGGTACGAAGCGCCGCGCGTGAACAGGGCTTACAAATCAGCGGCACCAGCCATATTCTTCCTGTGTTGCTGGGCGGCAATGAACAGACTATTGCCAGTCAGCGCCTGCTTTTTGAACAGGGAGTTCTGGTCGCGGCCATTCGTCCTCCGGCGGTTCCCCAAGGTACAGCCCGTTTACGTCTGGCACTGCGGGCAGACATGCGACACGACCATATTCATCTTTTGTTGCAGGGCCTGGCGTCTGTTGCCCAACACCAGCCGCAAAAACCGGTATGCCAGGCCTGACCTTTGTTTCCGGCTGGGCCGGTTACCGCCGGCTTTTTGACGGGCTTGCATGTCAGCAATTTTTTCTGCCGTTCATTGACTGCGCACCTGAAGCACTGTGCGCCCGGCTGCGCGCGGGCAGCAGCGACATACTCGCGGGCTGGTCCTTTGGCGCGTTCTGCATCCTGCGCGATCTGCCGCAGCTGCTGCCAAGGTACAAAAAAATTGTTTTGTTTGCTCCGTTTCTGTCCTTTTCCCGCTGGCACGAAAAACAGGATTTAGACCGCCTGACAACAGCTCTGGCAACCCACCCGCAAACAGCCCTGCACGCGTTTTGGCGGACATGCGGCTGTGAGCGAGCCTGCCGGATTCCTGCAAAGGATTATCCCCTGCTGCGCGCAGGCCTGACCTGCGTTCAGGAAAGCCGGGCTTTGCCCGCGGCCTGTTCAGGCACCCAACTCACATTCGTGCACGGCGGCAAGGACAAAATCGTACCACCCAGGGCCACTCAGGAACTTCAACAGTCCTACCCGGAGGCCGCGACCTGTTTTTTGCCCCAAAACGGCCACTGGTTCAGCCCCCGAAAAATACATGAGTTCTGCCATGAAACAGCGCATTCAAAACGCCTTTAACCGCGCAGCTTCCACATACGGGCAGGTCGCACGCGTGCAAAAACAGATCGCCGAACACGCGGCAAGCCTTGTGCCGCGAAAAAAATACAGAAATATCCTTGAAATCGGGTGCGGCAACGGACAAAGCACCCAAGCCCTTCAATCCCGCCTGGGCTGCGAGAGCTATTGTGCCCTTGATCTGGCTCCAAACATGCTCAAACAGGCCAGACTGCAATGCCCCCGTGCTTTCTACCTTGCCGCTGACGGAGAAAACCCGCCCCTGCGCCGGCATAGCTTTGACCTTCTTTTTTCCACGTCATGCGTGCAGTGGTACCTGAACCCTGAAAAATCACTCAGCGACAACCTCGCCCTTCTGGTCAGGGGCGGACATTTTTCCCTGAGCATGTTCATAAAGGGAACATTTTACGAAATAGAAGAGTGCAAAAGACAAACAGGGTACGGCTCTGTTCTTGAACTGCGTGACCAGCAGGAATACATTGAAATTTTTGAAAAAAAATCAAAAATACACGAATGCGTGGCCAGGGATTATACTGTGTTCTACAATTCCTTTTACGATTTCGCTAAACAAAACAAACAATCAGGGGCATTTACCACCAGCTCTCCAACCTACGGCAACAAGAGAAAAAAAGAAGATTTCATAGCAACCTACACCAGATTATACGGCAGGGAAGATAAAATTCAGGTGACGTATAAGGCCCTTTTTATCAGCGGAACGGCGTAAAATTTCACCTTTTTTTTCAATGCCGTTATCAAAAAAAACGACTAGCCAGCTTCCCCCCAATATATTACTTCTTCGGATTATCTGAAATATCATTTTCAGATAAATCAGAATACCCCCTTTTAGTTACCAAATTTTTACGACCTTTTTAAGTGCGTTATGCATATATCGTTGAAAACCAAAATCCTACTGGGGTTGCTTGCCCCGCTTGTTATTATCAGTGGCGGTATTCTCAGCTACTCCTGAACCATGGCCCCATGATGTTGTCGGCAGGAGCTTACGCAATTTTTACAAACTTGTATTCAGAAGCCATGCAGCATATAGGGTCTCACCGAACGCGTCCAGTCAATCCCTCTGGGCCAAAAAGGATTTGTCATTTTGCTTCAGGACGACGGGACAATTCTGGCCAATCCGCACAACGCAAAAACAATTTTCAAAAAGATAGGGAAGCTGGAATAGAAAGCCTATCACACTGTTTTCAGGCAACAAACACCCTCTCTAAAAGTTCATCTGGACGGCCGTGAATATCAGACAATTTACTGTACTTCGCCAGCTCTTGATCGGATTTATCTGTCAGGATGAAATCATGAGCCCTGTTTACCAGACCATTTCCAAATTCATACTCACCCTTCTTGTCGGCATAGCAGTTATAAGCGCTTTCATCTCTTTCTTTATCAATAAAAATAGTTGCCAGCCGATGCACACGACGGTGACTACAAGGGACAGATCAAAAACAAACGGCGAGACAAACTCGGTCAGATCTTTACCGCGCTTAACGATATGTCCGCCACTCTGAGCGAAAACATGCAGACCATCATCACCCAGACAAACGAGGCCAGGAAAGAAGCGAAAGAAGCCGAAGAAGCGAGCGTTGCCACAAAGACCGCACTCCAGAAAGCTGAAACAGCCAAAGCAGACGGTATGCACCAGGCCGGCAGCCAGCTTGAGGGCATAGCCGAAGAAATAAGCAGCTCCAGTATCAATATCACCGAACGGACGAATAAAATCCATGACGGAGTTGACGTGCAAAAACCGCATCCAGTCAACAGCAACGGCTATGGAGGAAATGAATGCCGCGGCCGCCAAACAGCAATCCGTGACCAGCGAGGAAATCAATCACTCCCTGGAAGAAATCAGCTGTGTGGCCACTGACACGAAAACCAGTGTTGCTGAAGCACAAGAGCGCATCAGCAGCTTAAACGCCCAGATGGACAATTTAAACGGACTCATCAGACAGCTCAAAAACGCGTAAAAATCCGCATAACATAACTGGCTGCCCTGTTTTCAAAATATGGGCAGCCAGAATCCAAAACCTGTTCTCAGGCAAACAGCAGCATTTTTTACCTTGCCAAAAAGGAGGAGGACGCATAAAATCTTTTTTGCAAACAGAAAAAAAACATTTATATACAACAAGTTACAACAACGAATAATGGACAGCAAAACGCGGTATGTCTCAGACAAAAAATAACCGGACAGCAATGCACCCTCTATCAGAAGAAATTCTTGACTACGCCAGGGAAGGCTCGCGGCTGCGGGAACAATTTTTTCAAACCTGTGAGCAGGAATTGATTGAAGCCGGAAAAAAGGCTGCCATCTGCCTGGCCAGGGGCAACAAGATACTTTTTTGTGGCAACGGCGGCAGCGCGGCTGACGCCCAGCATCTGGCAGCGGAACTGTCCGGTCGTTTTGAATTCAAACGCCCCGGACTGGCCGGGCTGGCCCTTACGACCGATACTTCCGCTCTTACCGCAATCGGCAATGATTTTGGTTTTGACCAGATCTTTGAACGCCAGATTCAGGCCCTGGGACATGCTGGGGACATGCTGGTCGGCATTTCCACTTCAGGCCGCAGCCCTAATGTCTTACGGGCTCTCCAGGCTGCGGCCAAACAAGGTATGGACTGTGTGGGGCTCTGCGGACTGGACATTTCCCACATGGCAGATTCATGCTGTTTTGTTTTTTCCGTCCCAGCCACCAGAACAGCCCTGATCCAGGAAATCCATATTGCTGCCGGACACATGCTCTGCCACCTGATTGATCATTTTCTCTTTACGGCTGTAAACGAAATAGAACCATATCTTACGTCCAGTCAGGACGAATAATCCTGGCCTCATATTGACAATACAAGGGGAGATTATGCCTATCTACGAATATACCTGCAAACACTGTCACAATGAATTCGAAGAAATTGTGCTGGACGAAAAAAATACTGTTTCCTGCCCTGACTGTGGCAGTCAGGAAATTTCACGCCTGATGTCCGGTTTCCGCCACCGTTGTGGCGGCCCGATTGTCAGCGGCTCTCCGAGCTCAAGAGCGATTACCACGCGCGGCACGAGCTCGTGCGCCGGTTGTTCCGGCGGAAGCTGCTCGTCCTGCGGGAGTTGAAATGGAAAAACTAACTATTGCCACCAGAGGAAGCAGGCTGGCTTTGTGGCAGGCGGAATTTATCCGTGACCAGATCACAAAACGCTATCCGCAGCTTCCTGTAGAATTGCGCATCATCAAAACCAAGGGCGACATTATTACAGATGTCCCTCTGGCCAAGGTTGGCGGCAAGGGACTGTTTGTCAAGGAAATTGAAGAAGCGCTTCTGGACGGTACGGCAGACATCGCTGTTCACAGTATGAAAGACGTTCCGGCGGACCTGCCGCCTGGACTTTGTATCGGCGTTATTCCCGCCAGAGCCGATTACAGTGACACCTTGCTGTCCTGGAAATTTTCAGGTCTGGCGGGCCTGCCCGCCAATGCCAGGATTGGTACCAGCAGCCTGCGCCGACAGGCACAGCTGAAAGCCTTGCGTCCTGATTTAAGCATAATTAACCTGCGGGGCAATCTGGACACCCGCCTCCAGAAACTTCAAGACGGTGGATACGACGCAATCATTGTTGCCACAGCCGGACTGACTCGTCTGGGGCTGACAGCCCCACACGCGCAGCGACTTGAACCTCCTGATTTTTATCCGGCCATTGCCCAAGGCGCGCTTGGCATAGAATTTTTAGAAAACCGCCGGGAGCTGGCCGAACTCCTGCAATTTCTTGATGATCCGGCTTCACGCTCCTGTGTGGAAGCGGAACGGGCTTTCCTTTTCGGACTTGATGGAGGCTGTCAGGTTCCAATCGCCGGTCTGGCCAAACTGGAAAACAACAGACTGGAACTGTGCGGAATTGTTTGTGACCTGACCGGTCGCAAAATCCTGCGCCGCAGAACCGGCGAAATTGAACAAAAACAAAAAATTGGTTCCATGCTGGCCAAAGAAGTTCTGGCCGCCGGAGGCAAGGAAATTCTTTCCCGTCTGCACGCGAACCATTTGAGCAACCTTAGTAAAAAACAATGAAAAAAACACATACTGTCCTTATTGCCAATCGGGGCGAAATCGCCATGCGTATCATGCGGGCCTGCCACAAGCTCAATATCTCGTTTGTTGCTGTTACAACAGAGGCAGACAAGCACAGTGAGCACTGCGCGCTGGCCCGGACACTTGGCGGAGAAAAAAGTCTGTACCGCATCAGCTCCTATCTTGATGCCAATGAACTGTTATCCGTAGCCGATGTCAGCGAAGCAAGCGCGATACACCCTGGCTATGGTTTTTTTGCCGAGGATTACCGCTTTGCCCGCCGTGTCACC
This sequence comes from uncultured Desulfovibrionales bacterium, assembly GCA_963545205.1. Taxonomy (GTDB): domain Bacteria; phylum Desulfobacterota; class Desulfovibrionia; order Desulfovibrionales; family Desulfomicrobiaceae; genus CAUTYU01. The sequence continues at coordinate 34,132 of CAUUHW010000007.1, forward strand.
CAGCGCCGCAGGCCCCTTATCTTTATCGGGCCGTCATGGCAGGTCATTCACGAACTCGGAGACAAGATCAACACCAAGCGCCTGGCCCGAAAACTCGGCGTTCCAACAGTTCCCGGTTCCGACCGTCCGGTTACCAACGAAATGGAAGCCGAGGCTATTGCCGAGTCTCTGTTCGCCTTTCAAAAAGAACAGAAGATTCAGCAGCCGGTTGTCCTGATCAAGGCCGCTGCCGGCGGGGGTGGTATGGGCATTGAAGAAATAGAAGACCTGGACGAATTCCGCTCAACCCTGCGCCGCATTAAGAACTACGCCCGCCGTCAGTTCAGAGACGAAAGCGTGTTGATAGAACAGCGGATTTTTAACTTTAATCATCTTGAGGTTCAGATTCTGGGCGACCGCGAAGGTCAAAATATTGTCCACTTCGGAACAAGGAACTGCACAATCCAGAGCACTGGCAAACAAAAACGGATTGAAATCGCTCCTGGTTTTGCTCCGCAGGAATTCGCCTACGCCTTTGACGCGGCAAAGCTCCTGAGCGACATCACGGAATACTCCCTGCGCATGGCCCATGAAGTAAAATATAACAGTGTCGGAACCTGGGAATGGATTGTCAGCCCAACCGGCAGCCCCTTTTTAATGGAGGTCAACACCCGTATTCAGGTTGAAAACGGAGTTTCCGCCATTATCTCAAAATGTAAAAACCAGCCTGTTGACCTGATTGCCGAACAGATCCGGTGCGCTTTGGGAAGTCCTCTTGGCTACAGCCAAAAAGATATTCAACAGGGCGGTATCGGCATTGAGTACCGAATTATCGCTGAAGAACCCGAGCAGAATTTTATTCCTTGGGTCGGACGGATTGACGAATTTCGCTGGCAGCAGCAACCCTGGGTCCAGATGTATACCCAGATTCCAACAGACAAATCCTATGACATTCCTACGGACTTTGACCCCAATCTGGCACTGGCCATTGTCTGGGGGCAGGATCTGCAACAGGCAAAACAGCGGGGCAAGGAATTTCTCGACACATTGGTTCTGAAAGGGCAGGACTCCAAAGGCGGGCCTCTTTGTTCCAATATCGCCTACTTGCGGCAAAAAACGGACGATATTTTGAAAGCGTAGAAAAAGCAGGAAACCATATATGAAAAAAGAAAAAATCGTCCAGAATCTGAAAAACCGGCTGGCCTATATCCAGGATATTTTCAGGACGGAAAAAAATACCAATGTCAGTCTGCTTGAAGCCAAGCTGAATGATTTTATCTCCAGTCAGGGCAGGCTTGACCCCGGTGTTGAACAACGCCAGTTGACAGAACTGAGAGGCCTGTTTGACTTTCTGGAACGCCAGCTTGAACAGCAGCTCACACCGATGCACAAGGTACGTATTGTCCGTAACCCAACAAGAATCTGCCTGAAAGACATTCTTGAAAACGTGTATGACGATTATACTGAACTTGGTGGACAGGACGAATACAGCATAGACCCCAGCATGGTTATTGCCCGCGCGACAATTCACCGCCGGTCGGGGAAAAAAACACATAGCCAGATGGTCATGGTTATCGGACAGGAAAAAGGGCATGGTCAGGATTTCCGCAATGGCGGTTCTGTCAAACCCTGGGGCAATGCCAAGGCTCTCCAGTATATGAAAGTGGCTGAGGTTGAAAATCTGCCCATTCATACCTATATTTTTACTCCGGGTTCCTATCCCATAGAAGATTACCCTGGCGCGGCCCAGCAGATTGCCAAAAATCTGTACGAGATGAGCGGAATCAGAGTACCGGTTATATCGGTCATTTCCGAGGGCGGTTCCGGTGGGGCCGAAGCCATTGGACTGGCCGACAGACGTATCATGCTCTCACATGGTTACTACTCTGTTATTTCACCTGAAGGCGCAGCAGCCATTGAAGGCCGGCTGCGAGACGGCAAACGGGCTTCCAGCCAGCTTCTCAGCGATTGCGCCGCCAACCTGAAGATGACGGCAACAGACAATCTGGAAATGGGCTATATTGACCAGATTCTGCAGGAACCCGTTCTGGGAGCCAGGTCTGAACACTATGAATTTTTCAGGAGCCTGCGACAGGAAATTCTGCGATCCACAGACGAGATTGTCCTTAGCACGCGCCGCCTGCAGCTGCTTCGCAGCTGGGCGGTCAAAAAACGGACAGACACGGAAATCTATGTCCGCTGGGGCCTGGGTTCCGCAGCCAGAGACAAACTCATCAGAAAACGCTACAAAAAATATCGCGGTCTGGCCCAGACAGCGTACAGAGACAGACGTTCTTTTGTTTTCAGGGTCTCAGACAGTGTGTTCAGTATATCAAGTGCTGTCTACACCTATTTCCGTTACGATTTTTTACGCCGCCAGCAGCAAAAGCTCAAACGGATTACCGAAGAGATGCAGGCGGAAGGCCAGATTGTGGTCAATCAGGCGGCCAATTACTGGACAAAAATAAAAAAACTGTTTCCAAGAGGGAAAGGGATACAAAAAAAAGAAAACGAGCTGACCCGTCTTTCTTCCTGGGACGAAAAAAAATCCAAAAATCAATGGCTGTATATCAGCCCGCAGGCCAAAGAGGACAGGGCTGTCAGCTGCCCAAACGCACACGTTCACGGCTGCCTCGACCAATGGGGGCCGGATCTTTTTGGCGAATGGGCCGGAGTATGCAGTTTTTGCGGCCATCATTTTCCAATGGAATATGAATGGTACCTGCATAACCTGTTTGATCAGGGCAGTGTGCACACGACCAACAACAGCATAGAATCAATCAACCCGCTCAACTTTCCGGGTTTTGAAGAAAAACTTGCTGCAGCCAAAGAAAAGACCGGACAAAAATCAAGCTGCATGACATTTGACGCCAGCATCAAGAACATAAAACTCAGCGTGGCCATGTTCATGGCCGCGTTCAGAGGCGGCAGTGTGGGGGCGGCTGAGGGAGAAAAATTTATCAGGGCTATAGAACGCGCCCGCAGCAAACACTATCCGTTTCTGGCTTACGTGCACGGCACAGCCGGAATCCGTATTCAAGAAGGGACAAACGGTGTTATCCAGATGCCCCGCTGCACAATGGCTGTTCGGCGCTATATTGAAGCCGGAGGACTATATATTGTCCTGTACGACACCAATTCCTATGCCGGGCCGGTTGCCAGTTTTCTGGGGTGTTCACCCTACCAGTTCGCGGTACGTTCAGCCAATATCGGATTTGCCGGCCTTGGCGTTATCAAGGAAACAACCGGCCTTGATATTGCTCCTGATTACCACAATGTCTATAAGGCACTTTCCCGTGGTCATATTCACGGAATCTGGGACAGACGGGAAATCCGTACCAATCTGTACCAGGCTCTGCAAACCATGGGTGGCAGAAACCTCTATTATCGTTAAGTGAAAGACTGATGCTCGATATAAAAAACTTTTTAGATGAAATCAGACAAACGCCTTACGAAGAACTTGTTGTCCGTGCACCCCATACGGGTCGGGTACGATTTTTTATCAAGGAAACAGGCGTGCAGGTAAAAGGAGCCGAAGGCCCCTGGCAGGAAAATCAGGGAACACGGCTGGTGGCGATTGAACGGGAACGGAATCTGCGCCTGGTTCACGCGCCGGAAACAGGAGAGATTGTCGGCTTTTTTAAGCTGAAAGACGGTGATTTTGTGCAGGCGGGCGATCCATTGCTCGCCATTCGCCATTTCCTGACCCGCAAGGAAGTCATCGACCGCATTTTACAACAGGCACTTTTTTTGTGCCGCACGCCGGAAAAAGGCCGTTTTTACTTTACACCTGACATTGACATCAAAATAAAAACCAGAGACTGTACTTCAATCCATGTCTGTTCAGGTATGGAAATGTTTATCCTTTCCCGCATGAAACGGGAAACGCTTCTTCCGTACATCGGCCCGGAAGGCATTATTTATGCCACCTATTTCAATTCTGGAGATGACCTGGAACTGAACGCCCCGCTTATCGGCATCTGTCCCCATGACCAGCTTGAACATATTGAAGAGGTGATTGGCCGCGTGCGTAATGAATGGAACGAAAAAACAGATACCAGGGCGCAGGACAAAGACAGTTTTCTGTAAACCTGAAATATATGCTCAACAGTGGTAAGGCTCAAAAAGCAGGAGAAAAATATGGCAGGCAGCTTAAACAGAGTGATTTTAATCGGACGGCTCGGACGTGACCCCGAAATCCGTTACACACAAAATGGTCAGGCCGTGGCCACACTGAACATGGCAACAGACGAGAGTTATACAGGTCAGGACGGCCAAAAAATAGAAAAAGCCGAATGGCACCGCGTGGTTGTCTGGGGCAAACAGGCGGAATTTTGCGGCAACTACCTGGGCAAAGGCCGGTTAATCATGGTTGAAGGCTCGCTTCAAACCAGAAAATGGCAGGATCAGCAAGGCCAGGATCGCTACACAACCGAAATCAAGGCCAGAGCTGTTCAGGTTCTGGACAGCAAATCCGGTGGCGGGTCCGCGCCAGCAGCTTCTCCGGCAGGCAATCAGATTTTTCAGGAAGAAGACCTGGGCCCGGCCTTTCCCTCAGAAGCCAGTGGCATGGACGACACTCCGTTCTAGAATTTTTGATTTTTGATTGTTGATTGGAAGAACGCCCTGCTGAAAATCACAGACAAGCATTCTAAAATCAAAAATCAGGAACGGACATGCAGACCAAGACGGGCAAGCAAGGCAAGGTCGTTTTGCAGGCTTTGGCCCTGTGTGGTCAGGTAATTGCCGGTCATCAGGCCGCTGGCCCCGGCAAAAAAGGCACAGGCTTCCATATCCGCGAGGTTGTGTCTTCGTCCGCCGCATAAAATAATTTCTTTGTCCGGCAACATATAGCGCAGCAAGGCAAGAATTTTCAGGCAGCGGCCCGGTGTCAGTTCACGCAATTTTGCCAGTGGTGTTCCGGCTACCGGCAACAAAAAATTGACAGGGACAGCGTCCACGTCAAGTTCTTGCAGCTGCAACCCAAACTCAACAACCTGCTCATCACTTTCCCCCAGGCCAAAAATTCCCCCGCTGCAGACAGAAAATCCGGCCTGCCGGGCCAGCTCTATGGTTTTTATCCGCTCATTATACGTATGTGTGGTGCAGACTTGCGAAAAAAAAGAAGGCGCGGTTTCCAGGTTATGATGGTAGCGTGAGATTCTGCTTGTCCGCAAAACAGCAAAATCCTGCGCGCTTAAAATTCCAAATGAGGCGCAAAATTCTATTTGTTCCACATTGCTGACTGCCTGTTTGACCCGTTCGATTTCCTGTTTTGACAGTCCGCGCCCCGAAGTCACGTAGCTATAGCGGTGAACAGGCGTTGTGGAAAGAAGTTTTGCCTGCTCCCGCATGGAGTGAAGAGAGAGCAAAGGATACATGGCTGAATCAGTTGCAAAAGAAGCAGACTGAGCACAAAAAGCGCAGTTTTCCGAGCAGCGCCCGGACTTGGCATTGGAGATGGCACAGAGATGAATACCGTTTCCCCAAAAATGACGGCGCAATAAATCTGCGCCAGGGCAAAGCTCCAGAGCGTTTTGGGACAGCACGCGGGCCAGTACCAAAAAATCGCTCTTACCCGGCTGCCTGCCGGATATAATATCTTCTGCCAGGCGCAGACCAAAATGAACAAGTGGAGTTGGCTCTACCCTCATCTGCCAGGGTAAAAGACCGTCATTCACTTTTTTCCCCGAAAAACAAACTGGCGTACAATGTTGTCAGTCCTCCAGGACTTATCTTTTCCTGTTTCAGCCAGGGAATATGCCCCAGCATCCTGACCCTGCCAAAGACACGCAGGATTTCTTCGGTCTGTTCGTCTTCTTCCCCGCCATTGACCAGTACACCCACAATTTCAAGGCCAGCCTGACGCAGGCAGGCAACACTCAGCAAGATATGGTTCAGCATGCCCAGCCGGCCGGGCGCGACAACCAGTACCGGATAACCCAGATGCGCCATCAGATCGAGCATGGTCTGGGAATTGTTCAGCGGTACCAGCACACCGCCCGCGCCTTCAACAACAAGCCTTTCAGCCTCCGGCGGTACGCAGGCTTGCAGCTCTATTTCTGTTCCGGCCAGGCAGGCGGCCTGATACGGAGAAAGAGGTTCAGGCAGAACATAGGTCTCAGGAAAAAAATGACTTGCAGGCAAACCGGTCGCTCTTTGTACCCACTGGGTGTCACGCCCCTCCAGGCTGCCGCTTTGTATCGGTTTCCAGTATGAAGCCCGCAAACCGGCCATAAGCAGGGAACAGACAAAAGTCTTGCCAATGCCGGTGTCGGTTCCGGTCACAAACATCTTCTGGGGCCAGTTCATTTTTTTTCTCCCAGAGCCTGAACAATCACCGCGCAAAGATGGTCAAGGTCACTGTCCGGCATACAATAGGCCGGCATGACATACACCAGACGGCCAAAGGGCCGTATCCACACGCCATGGCGCACAAAAAAATCCTGCAAACAGGCAACATCAACCGGCTGGCACATTTCAACCACGCCAATCGCGCCCAGTACCCGCACGTCCGCCACGCTGGCAAGGTCACGGCATGGCGCAAGTCCCCGAATCAAGGCAGATTCTATCCGCCCTATGGCGCCCTGCCAGTCAGATTCCAAAAGCAGTTCAATACTTGCCAGAGCCACGGAACAGGCCAATGGATTAGCCATAAACGTCGGGCCATGCATCAACTCAGGCTGAGAACCGGAACTGATGGTGGCGGCAACATGATCTGTTGTCAGCGTGGCGGCAAAACTCATGTAACCGCCGGTCAGTGCCTTGCCCAGGCATAAAATATCTGGCTCAATACCGACATGTTCACAGGCAAACAATTTACCTGTACGGCCAAAACCAGTGGCAATTTCATCGGCAATAAGCAAAACACCGAACCTGTCACATAACCGGCGTATTTCAGCCAGATAGGCAGGCGAGTAAAACCGCATTCCACCCGCGCCTTGCACAATGGGTTCCAGGATAACAGCGGCAATTTCGTTTTGGTGTTTACCCAGCAGACTCTCAAAGGCCTGAATATCCTTTTGGGAACAAGGCGCGGCAAAACCAGCAGGTGGGGACGGCGCAAAAAACTGCTCGGCAATGGCGCCATAAAACATGGAATGCATACCGGTTACCGGGTCACACACAGACATGGCCCCATGCGTGTCTCCGTGATAGCCGCTGCGCACGGTCAAAAAACGGCGGCGACAAATCCCCTGCGCTTCCCAGAACTGCACAGCCATCTTCATAGCCACTTCAACAGCAACAGAACCGGAATCAGAAAAAAAGACACGCTCAAGGGAAGAAGGTGTCAGCTCAATCAGTTTTTGGGCCAGCCTGATGGCCGGAGCGTGCGTCAGCCCGCCAAACATGACATGGGCCATATCCTGCATCTGCCGGCTGACAGCCGCATTCAGGCGCGGGTGATTGTAGCCGTGAATAACCGACCACCACGAGGCCATGCCGTCAATGAGTTCCCTTCCGTCAGCAAGGGTGATGCGCACGCCTTTAGCCTTTTGCACCAGATAAACCGGCAGAGGCCCGGACATGGACGTGTACGGATGCCAGATATGGCGGCGGTCAAATTCAAGCAGTGCCCGTATGTCAGAAAACATTTCTTTTTCTTTCAGCAACAGACCCTAGAATTTCAGTCTGTTTTTTATCGCGTCCAGGTCAATATACGAACTGACAAACTGAGTTACGTGCTCAACCTTGCTCCTGTCACGCTGTTTGTGCCGGTTCAAAATATCTTCAACCTGACCAGACACAACATAGGTATCGTCCCGCACAACAAGAACAGGAACATCAAGAGCCTCGGCGCGGGTCATAACAACATCACTGGGATAAATATTGCCGGTCAAAATCAGGCAGGGACATTCCCCTTCCAAAGCGACAAACTGGACGTCAGAACGGTCTCCACCAACAATAATCGCTGTGTTACGCTTTTTTTTGAAATAGGTTGTAAAATTTTCCACCTGCATCGTGCCAATCAGAAAATCTTCCACAACCCGTTCTGACTTGCTCGAAGCGCACAGCAAACGCCCCCCAAGACACTGGGCCAGTTCAGACACGCTTATTGCCCCAAGCAGAGGGTCTCTTGGAACAACACCAAGCACGCAAAGCCCTTTTTGCTTAAACATGGGAATCAGCATGGTATCGAGTTCGCTTTGAAAAGCCGGCGGAATATCGTTTAATAACACGCCAAGTAATTTTTCCTGCAACACTTCCTGCAGCCAGAAAAAATAATCATAGGCAATATGGTGCACATAGCGGTCAAGGCCGATCGCGTACAAATCAAGTGCACGGACAATGCTCACTCCGTCAAGGTTGCAATACTTGCCCGAAAGCATACTACCAGCACCAACAACAATCATCACGTCTTTGTCTCTGCCCAATTCCTGATAGGCGCTTTTAATCTTGCCCATCAAAAGACCAGCTTCACAGGTTGAACGAAAGGTTTTCATTCTGAAATCCTGATCCACGACAACAGGTGTTACCTTTTGTGGATCTTCGCTCAGTCCCAGGACTTCCTGCATAAAAAAAGCATCTTCATCACCAGTCCTGCCGTCTTTTTCCAGAGGCAGTGTCCCCACAGGTTTCATATATCCAATTCTGTAGCCCTGTTCCTGCAACGTTACGGCAAGACTCATGGCAATCGTGTGCTTGCCGCAGTACGCGGAAGTTCCGCCCACATAAATTCCAACCATTGTTCTCTCCTGTTTTCAAACGGATGGTCTGTTCCGTACCCTATCAATGTTTCCGGGCAGATAAAGTAAAACTGGCATCAACAACAAGCACAGACTGAGTCGTGACCAGAACCGGCTGCAGCTGCGCCTGATAAATCTGCGGACAGTCAAGGGCCATTCTGGCCACACTTAACACCACATCTTCCAGAGCCCTCATGCCAATTCCAAATTTTTCCTTTTTTATACGCAAAGCGGAAAAAAGTTCCTGTACCATCATTTTGGTCTCAGTCAGCCCCAGCGGAGCCAGACAGGACACAATATCCTTTTCCTTGTTCTGATATTCAGACCAGCCGCTCAAAGAGATGAGCGGGCCGAACTGATCATCACGCCGCGAACGGATAATAACAGAAAACGCTCCAGGTACGGCTTCACAAACCATGCAACCGGCCACATGAATATCACGGTGCAGGCGCAAAACACGATTTGTCAGCTCCTGAAAAATCGCCCTGACTTCCTCTGCGTCATGCAAAAAAGAGCTGATTGCCCAGTCGCCACTTTGTGTGAGTTGCGGACTTACCACCTTCAACGTGACAGGAAAACCGATTTTTTTCGCGGCCTTGACAGCATGTTGACTGGTACGGGCCAACTGCCCATTTGGCTGGACAAGTTCATAGGCCTGCAACAACTGCTCTGCCGCCGTTCCCGTCAAAAAAGTTTCATTGCGTTCAAGAGCATGGGCAATAAGCTGTTCAGCCTTGGAAACATCCCGGCGATAAGCAACCTGAACCGGATAGGGCTGTTCTTTTTTACGGGCATATTTGCCCAGCACCTGAATCACAAGCAAAGCAGAACTTATCTCTTCATAACAGGGAATCCCCTGGCCGCGCAAAAGCGCCTTGCACCTGCCTGCGTCTTCCTGCGACCACACACAAGCCACAATACTTTTTTTCGACTCACGGGCCAAGACCCCGATTTCTTTCACCAGGCTCAGGTCTTGTGGCAGACCACTCAGCTCAAGCAGCAGTAACACAACATCGTGTTCCTTTTCTTCAAGCAGGCGTTTGAAGTCTGCAAGAAATTCCGCATATTCGGTGCGCAAGACATTTTCTGATGCCCGCAGGGCAAAAGAAGCCAGCATGTGCCGCGTACTTTGCACATAAAAATCAGACATGCCCAGCACGGCGGTTCTGTTGCCCTGCGGTAAAACAGAAATACAGTGAAAGGCCTGAGCCAGATCCGCCATTGTGTCCAGATGTGAGGTCCGAATGATACCGGCCTGATCTACCGCTGCTTTCCATGCCTTTTCCGAACCGGGCATCTTGCCGTTATGCGCGGCCAGGGCCTTTAAGCCCCCCTGAGTCGTGCCCGGTTTGAACAGGATGATCGGCTTTTCCTTTACCGCGTCCTGACAGGCCAGAATAAAATATTTCCCGTTGCGCACCCATTCCAGATGCAACAGGATAACCCGTGTTTGCGGATCAGAATGAAAAAACTCCACAACCTGCCAGGACTCAAGAGCGCTCCTGACACTGCCTGAAAGTAACCGGGAAAAACCCCAGCCGTCATTGCGGGCGTATTCAGCCAAAGACAGAGCCAGACTGCCGGAATGCCCTAAAAAGGCGACAGAACCGGCCTGAACATTTTCATGGGAGTGCAAAAACAGGGAAAAATATTGCGCTGGACTGATAACACCCCAACCGCCCAGTCCCGGGAAAAAAACCTGCGATTCCTGAGAAAGGGCGACAAGTTTTTCCTCCAGCCGGATCCACTCCCGGTCCCTGTGGCGGGAACCGGCAGGAAACGCAAGAATGGACTTGACTCTCTTGCCGATCAAAATGGAGAAAATGTCCTCAATAAGGGCCTGTTCCAGACAGATCAGCACGCAGTCCGTATCTTCCGGCAATTCGTCCAATGCTCGTGTCTGTTCCGGCCCTGTTGTGCCATTTCCGATATTGACCGTGAAGATTTTTCCCTGATAATGGCCTTGCTGCAGCCGACAGACAATCCGCTGTTCCAGACTCTCGCAGCTAAATCTGCCAATAACCGCGAGGTTGGCAGGAGAAAAAAAAGAATGTAACCGCAAATTATTCATAAAAACTTTACCCTCAAAGCGTACTGATTTGGTCTGCGCCCCAAAGTAAAAGAAAAAACAGGGGGAAGATACCCGAATGGCACACAAAAAAATCCAAAAACCAACAGCACTGGAAGAGACTTTCCATTATCATTTCCAGCAAGTCAAGCGGCTTGAAACCGCGCTTTGCCACAGTTCATTTGCCAATGAACATGGACGAACCTGCAATGAACGCATGGAATTTCTTGGTGACGCCGTACTGGAACTTTGCGTTTCCAACTATCTGTACCAAAATTTTCCGGACGCACGGGAAGGAGAAATGACCAGATTACGGGCACGGCTGGTTAATGAAACAGCACTGGCAGGTCTGGCCCGGCGTATTGGTCTTGGGCCCCATCTGTTGCTGGGCAAAGGCGAAGAGGCGCAGGGCGGACGGGAAAAAGATTCTGTTTTAAGTGACGGGCTGGAAGCCGTTATTGGCGCTATCTATCTGGATGGTGGTTTTGAAGCGGCCTGTGCAGCTATTGGACGGATTATGGCTGATGCCTGGCCGCAAGACCTGCAACTGCCCAGACCCAAAGACGCGAAAAGCAGGCTGCAGGAAGAAACCCAGTACCTGTATGGCGACCGTCCACATTATCAGCTGGTTGACAGCCAGGGCCCGGAACACGACAAGCAATATACAGTCCGCGTCACACTCCCTGACGGGCAAAGCCTTACCGCTACAGGTTCCAGCCTGAAAAAAGCGGAGCAGCAGGCGGCAACGCAGGCACTTTCTCTGCTTGATAGTAAATAATTGATTGAAAAATCAGAACACAATCAGGAAAAAAGGCCGGAGACTTCTTCATCTCCGGCCAAGCTGTCATGTCTGTACAAACTAACCATTAATAAGCTGCATAGCCATCTGGGGCAGGGAGTTGGCCTGAGAAAGCATGGCCACGGCTGCCTGCGACTTGATCTGGTTGCGGACAAATTCCGTCATTTCCGTGGCAACGTCCACGTCAGAGATACGGGATTCTGAGGCCTGCAGGTTTTCAGCCTGAATCTGCAGGTTGGTGACGGTATTTTGCAGACGGTTCTGCAGCGCGCCAAGGCTGGCCCGGATCTTGTCCTTGGAAATAATAGCCTCGTTAATGGCGTCAAGCGCTCTTTGCGCGTTGTGCTGTGTAGAAATATCATGGCCTGCGCTTGCGGGATCAGAATTATTTCCAACTCCTAAGGCAGAGGCTGTGGAATTGCCAATAGCAATATAGTAATAGTCTTCTGCCGAGTCGTTTCCGGCTCCAAAGTGAATCTTGATCGGCCCTGTAGGCTGAATCCCTTTTCCATTGTGGGTCGCTGCCCAGGAAGTGGGATCAGGCGTTGTAGCAGACAGGTTGCCATTGAGCAGATGCACACCGTTGAAATCTGTGGCCATGGCGATACGGGTGATTTCCGAGGCCATGGCCTGATACTCGGAATCAATGATCAAACGCTGATCACTGGTATAGGTACCGGTTGCCGCCTGTTGGGCCAACTCTTTCATCCTGATCAATTTTTCGTCCACAACCTGCAACGCGCCATCTGCGGTCTGGATCATGGAAATCGCGTCATTGGCGTTACGAACACCCTGGTTAAAAGATGCGATGTCCGCGCGCATCAATTCACGAATCGCCAATCCGGCGGCATCATCAGCCGCGATTCCGACCCGCAGACCGGAAGACAAACGGCGGGTAGAAGTTGCCAGCGCGCCATAGGAATGAGAAAGATTCCGGCTGGCATTCATCGCCATCATATTATGGTTAATAACTAAAGACATGACAAGCCTCCTTATTCTTGCTTTTGGAAAAACATAAGCAAAAACAATGCCAAACACAAAAAATCAAATATTTTCAATAAATTAAAAAATAACAAGCAAAAAATTCCTGTTGCCAAAAAAATGACAACGCTCAATTTTCCTTTCCGTAACAACAGATACTCCGAAAAAAGGACAAAAAAAAAGCCGGAGCACTCCGACTTTTTCCCCAATATCCAAAAGGTTCTTAACCGATAAGCTGCATAGCCATCTGGGGCAGGGAGTTGGCCTGAGAAAGCATGGCCACGGCTGCCTGCGACTTGATCTGGTTGCGGACAAATTCCGTCATTTCCGTGGCAACGTCCACGTCAGAGATACGGGATTCTGAGGCCTGCAGGTTTTCAGCCTGAATCTGCAGGTTGGTCACGGTGTTTTGCAGACGGTTCTGCAAGGCACCGAGGTTGGCCCGGATCTTATCCTTGGAAATAATGGCTTCGTTGATTGCGTCCAAAGCCTGCTGGGCGTTCTGCTGGGTGGAAATGTCATGGCCGGCTCCAACAGCGGAGTTGTTTCCGATACCCAGAGCAGAGGCCGTGGAGTTGCCGATGGCAATGTAGTAGTAGTCTTCTGCCGAGTCGTTTGACACGCCAAAGTGAACCTTGAGCGGGCCTTTAGGCTTCAGCCCTGAACCATCATGATCTTTGTGCCACTGCGCCATATCGCCATTTCCTGCCGCGATGTTGGCGGACAGGTTGCCGTTGAGCAAATGAATGCCGTTGAAGTCCGTGGCATTGGCAATACGGGTGATTTCCGAAGCCATGGCCTGGTATTCGGAATCAATGATCAGGCGCTGGTCACTGTTGTAGGTACCGGTCGCGGCCTGTTCCGCCAGCTCCTTCATACGGATCAGCTTTTCGTCGATAACCTGCAAGGCTCCGTCCGCGGTCTGAATCAGGGAAATAGCGTCATTGGCGTTTCTGATCCCCTGGTTCATGGCTGAGATGTCTGAACGCATAAGTTCGCGAATTGCCAGACCCGCGGCATCATCCGCCGCAGTTCCAACCCGAAGCCCGGAAGACAGTTTCCGGGTCGATGTACTTAAAGCCCCGTACGACTGCGTCAGGTTCCGACTGGCATTCATAGCCATCATGTTGTGATTGATAACGAGAGACATAGAAAAAACCTCCTTGTTTTTTATTTGAGCAAAAAAATGCAAAATTCGGGCCAAAATTAAAATTAAAGTTTTTTTATTTTTGACCGATTCCTATCCAAAAGGAGGTAAATATGGACATTGAAACTCTCCTGCCCATACAAGACTGGGAAAAAGACAGAATCATGCAGCCGGATAAAAACAGTCGGCTGGTTTCTCCCAGAAATACGGTTTCAGAGCTGGGGCACAGTCAGACTTCATCCGACAAGGAAAAAATTGCCAGCGCAATCAAAGCCATGGAGTCTTATCTGCGCAGCAAAGGCACACACCTGAAGTTTGTGCTGACAGACAAACAAAAAATGCAGGTGGAGATTATTGAGGAAGACACGAAGAAACTGATCCGCAAGATTCCATCCGATGAAATGCTCAATCTGGCGGAAGCTATTGAAAAAATGACCGGGGTATTTATGGACGGCAGGGTGTAGTGATTTTTGAATTGCAGGATTATTTGTGTCGAGCTATGCGAATCTGTGAACAATCAGAAATCCTGTTTCTAAAATCAAAAATTCATCTGGAATTTGGGCATAAAAAAAGACCATATTGGTTCCAAAAATCCTTTCTGTCTTTCAGAGTGCCCAAAAAACTTTCAGCAACTGCGTTGTCCCGGCAATCACCCTTACGGCTCATACTGGAACGTATCTTATCTTTCCGAAGTAATTTCTGAAATTCCCCACTGCAATATTGACTACCTTGATCAGAATGAAATATGATATCTTACGGCGACCTGTGGCCAATAGTCATGGCATCTATGACAAGTTCCTTTGTTACCCTGTTACTGGTTGCCCACCCAACAATTCTTCTTGAAAACAAATCAATAATTACAGAAAGATACAGCCAATCCTCATTCGTCCAAATAGAGGTGATATCTCCCGCCCATATTCAAAATAAAATGTGCCCCGTAACTCATTTGACATTCTCCATCTTATGTGGTTGAGTTTATCTCACTGTAGCTTGGCATGATGGTCGCAGATGGCAGCGGGGCCCAATCTTTTGGGCATATCGTAGGGTCGGAGCCTACCTTGCCAAGCGAACTTCTTCCCTGATTGGCATGGGCTGCTGTAAAATTCCGTTTCAACGAATCTGACACGGCAGATTCATTGGCGGGATGTCTGACAACAACAGGCACACCCGGCTTTGTGTTAGCGACCAGCTTATCAGGGTCGGCTGTTGTCCATGTTCTGCTCCTGCCGTTGCTGTCCTCGTGCGTTCCGGCAGTAAAAATTGATCCGGCTATTTGGCCGTTTTTTTATTTCTATATATTATGTTGCGTCAATGCAGAAAAAAGAAGAAAATATTCTCTTTTTGAGCAGAAATTGCCACGCTTGAACTGCTTGTTTTGAAGAATTGCCTCGCTTGAAAAGAACTTTTTCAGGATCGACGAAGATAGTTACAAGTTGGTTCTGAAAATCCTCAGAGAGAATCCTCTATTCTGGTCTTGACCCAAGAACAAATAACCCTGAAAGGTTAAACCGTCCGACACCACGGAAGAACTTTTCTGCCCCCTGTTTTATTCAAATCCCAAATCTGCAAGTGTGGGACGAGGCTGCTGAACCGGCGGAGCCATAAGTTCGTTCATATCGAACATCACCTCATTTCCAATACGGGACTCAAGATGAGAAAGCTGGTCAAGCCCTTCCAGTGTCTCCAAAACGGGCTGAAAACTTTCCCGCAACGCGGCACGGTCATGTCCGACTGGTGGATTATCCAGTGCGCGGCGCATATTAGCCACCATGACATGCACACCACCACTCTTGGACAAGGGATTTCCGTTTTCCAGCACAGATAATAACGCAGTATCGTTTTCCGCACTTGCCTGCAACGTCTTCCACGCATTCTGCAATCTGTCAGGAATGCGTTCCTTGCGGCTGCCAGCCGCGCTGCCCTGGCCTCTGGTCTGCAAAAAACTCAGGCCATGCCCAATGGCGCTGAACAGATCCGATCCCCGCATTGGACGATCCGGCACCTCATCTTGTCCAGCGGCATGTTCCGAGGCTCTCAGGTTATTGATACGGCAACCATGAGATTCGGGCTTGAAAAAAAGACGGCGGGCGGGAGTTCCACCTTCTCCGCCGGGAATAGCTCCAAACAACACTGTCGCATGTCCGTTCAGGATACCGCCCATGCCGCCGGGCATGTCGATGCCACGGTGATTATTACGATGTCCATCGACCTGAGCACCTTGCGTATCATTAAGATGACTCGATCCCCGTTGATATTTTTCCGGGCAGCGATTGAGAAAAGCCGCCAAACGACCATCAGCGTCTTCAATACTAAACGATCCCTCGGCAAATCCATTTCCCGAAGTCAATGCCCGTGCTTCCAGAAAAAGCGTGAGGTCGGCCACATCCTGCGCTTTTGGACAGGGAAGCTCTTCTCCATTATGAAGAGCGCTCAACAAATCCGCTCCATTGACCATGCGTGCTTCCAGTATGGCCGAAAGATTTTCCCGTGCGGAAGCACGATCCAGCCGGGGAAGAGACCTGATCATACCCGCCAGGCTCTCACCAGAAAAGTTCACTGTGCCGCCGCCAGGCATATTGACATTAACGGTTTCGGGCAGTCCCGCCCGTGTCCTTATAAAACCTTCACGGAACCAGCGTCCCACCTTTTTCATAAGTCCTTCCCGACCGGGATCAGCCACTCCTGCCAAATGACGATCCAGAGGGGGCATGTTCTGCCTCGCACGCTCTCTTGCCTGCGAGGGCATTGCCAGCGCTTCGGCATCAGCCGGAGCAGTCTGGACATTTCCATTTCCTGCCGCGCCGCCACCTTCCCGTACACTTCCTGTCTGGGGAGTATGTACATTCGTATGCAATCCTATTTCCGGCATGACATTGCTCCTTTCAACGACTTGTATTCATGTATGATTTCCAAAATTTTCAAACCCGCAACATGCCAATGTTACCTGACAGCCCCATGGTTTCTCCCTGCGGCTCCAGCCTGCCCCGCCAATGCCGGGCGGCTCCGACCAAAGAGGAAAACAGGTCAATGAAAACAGACGGACTCATAGGCAGTTCCATCATACGGTGCACAACCAGCAAACCACTTTGACCGTCAATGGCCAAGGTGCCATCACCAGAAGCCGCCCACATATAATTGGCGCACAACACGTCATGCAACAACTCAGCGTCCCTGGGGTCGGGTCGTCCAACAATTACACAGGCCACAACCGCGCAGAAATCACCGTCTTCTTCCATGAACAGCGCCGCACCCATGTCTTCATCAAGGCCAAACAGCACCTTTCCGTCCCTGTCCGGTTTCAGGGGACCACAGTCCAAAGCGGAAGAAAGGCCTGTCAGTATTTCTGTAAGATTTGAAGAAAGTTCCATAACTACCACCTTTTTTTTTAGCAAACCTGCATAGCGTATAGCCATTGTCAAATGGGAAAGAAATCATTCCAATCCGCCTGCCAAAGGGAAAGCAATATGCGTACCAAAGGATATAACATTCTATAATATAAAACAAACAGAATATACCCATCATTTTGAAAGAGCCAAAAGCAAAAATGTTTTCACAAAAAAGTTGGCGCTTCAGGATTCCAGAACCAGCAAGCATTGGATATAAAACTCATATCATACTGATAAAACAGAATTTTTCTTCGCCCACAGGTGCAGCCATTTTTATCAGGCCGCTTCCCGTTCCAAAGACAGCAGCTCCGAGCCATACCACGCAGAACCAGAATGGCTTGCACTTTGCGTACGGCTGAAATTCACCAGCTTATACCAGTCAAACTCCATGCTGTCCTGGGCATTGTCAATCTGCACCTCCAGTTTTCCAGTAAGACTAAAATGTTCGGGTTCAGAAAGTATCTTCTCTTTTGCCGCCAAGTCGCCAGCCGCATTGTAGCGTTCCAGAGCATCAGGTTTCAGGGTCTGGACAACTTCCAAAGAAAAGTCCTGTTCATTTCCATCCAGATCTTCAAGGATATCATGAATAATCTCCTGCGGAACAGGAACACTCTGCTCTTCAAGCACGGCTTGTACTTTTGAAGCTGATCCGGGTTTGAAAACTCCCGATCTGCTGAAATCCTGCAATGTTTTTCCATCAGGAGAGGTTGTGCGTTCTTCAATATGTTGAAAGGATTGTTCCACCACCTCCTTTTCAAACTCCTTACTCAAAGAGGTGGCCTGCTCGCTCATGGCACTGGCCTTGTCATCATCGTTCAAGTTTGCCTTGGTTCCAGGTTCACAGCAATACTCATCGAACAGTCAGAAGTTACTGTAAGCGCTTTACCTGTTCTGTTCTCTGTGGTTTCCCATTTTCCATGTCCTGTCACTTTTGCTGAAGCGCCAAAACCAAGATACTCGCCAACGAGCTTGTTACTGCCAAGTACATTTACTCCCACAGAAATTTCACCCCCGACCCCACGACTTTTCAAACGATTGACTTCAGAACAATGCTCACTCAGAAACGTCATTGCTTTTTCCTCTGGAGAAACTTTTCCCATAAATATAGAGGCCCGAAACTCCTCTTCCTTTTCCTTTTTCAAGGCCAACACACAACCTCTGCCGATTTCGCCTTCAACCTGCCCTGCAGCAGAAACAACCCCCTTAAATACTTCAGCTTCCAGGCCAATGCCAAGGCTACAACTATTA
The DNA here is from genome assembly GCA_963545205.1 of uncultured Desulfovibrionales bacterium. Lineage (GTDB taxonomy): Bacteria > Desulfobacterota > Desulfovibrionia > Desulfovibrionales > Desulfomicrobiaceae > CAUTYU01. Next base: position 52,427 of record CAUUHW010000007.1, read on the forward strand.
CTGAAAGCAACATGAAGACTTTTATCCAGATCCCGCCAGACCACCATTCCCTGTTCCAACCCTGCACTTGAATTCAGATCGGCCTCTACGGTTGCGGTTCTGACAATAGGAAAATTACAGCCCATTTCTTCTGTAATGTCCAGAACCATCTGTTCGCCCGGTTTAATGCTCTCAAGCAGATTTTTGGCTGTCTCAGTGACCTGTGCTGTTTTTACCACCTCTTTCATTCCTCCGGGCGTGTTGTAACGGATACTCCAATCCTTGAAAACAATAGAAAGATTGCGATGACTGGATGCTGCCAGATCGGAAAAAGTTTTTCCGCCTCTCATTTCCAAAAAAATTTTTGTAATTGCACATCGGCAAGCTCTCCTTCAATCCCCAACTGCTTCAGCTTTTTTTTGCAAGCGCTATAAAAAGTCCAATCCTCAATATGTGTTCCCTGAAAAGTCTTCACCTCCCCGACCAACGCGGCAGAACCGGATTTCCCTGAATCCAGGAAGGCACTGAGTACTCCCATTGTGGTTGCATCATCAAGTATCTTTTCCACTCTTCCTGAAAAGGCTTCCTGCAACTTTTTTAACTTTTCTGTTACCTCGTCCAGCTTTTTCTGTGCTTCACTGTCAGCCTGTTTTATGATTTCCTGCAGTTTCTTCCCTTCCCCTGACACGTAATTTCGCTGTCTTGTTGACGGCCAGTGCACATGCTTCCTGTATTATCCTGACAAAATCGTTTTTATCCAGACTGTTGGCAACATATCAGACAGTCAGAAAAAGAAAACCACCCACATCATCTTCGTCTTCCAGACAGAATCTAACACCCGGCGGTAAACTCCCCGGAACTTGCTGCTGGAGCAAAAAACGAAAAAAAACATCTCTTGCCGCAGGTTCCATACCGGGCAAAGAGACAAGAGGTATATAAAAAAACAAAGTAATTTTCCTCCTCAGGCACAAACAGATGAAAAGATTCGCACCCAAAGCGGCGGGCTAGAAACCATCTTCATCAAGATTACGCGACAGGCTGACACATTCAGCAAGACCATCAAGCCAGGAATTAACTGTATTTCGAAGACTCATAGCCACCTCTTTAATAAGGTTAAAATCAGGCAAACAAGAGTAAACACTGCTTGTCAGCAAAATATACTCCAAAATCAGGTCAGATACGACTCATTTCTCTTTTTCTGATTGTTTTTCGCAACAAACAACTTCATAACCCTGTTGATAAAAAAACAATCTGAAATAAAATCTCCCTGTTTTTTTTCGCTGCGACTCCTGTTTTTCAAGTTATTTTTGGCTGTTCATACGAGAATGCGGACTCCTTTTTCGCCAACCTTATTGGCATAGAAACCACAAAAGTTAACGGCCTTGTGGATTTTCTGCACCTGGTTTTTATCGGGGAAATGGTGACATTCAAGGGCAACCTGAACATGGTTGGCCGCACTTCAATGGAGACAGGGGGGGCAGGATTGAAGCGGAAAACTTGATTACCGGCGAAATCCGGCATATAAATTCAGCCTACCTGACCTTGGTCGTCTGGACGAAAATGGCCGGCCAACACCTGTTCCGCCTCTTTTACTCGAAACACAAAATGATAGACGGCGACAAAAAGAAGCGCTTGCCAGACGGCGGGTTCGCCAGATGATGCGGGCAGAAGAACAGCGTTCATTCAAAGAATGCACAACATGCTGACCAGTAGAAATGACAGGGCCTCACCCGATTTACTGCCCCATGCCCAGCCCCCAACATCAGGGGGGCTCGTTGGCCCCCCTGCATTTCCGCCATTTTTTTTTGCATGCTCGTGCCAACAAAAGAGGCACAGCAAAACAACATGAACAATTTTCCACAATAATTTGAAGTAGATATTTTTTGGAACACTTTATGCTTTATGGAACACAGCTCGCGCCACGAACATTTTTGTTTTTGACCTGAGCGAAAAACAAAAAGGAGACCACCAGATGCAAACCCATTTTACAGCCCTTATGGCTGCCTACGCGCAGGAGCAGGGTTTTTCCAAAAAAGCAGCCGCAGTGCTGGCAGACGCTTCGGCAGATGAAGGCAAGTACGCACTGGCTTTTGAAGACACGACCTGCATACTTTCACCATATACAGACGCAACAGGCAGGGAATACATTCTGGCCTCAGCCCATCTGGAACAAATAGACATGGCGCTTTTTGATACGGCAAAAGAAGTAACAATCGCGCCCACACTTGCCCGCATTTTCAAGAACCATGACATGCTGGGCACGCCTGTTCCAATTCTGGATCCAGAGCAGGGGCTGCTTGGTTTTGCCGCCCTTCGCCCTTTGCAGTTGCTTTCCAGCCAGCAGTTTCAGGACTGGCTGAACAGCCTGGAATGGCTGTGCCTGTACGCCATGAAAAACGACCCCCTGAAGCACCCGACACCCCAGGCTGCCCCTGTCAGTGTAGAGGCGCTTACCACACTCTTTTCCCGGGCGGGGTTCAGCCTGAACGGAAAAAATCTGTTCTGGCGCCTTGAGCTTGGGCGGCCAGTACTCCTGTTTTTTCGACCTGATAATGGGCAGGCTGTTCTTCGCAGCCATATTACCAATATTGTGCCATCCGACCCTAAAACCATGGCGAACGCTCTCAACCTGAATACACGCCTCGACTTTTACGCTTCCACCCTGTGCGATAACGATAACCTGTGGTTCCAGACGACTTTTTATCCGCAGATAATGGATGCCAAAGACCTGCTTCCAGTGCTGCAACAACACCTTGACCGTTGCCAGACCCTTGCAAAAATCATTGCCGAGGATAAAAAGCAGCCTTCCAGACAAATGGGCACCCCCCTGTATGACATAACGCATTCCCTGCGCGTATAACAAATAACAAAAAAGGAGATTTTTATGTCAAATCCAACAATCGCTCTTTCGGGTCTTTCAACGCGTACTGATTTTTCTCAGTTGCAGGGCCTTCATAACAAGACAGAACTCGAAGCCCTGCTCAAAGGTGAAGGAAAAATTACCTTTGATGACAACAACAAGCTCACAACCATTGAAGTGCCGGAGAAAAGAGACAGCGCGATCAAGCGATTTTTCAAGGGGCTGTTTAGTTCGACATACCGCGCTGACCAGCGAAAAATGGACAGGGCTGAAGCGCTGGAACAAAACAGGGATTTTTCAATAGCCCTGCACACCAGCGTCTCCAAATCACTACGCCCCAGTGAGTCCCATGCCTTTCGCTGGGGACGGCTGTTTTGCGCCCAACACGAACTGGGAACATCTTTTACTGCCACCAATCTGCGCAGCGCGCTTACGCAAACCAATGCCATGAACGCAAGGCTCGAAAACATGAGCCAGGAAACTTTCGCGAGCAATAATGGTTCTGCCGCTTCGGTCCTTACTGCTCAAGGCACGCTCTCCGCCCATGAGTTTCTCGGCGTGCCTAAAAATACAGCGACATTTCCTGATATGTGCAACGCGGTTCTCAGCGCGGTTGTCAGAAACGTTCGTGGAGTTGAAAACAGCCCTGAACTTCTGTCCACACAAGATCAGCAAGCCTTGCGAACTCTTTATCTCAAACCCAATCCAACAAGTGAAGATCATGCCCAACTTGACAAACTGACCCGCCAGCTCACCTGCAACCTGAACGACCAGCTTGTCAATCTGATAAATACAGGTCTGCAAGAGGGCAAATCAGAAGCAGCTGTCAGACAGGCAGTTGCACAGACCATGCAAACAATCAGCCGTGGCAACGATGATATCGCAAGTGCCCTGAACGAAGGGAGAGACAAAATCTCTAACCTGCCTGAACAAGGCTTGCAGGCAACTCCGCAATTTCCGACCACAGAACTTTGAAATACGGCCATGTCTGTTGTAAGAGACAATCTGGTCAGGGCAACACGCATTCATCAGTATTGTCAGGCCAATAATCCAGATACCGAAGCATGCAATCAGGCTGCGAATCTGGCAAATACAATAACTTTCCCTAACTCTGGCAAAAGCGAAAAACAGAGGAGACCAAAATGGAACTTATTCATGAACTCATTTCAGAATTCGGGGTTGCCCTGGGACTGCCACAACTCACGCTGGACGAAAACAATTGTTGCACCCTGCAATTCGACGATGTGATGGTGAACATGGAGTACCTGCCCGATACAAATGAATTTTATTTTTACAGTCGCATTGGCTCCATCCCTGCAGATGGGGAGGACAGACTTCGCGTGTTCGCGGAACTTCTGGAAAGCAACTGCTTTTATCGCCGCACCAGCGGTGGAGTACTGGGTATTGATGCGTCCCAAAATACCATTATCTATACAAACAAAACCAGTTCCAAAGGACTTGATGCTATCACTTTTTGTAACTACATGGAGGCATTCATCAATCTGGCCGAGGAGTTCAGCAAGGAACTGCAAAAAAAAAGCAGTGAAAAGATAAGCGCACGCGGCGATGAAATGCCGCCCGTGCAGGGAATACGCGTGTAACAAGGCAGAATACAGACAATCAACAATCAATTCTTGAAAAACAGGAGAGAACAATGCCAAATACTATTGCCAGTCTGAACAGGCTCCAACAGGCCATGAGTAATATAGACAAGCAGCACGTAGGCCTGAGCGACCAGGGTCAGCTCAAGGCTGATTCAGGCAGCTGGTTAGGCCGCGTGGTGAACAACATCAAATCGTTGGGAGGCAATGACAACACCAAGGCAATCATGAACCATGTGGTGCAAACAATCCGCGACACCGAGGGGCTGGGCGACCGCTTCGCGGACATCGCTGCCGGCCGTCTTGGCAGCGCATTGAGCCGCGGCAAGCCCATCAGTGGCCGCAAGGTTTCGCAGATTATCTCCGATATTATCAATATCAAGGAAACAGAAGACAAAGCCTTGGCCGCAAATATCAGGCTCAACACCAAAGATTTGTGCGAAAGCCAGGACTTCACTGGTCTCGTGTGGAAGACAGTGAATGAAAAAATACAGGAATACGGCCTGCAAGACAGCCTTCAGCTGACCGACCAGGATATGGGAAAACTTCAGGAGAAGATACAAAGCAGCCTGGAAAGAAACTCCCTGAATCAAAAATCCAGCCCCACGCTTAAGAACGCTGCACCCGTCATCACAGAGGCTTGCCGGATGTTCGCTCTGAACAGGATAAAAGAAAACATTGCCGGGCATGTTGAAAAATTTGCAGGACACGAACAAAGCTTCCAGCCACTCATGGATCTTGTCAGGCAATCTGCCCAGCAGCGCAATCTCCAGCTTGATATCACCCCCAAAAACCTGGAGAAGCTGGTCAAAAAGTTTGAGGACAAGCTCAACAATGATTGTCTCATGGACAAGACAAACATGCACCCCCCTCAAAGCGACAACTCCGAAACAATGCTAGGTGGCGTAGTAAAGAATTTTCTGGACACTCTCCAGATGATTGACAAGCGCACAGACATATCCCCGGCTCTGAAGGCAGAGGCCCAAAAGGCTGTCATTTCATCGCCCGCTCTTTACTCACAGAGCATGGTCACCGCCCTGTGCGACATACTCGACGCCTCAACAGATATGGCTACCACTTTACAGAACCCTTCTTTGACTCCGCAGCAATTGGAAGAGGGGATAAAAACCTACAACCAAATCTGTAACGAAACCATGCATTCTGACCTTGAAAAGGGAATCCTCAAAGACGGCTTCAAAGGCGCAGACGAAACGGAGCAGGTTCGCGGTGACGCGGCGAAAATCGGAGTTACGCTGACGACAAAGGCAGGAAGAGAAGCCAAGACAGCTTTTGAGCAGATGGTCGCCCTGAACAGCCCCCTGACTGCTCTGCGCTACGATCTGGAACAGGCCGATTTCATGGATCGCGATACACTCATGAGCCAATTGACACTCATACGCTTCCTTGGAGAAACTGGGGAACGGGGCGGTCTTAATGTGAACTTTCTCGAAGACCCGGTCGGGCCGGGTTGCGTGCCTCTGGATCATCTACGTACAAAACAGGGGCTGGAAAAAGGCGTACACGCCATGGGAGGTATTAAAGTGGGGAAGGAATTCAACACGGATACATTCAAGAATTACTTCGAGAAAAGCATCAAGCAAGATATGTCATCCAGTAAATTGGGGATGGCTAACGCACAAAGTGAGACACTTACCGCAAAAACCAAAAATTTCACGAGACAGTTCCTCGTGGACTTCTTCCGTAATGGAATCGTAATAAACGGCAAAATGACCGGCCGGACAGGCACGAACGACATTAAGGCCATGGAAGAGGCTATGGACGAACTCATTGGACAATTCCCCAGTGAGGAAGAAGCCGCCTATGTGACGGGGGGATTGCACCAGAGCCTGGGTCTCGGCTTTATGGCGGTTTTCGAAGGTGATCCGGCGACCAGGGAGGCCATGAACAACCTTATGATGAGTACGGGGAGAAAGTTAAACGACCGGCTGGAGATTAGTATCACCTCACGCAAACTTGACAACGGCACGAATGCGTATGATGTGAAGACAGAGTACGGCCTCCAGAAAGACAAAGACAGCGGGAACTCTTCAGGACATCTGACTGAGGCGTTAAGTCTGACAACTCGCATGGATCTGACCATCAAGGCGAACCAGGGAAGTGGGCAGCCGGAAGTTACCATTAACGATTTTGACTTCCTGTTCGGAAAGATGGAAAGCAGATAGGGCTCTGACAGCAAGCTGGCTGACAAGCCCAAGGATGACGATTATGAGCAAAGCAAATACCGAGCCTGAGGCCCCGGACAGTCTCTTTCATGTGTTGATTAACCTGTGTGATGATCTGGCCTGGGGGCGGCCATGCAATGAAGACAAGCTGTTTGCCATGACCAAGGCAGATGCGGCCCAGCCACAGCTTGTCCGTCTGGCCGAGGCGTTTGGCATGATGCTGGTTAAGGTCGCGGGGCGTGAATTCCAAAGAGAGGGGCTGATTGAAACCCTGCAAAAACAAAACGCGGAGCTGGAAGAAGCCAGAAAACTGCTGGCCCAGAAAAACCTGCACCTGATGAACACGGTGCAGGAAACCTATCAGACAAACAAGATTATCGGGCGGTGTCCGGCCATGGAAAAGCTGCTCAAACTGGCCCTTTCCATTGCCCGCCGTCCAATCAATACGCTCATTCTTGGCCCGACCGGTTCAGGAAAAGAGGTCATAGCCAAACTTATTCATTTCAATTCACCCAGACGGGAAGCTCCTTTTATCGCTGTCAACTGTACAGCCATTCCCGAAGCCCTGTTTGAAAGCGAAATGTTCGGCATTGAAAAAGGCGTGGCTACCGGCGTTGGTTTCCGCAAGGGACTCATTGAAGAAGCCAACGACGGCACGCTGTTTCTGGACGAACTTGGCGAGATGCCGCTTTCGGCCCAGGCAAAGTTGTTGCGTGTTCTTGAAGAAGGACAGGTACAAAGAGTTGGCCGCACCCAGCCCATCAGCGTTGATATCAAGGTGATTGCCGCCACGCACCAGAACCTTGTCCAGATGATTGAACAGGGAAAATTCCGGGAAGATTTATACTACCGTATCAATGTGGCTGAGATCTGCCTGCCGCCGCTGCGGGAACGGGGCGAAGACATTTTGCTTCTGGCCCAGAAATTTCTGGAAGAACATTGCGCGAATATGCGCCGTCCGCGCCTGACACTTTCACCTCAGGCACAGGAAACTCTTATGCGGCACGACTGGTCAGGCAATGTACGGGAACTTAATAACGAAATGGAACGGGTAGCCTCACTCACAGCGGGCACAGTTGTCAACCGGACAGACCTGTCTCCTAAGTTCTCAGGCGCGCGAAAAATACCGGAGCAACAAACACCTCAAGCGCAATCCGTCCCCCCCTGCCTCCAGAAAAATTTTGATTTACAGGAAATAGAAAAAATTGTTATTGAACAGGCTCTTGCACATACCGGTGGCAACAAGCAGCAAGCCGCCAATTTACTGGGCATTACCCGTGAAGGATTGCGTAAGAAACTGCTGCGAATGGAAAAATAACACATCAAAAAAAACACTATGAAAATCCAACAAAACCACACATACGGTTTCCATGTCCTACGGCCTCTAACGGCCTTTTTTTTTAATGATTATATTCCGTTCAGCCTGTGCCACTCTGTCCGGGGAAGAATGCCAAAACGGCGATTGGTATGCGATTGACGACAAAGACAGAATGACGGGACATTACCCCAATTATATTGTCAAGCACCCAAAAGCCTGCAGCGAGTTTGCAATATCACCCAACTATCAGGCTTGGGAAACAGGACGGCAGGAAGACCTCAAACATTGCTGCACCAAAATAACCGCTTATCAGGTCGGAGAAAAAGGCCAGCCATTACATACTGTTTGTCCTGGCGATATGACAGAAACCCTGCAACGCATCCATGCCTGAGGAACAGCTCAATACAAAAGACAGCAGCAGATAAAAAAGATGAGAAAGAACTCAAAGATTACACAAACGAACTGGAAATATTACGGAACGGCGCTCACAAAGTTCTGATTGCCTTCCGCCAATTTTTTTTACAAAAAAACAAACCAATTCCATCAACATAGTTGGCAATAAAAAGTGATTGCCCATAAAAAACATATAAAACAATATATTACATATTGGCACGGATAATGCTTTATTAACATCAAACAAGGAGAAAAAAATGGGAACAGAAAACACTGTACAATATCAGCTTCAGGAACTGGAAAGGGAACTGGAAGAGCTGAACACCAGCTTTGAAGACCAGCTCAAACAACTAAACATGACAGAAGACGAACTGGACTCGCTTCGGAACCAACCCGTTCCGCCAGAGGTACAGGAGATGCTGGAGCAGGCCAAAAGCGAGGCCATTCACGCAGGCGAAGCCCGCAAAAAACAAAACGCATCTTCGGCTAAACCCTCAGGTTTAAAACGGCGTAGTGCAATGTACATGAATAAGCATATTTAACAAAAACAAATAAAAAAGGAGACTATTATGAACGGAGCAGTAGGACAAATAGGACAAGCAAGCGGCAAAACTGTTGAACAAATTATGGATACCATTGATACAGGTCCAAACGCCAGCATACAATTTCTGTTTGCCAAGTTGCAACTAGCACAATCACAAATGTGTAAGGAACAGGCAATGAATTATATAAACGAAATAAAAGATATCCAAACAGAGCAAAAAGCTGTTGCAGATATGATTGCAAAAGCCAGAGCATTAAAAAATGAAATAAAAGGCAGTGGTTGTTCAACCATGCCTCAAGAAATGATAGATTTTTATAAAAATCGTGGACTTAAATTTGACCTAACTGGTGGAGACACAAAACATAATAAAGATGAATGGGACTATAACATCAAATCTCTAACAAACTACCAAGAACAGGTTGGGACAAAAACACAAACTCTAATGGTTTATGTACAGGATTTTATGGGACAGTATAATTCTTTTTTACAGGGAGCAAACTCGGCTATAAGTGAAGCCAACCGTGTAACAAGTTCGATTGCAACAGGCAGGTAATGCCCATAATACATTAATATACAAAATAAATACAACAAACAACGGAGAAAATTATGGAAACACCTGCAAACACAGAATTTACACCAGAAGCAATTGGAGAAATTGTAAACGCCCTGCAAAGCGGTCTGAGCATCAGCCAAGCGACCAATATGGACAAAAACATTCTGGAGGGGCTCTACTCCCTTGGTTACAACTTGTATAATGCGGGTAATTTTACAGACGCGGACACTGTTTTTCAGGCATTGTGCATGTATGAACACAATGAAACCCGTTTCTGGATGGGGCTCGCCGGCTGCCGTCAGGCAAATGACAACCTGCAGGGAGCCATAGATGCCTATTCCATGGCTGGGATTGCAAGCGGTCTTAAAAATCCTGAACCCTTTTACTACGCCGCAACCTGCTATTTGCGCATGAAAGACAATGAAAACGCCAAAGGAGCCCTGCTCGGTCTGATGGAACTGGGGGATAAAAATAATCCCGCCCATCGGGAAATCCTCAACAAGGCCCAAGGACTGCTGGATATTCTGAAAGAAAAGGAGGGGCAAGATGACAGGCGCAATTAACAGCCCCGGAGGAGTGGACTCTACCTACAGACTTGGAGACGTCGGTAAAGCAAAATTCGGAGAAAAAAAGCCCGTTGACTCTCAAGGTTCGAGTATCCCTCCCACGATCAATGATTTTTTAAAAAAAATGGGACTTCCCGTACTTTCCACTCCAGCAGGGGGCATGTCACTGGACACGCTCGTCAGTGCCATCGGGAATGAAGTCAGAAAGCAGGCATGTAGAGACGGAGTTGAAAGTCTGGAAGCCAGAGCCAAAGACCAACAGGAAATAAACGACAAGCAACTGGAACAACTTGAAAAGCAACTTGAAAAAATGAAGCAAAAAAAAGTGCTGGGCAAATTTGCCAAGGCGTTTCAGATTATCGGGGCTATTATCGGAGCCATTGCCTCTGTAGCGACAGTAGCCGCAGGTGTTATGACTGCCAATCCCCTTATGGTCGGAGCCGGACTTGCAATGGGCGTTATGGCGATTGACGGCATTGTCAGTGCTGCCTCAGACGGAAAATACTCCATTGCTGCCGGTTTTGCCGAACTGGGCAAAATACTGGGTATGAGCGATGAAGCTGCACAATGGTTTGGATTTGGAATACAGATGACTATGACAGTTGCCACCATTGCTTTGAGTTTTGGTGCAGGTTTTGCAAGCAGTGCCACCACAGCCGCAACTTCAGCCGCTGCCAAAACCTTTAATCTCGTACAGCAAGGAATAAGTATCGCAACAGGAGCTGTTGGAATAGGCTCTGGAAGTGCACAAATCGCCGGAGCAGTTTTTGACTATCAAATTGCCAAAACACAAATCAGTGCCAAAGAATTTGAAGCCATTCTCGAACGGATACAAGCTGCAATGGAGGTTGAACGAGGAATGATAGAGGCAGAAACAGAACGAGCCAACAACCTCATGTCCAAAGTTATGGACATTGTCAAAGGCAACAATCAAACGCAGACCGCAATTCTGACCAGCTCTCCGGCCATGGCGTAAGAATTACTAACAAAACACAAAACAAGGAGACATGATGAGCATTGACAATATGAAAAGCGTTCAAGGATTTGACCAAACACAATACAATACTTTACTGAAAGAAGCCCAACAACATAATGTTTCACAAAAAAAACTGGAAGCAAGTTTACCAGCCAAAATAAACGAAGGAAAATCCTTTTCCGAGGCACTCAAGTCTGTTTCTCTCTCCCTGCCAAACCTGCCTCCTGCCGTTATGACCGAGCCACTTTCCTATGCAGCCACGGCAGCTCTTCCTTCTTTTGGAGCTTCATATCTGGCTTTAATAACTGAAACTTCCGCTGAACAACGCAGACAAGCAGGCGAACAACGAGACCTTCAAACAGAAGTTATAGCAGAAAAAATAAATCAACAGGCAAAAGAAATGCGAAAAAAGGCTGTTACCCAGCTCGTTATCGGCGTTACAACAGGGAGTCTTCAAGTCGCACTCTCTGCAGCGACAATGGTTAAGCAATCAGCAAAACTCAACTCAGCTAACAAGATAGGAGATATAGCAGAACGAAATGCTGCAACAACAAAAATAAATACAGACGCCCAAACTGTAAACCAGATAAACCAAGGCGTAGGTTCAACTTTGAGCTCAATCAATCAATTTGCAGGCACAATGTTTGATGCCAATATCAAAGAAATGGATGCGGATATTGAACGCTCAAGAACCATGCTTGACAAGTTAAAAAACCTGGACGAGTCCCTGCGTGAAGTAATCCAAAAGACCCTTGGTGCTATGGATAGCATTCAACAAAGCAAAAACCAAACCAATACAAAAATTTTGGCATAAACAGATAAGCCAGCTGTAACACTGGCACAAAAACAAACAACGGGCAAAATACAAAACGAACAATAAAGCATGATTGCAAGAATATCTCTTGTTTGATACTGGCTTGTCCAGCACACCAAAATTTGTATTTTGATTTTTATCACAAAAAGGAAAACAATGGCAGACACCATGCTCTCGCAAGCCAAAGCCGAGCTGGAGCGGGAGCTGAATACTCCTCTGCCCCAGCCGGACTCCAGCGGCAAGATTGAACTGGAACTTGAAGACGGCTTGAAATTCTGTTTTTTTCAACGTAAAGACGCTCTATGTCTTACAGGTGAAGTAGCAGTTTTGCCCGATGAAGGAGACCAGGCTGAAATCCTGTGCAAAAAGTTGCTTCAAGCCTGTCTGGGCATTATCAAAGACAGTGCTGTTGGCCTGGCTCTTGATAAAAAACGCCTGCTCCTGCAGCGTGTCTTTACTCCCAGCCTGCACAGCCAGGCAACATTCAGTTCGGCAGTGGAAGATTTTCTCAACGGCCTGAGCTGGCTGCGATCACAGGCTGAAAAAAAACAAGCCAATGTCCCGGCCAACTGGAAACATCTTCATCAGACCCTGAAAACGTAAGTAACGGAAAAAACATGCGCCCACGCCTTTTCTGCCTGCTCTTTGCCCTGTTTCTCGGGTCTGTCGGGATTCAGGCCAGCGATCAAAGTCCGAAATGGATACAAAATCCTTTTTATTTCACCGCCAATGAAGACCCGTTATCTGAGGTACTGACCAGCTTCTGCCAGGAACAGGGAGTGTCCGCTGTTATTAGCCCGAAAATCACCGGAACTGTGCGTGGAAAATTCACGTTTCAGAACAAACCAGCTGAATTTCTCCGCCTGGTCTGCCAAATAAACGGTCTGAGCTGGTATTTTGACGGATCGGCAGCGTATTTTTACAAAATCGAAGAAACACAAAACGCTGTTTTGCAGCTTGGACATCTTTCCCCCAAAAACCTGCAAAGCGCACTCATCAAAACCGGGGTGTTTGATTCACGCTTTCCCTGGCGGGAGTTGCCGGACGAACGCATGGTCTATTTCTCCGGTCCGCCCCGCTATGTGCAGCAGGTAAAAAATCTGGCCACAACACTCGAAAAAAATGCTGCCAACAATATGGTCATGAAAATATTTCGTCTTAACCACGCTTGGGCCGATGACATTGAACTTGATTTCATGGAAAAAAACATCACTGTACCCGGAGTGGCAACCCTGCTGCGCAACCTGCATGAAAAAGGACAAATACCAAAAGAAAGCACAGGCATTCAGTCCGGAACAGAACAGGTACAAATCAGCACCGCACCAGGAAGTGAAGCCCGCATTCAGGCGGACCCGCGCCTGAATGCGGTCATTGTCTGGGATATTGCCGAACAAATGCCCAGATACGAGCAGGCCGTGCGTGAACTGGACACGCCTGTTGATCTGGTAGAAATCCGGGCGGCCATTGTGGACGTTTCCACAAACAAACTGCACGAACTGGGTATAAGCTGGAATTTTAACAAAGGAGTCGCACCCGGTAACCAGCCACGCGAAAAAGACAGTTATCTTGGCGGCTCAAATGTTACTGCCAATAATTTTTTTAATCCCCAAGGCAAGGGGCTCAATTTTTCCACAATTTACACGCATGGAATCGACAACCTCATGGCCCGCGTCAACGCCCTGGCCCAGGACGGCGATGCCAGTATTTTTTCGCGCCCAACCGTGCTGACGCTGGATAATATTCAGGCCCTGCTGCAAAAAACAAGTACCTTTTACGTTCGCCTGCAAGGTGAGCGTGAAGTTGACCTGAAAGAAATCACCTATGGTACGGTATTGAAAGTCACGCCACATATTATCACCGCCTCTGACGGAAAAAAACAGATCAAGCTGGTTGTGACCATTGAAGACGGCTCGGAAAACGAGGGCGCAAAAGGAGCCGACAATATTCCGGTGGTGTCCCGCTCCACTATCAACACCCAGGCCATTGTCGAAGAATCCCAAACCCTGATTATCGGCGGACACTATTTTGAACGACAGCAAGACCATGACAGTGGCATTCCGGGGCTGAAAAATCTTCCTCTTTTAGGCCCGCTCTTTGGTCAAAAATCGCACAATATTCAAAAAGCCGAACGCCTGTTTGTGATTTCGCCCCAAATAGTGGACCTCAAACAAGTGGCCAGCCAGCAACGCATTAAACGGCAGGCTTTTGAAAAAACCCTTGTCTCTGCGGACGCGGAACTTGCACCACTGTCCAGGACAACCGGGCCATTTTTCGGGGGCTGTACCAAACGCGCTCCAGGGCCGGAAAGCGGGCAAATCAAGCCCCAAAGTAAAGAGTCCGGGCCGAAACAATGAGCAGCCGAATTCTTAAAATCCTGTCCGGGCCGAATTGCGGAGCCGAAGCCGAGCTTGTACCGGGTCGATATGTTCTGGGCAGTGACTCTGGGTGCGATATTGTTCTGGCGGACAGTGCCATTGCGCCTAACCATCTGGCCCTTGAAATTAAACAAAACGGTCAGGAAACCTTAACACGGGCCGTACCGCTTGAAGGCCAAAGCCTGCTTAAAAATGAACGGATAGAAGCAAACGGCGCGCAGGTGGAAGATTTTGCCCTGCTCACCCTGGGCGGAACCTACATTATACTTGGGCCGGCAGACCAGCTGTGGCCGGCGTTATCCCTGCCCGACCTTGTTCAGTCCGGCACAGCAACAATACAACCGGAAAAAGAGGCACTGGAAACGGAAAAAGAAAACGAGGTTGAAGCCGGGGTTGAAAAAACAGAAGAAAAAGAAACAGTCGCCGAAGAAAAAAACGAAACAGGGCCCGTTCGCGTTCCACGCCAAAAGGTCTTTTTTCTTCTGGCCCTGCTCCTGGTTATCAGCGGTGCTGTCTTGTGGTGGACACTTTTTCCATCTGTTTCAGACCAGGAAAAAATGCAGGCCATACTGAAACAGGGAAACTTTCGGGAAGTCAGACTACAGGCCGATGAAAAGGAAAATCTGACCCTGAGCGGTTACGTCCTGAAAAACACTGACCTTGAACGTCTGCGCCAGATAGTGCAACAGATACCAGCCAGAGTGAACGTCAGCGTATTGAGCGATGCCGTTAAAACATTGCATCAGAAACTAGCTGAACAGGACATTGCCCTGAAAGTGCAGCAAACAGGGTACACTGTTTCCGTGCATGGCTACCTGGAAGACTCAAAAAGCAGGGAAGAGCTGACTGTTTTGGTTCGGGAAACTCTGCCTCCAGGCTTGAAAGTCAAATATAACCTGATGAACTGGCAGGACATGGCCGAACTTTTACAGCAACCGCTTACCGCGCGCGGTCTGGGAAAAAAACTCTTTTTCACGCCCAGTGGCAATAAAATTCTGGTACGAGGCAATCTGAATCAGGAAGAACTGGCTCTGTGGCAGGGTATCACGGAAGAAATCGCGGACAGAATCGGTGGAGGCAGTCCTTTTTCCAGGGTACAAATCACGGGGGGGGCAACTCCTGTTTCACAATTTCAGATTCAAAAAACAGTAAAAAAAGAAATGAGATGCGCGGACCTGCAACTTGTCAAAACCGCAGGACAATACTACATAGAATTACAACAGAAAAAATACGCTCCCGGCGATGTATTACCTGATGGATACAGAGTAAAGGAACTAACAGACGCAAGAATTGTCCTCAGCAGGCAAGGACAGATGCTTTACTGTCCGGTAACATCTCCAAAGGAAAGCCAATGAATATATTTGACCCGGATTTTGACCTGGAAACAGAGCTGCAAAACGACAAAGAGGGAAATGTGCTGGAGGCGGTTCAAAAACAACTTGAGCAGGCTCAGCAGCAACTTGTCAGCCAGATAAACAGGGGACTGGCTCCAAATGACTTTTCCGCTGCCACAAGCTTAAAAGAAGCTGTGGAAGCAGCAAGGACAGTTGTGGACAAAACCTGGAACAGCTACCGAAAAAGAAAAGAGCAATAAACAAGGAGGCAATATGAACGCGATTCAAAGTGCAGGAACAGACAACCTGAGAAATTATATACTTCAGGCAGGTACCAACTCATCAAGCAGTCTGGAAAAAGAAATACGCAGCAAGATAGAGAAAGCAACCAAAGAAGGAATAAACCTCCAGCAGGAAGAAATGCTCCAGCTCCAAATGCAGATTGGACAATATAATAATCTGATTCAGATGACTTCAAGTATTGTCAAATCCCTTACAGACACAGAAAAATCAATCATCAACAAAATGTAAAATGAGCAGGCATGTTTGACTTTGATTCTAACAACAGAAAATTGCTGGGAAAAATAGGTTTTCTGGCCCTGAGAAACGGAATGACCGGACAGGGGGAAATCATTTTTTCCGCGCTGGCCGCAACAGCTCCAGAGAAAGGAGCTCCGGTCATTGGGCTGGCCATGCTTGATATAGCACAGAAAAAATATGTACAGGCTGTGAATCGTCTGGAGAAATGGGCAGCCAAAACACAGAAAAGAGACGATATGGTACAGGCGTATATGGGCATGGCCCTTTATTTTGACAAACAGATGAACAGGGCGGAAAAGATACTGCAACATGTTGTGGACAATGGAAATGACGCAGAAGCTAAAAAACTGGGGCAGACACTTCTTGGCGAAATGAAGCGAGCCTGAAATAAAAAATCCGGTTCACCGGAGGAAAGATGAATGAAATAGCCGTAAGACGAGTGGAACGGACTGTCCAGCAAAGCATAGAGCCGCAAAGCGGCCCAAGACCGGCCAGCAAAGCCGACATCATCCGGTTTCAGGAAATCATGAAAAGAGAACCGATGGAGACTATCCTGGTTCAGGAAACTGCTCAGACCATGCAGACCGCACGTGTGCAGCAGGCTGACCAGGCAGTGAAAACTCCCGGTGACAGTATTCTCGACAGTCTTGACCGCATCAGTGCCGAACACAACGCCCTGAAAGAACAATTTATTTCTGCCGCCGGAAACGGAGAAATGGGATATATGGTCAATTTGCAACTGGATATAGCCCGTATAACAACAACCCAGACCCTGCTTGGCAAGGTAGGAGAAAAGGCGGGTCAGGGTATCAACCAACTGGTGCGTGGACAATAACAATGTCAGCACACTCATTTTCAACGCTCTCACGTTTTCTTCTTCTGTTTTTACTGGTTGTCCTGCTTGCCGGCTGTCAGGAAAATTTTTATACTGGTCTGGAAGAAAATGACGCCAACGAAATACTGGCAGTATTACGAAACCACGGGCTGAAACTGAACAAGGAACCAGGGGAAAAAAAGACCTGGAATCTGACCATAGAAAAAAGCCAGCTTCCTCAGGCCATGGCCTTACTGGCCAAAAACGGACTGCCGCGTGACCGGTTTGAAAACATGGGCCAGATTTTCAAAAAAGAAGGGCTTATTTCCTCTCCTCTGGAAGAAAAAGCCCGCTTTACCTACGCCCTGTCACAGGAACTTTCCGAAACAATTACTCTCATTGACGGAGTCCTGGCCGCCCGTGTCCATGTTGTACCTCAGGAACTGGATGTGATGGGAGAAAAAATCTCTCCGGCTTCGGCCTCTATCTTCATCAAATACGGAAGCGATGTGGATATGCAGGACAAGGTTCTGCGGATAAAAAAAATGGTGGAAAGAAGTATAACCGGTCTTAAATATGACGAAATTTCCATATTCCTCTTTCCTGCTGATGAGAAGCCGTCTGTTTTTCCAGCTCCACTGCCCACGGTTTTAGGGATCAAGGTCGCGCCAGGTTCTGCTGGCGTGGTCTGGGCTATCCTGCTTGCTTTTCTCATAACCTTTTTCATTGCCTGCTATCTGAGCTGGAATTTTTTCAGGTACCAAAAGCAGAAGCAGGAAAAAATTGAAAATGAGTAATTCTTTTTTACGCCAAGCCTGCACCCAGCCTTTCCTGACCCGCACTCTTCTTGAACTGCATCTGCGGGCAGGTTGTCTGGAAGATGAACGACGCAATAATTCCGGCCAGCCATTTCAACCCGCCCTGGACTGGATAATGCACTCCAAACGGGGCAGGGCCCGCGTCCTTGAAAAAAATCATCCCCAAAAATGGTTTCTGGATTTCAGCTCTCCTCTTTCCCGTTTATGCCTGGTACAAACAAACGATCTGCTGCGCGTGGCTGATTATCTTGGTTTACTGCTGCACGCCACCGACATTGCCAGACAGATTACCAGACAGGCGGTCGGCAGGGTGACTGAACGCTTTGGCAAACAGGGTTATACCTTTGCCCTGCGCCGCTGCAGGACGCTGTCGGTATCCCGGCAATCTGTTGCCATTCTAAGAAACAAACTCACGCGACATGTAGCAGAAGAGACAGATATTGTGGACAGGGTCACCCGGCACGGGCAAATGCTTGTGGCAGACGTTCTGGGGGAAAATCCTCCGCAACTTCTTGAGAGACTGAACTTGCCGGAAAATCTGCGCCCAAATGAGGTTTTCAGGCTTGAGGCCCAGGAAAAAGAACAGGCCGCTGCTCTTTGCTATGCAATTTTGACAAGGGAGGTCGCACCGCAATGGGCTCCTTATTTTCCCTGACCAACAACACGATTCTGCCGCCTGTTGAAACAAAAATACTCAAGGCGGAAGAAGTCGAGATTATGCTTCAGGCCGAAGAAATTCTTGGCGCAGCCCAAAAACGGGCACAAGACATTCTTGAACAGGCGCGTCAGGAAGCCCAAAAACAAAAAAAGCAGGCCTATGAAGAAGGACTGGAAGAGGGACGGCTGGAACATACTGAAAAAATTATGGAAACAGTTCTTTCCTCAGTAGAATTTATTGAGGGGATTGAATCCCAGCTTGTGCATGTTGTGAACATGTCGATTCGCAAAATCCTGGGCGAACTTGACCAGAAAGACCTGATTGTGCGCATTGTGCGTAACGCCCTGCAATCCGTGCATCAGCAGCAAAAAGTCACCCTGCGAGTTGCTCCTGAAGACGAACAGACACTGCGTGAACATCTGACGCCCATGCTCCAGTCAAGTCCGGGTCATGGCAGCTTTCTGGATATTATCGCGGACGTCCGGCTGCAGACCAACTCCTGTTTGCTGGAAAGTGAACTTGGCGTTATTGATGCCAGTCTGGAAACACAGTTAAAGGCACTGGAAAACGCATTTCAAAGCCGTATTCAAGGCTGAGAGGTGCGCGATGGCATTTGAATATATCGGAACCCTGCTGGAAGAAGCCGTACAAACCGCGACTCCCATAGAAACCCGTGGCCGGGTGGAACAGGTGGTAGGCACAATTATCCGGGCTGTGGCGCCGGGTGTCAGGGTTGGCGAAATCTGTCTGCTCCGTAATCCCTGGGAAAACTGGACATTAAAAGCAGAAGTTGTTGGTTTTGCCAAAAACACTGCCCTGCTGACTCCGCTGGGCGACCTGCAGGGGATTTCACCGTCAACGGAAGTCATTCCCACCGGAGAAATTCATTCGGTGCCGGTAGGAAATGAACTGCTCGGACGGGTACTTGACGGTCTGGGCAATCCCATTGATGACGGCCCTGCTCTGCGCCTGAAAAAATCATATCCGGTGTACGCTGATCCGCCAAATCCCATGCAGCGCAAGATTATTTGCGAACCGATTTCTCTCGGCCTGCGCGTACTGGACGGTTTACTGACCTGCGGCGAAGGCCAGCGAATGGGAATTTTTGCCGCAGCCGGCGGAGGAAAAAGTACCCTGCTCTCCAGTATTATCAAGGGCTGTTCGGCAGATGTCTGCGTTTTGGCTCTGATTGGTGAACGCGGTCGTGAAGTACGGGAATTTATTGAACACGACCTTGGCGAGGAAGGCCGGAAAAAAGCTGTGCTGGTTGTTTCCACGTCTGACCGTTCGTCCATGGAGCGTCTGAAAGCCGCCTACACAGCCACGGCGGTTGCTGAATATTTTCGGGATCAGCAAAAAAAAGTGCTGTTGCTCATGGATTCGGTCACCCGATTTGGACGGGCCCTGCGTGAAATAGGGCTTGCGGCCGGAGAACCGCCAACCAGACGGGGGTTTCCGCCTTCTGTTTTTTCGAGTCTGCCCCGCCTGATGGAG
The DNA here is from genome assembly GCA_963545205.1 of uncultured Desulfovibrionales bacterium. Taxonomy (GTDB): domain Bacteria; phylum Desulfobacterota; class Desulfovibrionia; order Desulfovibrionales; family Desulfomicrobiaceae; genus CAUTYU01. The sequence goes on from CAUUHW010000007.1 coordinate 72,247, forward strand.
CGGGCAGGAAATTCAGCCACAGGTTCCATTACTGCTCTGTATACTGTGCTGGTTGAAGGCGACGACATGACCGAACCCATTGCGGACGAAACCCGTTCCATTCTGGACGGCCATATTATTTTATCCCGCAAGCTGGCCACAGCCAACCATTATCCGGCCATTGACGTGCTGGCCAGTGTCAGCCGGGTGATGAACGCGATTGTGAGCAAGGAACACAAGGAAATGGCCGGAAAAGTCCGCGCTCTGATGGCCAAGTATGAAGAAGTGGCGCTGCTGGTGCAGATAGGAGAATACAAAAAAGGCAGTGACGCGGCAGCAGACGAAGCCATTGCCAAGATGGACGCCATTAACGCCTATCTCTGTCAGGGACTTTCGGAAAGGGCGGACTTTGAACAGGCCCTGCAAGGGCTGCGGGAACTGACAGGGTGAACTATCCTCTGGCGGAAATATTACGCCTGCGCCTCTACCGTGAGAACAGTGCGGCCGCTGCAGTGCAGGTCTGTCAGCGAAAACTGGAAGCAGCCAGGCAGGAGATACATCGGCGGGAAAAAAAACATGCTGAGTACCACGCGTGGCGTTTGCAGGAAGAACCCAAAGTATTTGAAAAGATCCGGGGCCAAAAAATAGGACTGGCTGATATTGATGCCTATAAAGATGAAATACAGGCCCTGCGCGCGGAAGAAATCGCCCTGGAAGAGGCGATTTTCAAAGCAAAGGCTTTTGTAAGTGAATGTGCAGAAAATGTAGTTGCGGCCCAAAACGCACATAGCGAGGCTGTGCATAACAGACAAAAAATAGAAGCGCATAAGGATATCTGGCAGAAGGAAGACAAAAAAATCAAAGACCAGGCCGAGGAACGGGAAATGGAAGAATTTACCAGTCCATCCTTTTTGTCACAACTGTCTTTGTAAAAGGAAAAAACATGAGTACAATATCCACTACCAGCACAAAGCCGGCTCCACAGACGCCTCCGGCCTCAGCCGGTGACAATCTGTCCGCGCGGGTACAGCAAAATCCGTCTTCAACTCCCGAACTGCCCAGGAACGCTGAATATTTTCGCCAGCTGGTCAAGGGAGACCTGAACAAAGGACAAACAAATATGCCACAGTTCCAGGCAGCAGAAACAGATAAGCCTCTGCATCATACGAGACACCTGACACAGAATCCAGAGCACCTGCTGTCTGTCAGTCAACAGGCTCCGGCAGAGCAGACAAGAACCCTGCTGAATGCAGAGCCAGCAAAAACTTCATTATCAGATTTGCTTGCAAGGGGAAAAATGCCTGACGACATCAGTGCAGCTGCCCAGCAGATGCAAATTGCCATAATACAGACCACACCCAGCGAAATAACCTCTGTCAATCAAACTGCGTTCCAGCCCAAGGTCAACCTGGAAAAAATACAGGCACTTGTTGACCAGATCCTTGTTTCTGTTCCAGACGCAAAGGGCAGACAGGAAGTACGTATCCAGCTCAGTCCAGAAGTCATGCCGGGCACGGAAATCCGTTTTGAGCGACATGAAGGTCAACTGCATATCACCTTTGTCTCCTCGGACAGTTCATCCCTGGCCTTTTTGGGAAAACACCGGCAAAGCCTGATTGACCAGCTTCACAACCGTCTGGGGCAGGACATCAACCTTGAAATACGCTCAAAAGAAGAACAGGACGGCCGCTCCCGCCATCAACGGAACCTGTATGAAGAAATGGAGGAAAGCTAGGCCATGCCAGTTCAGGCAACACACCTTTCAGTCCCCGGTCTGACTCCCGCGCAGGTACGGCTGGGCAACCTGCTTTACAGGTGTCCGCCCTGCCCCGGTTTTCTCCTGGGCGGCTGGTACTGGAACTGGCAGCCCCAAGCCAGGTGTCTGGCCCAAAAATGGCGACTGCGTGTGTACGCCAAATGGGGAGAAGAAAATATTATTGTATTTTTGGATAATCCGCTGCCACTTGCCAGCATCTGTGAGCATATCGGCCAGTTCAACTACGCGGACTTGCCCGAGCAGTTACAGGCGGCGGCAGTTGAAACCATGCTCGAAGAACCGCTCAACACACTGGAACGGCTTTCCGGTCAGCAAATCAGACTGGAAAACATTAATGCTCATGAAGAAGCCGCAGATATTGCTCCATACCTCTTTCCGTTCGTTCTTACACGTCAGACAGGCCCGGACGAACACGATGGCAGCCCAAACACCATATATGGGGCACTTTCTTTTTCTTCCTTTCTTGCTTCTGACCTGTCAGGGGGCATTCCTGAAATTCTGTCCCAAATACTCCACGACAGCGCAGCACAGGCCAACGATTTGCAAACAGATGTCTCTTCCCTGCCCTTGCGTCTGCGTCTTGAACTGCCTTGCCCCCCTCTTTCCATAACGGAACTGGGCCAGCTTGCTCCGCGCGACATTCTTCTTTTGCCCGGAACAGAAACAATAACCGAATTTCCCCTTGTGCTCAGGATCGAAAATGGCCCCCTGCTGCGGGCTGAGCTTCAGGGGACACAACTCACTCTCAAGGAGCGTATTATGACAGACCAGGATCACCTGACTGACGGAACTGACACTGAGAACGCCGTGGCCACAGAACAACCAGAAAATGAGAATCAAGACTTTCTGGATTCCACAGAACTGGACAATATAGAACTGCCTGTATGCTGTGAAGTGGAAACCCTGCGCATGTCCCTGGCCCAGGTTAAAGCTCTCAAGCCAGGGGTTATCCTTGAAACATCACGCTCCATACACAGTCCGCTGCAACTGAAAATCAACGGACAGACCATTGGTTCTGGAGAACTGGTTGAAGTCACAGGACGGGCCGGAATCAGGATTTTAAGCCTGAACATGAAAAAAACAGAACAAAGTGTCGGCCAATAAAAGATGCAGATGGATCCTGTTGTTCTTGTTGGCACCCTGCTCCTGCTCTCGCTGGCGCCATTTGCGGTGATGATGACCACCTCCTACGTCAAGATTGTGGTTGTACTCTCTCTGGTGCGCAACGCCCTTGGTGTGCAGCAGGTACCGCCAACCATGGTGCTCAACGGTCTGGCCCTGATTTTAAGTGTGTTCATCATGGCTCCGGTTCTGTTTGAGACATGGGAGATGCTGGAACAGGAAAACATAACAGAGATTTCCGCTCCAAGCCAGATTTTTTCTGTTGGCAGCAAAGTCAAGGAGCCGTTCAAAAAATTTTTATCCAAGCACGCGCACCCGGAAACCGCCTTTTTCTTTATGAAAACCGCCAAAAAACTCTGGCCCCAGAAACTGGCGGACAAATTGCGCCAGGATGACCTGGCGATTCTCATTCCGGCCTATACCGTGAGTGAACTGACCAGGGCTTTTGAAATCGGCTTTCTTGTCTATCTACCCTTTGTGGCCATAGACCTTGTGGTGTCAAATATTTTGCTGGCTATGGGCATGATGATGGTCTCGCCCATGACCATCTCCCTGCCATTCAAGCTGCTGCTTTTTGTTCTGGTTGACGGCTGGGGCAAACTCATACAGGGACTGATACTCAGTTACAGGTGATCTATGCCTTATGCCGCTGTTCTTGACTTGACCATGCAGGCCCTTCTTCTGGTACTGTTGCTTTCCATGCCCCCGATTCTGGTCGCGACCTTTATGGGCCTTCTGGTCAGCTTTATCCAGGCCCTGACCCAGATTCAGGAACAGACCCTGGGATTCGCGGTCAAACTCATTGCCGTGGCCATAACCATTGCCATGACAGCAGGCTGGTTGGGCGGAGAAATATTTAACTTCGCAGAACAGGTCTTTACAACATTTCCGGCCATTGTCAGGTAAGCCTATGCTCAGTGAACTGACTACCCCTTTTTTCGTCTTCTTGCTCAGTCTGGCCCGAATTATGGCTATTTTCCGCACGGCTCCCTTTCTGGGCGGAAACGCTGTGGCCGGTAATGTTCGCAATACCGTAGCCATAACCATTGTGTTTCTGGTCTATCCCATTGTACAGGCCCAGGCCCCGGAAACAATCGTCATGTCGCTTCATCTGGGAATGCTTATGGCCAAGGAAGTGCTTATTGGCGTGATTATCGGCTTTTTGCTCGGCCTGCTTTTCTGGGTAGCGGAAAGTACTGGTTTTCTGATTGACAACCAGCGTGGCGCGGCCATGGCCAGCTCGGTTGACCCGCTTTCCAGTAACCAGTCTTCCCCGCTGGGCAGTGTGTTTTTCCAGGCGGTGGTCATGCTCTTTTTTTTAAGCGGGGCCTTTGTTTCCTTTCTGGGCTTTCTCATGCAGAGCTACTCGGTCTGGCCGGTGTTTTCCTTTATTCCCAATCTGGAAAGCACGGCCCTGTCCGATTTTATTGTCAGCCAGGTGAACGTGCTGGCCACGGCTGTTGTGGTACTGGCCGGCCCGATTCTTATTTTGTGTTTTTTTAGTGATTTTGGACTGGGGCTTATTAACCGTTTTGCCCCCCAGCTCAATGTCTTTTTTCTGGCCATGCCTGTTAAAAGCGCGCTGGCCATGTTTTTTCTTATCATCTATACTCGTGTCCTGATGCGTATTTTCAAGGAACGAATAGACAGTATCTCTCCAATATATGACCTGCTGCAAAGGATTTTCCAGTGAGCCAGGGCGGAGAAAAAACAGAACAGCCGACCTCAAAAAAACTGCGGGACGCCAGAAAAAAAGGACAGGTCGCCAAAAGCCAGGAAATAAGCACCACGGCTGTTGTGGTGGTCATGTTTGTCTATCTCTGGTTTGGAAGAGATTTTATTTCCGAGCATGTAAAAACAATGATCCTTGCTGCCATTCAGGTAATAAATGAACCGTTCAGGGCTGCTCTGGGGGATTTGGGCGGAATTATTCTGACAAACTTTTTTGTGCTCCTTGCTCCGATGCTGGCCCTGGTTATTGCCGCCGCCCTGCTGAGTAATCTCATGCAGACTGGAGTACTGCTGGCCTTTGAAAAAATAAAACCAGATTTGAAAAAAATAAATCCGCAGCAATGGTTCAAAAAGGTCTTTGATAAAAAAAACCTGCTTGATTTTTGCAAGTCACTGATAAAAATCCTGTTTATTAGTTTTTTGCTGCAACGGGTTATCCAGTCTTCTCTGGACAGCCTGACAAAAGCGCCAATATATGGAATGAACGGCGTACTGACCATGCTGGGAGCCATGTTTTTTGAGGTCCTGACCTATTGCGCGGCAGCCTATATCACCCTGGCGGTCATAGACTATCTTTTACAGAAAAGGCTGTATATCAAGGAACTGATGATGAGCAAGGACGAGGTCAAAAGAGAATACAAGGAAATGGAAGGCGACCCCATCATCAAGAGCCAGCGCCGCCAGATGCACCAGGAAATGGCCATGGGCAACTCTGCGGACATGAAGAATGTAAAAAAATCATCCGTGGTTGTTTCCAATCCAACCCATTTGGCAATTGCACTCTACTACGATGAAGAAGAAACAGCTCTGCCGCTGGTGATGGCCAAAGGGCAGGACCATGTGGCAAAACGTATAATAAAAACTGCGGTTGAGGCCGGAATTCCGGTCATGCGCAATATTCCCCTGGCTCACCAGCTCTGGGAGCGGGCTGAATATATGGAATATATTCCATCAGACCTGATAGAGCCTGTCGCGGAAGTGCTGCAATGGGTGAACCAAATCTCGGGCAGAGAGTAATGATGGTGGTAAGCGGATGAATAATCTGGGAGAAATACGCACACACGCCCATACAGATATGGGCCAGTCAGCCTATGAAGACGGAGGAGCGCAAAGCGCGAAATCCGGATCATGGAACGGGTTGCAGGTAACTGCCCAGCATGATGCCACTTCCGCCCTGGCTGACGCGGCCGAAGAACTGACCATGACTGGTCAGGAAAAGGAAGAAAAAAAACTGACCGAACGCAAGCTCAAGCAACAAAAAGGTTCTCCCAGAACTATGCTGGACAGGATAAACAGGCTGCTTGGCAAATTTAATGATTTGAATAAAGACGTACTCCAGCGTTTTATGGAAACCATGCTTGCCGGAGTAAAAAATCAGACCCAGCTCAAAGAGCTGCTTGGCAAATTCCAGGATCCGACCCATCAGCACGCAGCCCTGACCCTGGCCAGAGAACAATTACAGGGGAAAAATCCCGACACCCTGAAAATGATTGACCAGACCCTGAAAGACCTGGAAACAGAAAAGGGAGAACAAATCCGGGCCGGCTATAATATTGCGGATGTCGATGGGGGAGGACTGGCCGATCAGGCGGGCCTGCGGAAACTGTACCGCGCAACCATACTTGATTATCAGAGTCTTTTACAGGCCTTTGACGATTTAAGCGAGAAATACGCGTCAAAGGATTTTGCCAAGGCCATAGATTTTCTCATGCGCGCCCTGGGCGCGGACATGGCAGCAACCACACCGTCAACCACAATGGAACAGTTACAGGGCATTATGAACGATTTGTACCAACTGGAAGTGCTTTCCCAGTTTTACACTACCAGCGAAGCCCTGCTTGCGCACCTGCGCGAATTTTGCCAGCGGGAGCTGCCTGCTTCGGCCAAAGACATTATGCGTCCGGTGCTCCAGTTAAAAGATGAAAACTTCCTGACAGCCATGCAGATTACAAGACAGATGCCTTTTCTGGTTTCAGATGAACCGCCATGTGATGTCCAGTTTATTCAACGCCTCAGGCAAACAGTACAGAAACTGCCCCACCGTTTTTTTATGGACGGACAAAAACGCCAGAACCTGCTTGATGCCATGCAGGAAATCCTTGATGAGGCCATTGACCGCGAAGAAGGAGAATTTGAATAGTGTCCACTATCGAACAAGTTATTGCGCATTTTGGAGAGAGCCTCGGCATAACAGGGCTGACATTGCCTGAGCAGGGAACGCTGAACTTACAGATTGAAAGGATTGGCAATATATATCTTGAGCGGGGTAAAGAGGAAATTTTGCTGTATATGACCAGAGAACTGTCGCAGTTTTCGGAAAAAATTCTGCAACAGGCCCTGGTTCTTTGTCATATCGACCAGGGACACCCGTATCATGTTCAGATTGCCCTGCAGGACAAAAATACATTGGTGTTTCTTGTCCGTCTTGCCGAACATGAGGTTATTCTGCCCGTGATAGAGCAGGTCATCAGCTTGTTGCGTGAACTGCATGACAAGATTGCAACCGTATAACCCAAGAGAAACAATATGCCACAGATAGGAGCGTTGTTCCCGCAGCATCTTGGAATTGAGACCATTACCCATATCAGCGGACAAAAACTGTCAGGCCTGCCTGATATTCCCGCTCTTTTACCCAGCGGCACGGAACTGGCCGGCGGCATGACCGAATCCCTGTACGAGGCCAAACTGACCTCCATGCTCCGCAACTTTCTGGCCCCTGCAATGCAGTCAAAAGAACTGCTGCTTCCGGGGATGTTGAACCAGAAACTGAAACGGGCCAAGGATGACCTGCGTAATGCGGGCCGTAAAAAAAAATCAAAGGCCCTGCACCGGGCTGCAGATTTGCTGGAAGAGGACGCAGAACTGAAAGAGGTGCTGGATACCTACCGGCAACTGCTGCAAAAAGGATAAGCATGGACAGTTCAACAAAAGAATCCCTGCTCTGGTTGGCCTGGATTTTTCTGCAATACGAAGAGGACGAAAAAAGCCTGACCCTGCTGCAGGCAGTGCAGGAGTTTTTCCCGGAAGATACTGACTGCGCGGCCATGCTGGCCTGGCTGCATCTGAAAAAGGCCAATTATACAGAAGCATTGACCCAAGTGGAAAACTGGAAAAAGTACAGTGTTCAGTCTGCACCGGAATCCCTGCATGTGGCGAACTGGATATGCGAATGTGCCCGGAAAAAGCAGGCAAACGAAAAAAAGCCTGAGTCTGATTAACAGGAGTATTTTCATGTCGTTTTCCAGGATAGAAGAAATTGTCGGAAAAGCCACACGCTATAACGATATTGCCCTGGCTATGCTTTTGGTCGCGATCATCGGCCTGATGATTATTCCGCTGCCCACAATGGTTGTGGACGGCCTTATTGCCACCAATCTGATGCTCTCCGTTGTCATGCTGATGATCGCCATGTATATCCCGACAGTGCTGTCCTTTTCTGTTTTTCCTTCACTGTTGCTCTTTACCACCCTTTTCCGGCTGGCACTCAATATCTCAACAACCAGGCTGATTCTGCTCAAGGCCAATGCCGGAGAAATCATCTTTACCTTTGGCAATTTCGTTGTGGCCGGCAATTTTGTGGTCGGCGCGGTTATCTTTTTGATTTTGACCATTGTCCAGTTTCTGGTCATTGCCAAAGGCTCGGAACGTGTGGCAGAAGTCGCCGCCAGATTTACCCTGGACGCCATGCCCGGCAAACAGATGAGTATTGACGCGGACATGCGGGCAGGAGTTCTGGATCTGGAAGAAGCCAGATACCGCCGCTCCCTGCTGGCCAAGGAAAGTCAGATGTACGGTGCCATGGACGGGGCCATGAAGTTCGTAAAGGGTGATTCCATTGCCGGTCTGATTGTAACGGCAATCAATATTCTGGGTGGCGTGCTTATTGGCGTGACCCAAAACAATATGAGCGCGGGTGAAGCGTTGCAGACCTACTCCATTTTGACCATTGGAGACGGTCTTGTTTCCCAGATCCCGGCCCTGCTTATTTCCATCACCGCAGGTATTGTTGTTACCCGTGTGGCGTCTGAAGATGATGACGATCTGGGCCAGCAGATTGGAAAACAGTTTCTGGCCCAGCCCAAGGCCATTCTTATCGGCGGCGTTCTGCTGCTGCTTTTTGCCCTGATTCCCGGTTTTCCCAAACCGCAATTTTTGTTTTTATCGGCCATTCTCATCACACTGGGCTATACCCTGCTTAAAAGCGGCAAAGCTCACCCAGAAGATGAAGCCAGCAGCAATCTGGAAAAAGCCATGCAGCCTGCGGCAGCCAAAAAAGAACCCATAGGCAAGGCCAAGGAAGACCCTTTTTCAATCACAGTTCCGCTGCTTCTTGACCTTTCCGAAGATATCCGAAAAATGGTCAGGGCGGCTGAACTCAATGACGAGGTGGTCAGGGTGCGAAACGCCCTGTACTACGATCTGGGAATTCCGTTTCCAGGTATCAGCCTGCGGTTCAGGGACAACCTTGAACCAGGCACATATTTTATCATGCTCCACGAAGTTCCCATGAGCAGCGGCGTTTTGCTTCAAAACAAGGTCATGGTACGCGAAGCTCCTCATGTTCTGGACATGACAGGTATTTCCTATGAGCAAAAAGATGACTTTCTTCCGGGCGTTCCGGCCTTGTGGGTAGACAGCAAGAAACAGCATCTGCTGAAAAAGGCCGGTATCCAGTTTCTCAATCCGGCTCAGGTCATGACCTTTCACCTGTCCTGTCTGCTGAAAAAATACGCCAATGAATTTATCGGCATTCAGGAAACCCGCTATCTGCTCAATGAGATGAACGACCGCTATCCAGAACTGACCAAAGAAGTGCAGCGGGTGCTGCCAGTGCAAAAAATTACTGAAATCTTCCAGCGGCTGGTGGAAGAACAGATTTCCATCCGTAATCTGCGCATGGTACTTGAGGCCCTGATTGACTGGGGACAAAAGGAAAAAGATTCGGTCTTGCTGACCGAATATATCCGCTCGGCACTCAAGCGGCAGATCAGCTACCAGCACAGCGGCGGCGGCAATGTGCTGTCCGCCTACCTGCTTGACCCTGATCTGGAAGAAAGCATCCGGGGTGCAATCCGCCAGACCTCATCCGGGTCCTACCTTGCTCTTGAGCCGCAAATCTCGCAGACATTTCTCAATAATCTCAAGACAGAAGTGAAAGATATTAACAGGATAGACGGCCCACGAGCTGTTTTGCTGACCTCTATGGACATTCGCCGCTATATCCGTAAAATGGTCGAACTTGACCTTTACAATCTCCCGGTACTTTCTTACCAGGAGCTGACCAGAGAAATTATTGTTCAACCACTGGCCAAAATCAGCCTTTAGGGCGCAGGCCAGTTAACAAGAGAGAAAAAGCGTGAATATTTCAACAACCACCCAGGACAATGCCATCATCATCAATATCGAAGGCAGACTTGATGCCACATCTGCGGATTCGTTTATAACAGCCTGCCAGGAAGTTATTGACCAAGGCCCCCAAAAAATAATCGTCCATCTTGAAGGGCTTGAATATATCAGTTCAGCGGGCTTACGCGGTGTCCTGATTATCTTGAAAAGCTGCCGGGCCAAATCAATAGCCATTGGTTTTTGCTCCCTGCAGAAAATGGTTGAAGAGGTGTTCAAAATTTCCGGTTTTCTGACCATGCTCTCGATTTTTGATAATCAGGACAACGCCATTAACTCCCTGTGAAGCTTGCCTTTTTAACCCAACCAGACAGTATTTCCCTTTTTCATCTCCACCCCCCTCCCCAGAAACGCAATTTTTTTTCAGCAGCAGCTCCCTGTCTGTAAATGGTATGGATATTGCCCTATACAGATTGTGGATTCGACACTTTTTTACATAACCAATTAAAAATACATACTTTAGCTTTAGAATAAGGAGTACCGCTATGGCAATTTCGTTGGCATATTTCACCTTATTTTGCCAACAACATTGGCGCCAACAGCGACACAGCAATCCGCTTACAAGGCAATGAACAGCTTTCCAGCTCATCATCTGTTTTCAGCAAATTTCGGGGACACGCTCAGGCCAATACCCGTATAGCTCAGGAATTTTTGAAGGAAATACAGAACTCTCCAGAATATGCGCCGCATATCGGCATCGCCAGAGAAAACATTCTGTCAAGCCTTGAAGAGGGCAAACCGCTGACCGCCCGCACCATCACCAAAACAATGCAGGCGCTTGACCAGCAGCGGTTAGAAGTCACTACCCTGCTTGGCAGGGAACTTGCGCAGTCAGGCCCGCTGCCTGCGGGGCACGGAACCTCTTTTGCCCTGTTCTGTGCCCAGAAAGGCGACTATCCCGCGACAACAGATGATCCAGGGCTGGCCGAAAATGTACAGGAATATCTGGCCAAAAATGTTTTTCCCGAATTTGTTTCAAAGCAGCTTCCTCTGGCAGGGCTGACGGGCAAAAACGGCGATACAGGAAGGCTGCCTGGTACTCAACCGGCTTCATGCCCAGATACTGGAACAGGCTGTTGGAAACAATCTGGATAAAAATTTTGCCCAGACCACAGAAGCACTGAAAAACGCGCTCCAACCTTTTTTGGATGCTCTTAAGGGATTGCGGAACCTCGAACCGTGTGAACCCAAAAACGAAAGGCGGTTTAATGAGCTGGCTGCTGACAGAGGGCACTCCTCGACCATTTTGACGATACTGGCTGACGCGCGTGCGGCAGAAGCCATAACAGACAACGGCTATAGGCTGTTTTATCAAAAACTGCTTGCAGACAGGGCCTTGCTTGACAATCCAGATGTACACATTGCCAGCCGACAGGCCATACAGGAATTTCTTCTTAACCCACAGGAAGCCACTGCTGAGGTTCCCATGCTGGCCAAACAGCTTTTGGAAAGATATGGCTTCCCTGGCAATCTGACTATGCCCCTGCTCCATCACCCTGAAATTGTTGCCAGTGCCAAAACCGCTCTGAACGAAATTCCAGGCATTCCAGACAAGGGACAGGTAAATGATGCCATGCCAGAAAATACACTGGGACCAATAGCAGGCGATACCCAGGAAAAAAAGATCGACAATCTGGTGAAAGATAATTTCAACCAAAAGGCCCCCTCGTTTTTTTCGCACGCTGTGGGCCAATTCGCCCGCTCGTATGGAGTATCTGTTAAAACATCTTCCACACCCCTTGAACAAAAAAATCTCGATTCTGTTCTGGATGATTTTTTCAGGGAACTGTCATGAGATTTGAAGCTCTTGGAGGAGGGGGGACTTTACAAACAAGCCCTTTCCATATTCCCCAAAAAGAAAACAACAAAAACCACGAACACTTTCAGCTTTTAATGGAAAAAACCAGTTCCATGAGCCACTCCCCAGCCCCAACAGCCCGAATCTGCAAGCCTTTTCTCAGGCAGGGCTGGTCTTCGCACGCACGATAGGGAATGTCTTTCCGGGAGTGACTCTCTCCGAACACGGCAATTTCTCGGTAACGGCCAGTCAACAGGAAAACAGCAATGTTGTCTCGTTCACTTCATGTCCGACCCAGGTTTGCCCGTACACTTTGAGCAACAATATGTCATTGAGCAAGATGGCAACCATGAATGCACAAAGTTTACCATGGAGCGTTAATGACCGAAAAAGACTGAAAGAACAAACAGAAAATACTGAACAACGATAAATGACTGGGCAGCAGAAAAAATATTTTTCTGTGGCTCAAAAAAGAACAGGAGAAAAAACATGAGTGAAATGCATATAAAGGCTCTTGAACAGGTTCTGGGGCAGCAAATGGAAACGGACGGAAAGGGAACCTATGTGGTTACACTGGACGGTATTCCGCTCCTGCTCCGTTTTGTGGAAGCAGAAGAACTTTTTTTGCTGCATATTGAAATCGGATACGCACAAACAGCAGGCGGGATTGTCCACACGCGGCTGCTGGGCGCCAACTTTTTGCTTTCTGAAACCGGTGGCGCGGCTCTGAGCCTGAACACGCAAAGCGGAATGGTTGCCCTGGAAATGCCTCTTTCTGTGGCAGGAAAGCTGCCGGAATTTTTCGTGGAACAGGTAGAACATTTTGTCAATCTGGCCGACATCTGGACACAGAGACTAAAGGAATGGAACGAGCAAGCCTGTGAACAGGTCAGCGCCAAACTCAACGACCTGATGCAGGAAGCTACGATCCCGACAGACGTACAAGACATTCAGATATTCAGGGCGTAAATCTGGATTTCTTTACACAACAGGCTGATTATAACGCTGTTTACAATCAGCCTGTTTGCTTTTCAAAACTGCCTATTCCCTGTTTTTAACAATCGTAAAGATATTTTTTTTGTCTTTACGTTCGTAATAGACATCATCCATTATATTTTTAACCATATAGATACCAAGCCCCCCGGGAGTTCTTTCTTCAATATCCAGGGTTGTGTCAGGGTCTTCTTTCATTAATGGATTATAGGGTATGCCGAAGTCTGAAAACTGTATTGTAACAGACGTTCCCTCTTCATTTGGAAAAACAGAGATAGTGACATCACCTTCTTTTGAAGCATAGGCATAATGAACGATATTCACAAATATTTCTTCCACAGCAACAGCTATCTGCAGCTGAGATTCTTTTGTAAAATTATTTAGTTCCAATATATTTTCTATAAAACCAATCGCTTCCTGAAGCTTATCAAGAACAGCAGGAAAAATTATAGAGTTGCTGCCTTTACAGATCTTAAGACAACACATTGTAATGTCATCAAACTGATCAGCATCATTTACAAAAACATCAATATCATTTTTAACGGATTCAAGAATAGAGTTTGGAGTGAGTATATCTATACTATTCAATATCGATTGTAGCCGCTCTTCTCCATAAAGATTATTTTCCGAGTCTGTGGCTTCTGTTACACCATCAGTATAAAGATAAAGGATATCTCCCTTATTCAGCCAGATTTCATTTTGCTGATACTGTATATCTTCCATACCTGCCAAAACAAAAGCCGGAGTAACCTCAAAAAAATCAAAACTGCCGTTTTCCCGTTTCAAAAGTGGAGGATTATGTCCGGCATTTACAAAAACGAATCTTCCACTTTCAATATCAAGAATCCCCATCCATGCCGTCACAAACAAATTCGCATCATTATTTTCACACAACTGATTATTGACACGATAAAAAATTTCAGAAGGAGATAAGTTTGTCAGTGCATAATTTTTGATCAAGGTCTTGGTGATAACCATAAAAAGAGCCGCAGGCACCCCTTTTCCAGACACGTCAGCAATAACCACGGCAAGCTGTTTGTCATTTATCAGGAAAAAATCATAAAAATCTCCCCCAACTTCTTTTGCCGGTTTCATAAGTGCAAAAATATCAATCTCCTCCCTGCCTGGAAAAGCAGGAAAAATACAGGGAAGCATTGAACTTTGAATCCGGGTGGCAATATTCAGTTCTGCACTGATTCTTTCTTTTTCAGCGGTGATAGACTGAATTTTTTCGATATGTTTTTTTAAGGCCACAGTCATGGCATTGGCTGAATGCCCCAATTCTTCAATCTCATCTCCAGTTTGAATCAAAATATATGTTTCAAGATGTCCACCGGCAATTTCTTTCATTCCCTGTTCAAGACGAATGATTGGCTGGGTCAGTTTTTTGGCGAACTTGAAGCTCAAAAACAACACCAGAGCAATTGTACCCAATATGGTCCCTGTCAAAATAAAAAGCACATTAAAAATACTGGCTTCTATTTTCGCCCGGGAATCATTTGTAATTTTCTGGATTCCTTTTTGTGTTTTATAAGCCAGGGAAAGAGCTTCCTCTTTATTGATAATGGCACCAACACTCCAGCCAATATTTTTCAAAGGAGAATAGGCAATATATATCTCTTGTCCATTCAAATTTGTTGTTTCAACTCCAGATTCCTTCTTCATCATCTTTTTTATAATATGCCCGATATAAGGATCTGACAAAAGATCAGGACGTTTTATTTCCCCTTTTTCATCTTTTTTAATAAGATGGGAAATAATAAGCTGGCCCTTTTCATTCAGTAAAAATATTTTTCCAGATTCTCCTATACTAAAAGATGAAATAAATTCAGTTAAATCTGAAAGAGTAGCTCCTACACCTACTACACCAATAAAATTTCTGTTCTTATTATAAATTGGAGCTGAACACGAAATTGCCAAACCACGTCCATGGGCATCATTAAAAACATCTGAAAAAACGACCTTTCTTTCTTGTTTTGCATTTTTATACCAAGGCCTTGTTGTTGGATTATAATTTTTTTTATTTTTATACCGTGCAGCATAGATTCCATCTGCAGCAATATGCAAACCAGTTTCAAATGAAATATAACTTCCAGATATCTCCTTATTTATATTTACGATATCATAGACAAGTTTTCCGCAATTTGCAGCAAGACGAGCTTGTTCTAAAACAGATTCTTCCTTTACTTCATGAGGATGAATATAATACAAACTTACAGGGGATCTATAATATCGAGCAGGAGGTTTTATAGGCATTAATTTATATTTATCAGGATCAGAAAAAACTGCATTTACATTAGAAGAAAGCATTTCTGTTAAATTCTTTATTTTTTCAATATTAAGTTCTGCAACCTCTGCTATAATTTTCGAATGAAGAGACAAACTTTCTATGGTTTGCGATTCAAGTATTTTTATTGAATCATGAGCTGATTGCTTTCCAAGGTTTTCATTCTCACGAATGATACTGTCTTTCAAATGTATTATATCAAAAATAGACGCAGAGCCAAGGATAATAAGTGAAAAAAGAGAAACAATAAGAACAAGAATTGTTATTTTCAATCTAATTGATTTTTTTATCATTTCCTACACCAATATAATTGAAGATTTCTTCCACCTGCTTATTTAACTTCATACTTTCAGAATATATAATACTTTTTCTATGTAAAACGCAATATTCACATGAACCGTGGAGAGGATGAATGCCGGTAAAAAAATACCCGTTTTCGCAAAAAAAAGAATACAAATAGCCAAAATTACGATCTTTCATATTTAAAAAAATATTAAAATCAACACTATCGATCTTTGCTTCTTCGACAATACCAATTATTCTATCAATACTTTTTTTTCCTGATTGTTGGACATAAATATCGCAGCAACTGTCTTCCTTTGAAAAGAGAATCTTCTCTTCATCTCCTGAAATTTCTGTACAAATACAAGGAACTATCGTTACAGGAACCCGCAATGATTCATATATACGTGTAATAAATTCAACATGCTCTTGTGGCGCGTAAATATCATGTACCGCACAGGGAGAACAGGCTTTCACGATTATCACGGAATGCAGTCTCCTGTCTTTTCTGGACGGTAAAAAGGAACGCTGAGAACGATACCGACCATACCACATACCTGTTGGTAAGACATCGGACTTTATAACCTGGTCATGAATGATACTTGAATGAGTAACGGCGTGAGCATAGACATTTCCCCCGCACTGCTCCAGAACAAAACGAAAAAGCCGCTCCCCGTATCCCATGCGGCGATAAGCCGGACGGATAGCCTCCATAGACAGTTCTGTTGAATCCGGGAAAAAAGGACTTTTTCTGGCTCCCATGATGCCAACAACCTGCTCAGGATCATTGTCATCACAGCAAACATACAGTCTGTAGGACCCATCAATATTGGAACGAGTTAAAAAGTCTCTGTCATATGCTGCAGGATGATAATAATCAGCCCCAAAACACTCTTTGATACATTCGATAATCGTTGTAATATCTGAATCTGCAGCCCGACGAATCATATTCACCTTGTACTCCTCCCATTTTTAGCTGGTCTGAAACATAAAGCCTATACAGCCTCTTCGCACTCTGCCCTGGGGTATCCATCAGGGGCGCGGACTTCGTTGTTATAGATCCAAAGCCATCCGGTGGAAAAATTCCGGACTTCGTCTATGAATTCAAATAAATGCCGACAAAGCCAATCGTATCGAACAGTACGATTATAGCGCTCTATATAAGCATTTTGTAGTGGTTGGCCTGGTTGAATGTATTCAGGGTGAATACCCTTACTTCCAGCCCGGGCCCAAGGCCGGTTGCTGATATATTCAGGGCCATTATCACAACGGAGAGTCTGAGGCTTGCCATGCCATTCAATAATTTGCTCCAAAGAACGGATTACCTGCTCAGCAGGCAGGGAAAAGTCAACTTCAATTATCGATGACTGCGACCATTACACAACTGATCATACATAAAATCCATGGACCAAACATGACTGATCCCCGCAGGTTCCAAAAGAGGACGGGGCTTATCCCGTACAATACGCTTCTTCGGTTTCATCCGCACTGTTTTCGGCCTGCTTCAAAATATTCAAAATTTGGCTGTCTGAATAACGGGACGTTTTCATGTAAAATCTCCTATGCAGTCCTTACTGGAAAATTCTACTTTTCAAAACTACCAAGTCCAGGAGGGGGCTACCTATTCACCTCATAGATGAATGAGAAGATTGTTTATTCCTAAAATTTCACTATATTCCAATCTTGATGACATCTTTTTTACAATTCCAACCCCCATTGCATCACTTATTAAATCATCACTATTTTCTTCATCATACTCCTTAACAGGATCAAATTTTTTCCCACAATATCGAATACGCAAAATAATTTCTTCCATAAATGTATGAAGGCGTATATCAATATATTGTTTCTCATTCCTTGAACCTTTTTTCAGTACAAACATCAAAAGTTCTTCAACAAAAAGACTTATAAGCATTGTCTTTTTTAGTGGAATATGACATCTTTTACAAAAATTTTCTATAGAACAAGAAGCAGCCATGATTTCATCATCAAGGAGACGAATTGAAAGATTGATACTTTTTTTTTCATCTTCATTTTCAGGGTCAAGTAAAAGAATATTGGTTGGATTTTTATTGTAATTGCAAATCCTGTTTTTAAAGAGAGATATTAAGCATACCCAACATACAAAAGCCCCTCCCTCTGCGATAATAAAACAGAACCAAATATATTCTATCCCCAAAAATGTATTTATTCCATATGCGGAAAGAATTAACAACAGGACCTTTAGCCATAAAATAAAATTTGAGACACTCAACATTCTTATTGAACTGTAATAGTTAACAAAGAATGTATTCAGAAAAGACAGATTAAGACTGGCAGCAATACAAAAAAGTGAAAGTTTTCCTCCGTTTTCCAAAATCAGATTTATATCTGTGACCCCAAAAAATGAAATAATATATTCAGAAAAAAATACAATCAAGACAAAAAAAACAAGTAAAAGAATATTGCCAAAAATAAGGGCCTTTTTTATTACATATCGTATATGTGTATTATCCTTTTCTCCATAAAAAAGAGAGATTAAAGGGACAATGCTCTGCGATATCCCGAGTATTATTGTAAGCAAAAGATCATTGACATTCCGACTTATCGTATAGATGGCAAGTGTCGTACTTGTCCCCATAACAGAAAAAAATGAATTCAGATAAAGAACGATGACCATTCTGGAAAGATTATTACAGGCGGCAGCACTTCCGCCGGAAAGAACATCAAGTACGTCCCGGCAGCTAAATTTCCGTATCACAGGATACAAGATGGCATCTTTCTTAAATAAAAAAAGGCATCCAATAAAAAATGTCCCTCCCATACTGATAATCGTCGCAAGAGCTGCTCCAGCTACCCCCATTCCAAGATATTTAATAAAAAACAGTGTGAGAAAAACATTTACGCCGCCCATAATAAAAAGCAAATACATAGAATATTCCGGTCTGCCCTGCACTCTCAAAAAATTGAACGGGAGATAAAATAAAAGACAAACAGTGCCACCGGTAATATAAAATCTGCAGTAATCAGCAACAAGAATATGTAAATGCTCAGGCGCACCCAGAAACGTAACCAGGTCAGGCAGGAAGAAAAGTCCCAGAACGGTAACCACACTTCCAGCGACCAGTGCCAGTAAAAAAGCAAGGCCAAAAAACTCGCTGGCCCGTTCTTTTTTCCCCTGACCAAGACAGATGCTTGACAGAATAGAAGACCCGACAGCGATCATGGCTCCAATGGTAAAATAAAGAAGAGTGACAGGATTTACCAGCGACATGGCGGCAAGACCATCATCGGCAAGAAAATTTCCAATAATTGCTATTGCTATGGTGTTGGAAAGATTGGAAGCCAAAAAAGCAAATATGGAAGGCAACATAAACCTGGAAAAAATTTTCCCGGTCAGCATCTCATTTGAAAAAATATTTTCTTTTTTTCGCACTTGTCACTCAATCGTCAATATTCCTGAAAAACCGGTTATATTAAAAACTTCCATGACAACATCTGCCACATTTTTTATACACATTCTGCCCTGCTTATTCATTTTCTTTTGCAAAACAAGAATAACCCTCAAACCCGCTGAAGATACATACTCCAGGTTGGAAAAATCTATTTCCAGATAAGCAATTCCATCCAAAGACGAAAGAATTTCACTTTCAAATTGAGGAGATGAACTGGAATCAAGCCGTCCTCCAAGAGCGACAAACAATTCATTTTCATTGTGTTGCATCTGGATATCCATAGAAACCTCTGGTATTGATTTTGTGTTAACAATTTAGAAAAAAAATATAACTGTCCACGAATTATCTTTAACCGTCAAATGAGATATGTTGCCAGTGCAGGACGAACGCATTTATAATTATTGGGCCAAATTAGTCAATCCTGAAAAAGTGCCTTTCAGGCGAGACAATTCTTCAAAACAAGCAGTTCAAGCGTGGCAATTTCTGCTCAAAAAGAGAATATTTTCTTCTTTTTTCTGTATTGACGCAGAATAATATATTAAAATAAAAAAAACGGCCAAATGCCGGATCAATTTGCTAAAATTCATTCCAATGGCACTGAAGATAGTTCTGGCACAGACAAATTCCATGTTTCCTTGCCAGCTCAACCAGGCGGCTCCTTTCCCAGGCCACCCGCTATCAGGGCAACAGGTCTCACCAAAAAGTTCTTGCAGCCTTCTCCAGTCAATAGAATGAGAAAGCTTAACCAGGGCATGATTTGGGTCAACAATTGTTGATAAAACAGGCCTGAAAAATTCCAGTTGCCGATGTGATGAGGAAGGTGGTTTCATAGCGTAAAATCGGAAATATAAGATACGTTCCAGTATGAGCCGTAAGGGTGATTGCCGGGACAACGCAGTTGTTGAAAGTTTTTTTGGCACTCTGAAGACGGAAAGGATTTTTGGAACCAATTATAAAATGAGACAGGAAGCGTTTTGTCAAGTACCTTTTTTGATTTATTGACGCTTTTATTTTGAAAATTGAGTAACAAAAAAACAGCAAACCTATTTGTGATTTACTGTTTCTCAAATTGTCATATTCAATTAGACAAACCTGTGAATTATTTATTTCTTTTTTTGCTTAGGTAACGGCAAGTCATCATACATAGCATCAAACAAACCAATTAGAAACTCTTTATTATCAACATCATCTACTAGAAGCATTTTTTTTTGCTCCATAATACGGCAACTCATACACTGCATTTGGCATATAATTTATCGCAGATTGCACATGTTTAACAAGTAATCTATCATCATATATTCCGCCAATAATTTTTCCATTATAATAAATAATAAATTCTTCCATCATGGCTTTATAACTAATATTATCTAATTCAGATACTTATTCTAAAATAAAGTCTAAGCATTCTTTGCTTGAAGCCATTTTTTATATCTCCATTACGTACTAAAATTTCAATAGTCCATTTTCATCAAACTTAAAATTTGAACCTCATGCAACTTCCCAGTAATATCCATCTAAATCAGAAAAATATGCATGATATCCGC
>CAUUHW010000008.1:0-90627 GCA_963545205.1 uncultured Desulfovibrionales bacterium
GCATATTTCCTCCTTTTTACAGGAGAATACACAAAAATTTTTCCTAAATTAAAGATAAATTGACGACTCCATCTAGAGTAATCATCGAGAATTGATCACGGCAGCGGCCAAGTAGATGGCTGTCGAGAAGCCGCTGTCGGTCTTGTCGCTGTGCATGGTAATGAGCTTGAACTCCTTGAGCTTGCCAAAAAGTTCTCGAAAGATGACTCCAGCGGCACATGTGCTCATCGATTCGCAGCGGCTTGCACCGACCGGGCATGCGAGTTCATCATTCTTCCGCATTGCGTTCCAGTCCTTCCGCATCCGGGTCTATTGCGGTATCTTGCTTTGGTATAGCTGCTCCTTTGATTCAGATGCGTTTATGATTTGTCCGTATCACAATGCGTTCCCGCTCGAACCGCTATTGCTGTCTACTTCCTCCCCTGTGGCATTGGCACCTCGTCAATACGTTCGTATTCTGCCTCCACCTAAAAATTCTTGCGTCATTTTGTATGCGCGCCCGGCCACGAAATTTCCTGAAACGCGGATGGCAGAGGATGCGTATCGGCTAGTTTCCCAATAGACAGTAAATATATGTCTGCCTTCTGAAATTTGCACAATCGTTTCACTGTGCCACGGACTACCGGCCCAGTGTACTTTTCCCCGTCAAAAGTCACAACGGTCAGGTACGAGTCAATATCAAGGATGCAGAGTTCTTCCGGCGGCGCGGAGGTGTTGTATTTACAGTCGCCGCGCACCCCCCAAGCAGTAAGAAACAGCCAAATGCAAGGAGAAAGGCGCAAAAGTTAATGATGCGGCCATGCTTTTTCATAGGTACTCTTCCTTTTTCCAATGTTACTTACTCTGCTGATTGAGCTAGGCGAAAGCCAACAAGGATGCTCCTACCCTCGCTACCCGGTACACCGAAACCTCTGCTATCGGAGCGGCAGCCTTCGGCAGCCAAGGCCCAACCGCCGCCGCGAATCACGCGGTGGGAACCAGTCGAAGGCCCCTTGGGGTCAGTAACCGACTTGTTGGAATAATAGTTCTCTCCATTCCAATCCTGAACCCATTCAAAGACGTTCCCGTGTACGTCATGCAGACCCCAGCGGTTTGGTCGCTTCTCGCCCACCGGATGAGTCTTGCCACCAGCATTGTCGTTAAACCATGCATGCTCGGCCAATTCATTCTTGTTGTCCCCGAAAGAGTAGACACTGCTTGTACCGGCGCGGGTTGCGTATTCCCATTCTGCCTCGGTTGGCAAGCGGTAACAATTGCACCCCTCTTTGGCATTCAAAAGCCGTATGAACTCCTGCACGTCTTCCCAGGAAACATTCTCTACAGGATTGTTCGGGCCTTTGAAGTGTGCCGGGTTGTCCCCCATCACCTCCTGCCATTGCGCTTGCGTCACTTCGTATTTTCCCATGTAGAAAGGCTTGCTGATCGTCACCGTATGCTGCGGCATTTGGTTCCCGCTCTCAAAACCGGGATCAGTCCCCATCGTGAAGGAACCCGCCGGAATCAGCACGAACTCCATCGGTATCGGCGCGGGCGTCGGCGCGGAGGAAGTGCTTGACGGAAAATTTTGTGAGATTTGCGGGATGCAGCCGCCAAGCAGAAAAAAACAGAAGAATGCAAACAGAAAAGCGCACGAATTGATGCTACAGTCATATTTTTTCATGGAGGTTCCTTCCTTTAGTGGAGTAGTTCAAACTTGATCTGACAGTCGGCTCCGTTTTGATGCTACCAGTTATGAGGTTAGTTGAATTGCCCAATCTTTTCTTTCCAGAGCTCTTTTCCGCTAAGGATTATCTGCATTGACGTTCTGCAGCAGCACATCTTTCCTTGATGTATCCGTGTGTCCGTTTGGTGTTGTAATGCTCCAATCAAGCATCTAGATCGGCCTACAGTCCTTTTGAGGAATGGCACAGTCGTACCGGAAGTCAACGTAGATTGAAGCTGCCAAGTAAACGAAAGAAAAGTCTGGGCAAGCTTTTCATAACGTGTTGCCACTCTGCGGTACTCTTTGATTTTATTGAAAAAACATTCAACAAAGTGCCGTTCCTTAATAAAGATACCGATCATACCGACAAGGTGTTTTACGATTTGAGCGTGAAGGAATGACTACGGCAAACTGGCGGAAAAGTTTGAACTGCTCGCGACTGTGATACCCAATCCGGAAAGCATACAAGGCAGAGTATCTATTAGTGGTTTAGTGGTTCGGATAATGTGTAGGAAATTTTCGAAGTTTTGTGTAATGTCAGGATTTTTTTGCTGTCCCATGCTGTGCTGAACATTTTCTTGCAAATCGATTTTTATTTTGGATGGGTATGAAACCCTTATTCACAAATGATGAAGGCATAGCCAATACATGTATGGTACATTCTGCTTTCACCAAATCTGCCAATCCCATAAAAGTGGTTAAAATGAACCTCCGGAGCACCATTCCGCGTTGCCGTGCCATGAGGCGATGAACAATCTGCTCTCAGTGAATCAACTTCTGTTACAGCACAGGATATATTTACAGCTATGGAAAAACACCGTCAACAATGTATATTTGTATATTTGTCTTGGTTGTTGATCCAAATGTATATTGACTTATGGGTTGGGCAATCATGCTGTAGAAGCCTTGAGCAATGAAATTTCCGGTAAATCGAATACCTCTCTGAATACCATAGGCCGAGTTATATGTAAGTACAAAGGTGTGTGTTCCTTCCGGTATCTGCACTTCCGCCCAATGCCCCCAAGCGGGAGCCCAATTTACCGTTTCGTCATTGAATTGTGTAACAGTAAGCGCTGGTGTTATTTTTAAGGTGCAGAGTTTTTCTGAGGACGCAGAGGAGGTATACTGGATCTTCGTTGTGCCGAGTGCGGCGCAGCCACTGACCATAAAAACGGCAATGAAAATAAAAGCGGGAATAATTTTTTTCATTATGTTCAGCTCCCTGATAGCTTGTTACATACAGCAAGTGGCAAGCGTCTATGCCTTCACAAGTGTAAGCTTGTGTGCAATTAGCGACGGTACCCGCTGTAATAAAACATTCGGACTGGCATACCATGCGCATCCACGGCCAAGTGTATCTTGGAGTTGAGCCCCTTTTGTGCGGTCCATGTCCCGATTTCTCCCTCGCGCACCTGCGGCGTGTGGATGCACTTTAATATGACTTAAATATATCATCAGCCATTCAAAGTCAAGATCTGTGACAAGGATTTCGAGCAACATCTCCCAGTTACCCTTATCTCTCCAGCGGCAAAACCGGCGATGGGTGTTTTTACAATCTCCATAGTCTGGAGGAAAGTCTCTCCAGGGAGCACCTGTGCGCAAGATCCGAAATACGGCATTGAAAAGAGACGATTGTCACGTGCTGTTACGCCTCGTGTTCCTTTCCGACCCGAGAGGTGGAGCTCCAAAAGCGCCCATACTTTGTCCGATAGTCATGCCGCCGATGTGCTGGATGCATATTTCCTCCTTTTTACAGGAGAATACACAAAAATTTTTCCTAAATTAAAGAGAAATTGACGACTCCATCTAAGAGCGCCCCGCAAAAGTTATACGAAACTATCTTTTTTTAACAAAAGAACAACATATATTTTGGCAACAGTGAAACAGAAAAAATCATCATACCAGGATGTCAGTTACCAGCTTACTTTTTCTGTCCTGTGCCACAAAGAAAACTGGCTTTTTTTCTGTTTTCAGGTAAAAATACTTTTTTGTTCAGGGCGAGATATTTTTCCCTTTCACCTCCACCAGTCGGGTTTTGCGACACTCCATGCGTACATATCTCCTTTGTCTTTTTCTGCTTCTGTTCCATGCCGGTTCTGTTCTCGCACGGGAAGACTCCGGCTGGCATCTGCAGGCCGATCGTCTGCAGGCTGACAGTGAAAAAAAATGTATTGAAGGATTTGGAGAAGTTACCCTGCGGCAGCAGGATAACCTGCTGCGGGCGGACTATATCCGCTATTTCCCCAAAACCCACTCAATCCTGTTGCGGGGGAACGTACAGGCCATCTGGGGGAAAAATACCTTTTCGGCTCAGGAAGCAAATTTCGACCTTGAAAAACAAACCGGCTGGTTGCATCAGGGTTCCATTTTCATGGCTGAACCGCATGTATATCTTACCGCAGAGCAAATGGAAAAAACAGGAACCGATACCTACACATTTCAAGAGGCCTCTGTCACCGGCTGTGATGACAAAAGTCCTGCCTGGTCCCTGCGAACGAATAAAGGCGAGTTGACACTGGACGGCTACACATGGCTGTACGGGCCGCGGTTTCAAATAAAAGGCCATTCTGTCTTTTATTCTCCTTTCTTTGTCTTTCCAATCAGGAAAAACAGGCAATCCGGTCTGCTGCAGCCACAGATAACCCACAACAACCGTTTGGGCTTTATCTTCAACCAACCCCTGTATCTGGCTTTGAACGAAGAAAATGACCTGACTTTTTACGAAAACTTCATCAGCAAAAGAGGGCTGATGCAAGGTCTGGAATACAGGCACACAAACAACCCGAGTACGCTTGGAATTTGGCGACTGGACTGGCTTTACGACCGCCAGACCGCCCCCCGGGAAAACGATGAGGACAGCCTGTTCCGTGGAGACGGCCTCGTGCGTCCGAACCAAAACCGTTACTGGCTCCGCAGTAAGCTGAACACAGAAGTACAAGGTTGGGATATAAAACTTGATCTGGACGTTGTCTCTGACCAGAACTACCTGCGGGAATTCAAAAAGGGCCTGAGTGGTTTTTCCGCGAGTGAAACCATGCTTCGCGACAAATTCGGCAGAGGACTGGAACCAAACGACAGCCTGCTCCGCCCATCTACTCTTTTGCTGGGAAAAAGTTTTTCAGGACAGGATCTGTTTATCAAAACCCAGTTCCAGCAAAATCTGGCATATATAAATAACAACCTCCCTGCGTCACACAACCCGGCACTTCAGCGGCTGCCGGAAATATATTTCTATCAGCGCCCCATGGCTCTGGCCGACACTTCCCTGAATTGGGATTTTATGGCGGAAAGCGGCTATTACTGGCGTAGATATGGGCAATCGAATATTCGCCTTGATCTTTTCCCCCGCCTCATGCATACACTGCACACACCGGTTTGCAGCCTGACTACCCAAACAGGTTGGATATATTCCGGCTTTTGGGATACCGAAACCGCCATACTGAGCTCAAAAGGAACATTTACGGGCGAAACGATTCTCACCCAAAGTCTGTTCAGGATATATCCGCACCCTGAAAAACAGCTCCAGCAAAAGGTTCACAGGACAAACACCCGCCACACAATTATTCCCAAACTTTCCTATCTCTTTGTTCAGGACAGTGGACAGCAGCACCTCGCGCTGTCAAATAACAAACCTGAATTCGCACCCCGCCATGAACTTCGCTATTCGCTCAAAAATATTTTGACCGGCAAGACAACCGATTCCGCCCTTCCCGGTCAAAGTTCAACACAGCTCTCCTATCATGATTTTTTTATCTGCAACCTGGAACAATCCTATGATATTCGTGAAGCCCGGCGCGAAAAAGAAAAAGTCCGTTACCAGCGCCGCCCTTTTTCAGACATGCTGGCTGAGCTGCGTATCAGCCCGCAACAGTATATTGAGCTGTACAGTAAAACCTGGTTTTCTTTCTATGATGGACGTGTCAACGAGCACGAACATGGCCTGCGCCTTTTTTCTGCTCCCTCAGGCGAACTGAGCTTGGGCCTTGATTTTTTACACGCCATTGATGAATATAAACGCCGTCGCGAAAAAGACCTTGAGATTTTGCGGATTAGCTGCCAAGCAGACTTTTTTTTACCTTGGCGATTTGCGGCCTCAATTCGTTCGGACATGAAAGCACGTGAAACCATAGAGAAAAAAATCATGCTTTCCTATCAACACCAGTGTTTTTCGCTTGATTTTATTCATGAATACACTGACTATGAAAACAGGTTTGAAATCCGTTTCAAGCTGGGAACATTAGGGGGAACCAGCTATGCCTATTAAGATTCTTGAAGCGACTCTCCAGAACCAGATCGCGGCCGGCGAGGTGCTTGAGCGGCCGGCCAGTGCCTTAAAAGAACTTCTGGAAAACAGTCTTGACGCAAAGGCCAAAAGTATTTTTGTCTCTTTGGACGGCGGCGGCAGGCGGATTGTCATTCAAGATGACGGCGAGGGAATACCAGCAGAAGAACTGGAACTTGCCCTGACCAGACACGCCACAAGCAAAATCGCCAGTATTGAAGACTTGACCACTCTTTACAGTTTTGGTTTTCGGGGAGAAGCCCTGCCAAGTATCGCCTCTGTTTCCCGCCTGAGCCTGTCTTCAATCACCAAAGACCAGGACAGTGCCGCGCGGGTCAATGTCGAGTTCGGGCGTATTGATTCTCCACTGCCAACCGCCCTGGGCAAGGGCACCAAGATAGAACTTGATGATTTGTTTGCCAATGTTCCGGCCCGGCTCAAGTTCATGAAAACGCCGGCAACAGAACTCAAACGCTGTCAGGACATTTTTTCCCGCGTCTGCCTGGCCCACCTTGACGTTGACTTTGAGCTGGAAATCGGCGGCCGCCCGTCCTGGCATTTTTTTGCCGGCCAGAACCTGCTTACCAGACTGCAAACATTATGGCCGCCACAGATCACGGACAAGCTGCTTGCAGTTGACCACTCTTTTGCCCGGCTTAAAATCCGCGGCTATGTTGGCGCGCCGGAAACCGCTCAGGCCCGCGCGGACAGAATCCTTTTTTACGTCAACAACAGGCCGGTGCAAAACAAGCTGCTCCTGCAGGCACTGCGCCAGGGATACAAGGGACGACTGTTAACCAAAGAATATCCGCAGGCAATCCTTTTTATTACCATGCCACCGGAAATGGTTGATGTAAACGCCCACCCCGCCAAAAGCGAAGTACGTTTTCGGGACGAAAAAGGACTTTTTTCCTTCTTTCTGCACGCCCTGGAAAAACCATTAGCCGCGAGCAATATCAGCTTTTCAGCGGAAAATACCTTTCCGGCAAAGAGCAGTTCCGCCCAGCCGGTTTTTTCGTCTTTGCCCGACCCACGGCAGGAACAGGAAAAATTCCACGCAACCAGAAGTGGAGCCAGCCTGTTTGGTGACGCGAGCCCATGGGACAACCTGCCCCCGAGCCGCCCTCGGGCAGTGGCAGAACCCCAGGCCGCCTGGGAACCCGGCCCACAACCTGCTTTTTTCCCGCCACGACAGGCAGCGCAAATGCCTCAACCGCAATCCGCCCTGCCCGATATTCATGTTCAACCTCAGCAGCCCGCAAGGCAGACGGATTTGAAATGCCTGGGACAGATTGCCAACACCTACCTCATTTTGACCTGTAATGACCGGCTGCTTTTAATGGATCAGCACGCGGCCCACGAACGCATTCTTTTTCACCGCTTCCGCAATCAGGAAAAACCAAGCCGGACCAGGCTGGCCATTCCGCTGGAAATTCCTTTGCATCCGGCCCACATCGAGCAACTGGAACAGGTCTGGGAACAGCTTACGGCCCTTGGCTTTCTTCTGGAACGCCCTTCTCCGCAGCTTTTACGCCTTGTTGCCCTGCCCTCGCTGCTTGAAAGCTCAAAGGCAAAAGAATTTCTTGAATCCGTGCTGCAGGGCAAGGAAACAACCCTTGATAATATGTGGGCCATGCTTGCCTGTCGAAGCGCCATCAAGGCCGGCGACCATCTTGAACCAAACGACATTCAGCACCTGCTTGAACAGTGGCTGAATTGTCCCCAAAAAGAATTTTGCCCGCACGGACGTCCAAGTGTGCTGGATTTTGACTGTCGGGAGCTGGAAAAAATGTTCAAACGCAAATAAGGAAAAAAAAAATGAAGATACTGCTTGTCGGTTCCGGCGGACGGGAACACGCTCTGGCCTGGAAGATACGGCAAAGTCCGCTGGTGGAAAAACTGTATATCGCGCCCGGAAACGGAGGAACAGCGCTTCTTGGCGAAAATATTGATATTGCTGATAACGATATTCCCAACCTAACGAATTTTGCCAAAAAAATGAAAATCGACATGGTTGTTGTCGGGCCGGAACTCCCGCTGGTGCTGGGCTTAAAAGATTCTTTGGAGCGTGAAAACATCTACTGTTTCGGCCCGGGAGCCTTTGGCGCCAGACTTGAAGGCTCAAAGGCCTTTGCCAAGTCACTGATGAAAGAAAGCGAGGTGCCGACAGCCGGTTTTATGGTATTTGACCACATTGAACAGGCCGTGGCCTGGTCAGACTCCCACCCGTTTCCTCAGGTTATCAAGGCCGACGGTCTGGCAGCAGGAAAAGGCGTGGTTATTGCAGAGAATCAGGAAGAAGCCAAAAACGCCCTGCACCAGATGATGGTAGAAAAAATCTTTGGCAGCGCCGGAGAACGGGTGGTTATTGAAGAAGCCCTTGTCGGAGAAGAGGCCTCGTTCATGGTTTTTTGCGACGGCTACACAATCCGCCCTCTTCCGTCTTCACAGGATCACAAACGGGCAGGAGAAAACGACACTGGCCCCAACACCGGCGGTATGGGCGCGTACAGCCCGGCCGCCATTTTGCCGGAAAACCGTTTTGATGAAATCATTGACCTGACCATACGGCCGGTTATCCAGCACATGGAAGCACTTGGCCATCCGTATCAAGGCGTTTTGTACGCGGGTCTCATGATCACCGCTGATGGGCCCAAGGTGCTGGAATACAACGTCCGCTTCGGTGACCCTGAATGCCAGCCGCTGATGAGCCGGCTGGACAGCGACCTGGTTGAAATCATGCTTGCCTGCTGCCAGGAAAAACTGGGACAGGTTGAAGTTCGCATACGGCCGCAACACGCCGCCTGCGTGGTCATGGCCTCTTCCGGCTATCCAGGACAGTATGTAAGCGGCAAGAAAATAAGCGGGATTGACCTGGCGCAGGAAGACAGAAACGTACGTGTCTTTCAGGCCGGAACAAGACAGGAAAACGGCCAGACAATCAGCAGCGGCGGACGGGTTCTTGGCGTTACAGCCCTTGGCGACACACTGAAAGAAGCAACAAAACGCGCGTATCTGGCCGTAGACAAAATCCATTTTGATAACGCCTTTTTTCGTCGGGATATTGGACAAAAAGGGCTGGTAAAGGAGAAAAACAACAATGACTAAAATTGGTATTTTTATGGGCAGCCTGTCCGACAAGGAAAAGGTGGCCCCGGCAGCGCAGGTTCTCAAACAGCTTGAAATTCCGTATGTCATGACTGTCACTTCCGCTCACCGGACACCGGAAAGAACCCGCACGCTTGTGCAGGAGCTTGAAGCAAATGGCTGTCAGGTTTTTATCTGCGCCGCGGGCATGGCCGCGCATCTGGCAGGGACAGTGGCTGCCCAGACCACAAAACCAGTCATCGGCATTCCCATAGCCGCCTCAGCCCTTGGCGGCATGGACGCCCTGCTGTCCACTGTACAGATGCCGCCAGGTTTTCCGGTTGGAACAATGGCTCTTGATGAGGCGGGGGCAACCAATGCTGCCTGGCTGGCCGCCCAGATTCTGGCCCTGCAGGATACAAGCCTGCAAAACCGTATTCAGGAGCAACGGGCGGTTATGCGCCAGAAAGTGGAAGACTCGGCAAAGGAAATTGAGCAATAAGGCTCTCCAAGCGTGACCAAAAAAGCAGTCTCAAAAGGACTACTTTTTTATTGCTAGTTAGAAAGCTCGCTTCTCTTTTTTTGTGGATTTACCTTGTGGGCTTATCCATGTATTCCAGAAATTCGCTTTTGGGGCTGAGAACAACACTCGTCTTTTCAGCCAGCACCTTTTTATAGGCGTTCATGGAACGCAAAAACGCGTAAAAAGCAGGGTCCTTGCTGAACGCGGCAGCGTAAACCGCTGTTGATTTTGCTTCTCCGGTTCCCTTGATGATTTCAGCTTTCTGATTTGCTTCCGCCAGCATGATTGTCCGCTCTTTGTCTGCCGTAGCCCGAATTTTCGCGGCTTCTTCCCGTCCTTCAGAACGGTATTTTTTTGCCTGGCGTTCACGCTCGGCATTCATGCGTCCAAAAATCGCGCGCTGGTTTTCCGGGGGCAGGTCAGTACGCTTAATCCGCACGTCCACAACTTCAATACCATAATCCTTGAGCAGCATATTACACTTTTGAGCGACCTGCTCCATAATCTGACCACGCTCGGTTGAAACGACCTCGGTCAGGGTGTAACGGCCCAAAGCCACCCGAAGCTCAGCGTACACAATATCGTCCAGACGGGATTCTCCGCGTGGAATATCTCGCAGGGTTTGATAAAACAGTAAAGGATTGGCAATTCTCCAGCGGCAGTAATTATCCACAACAAGGTTTTTTTTGTCTTTGGTCAGAATTTCGGCTGAAGGCGTGTCGTATTCAAGCAAACGCTGATCAAACAAAACAGCATTTTGCACAAAAGGCAGCTTGAAATGCAGCCCCGGCCCCAAATCCTTGCCCACAGGTTTTCCAAGTTGCAAAACAATAGCCCGTTGGGTCTGGTCAACAATAAACACACTTTGCGCAGCAACAAGCAAGGCCAATATCGCAGTCACGCCGATTGAGCTGGAAATCTTTGTCTTTTGCATCTTATTTCCCCTCTGCCTTCTGCGTATTCTTGTTTTTCTTCACCTTCTTATCCGTCTCCTGGTTCAGCATATCAAGAGGAAGATATGGAACAACATTCTTTCCGGCCTGCTCCGCCAAAATAAGTTTTTGGACTTCAGGATTGGAAAAAATTTCTTCCATTGTTTCAAGATAAATACGCTTCTTGGTAATATCTCTGGCTTTCACGTACTCTTTATACACAGCGAGAAAGCGTGAGGCCTCACCTTCGGCGCGGCGAACAACAGAAGCCCGGTAGGCTTCGGCCTCATTGACAATGGCCGCGACTTCGCCTCGCGTCTTGGGCAGAATATCGTTGCGATAGGCATCGGCTTCATTGATAAACCGGCTTTTATCTTCCTTGGCGCTGGCAACATCCTTAAAGGCATTGATAACCTGCTGCGGCGGGTGAACATCCTGTAACTGCACAGCCAACACCTTTATGCCGCTCTGATAACTGTTGAGAATTTTTTGGAGCAAATCCCGTGATTCGGTTTGAATCGCCAGCTTTCCGGTTGTCAGCACATCATCAATCCTGTTGTAGCCGATAACCTCGCGCAAGGCAGCCTTGGCCGCGTCAGCAACAGTTTTTTCCTGTTCACTGATATGAAAAAGATACTGCTCGGGATTACTGATCTGGTACTGTACAATGCAGTGCACATCGACAATATTTTCATCTCCGGTCAGCATCAGGGATTCATCCGGCACTGTGCGGTTCCCCACGGCTCCCAAAAAGGGTGCCCCACGCCTCTGCGTTTCCCTGAAGCCGATTTCTATCCGGCGTACCACGGTAATTTTAGGCATGGTCACCTTTTCCACTGGAAAAGGTATGTGAAAATGAGGGCCGGAAGCAGTTGTGCGGTCGTACTTTCCAAAACGCTGGACAACACCAACCTCATCAGGCTCAACAATATAAATTCCGCTTCCCAGCCAGGCGAGTATCGCGAAAAGTAGCAGATACTTCCAACCCGGCATCTTGAGTTCACGGAGCTTATTCATTTTATTGTTCAAATCCTCAAAATCTGGCGGACGCATGCCTCCACCAGATTGCCTCTGCCGCTTTTCCTGTAATTTTTCCCAGTCCCAGTTCATAATGCAAGGGACATTAGTGAATGAGCTCTGACAGGTCAAGAGGAATAAAAAAAACAGTTTTTCCATACCTGCCAGACAGTAACCGGCACCAAAATCAATCTTGCCCAAAGGCGGTTCAAAAGCCGCCTCAACCATGTCCGTCCTTGCCGGGAATACAGCACTTGCTCAAGGCGAAAAAGCAGGCTAAAAAATCATTTTTGGACAACCTCTATCAGCCCAAACGTATGGAGAAGAAAAGATGAGTCAGGTACGCGCCCTTGTTGTTACAGGTTTTGGCACGAATTGCGAACACGAATCCGCTCATGCCCTGCGTCAGGCAGGGGCGGACAGCGTGACAATCGGCTATTTTTTCGACCTGATCGCAAAGAAAATTTTTCTGCCGGATTACAATTACCTGCTCTTTCCGGGCGGTTTTCTGGATGGCGATGATTTGGGAGCTGCACAGGCCGCTGCACTGCGCTGGAAATTTTTAACAACAAGCTCTGGGCAGCCACTACGGGAGCAACTTGACCGGTTTCTGGCAAACGGGGGCATTATTCTGGGCATCTGCAACGGGTTTCAGCTGCTGGTCAAACTCGGCCTGCTGCCTGCCCTGCACGGCGAAAATTATGAGCGGCAGGTTTCTCTCAGCTATAATGATTCTGGCCGGTATGAAGATAGATGGATATGGCTGCGGGCAAATCCAAAATCACCGTGCGTGTTTACGCGCGGGCTTGAAACAATTTACCTGCCTGTACGGCACGGAGAAGGTAAACTGATTCCCAAAGACGACCAAACCTTACGAGATATTGTAAAAAATGAACTTATTGCCCTGCAATACGCTGATCCAGCAACCAAAATGCCAACCCTGGAATACCCGCACAATCCGAATGGTTCTCCTCTTGGCATTGCCGGTCTAACCAATCCGGCCGGAACCATACTTGGCCTGATGCCGCACCCCGAAGCCTATAACGATCCGACCAACCACCCATGCTGGACACGCATGAAAGAAGAAGACCATCTGCTGGGCACGGCCCTGCTGACTGGCGGTGTACGCTATTTGCGGGAACACTAGACAAGGCTGATGAAAAACAGGATTGACGCGCGAGAAATCATACAGCTCCCACCTCTTCCCGGCTGGAACGGCTGGCAGGAAGTCATGGAACAGGCCCTTGAACTGGCGGCAAAAGCAGAACAAAAAGGAGAAGTTCCGGTTGGGGCGCTGGTGCTGGATACAAAAGGCAATGTCCTTGGTCGAGGCGCAAACAGGTGCATTACAGAAAATGACCCAACAGCACATGCTGAAATTCTGGCCCTGCGCCAGGCAGCGCAAAAATGTCAAAATTACCGGCTGCCGGAAACTATCTTGGTCTGCACGCTAGAACCCTGCCTGATGTGCCTTGGCGCTCTTATCTGCGCCCGTGTTGCAGGCTTGATTTTTGCGGCAACAGATACTAAAGCCGGAGCTGTTGTTTCAAAAATGGACGGAGCAAGTCTGCCGTGGCCCAATCATCACTTCTGGTTTTCGCAGGGGCTGCTCGCGGACGCAAGCTCAAACATGCTGAAAACATTTTTCAAATACCGCAGAAAGGAGAGGTAGCGAAGTCCGGTCGTACCGCGCTCGACTCGAAATCGAGTTATGGGTTCAGAGCCCATACGTGGGTTCAAATCCCACCCTCTCCGCCAAAAATTATTTTTTCTCCCCAAAAAAGCCCCGCAATACATTGCGGGGCTTAGTTTTTATCTACATGCATGGTGTTCGTGGAAATTCGTTAATTTTCGTCCAGAACCGCCCTCATTTTGTATAACGATTTGTATAAAAAGCTCTCACAATGATATCGTTATACAAAATTGGAGGGAAGCCTTATGCCCCTTAGCATCCGGGAAATTGAGACCACGAAACACGACCCAAAGAAGATTACTTGGCTGAATGATGGCGATGGTCTTTGGCTATGTATATTCAAAAACGGCACAAAGGCATGGCGCGCGTTACCAGTGGAAGAAGAAGCCAGCCATGCTCTCCTTGGGTATTTTCCCAAAGGTCACTCTCAAGGAGGCAAGAGATAAAAATGACGGTATACGTAAATTGCTCGATCAAGGTCTCAACCCAGCCAAAGAACGCTTGGCCGAGAAGAAGGAAGCCCTCAATGAAACGAGCTTCAGGCACTTCGCTGATTTCCCGGTGCGGATAACCCTTTAACAACAAAAGGAGACTGGAAATGGGCAAGGTCTTGTTTGTCCTGAAGCTCCAGGAGCCAGCAGTGCGCAAAAAGCATGCGCCGCCCGGCAAGAAGCATAAAGACGTCACGAAGTATTCCCGCAAGCAAAAGCATAAAGCCTGGTAGAATAGATAATGTGGAAATACCAAGGCTGGTCCGTGCCCGTGCAACTGGTGTGCCCGCAGATTCCTTCCGTTTGGAGCACTCAGCCTTGCCGCTGAGTTTATGAACATGGGCAGCCTTTTTATAGCCGTTACCTCTCCGGGCTGTTTTTTGAATGGCCGCAGTCAGCCACCTCTGCCCCAGGACATACTCCCTTGCCGCATCAATCAACTTTTCTGCCCGCGTCTTCAAATGCTCACCATGTGGCGGCGGCGCGTTGACATCCAGCATCGTCTGGTTGCCCCAGGCGCGGCAGGCTCCGCCGCAGAGATAACGAAATTCGCAATCTCGGCACTTCGCAATGCTGTCCACCGAACAGCGCATCAACCGGGCGTACCCCGATGAAGTCAGCACGCTTTCCAGGCCGTCGGCAAAAACATCGCCGACACAGGTATGTTCTGCACACCAAGCGTAACAGGGGTAAGCTCTGCCGTCAGGTTTGACGAAAAGGTTCTGGCCTATGCCGCAACTAGTCAACGGACGGCATTCGGATTTCAGCATGTCCTCCGGTGAGAGGTGCTGCATCAGCCCTTCGCACATTATCGGTTCGTCCAGGTGAGCCACTCGGCCCAGAGGCAAAAGGGGACGGAAGCGGGCGCGCTGTACCTGCAATCTTTCTCCCAGCAGCTTCACATTTTGCCAGGCTCGCCGTTCACATCTTCGGCGCTCATCACGCAAGCCAGGGACAGTTCGGCTGCGCCCCGGACAGTTGAAGCCACCAGGGCGTATCTTTCCAGATTGCCGACCATGTTTGCGTATGCGCCCGCACCGCGCCGGGCATTATGGGTCTGCTCGTTGCCGTCCACGCTGACCACTACCTGATCAAAGGCTTTTGCCAGTGCGTAAAGATCGCCACCGCTAAACTCCCCGGTCAGATTGGTGCGCAAGACGAGGTTTGTTCCCCGCCCTTTGTGCGCTTCGCATATTTCCTACAAGCGGGCCCGTTCCGAATGGACAAGCGGCTCGCCGCCGGTAATGACCAGTTGCCGGAACTTCCCGGCGATGGCATGCTCTACCAGCCGCTCAAAGTTCACCATGGGGATTTCTTCCTTACAGCTTCCGGCTTCGGCGTAACAATGCTTACAGCGCAGGTTACAGTCAAAGGTGACATGAACATAGCAGTTGTTTCTGCTTTTGCACTGCCCGCGCATCCCCTGTTGCATGGTTTTCAGCAATTCTTCGGTCGTGGCCGGATCTCCGCATATCTTCTGTTTGTACAGGTTTTGGACTGCGGCCTGCGGATCGTTTGTCCGGCCCAGTTCGTGGATAGCCAGAACCCGCCGGGCATTATCGGCGTTCTGCATCGGATGAACAAGGCCGGCAAGAGAGATGAACGCGCCTTTACGCAAAAGCGGATGTTCATCCGGCCCGGCCGGACGAGCGGTCACGACCTCTACATTCGCCGGGCTTTGCATTTTCTCCATTACTTTGTCCCGCACGAAAGTGTAAATATCCTTGTAGGCTTCGCACCAGGAGTCAAGAACACCGTCCCCGGAAGCAACGGCGTTGTAGAAACAACCGCCCTTGCAGATTGGATAAAACTCGCAGGAAGCGCAGCGCTCGAAGACGCGCTTTTCACGTTCCAGTTGTTTATTCGCGGTCGGGCTGCCATAAACAGCGGCCAGAGTAGGCTTGTCAAAAATATTGCCCAGGCTGAATTCTTTCTTTCCGGCCAGGCGTTGGCAGGAAGTAATTTCGCCAGTGGGCGAGATCGCCAAAAACATGCCGAAGCAGTCGCGCATGGTGCAGACAGTCGGCTGCCCGGTAACGATGCCTCGGACAAAATGATCCAGCGTATCTATTTTGAGGAAGGTGCGGTTGGATATGTACCAGGAATATAAATCCTTAACCATGTCAGTATAATCGGAGGCTGCCAGGGCAAGACCGTTTTCCGGATCGTGCATGGCGCCGAGCGCTCCATGGAGCATGAACGATACGCCGTTGTCGCGGAAAAATTTGGCAATTTCCCGCGTATGTGGCAGCGTTGGCTTGGCAATGGTGGCTATGGCTCCGGAGAAACACCCGGCGTCTTTGGCCTTACAGACTGATGCCCAAGTTTTGGCAAAGTATCCTTCGCCACGGGTACTGTCACAAAGCTCTTGCGGGCCGTCTAGGCTGGTGCCGATGGAAACATGGTTGACGGCAAACAGTTCCAGAAACTCATCCGTCAGATTCCAAAGGTCTGAAGTAAAGCGCCAGCTTTTGGCCAGTTCAGCAATAAGCGCAGGTTCCGTTATTTTTTCAATGGCGGCACTGCGTACACTGGAGTATTGCGTGATTCTTGCAATTTCCATCAACTCGGCCTGGTCATTTTGCTTTGCAATTTCCTTGAGCGCTTTTCTTTCAGATTTCTCCTTCCCATCGGAGTTAAACAGCAAGGCGAACGGACCAAGCAACAGCAGCTTAAAAACATTCACGAAATACTCCTTTCTGTATCAGGTAATGCCTCGACAAGGGGTATTTTTTCCCCTTAATACCCGCCAAGGACCAAAGCTTTCTTGTCAGTCCTCGAAAAAAGGAGGGAACGTGGCGAGATAGCTTTTACCAACATGGGTATCGGCATGTTTTTTATCTGTATGCTCTTTTTTATCCACATGGACGCAATCGTTGCTTACCGGAGCTGAGTAAAACCCATCTGTATGCCCTGTATCCAGATGCTTGGCATCTTCGTGCCATGGAGTAATTTTGGCTTTCAATTTGGGATAAAAGGCTTTGAATTGCTCCGGATTGTTGTGGGCGAACTCCAGTATTTTGGGAAGTATCTCTTTTGCTTGCCAGCCCAGGGTCAAAGCGTCGACAACCATTTCCACTGTTTCTGGAATAATGCTTTGGCTGTCGGAATTGTGAAATATCTCCATCAATCGCTCCAAAGCGATTGATGCCAGATCGCCGCCGGTTTTGATTGTTTCACAGAGAAACTGCTGATCGGTGATACTCTTGATTGCTTGTTTGCATACATATGCATCCTCATTGCTGAGGACCACTTTCCTCAAAAACGCCTGGTCAGTAATTTTTCTGACAGCTTCTCTCCGAATATTTACGTCCAAACCGTTCAGGGCGACTTTTTTGAAAATGTCCTGCTGCGTTATCTTTTCCAGCGCCGCCAAACGGACCTTGTCCGAGGTATCTTTGAGCGCCACTTCCGCAAGAACTGGCTGGGCAGTCAGCTTTCGCACGGCCTTTTCCCTGACGTCCGGATCCAGACCACTTTTGACCTTGTTCAGATACTCCTTTTCGCTCAGTATCCTTTCATCGGGTAGGGGGCGTTGCAAGGCCAACTGCAAAAGCATGGCCCGATAATGTTCGCTTGCTTCAGCCAAGGTAAGAATTTCGGACATGGCTATCTGCATAACTAGTTGCTGCTCAGTGATTTTTTCTATGGCCTTGTCGCGGGTCAACTTGCTTTCATCATGCAGGGCCACTTTGACCAGGACGATCTCATCGATAATCTTCGCCACCGCGTCATGGCGCAGATCGCTATATTTCCAGCCTGTGACTTCAAGGGCCAGGCATTTCCAGGCTGCCTGACGCGCATCGTCGTGGGCGGTCTTTTCCGCTACTTTGCGCAGCTTTTTGATGCCGCTATCAGTTTCTATTGCGATAGCCGCAACAGCAGCCAGCCGTTTTTCCGGATTTTTGCTGTTCCAGGCCGGCATAAACAAACCAAACATTCCCATGGCATCTGCTCTTTTCAAAAGGCTGCAAACCTCCCGGGGAGGAGGTCGCTCTGGTCTTCAATGCGACCAGGAACGGCCAGGGCTGGCTTGTCGATTTTCGTTTTGAGCATGCGGTCACAGTTGGAGGGAAGCACTCCTGTTTTCATGCCGCCCTATATATTTCTTTCAGGTTTCCGAGCGAATATAGTGCTGGATACGAATACGGGCTTCATCGGTTTTAACAAACGCCAGCCATTCCTGGCGGGGGTGTTGCTCGGCGGCAGTGAGGACTTCCACGATATCGCCGTTGCGCAGTTTCGTACTCAGCGGTTCCAGTCTACCGTTTATCTTGGCGCCCACGCAGCGGTTGCCTGCTTCCGTATGAACTGTGTAGGCAAAGTCAACGGGAATGGCGCCTTTAGGCAGAAACATCTTTGCGCCTGTGGGGGTGAGTACATAAATTTCGTCACCGCTTCCGGCGTACCGGGAAGCGAGCTCCTTCAACTCCTGCTCAATATCATGCAAACCCAGACGGTTTGCCAGGGGAACATAAATCTCCTTGACCTCATGAGCGATGCGTGCCTGCTTTTCCGGCCTGCAAAAATCGAGGGTGCGCATGGTGTGCAGGCGGTCGGCGACTACAATAGTGAGCACCCGAATATCTTCGCTCATGGCCAGAATAGCTCTAACGTAATACTCGCCATGCTGTCCCTGCTCAGTATCAAAACGTCTCATCCGAACTCTGATGACCGAATCAGCAATGATGGCAACTTCTTCTCCAAAGGCCTCTCGTATGTCATTAAGGAGGTTTCCCGCATCCCCCATCGTATCGTACAAAAGCGCCGCCGCAATGGCCGATTCGTCCAGCCGCAAATGCGCCAGGGTATCGGCCACCGCCAGCGGGAACGAAATATAGGGAACCCCGTTACGCAGTCTCTGCCCGCTATATGCGGACTCGGCATAGGTATAAGCCTCCCGCACAAAATCAGTATTCGCCTTGGGATTACAGGCGCTAATGGCATCAAGCAGTTCTTGAATGCCAATCATAGGGGGATGTACCGTTGCTTCGCCGGGGTTCATTTTTTCTTTCATGACCATGCTATTTTTCGGGTGTACGAACCGCGATCTGCCGCACCTGTGTATTACCGGTTCGATGTGAAGAGTGGAAATACCTGACCGAGTGCACCCTCCGGAGCGTTACGGAAGGCTGACGACCTTTTCTTTCCGTTTGGGCTCTATTTGCCCCTTACGCTCCAATTTCTCGTCATTTGTCGTGACAGCGATCTTTCCACATTTTGTACACTTATAAGTAGAGTAAGTATCTTTCACAACGCCGCCATCAACGCCATAAGTAACTGTTTTAGTCTTCATGAGCTGATAGTTATGGTAACAAATATTGAAACCATCAACTTCTTTACCGCGCTTCACATCTCTTCTGGCTTTAATAATCCCAAACGTAAAATAAATAATCAAATAGGCAAGAACCATTGGAATTAGAGCCCAAGCATGGCTTGACACCACAAGAGTTACTGCTAAAGCCAGCATTAAAACTAAAAATAAAATTTTTACTTTCTCGTTCATATGAGTATCCAAATGACAACGACCCTTTTTCGGTGTAAAGCGTTTTCCTGCATTTCAAGCAAGGCTTGGAACCTGCAATGTTTCTCACGCCGATCTGGTGTCTCGTACGGGTTGATACCGGTTAAATCAAAAAAATAAGCTGTTTTAATACTATAATTGTTCCTTTAATGATGCCTCTATAGTATTTTCTGATTTTATCTCTATGGATAGGTAAAGCTCTGGTTTGCCGGGGACGCCAATGTCGGGTTCACCAGTAAATCTGTGGATTACCTCTTTTGAAGATTCTTGAACCTTTCATGATTAAATTTCAAAATTGCATTTCTTAGATTCGGCTTCTGGTGATATATTTGTTCAAGGATGGATGGGATCTCGTTTTTGTGCTCAACCCATTTTTTACAACAGTTGTTCATAATAAATTGCAATAATGAGCGCATTGTTTTTTCTGGAGAAATAGCAGCCCATGACAATCCCCACCGATTACAGCTATCAATAATATAACTTGGCTCAGATTCTCTATTTATATCATGCTCAATTATATCTGTGATTATCTTTTTGGTAAGTTTTGGCATTGTTTTCATTCGCGCATGCAGCAAATCACCAAGTCGCCCATGAGGAAAGAAAGCTTTTTATTTGATAGAATTTTATCAACTATTGAAATAAGAAAATTTTCATCAGTTATATCGTTTATATAACGGTTGAAATTTCCTTTTTTATTGTCAAGATCATTCAGAATAAGAAAATCTTTTCTAGCACCGCAACGCTTACATATGGAACCGTCCCAATCGTGCTGTTTAGCTTGCTTTGCGCCACACCGCGTACATATACCCTTGCATAAATCCCAATCGTGCTGCTCGTCGCGTGTTGCCCCGCAACGTTCACATTTACATCCATTCCACTTGTGGCCGAAAATTTTACAGATCAACCCCACTTAACACCTCCGTCAAACTCTCTTGTGCAATTTATGTTTGTTCCCAAATGCTACCATGCTCTTTCCTACACATCGATATCTATCCGGGGTGTTACGCTTGGGAACTGCGCCTTCCAAATAGAGCCATCCGCCAAGAATCAGGCGGTTGTGGCGATAAAGGTTATGCGCACTTCGTCGGCAAGGGTTTCGTCAACGGCCGCGCTTATGAGAATTGTCGCATTGTTGTTCAGCTCGTTCATGAAGATGCCTTGTACATCCTCTATTTCCGTGATGGTCAAATCCGGGCCGGCCGTAATGACGACCAGCGCGCCGTTCGCTTCGGCGATTGGCGCATCAGCTGCCAGTGGGGTGGCCAGGGCCTGCCTGACCGCATCGCGGACGCGATTTTCGCCCGATGCGGAGCCGCCCCCCATAGCCGCCAGGCTCGCTCCTTTCAAAAGCCGGACCACATCGGCAAAATCAATATTTACTTGGCCGCGCCGGGTAAGTGCATCGCTGATGCACTTGACCGCTGTAAGCATGGCCTCATCCGCTTTTTTCAACAGATCGAGAAGATTGGTCTTCTCTGAAACGCTTTGGTACAGGCGATCAATAGGTATGGTAATCAGAAAATCCACAGTGCGGCGCAATTCCGTAAGGCCGACCTCGGCCCTTTCCTGACGTTTTTTACCTTCAAAGCTTACGGGAATGGTCGCAACGCCCACAGTCCAAGCTCCGGCCTCCCGGGCCGCATCGGCGATTACGGGTGAAACGCCCGACCCGG
Source organism: uncultured Desulfovibrionales bacterium (assembly GCA_963545205.1). Taxonomy (GTDB): domain Bacteria; phylum Desulfobacterota; class Desulfovibrionia; order Desulfovibrionales; family Desulfomicrobiaceae; genus CAUTYU01. The sequence continues at coordinate 20,925 of CAUUHW010000008.1, forward strand.
TGCTCCCGCCCATGCCTGCCACGATAAAAACCAGATGAGCCTCACTGATGGTGTCTTTGACAGACGCAAGGCTTTCTTCGGCCACCCGGTGCCCGGTTCCGGTCATTCCTTCAATAAACTCGGAGTCGAGTTGAATGACATGATCGGCCCGCGCACGAGTCAAAGCCTGCGTGTCGGTGTTCGCGGCGATGAAAGTCACCCCATTCAAGCCGGAAGAAGCCATATGCCCAACGGCATTGGAGCCTCCTCCCCCCACACCGATCACCCTGATGACAGGAGCGCTGACGGTAAGGGGGGACAGGATATCTATTAAGGGGTCTCTGGTACGACCATACTCGCTCAAAGGCGCAAAAGAAACCGGTCCCGCTCCACGGCCCCTTTCGAGTCTTCGTTTTTTGGAAGTAGATGATACGGCCGTGCCGAAGCCCCCATGCCCGGCGGCCATCATCTGGGGAACCTGGTGCAACACCGGGAGTTCGCCGTTTTTCTCCCCCTCTTGCTCATGCACCAAAAACAAGGAGATATGTTCGCTGACCAACTGGTATTGAAGCGCCAGTTCCCGGGCTTCTTCAGGGGTTCCTGCAGCCGCCAGGCGCGCAGCACCGGCAAGGCGGGCCAAGACCTTGCTCCGGGCTATGCGCGGTTTCTCCACGGCGAGCGTATGGTCCACGTCCTCAATACGCCAGTGCAATGTCGGAGCGTTCACGGGGATTTCGCTGAATGACGCGAACACATGCGCCGTTTCGCCGCCATACAGCCGCAAGGGCATGGCTGTCTGCCACATCGGTTCCCGGCCCCAGTCAACATACGGGCGCTCGTAGGCCGGCTGCCGCATTTTGCCGAGCATATCCTTGATCGTCCGGGTGATATCTTCGTTGGGGGAGACAAGGACGCACGCGCCGCCGGTTTGTTGCGCCAATTCACGGAGCAGGCTTTCCGCCGGGGCGCTGCCCACGCCTATGGCAAAAATGCGCTGGCCCGTCGCCCGGCATGTGCGGATAACACCGTCCACGTCCCAGATGGCCCCATCCGTGATGAGCAATACGCAAGGCGATTCCTTGCCGTCTTCCGGCATGGCGATGTCGCTGAGCGTCGAAAACAGCGCTCGCGCCATCTCCGTTCCGCCCATATCCGCTTCGGTTTGCCTGAACGCGTTGGAGAGCTGCGTCATAGCTTCCGGAGAATGGGCAAGAAAGCCGTCGGTCTCGTGACGCACCGTGCTGCCGAACCGGCTGTAGGAGACATAATCTCCGCGCTCCAACAATCCGAGCAGCCCGGACAGAGCCTGTCTGGCCTGTTCGATGCTGTCGCCCGCCATGGAGCCCGAGCAATCCGCCAGGATTTTCATGCGTAGAGGCTGTGGCTTGTTATCGGCCGGTTTGGGGCAAAAACTGGCCAGCATCAGGGTACGGTCTTCGACATCGGCCCCAAGCAGAGCGCAGGAGCGTTGCTCCAGGTTGTCCAGGCAGAGTATGAAATCACGGTCCAGCATGGCTCCGGAGTTCAGAGAGACAACCCGACCGTCCGGGGTATTCTCGTACCCGCAGGTGTGGCTCGGGCAATGAACCTCGGCCTCGGCCAGCGGGCCATGCAGAAGAATACGCAGGCTCAACGGATACTCGGCCAGGATGCTCGCGGCGGCGCTTTCGTGGGCCGCGAGTCCCCCGGCCCTGTGCTCGTCTCCGTAGCGTTCCGCTGTAACGGTTGGTATGGTCAGACGCAACCCGCCGTTGTCGAAGTGCAGCAATTGCGCGTAGCGCAGTTCCACGACCACGTCTTCACCTGCGACGATATTGCCCAGGTTGGCCGTGTACAGGCCGGGGGAGGACTGCTCCACCAACACCGGCGCGTTGCCGTCGTCAATGGCTTCCTCGTAGCGTTTCCAGGCTTCCTTCTTTTCCGCGATGGAGCCGCGCAGCCGCCTGCCGCCCAGGTTGACTTCCATACCCAGAAGCACGGCCCCCGCAGCCAGCGGAAAGGTGTACACAATCTCCAGCTTGTTGCCGCTCTCGTTGCGGTAGCGCTGGGTGATCGTCATTTCCGCCGTCAGCCCGTCGATCTGTCCCTCGATATGGACGGATTTGAGGGCGATGCTCATTCCGTTGGTGCTGACAAGACCGGTTTTCCGGGTCATGGCCTGTCTCCTTTGCGCCTGCGCTCGTGTCTAATAATTCCCGCCTTGTCGTCTTTCCGTCGTAAGGCCGCACGGTTTGCTCAGGGAGACCATGCTGTGCCTGCGGGAGCCTTCGACAACGAAAGCGGATAGTCCGCTGTTTTGTTTTTAATATATTGCGACATTTACACTGTCAATATAGCATGGTATGTTTAATTAAGAAAAAACCAGGCGGGATAATTCTTGTCATGCCAAAAGCGCAACTCATATTCATAGCGGGCGATCTGCACGGTGATTGGGACAGGTTCAATCACTTCATTGACGCCGAGATCAGGCAACCCTCACGTATCCGCCAACTTGCGCGTGATTTTGCTCCCCTGGAAATCATCATCCTGCAAACCGAAGATTTCGGTTATTGGCCGCACAAATATGACGCTTTCAGACGATTTTTGCGAGCGCTCCTGCGGCGGAGCGACATCAAGAACACCATGCCCGGCATCCTGGACGGTCGGATAAAAATTTACTGGTGTGACGGCAACCATGAGAACCACGACGCCCTTGATACACTGGAGGCGAAGCAATCGCCTGTTCAGGCCCGCCCTGGGGGAAACCGGAAGAACGGTTCATGGAGATTATGCCGGGCATGTACTTCGCTCCCTTCGGCTCTGTGCTGCGGCTCCTTGACGGCACCACGGTCCTCTTTTGCGGGGGAGCCGACAGTATTGATAAAGCCCGGCGCATACCCGGAAAAATCTGGTGGCCCCAGGAAACCATTGATGAGAACGACATGGCAAGGCTTCCCGCGCCCGATTCCCTGACCGTGGATTGAGTGATCAGCCATACCTGCCCGTTGGATTTTGATGTGCGTAGCGGAAGCGACGCCAAAGAAGCCGATCCTTCAAAGCGTTTTCTCGACACGGTGCTTGCCGTGTACAGGCCCAAACGCTGGTGGTTCGGCCATTATCACGATTACCAGACAGGGGAATACGAAAGCTACGCCTGGACGCTCCTGAGCCGCATAGGCGATCCGAAAGGAAAAACGTGGGTGCTTGAACTACCGTTGTTGTAAAGATACTGTGGCAATGAAAAGTCCAATTTGCCAAGCCAAAATGTGAACAGGTACATACAGATGGAAAAAACGCTGTCGCTCATTTTACTCATTCTCTTTTTTTCGTTCATTCTTGGACTGATCAAACCTCGTATCTTCCTGTTTTGGAGCCAAAAGCAGACACGATCAAAATTTGCTGCTTTGTGGTTTGTGCCGTTTTTTTTATTTTCCACCCTCTTGATTTACCACCTAAAAACCCAAACCTCCGCAGAGATAATGGAGGCGGCAAGGGGGGCAATTGGGAATAAAAATTATAGCTACGCGAACAGTCGGTTGGAGAAAATTGCATCCGATGCTCCGCTTTACGCCGAGGCGCAATCACTGATTACAGAATGCGAAAAATCAATAGTTCTGACTCCAGAAGAGATAGCCGATATCTTCATCCGAAAGGGCATGGAAACGGATCCCACGCCTACAGGCATGCGGCCATTTGTGGTTATTGCTTATGATGAAAATGAAAGTCTTATGTTTGTCGAATTTTCGGAAAGACAGTCAAACTCCGTTTTCGCTCCGGGAAACCTCAGAACTTCGGAGCCAATAACCCTTTACGAATCGAGAAATATCCGATCCGTAGTGAAGATTTCCACTCAACTAGTCAGAAAAATAGAATATCGTGGCCAGGGTGCTGCATATATATTAGTCTTGGAAGAGCACATTTTACACTCGTCGACCCGAAAACTGGAAAATGCCGACCAGACTTTATCACTCCTTTAGATACAGAGGATCATGTATATCCAGCGAAAATCAAAATGTCTTCCACCATATATCCGAAAAAAAGAAGGATGCTGATTGATATCAACAGGGCAATCAAATAAAGCCGACTGTGGCATGATTGATAAGCCATACCTGCCCATCGATTTTGATGTTTGCTGAGAAAATGAGGCTATTATGCTGAAATTAAGGTGCTTATTCGGTCACAAACTGAATGGATGCATATGCCTGCGTTGCGGCGGTTACGAGCATGCATGGCAAAATAGCTGCACCTGCGGGCGATGCGGAGAAATCAGGGATGAACATCACAAATGGAACCGTCAGGATGAATGTATTCGCTGTGGAGCCCGGATGGTTAGAATTATCTGGGACTGCCAAACTTGTGAAGCCAATGATTACAGCACGCAATCCGGCCAAGGTAACGGCTGTGATTACAGATGCCATTATTTCGACCACACTACGATCATGCCGAAGAAGTAACATGCCATAATGCCTTTGTTGCCGATAAATGAAGAACAGGTAAAGAATGGGGAGCTTGCTTATGTACCAGGGCCACGGATTACACCCGTTCCAGGGCCGCTGAAAAGGGCATCGCACTGCCTGTCTCCGGGGCGTTCAACGGGTACTGGTTCCCCAAGGTCCGGGAATACATGCTGGCCAATTTTACGGACATCAGCCTGTCTTTCGACGGCCTGCCCGAAGTGCAGAACCGCCAGCGCCCAGCGGTCGGGCAAAAGGCTTCCTTGCCAAAGAAGCCGACCCTTCAATACATGAACCATTGCTCCCAGATGTTTTCATAGTTGCTTTTCGGAGGTAAGTTCATCGTAAGGTTCCTTTTGGTTAGGCAGATAGAGGATGACGGCCGACGCGAGTACCCAGATGTGAGCCCGTCAACTAATCCTTCACCAAGCCAGAGCAAGGTTTTCGCCAAACAAACATTTCTGGGCAAAAATCGTGCGGCTTTTTCATTTCATCACGTTGTGCCTTTCGCTTATAGCTGGTCAATTGGCAATTTTGAGCGCGGTAAGGCAACCCAGCAATTCGCGGTTTTTTTCGATCATATCATCTGCGGCAAACATGGCAAAAACCGTGTACAGGTCGAAACGCTTGTTTTTGCTCTCAACGGAAATATAGTCCCCGGGCCCATAGATGCTGGTGATATGCTCGGCATTGACAATGTCAGTAACCGGCTGCTTGTACTGGACATCAAAGGCGTTGGAGTTCCGATTCCAACCGAGGACGTAGAGGTTTTTATCTGTGACCACTATTGTTCCGTAAATCCCATAGGGACCCATCGACGGCGCGGCCATCTTAGGGAACCAATACACCTTGTCTACGAATTTGAGGTCTTCCCCATTGTCCACAACAACCTGAACAGCCCGAACGAACGCGGCATCGGTGGGATCATCGGAGGGACCATAAGGAAGATGCGCGCAGGCGGACAGGGCGCACGCAAAAACAACAAATACCAATGCAAAGATGCTTTTTTTCATGAAAGAACCCTCCAGAATAATTAATGGCCATTTTCGACCATCAGCGTCAGTAGTTATCGCCGCTTGCCCCGAAAATCTACTTCCCCGCCTGCGGCGGCACTTCGTCAATACGGATATGTATTCTGCCCCCGCCTGGAAACTCCGGTGTCATCTTGTATCTGCGCCCGGCCACGAAGTCTCCTGAGACGCGGACGGCAGAGGATGTGTACCGGCCAGTGTCCCAAAAGACACTAAATGTATGTCTGCCTTCGGGGATCTGCACAATCGTCTCACTGTGCCACGGATCACCTGCCCAACGTACTTTTTCCCCGTCAAAGTTCACAACGATCAGGTACGAGTCGATATCAAGGGCGCAGAGTTTTTCCGGCGGCGCGGAGGTGTTGTATTGTACAGTTGCCGCGCATCCCCCAAGCAACAAGACGCAACAAAAGGCAAGAAGAAACGCGTATGGATTGACAGTACAGCTGTTCTTTTTCATGGATACCCTTCCTTCCTGATTTACTCTGTGGATTGCGCCAGGCGAAACCCAACAAGGATGATCCTGCCACTGGCATCCGGCACGCCGGAACCTCTGCTGTCGGATCGGCAGCCTTCGGCCGGCATGGCCCATCCCCCGCCGCGAATCACGCGGTGGGAGCCGGACGAAGGGCCTTCGGGGTCAATAGCCGGACTGGCGGAGTAAAAATCCTTTCCATACCAATCCTGCACCCATTCAAAGACGTTCCCGTACATGTCATACAACCCCCAAGGGTTTGGCCGCTTCTCACCCACCGGATGCGTCATGCTCATGGCATTGCCCTTAAACCAGCCGTACTCGGCCAATTCATTCTGGTTGTCCCCGAAGGAGTAGGCAGTGCTTGTCCCGGCGCGGGCCGCATATTCCCATTCCGCCTCGGTCGGCAAGCGGTAACGGTTGTACCCCTCTTTGGCGTTTAAAAGGCGTATGAACTCCTGCGCGTCTTCCCAGGAAACATTCTCCACAGGATTGTTCGGGCCTCTGAAGTGCGCCGGGTTGTCCCCCATCACCTCCCGCCACTGCGCTTGCGTCACCTCGTATTTGCCCATGTAGAAAGGTTTGCTGATCGTCACCGTATGCTGCGGCATTCCGTTGCCTTTGCCTGCCTCAAAATTGGGATCACCCATCGTGAACGAACCCGCCGGGATCAGCACAAACTCCATCGGTATCGGCGCGGGCGGCGGCGCGGAGGAAGTGCTGGATGGAAAAAGTTCCGCCATGTGCGGAATGCAGCCGCCAAGCAGCAAAAAACTGAACAATACAAGCAGAAAAGCGTATGAATTGATGCCGCGGCCGGATGTTTTCATGGGCATATTTCCTTTATGATTTGAAAATGTTGATCAAATTGGTTGCAGTTTACCCGCCTTTCTCACTTCTTCGCTATTTTGCTTCTACGGCAGTTGTATTACCCACAAAGCGTGACCTTGTTTATGATACGTGTCAGTCGTCACTTTCTTCCGTATTCAGCATTCTCCCGGCGAGGCTCATCACTTCCCTCACAAAATCCCGAAGCGCTTCCGGACTCAAGCCCGCCTCTTCCGGCACAACCTGAATTTCGATACCCGGCACGACATAGATGTGGCTACGAACCTCAACGGCGCCAGGCTTCGGTCTGCACGGCGGAACCGGAGATTCTCCTCCCTGAAGAACTTCGCGAATGCGCTCCAATGACACTCCGGCTGCGGACAGCTCCTTGATTCTGAGAAGCTGCCCCAGATGCTCATCGGTATACTTGGCAGCCCTGGCTTCCCCCACAGGCCTCGAAACCAGGCCGAGCTGGATATAATACCGGACTGTACGCTTTGGATGGCCGGTAAGCCCGCATAGCTCGTCCAGGGAGAAGGTTTTGGTGTTCATGGATATTTTCTCTCATAAATGCGAATCGAAATGATTGACAGTTTCGTGTTTTATATATTACGACAGTCTTGCTGTCAATAGCAAGTGGAGAGTCTGTATATTATGAAAAAACTCATTCTCATCATGTGCGCTGTTTTTATGCTTATGGGCTGCGGCTCGAAAAGCATTCCCTATGCGACCTCTGTGCCGCCGGAAAAGCTCTGCACTCTCTACATCGCCAATACGTTGTCCGTTAAACAATTTAACGGCGAGCGCGTGGATTGGAGCGTATCTCCTTTCAGCGCATGGTCAATGGTGCAAATTCCAGAGGGAACCCATACCTTTGTTGCCGATTAAGAAAGAACAATGAATTACGCAAGCGAGTCCGCGAAGGACGTTAAAGGCTCCCACCTTCATTGCTGGGCGCACGTATCACATGTTTGACAGCGCGCTGGATTCCTCGTCGTCCTTCAACCCCATAAGGGGTGGCCATATTGATAGAGTCGTAATACGGATCAGCGAAGGCAGGCCGCCTAACAGCTAAGGGGCGTACATTATTTAAGGTGCCCTGACATAGAATGAAACGATTGCCGAATATAATACACGACGGCGTAACGGGCGTTCTTTACACTCATAACCGCTGGACTGAAAGGCATGTCAGAATCAGATAAGATACTAAAATTTAACTTTATTCTTAACGTAATTTTTACAGTATCACTCGCTCCGGTATGGTATTTTTTCTTCAGTGGCATTGGATCTTCAAATGCTTTTGCTGATCCCAGGTGGCTTATTTTGTTTACTAGTTATGTGCATATTATTCCTTCTATAATATCTAATGCGTGTCATTATACAGCTTATAAGAAAAATACTAAATTTATATTTGGCGGAATGGGAATACATTTGCTTTTTTTATCCAGTATTGCATTTATGATATTAATATCATCACACCCTGATGGCGGCGCTCCCAGAAATTTGGAAAGCATAAACTACCAAATCATGTTGATAATGGTGGCCACAACTCAAGTCGTTATTCCGTTTACCTTGCTTCTTTTTGCAGAGGGTCCAAAAAAAGCAGGCCGCCTTATGGCAAGAGCTGTAATATGCGCCGCAATTCTTGTCGTTGGCACAGTTTTAGCTCTTTTATTATTCAATTCAAATATTTTTGACAATACTCTCATCGTTGGCAGGCGAGGGGCTATTCCGATGGGCAAACTTTTCTCGCTTGGCGTGTTTTTCCTCTCAGTTATAACAGTTGGGATCATATGGGAGAAAGACTAGCAGCAAGTTACTTGGACGTCATAGCTTTACAATGCCCATGCGTCAGGTGGCTTAGCTTTTAGAAAAACTCTGGAGCCCTGATTCTCCTTTCGACAGTTCGAGCGCCAACGCTCGGATCACGTTAAGCAAAACTCGGACGCGGTACGCGGTTACCAGCGGTATCGAAACAGGTAAGACCATCCCTGGATATGGAACAAACGGGGCCATCATGACAAACAGATCTTCTCCCTCTCCGCAATCCGCCGCCTTGGCCGAGCAAATCTTCTCCATCCCCCTGGATGAAGGAAAATATCTGGTCTACGCTCCTCTCAAAGGCGTGGCCTTCATCGCCAACGCCGCGCTGGTCAACACGCTTGCCGAGCAATGCGGAGCGGAGAATCCACAGGAGCCCCACGATGCACGCCTGGAATTTCTGCACCGGCTCGACTTTTTCTCGCCCGAATCTCCGCCTGCGGATGACTTTGCCCAAAGCGGCGTCGCCTATGACACGGTGATCCTCTTTCTGACCAACCGCTGCAACCTTCGCTGTTCCTATTGCTACGCCTCGTCCGGCGACTTCGCGCCCAAGACCATGCCCTGGGAAATTGCCAAATCAGCCATTGACCGGGTTATGGATGACGTGACCGCGCGCGGCGAAGACCGGATGACCCTCGGTTTTCACGGCGGCGGCGAGCCGACCATGAATTGGAAGCTGCTGACCAGGGCCACGGATTACACCCGCTCTAGAGCCGCTGAAAAGGGCATCGCACTGTCTGTCTCCGGGGCATTCAACGGGTACTGGTCCCCCAGGGTCCGGGAATACATGCTGGCCAATTTTACGGACATCAGCCTGTCTTTCGACGGCCTGCCCGAAGTGCAGAACCGCCAGCGCCCAGCGGTCGGGCAAAAGGCCTCCTTCGACCGGGTGGCCGCGACCCTGGCCGCGCTGGATCAGTCCGCTGTATCATATGGCATCCGGATGACCGTGACGAGAGACCACGTCAACCGCCTGGCCGAAAGCGTGGCGTATATCTGCGACCGCTTCCGGCCGGCCAAGATCCAGGCCGAGCCGGTGTTTCTCGAAGGCAGGGCAAGCAACTCCCAGACCCTGGACAGGGGCCGGGATGACGTCGAAGCCTTTGTGGAACAATTCATCAGCGCGCACCAAAAGGCGGCGGAGCACGGTGTTGACATGTTTTATTCCGCGGCCCGGCCGGATGCGCTGGTACAGCGGTTCTGCCTGGCCGCTTGCCGGGCTCTGGTGGTCACCACGGACGGCGACGTCACCACCTGTTTTGAAACCTACGGCAAGGAGCACCCGCTCAGCGCGCGCTTTATCGTGGGCGGCTACCAGGGCGAAGCCGGCTACCAAATCGACAATAGCAAACTGGACATGCATTTTTCCCGCACTGCCGACAGCATTCCCTATTGCCGGGGCTGTTTCTGCCGCTGGCATTGCGCCGGGGATTGTTCCATCAAGGCCAGTATCGCGGGGAAAGTAGATGATTTCACGCCCACGCATCGCTGCGCCATTACCCAAGAATTGACCAAGTATCTAATCCTGGAAAAAATCCGGACAAGCGGCGGCCTTGTCTGGCAGCGGAACATGGAGTCATAAACCACACAACTATTCAAGGGCCTGCTATGGAAATACCCAAATACCAGCTTCAGAAAGTGTGCAAAGACGGCAGTCGCGAAGAGCCCGCGCTGTACGAAATCCATGATCTGCCCCGCCTTGGCGATTTCAAGTTGGGGCGGCGTGGCTTTCTCCTCACCTCAGCCATCGGAGCGGGACTCATGGGCGCGCTTTCAACCGGTTGCGCGGATTTGGACCTTGGGTCAGGCTGGCCTTTTGGCATGGACTCGAGCGAGGGGCTGGAGAAAACACCGCTACGGGCGCACCTGGGAGTTGTCGCGGGCCTGGCTTTCAGCCCGGACGGTTCCCTGCTGGCCTCCCACGGTCGGGGTAGTATTGAAGTGCGCGAACTGCCCTCCGGCAAGCTGCGTGCCGCCTTTGGCGGCACACGGAAAAGCCGTGGTTCGTCCGCCCTTTGCTTCAGCCCGGACGGCCGCTGGCTGATGGCTGCGGACGAAAGCGTCATCGCGCTTTTTTCAGCACCCTTCACAGCGCTGTCAGACAAACTGGAAGGCCATGCCGGCCACGTCACAAGCCTGGCCATGAACCCGGGGGGCGATCTTCTGGTCTCCGGGTCAACCGCCGGGGAAACCCTCATCTGGGAATTCTCCTCAAGGGACAGGGCTCCGACTCTGCGCACACGGCTGGTTGATCTTGCGGCCACGCCGAAAAACGTCAAGGCTAGGCAATACACCGTGGAAGGCGCCACCTATGTGGCGCCCTGCGGAACGCCCCTGCCGCCCGGCGCAGTCTGCACCTGCAACTGCGTTCCCGGAAGCTACGCCCCGCCCGCGCCGGTATCCGCGCCAACCGGGAGAGTTCCTTCATACGGCGGCACCGTGTGCACCTGCAATAAAATATGCACCTGCGTGCCGATCAAATAGCCGGGAGGAGCCAGGGAGATATGAATAAAAAATTACAGATACCGCGCTTTCAACTCCAGCGAGTCTATGAAGACGGCAGTCGGGACGAGCCGAAATTGCACGCCCTGACCGGCATTGACGCCGCCTGCCGTATGGGGCGGCGCGGCTTCCTCCTTACCTCGGCCATCGGAACGGGTCTGCTGGCCGGCCTTACCGCCATGGCCGGGTGCGTGCCGCAGGCAGTCAGTACAGGTGCGATGAAATCGACGCAGATTCCCGGCCAGACGGACCTTGAGCCCGTGACCTTTCCCGCTCAGGCCTCGCCGCCGCGCAGCACCAACAGCGTCAAGGCGCACAAGGGCGGCATCATGGACCTCGCCTTTTCACCAGACGGCAAGCTCCTGGCTTCCATAGCTGCGGAGGACACCACCATCAAGCTGTGGTCGATTTTTGACGCCAAATTACTGCACACGATTACCGAGGAGCAGTCCCCCGAGGGCATCGCTTTCAGTCCCGAGGGTAAGACCCTCTACTCTTCCACGATAGACGGCGCTCTGGCTGCGCGAAAAGCCCCGTTCAAAGGGAAAAAGACCGTGCTGGATAAAAAGGCCGGCAACGGAATCGTTGCCGTCAGCCCGGACGGAAACACGCTGGCCTTGCTGGCAGGCTGGACCGGCCCCCAGCTTCGCCGGTTGCCGGATGGCGCTCTGCTCCGGGAAATCAATGCCAAATATTTCCATGTGGCGTTCACGCCGGACAGTGCCATGTTGGCGGGCTGCGGCAGTTCTTCATCCAAAATCGGCCTGCACGCCGTCTCTTCCGGCAAAGTGCTCAGGGAATGGAACGTCACCGCGCACCGCCTGGCCATCAGCCCGGACGGCTCGCTGCTGGCGGCCCGCAATAATCAGGCGCTATGGGTGTGGGATATTGCCAGCGGAAAACGGCATTCCGCTCTGGCTGTTGCCAAAAGCACATCCTCAGCAGGGGCCGTCGCCTTCAGCCCGAGCGGCGACTGGCTCGCGACCGTGGCGGACAACGGCTATCCAGTGCAGGGCGTCATGCTTTTGCCCAAACCATTCAAGGCATCCGGCCCCCTGCTCATGGGGCATAACGATACCGTTTCCAAACTAGCCTTCAGCCCTGACGGCCGCTTTCTGGCCGTCGGCCTGTCCAACGGCGGTATCTTCATCTGGGAAATGCCCCAGGGGCAAACGGAGGCCAGGCTCCATGCCGTGCTGCTCGATGCCGCGGCCATGAAAAACACGGTTTCCATCCGCCAGGCCGCGACCATTGAAAAAAGTGTCTATATCGGCCCCTGCGGCGATCCGCTGCCGACGGGCGCGGTTTGCACCTGCAACTGCGTTTCCGGCAAGCTCGCGGTTCCTCGTTCGCCCAACCGGCTGCCGGTGAGCGTCCCTGGCGGAACCTATTGCACCTGCAATAAAATATGCACCTGCGTGCCGATCAAGTAGTTGGGAGGAGTCAGGGAGATATGAATAAAAAATTACAGATACCGCGCTTTCAACTCCAGCGAGTCTATGAAGACGGCAGCCGGGACGAACCGGAACTGCACGCCCTGACCGGCATTGACGCCACCTGCTGCATGGGACGGCGCGGTTTCTTGCTGACCTCCGCCATCGGGGCGGGGGCACTGGCCGTGTTCAGCGCGAGCTGTGACTCGAAGCCAGATTCGGACAAACCTTCCGAAGAAAAAAACGGGCAGCCTCAAGAACCTCCTGTGCCGGAACTGAAAACCCGCTATCTGGACGGCCTCGCCGCGCACCTGCGTGGAGCGAGGACAATTAATTTCAGTCCCGATGGAACTATGCTGGCATTCACCGAATCTCCTTCACATGTGAAATTTTGGGTTATGCCCTCCGGCAAATTGCATAGCCAGCGGGATATGTTCGGCCCCGGCCGGCTAGCCTTCAGCTGGCGGTCGTCGCCTATTTCAATATTTTCTTGTTACGGCCGTCTTTTGAGAGGCCTTTACTGAAGCTGAGGTATGCGGAGGCTCACGGTAAGATGGGGCCTATCCATGCACTTACGTTCAGCCCTGACAGCAAACTCCTGGCAGTCGCGTTTTCCGACGGCACCATTCATATCTGGGCGATACCGGAAGCGGAGGCAGACGCCCATCTACATACCTCGCTTTTTGATCCGGATGCCATGGACTCAACCCTGGCCGTTAAACAGTACACGCTTGAAGGTGAACCCGCGCTATGAAATATCCTGGCCGGGAAAGGTTGCTGCGAGGAGCAGCGGTATCTTTGGTCATTGTGTCTCCCGAAGATAGAAGGTTGGTGTTTCTACCTTTTGAGTTCGGGAGATATGGGTCAGTAACCTGAACTCTTTCCTCTCTCTTGATTTACCTACTCTCAATCGTTGGATAAACAAGTTAATTCGACTCAAATGATTTTGAACACCCATTGGTTCGAATCCCAATCGCTCCTTATAACGGGACGGATTTTGACAATTCTTTGCGAGTAGCCTATTAACAAATTGATGGCGTTAACGATCCCAGGTGCTGAGGTGCTATCAGGACCGTTAAGACTGAAAAAGGAGTTATACAAATTATTCCGCATAATTATCGATTTTGTATAACAGATTATATAAGGCCAGAAGAAAAAATTTTATCTTCGTACGATATTAGCGAGTTGGACCTGAATTCGGGAACCACCCCTTCCGCCATTTTAACGGGCTGAAATTTCTGATTAAAAACGACATTGTATAACGTTTTGTATAGCTTTTTAGTGATATACATAAAAACGTTTGAATAACAAGATGTTGGGGGAATCGTTCGAATCCCACCCTCTCCGCCAGCCGTTCATTGTAGTTGATGAGGCCATAACGGGTACCGAGTATCATGGCATAAAAACGGGCTGCCGGGTCAGCGGCATTCATGCCGCAAAACCGTTTTATCTCCCTGCGCAGCCTGTTAAAGCGGGAAGTGATGTCTTTGCTCTGCCTGGCAAATTCCAGATTCAGCCTGGCCCTGGTATTCACTTCCAGGGCGGTGGCAAAATCGCCCTTGCTTATTGCCAGCCGTTCCGCCCGTGTTGCCCGCCTGACCGCCGCCAGAAAGTTTTTTTCCTGCATGGCCTTCCCAAGAGGCATATTCGCCAGTTCCTGCTGCACAACAGCGCCCAGGACCTCCTGCTGCACCCTTTGCCGTCCGAGCTGACGGGACAGATACGTCCCGACAAGGGCGGCCTGTTCCCTGAGCTGTTCGCTTTCAAGCAGGTAATCAGTCGCGGAAAAACTGGCGGCGTACTGCTGTTCCATGGCCTCTGCCCGCTGCCGGATTGCAACACTCTTTTGAGGGGCATCCAGCAGCTTTATCATTTTGGCCCTGGACTCAAAGCCCTGGCTGGCGGCAAAGATTTCAGGGTCAACGCCTGTTCCGGCCTGGACGCCGCCCCTGTGCGTTTCCTGCAGCGCTTCCAGGGTGCTTTCACCATACAGGGTGGCCACAAGTCAGCATCAAGCGGTGTTTCAAGCATTGCGTCCCTGGCCATATAAACGGGCTTCATGGCCAGCTCTTCGGTGGCCGTTTCCTGATACTCTTTTTTCCGCCGGTGACGTTCCCTGTTTCTGGCCCGCGCCAGTCTGGTGGCGGCAACATCAAGAGCGGCTTCCGTCAGCTTCCTGGCGTAATCCTGCTGAGACCTGGTCATGCCAAGGGCTTTCATTTCATCAAGAGTAAGCCCCAGCAGACCATATTCAGCGGCGGCCATTCCGGTTTCGTGTTCTGCTGCAATCATGCCCCCAAAGACTTCCCGCACCTCATCGTTTAATTCAACACGCAGGTTTCTGATATGCCGGTAAACAGCCATCAGCCATTTTCTGAAACGGAAAAAAGCACCCTGTATCTCTGCACTGGGAGCCTTGCCTTCCATCAGATATGCCTCAAACCTGCGGGCAAAATATTCCTTTTCCACGATTTTGCGGGCAAGTTGCCGCTCCTGTGCTGTCAGGCTAGAAAAATCCCTGCCTTCGAAAAAAGGATTGTCTCTAACGAACTGTTCATATTCAGAAGCCATCTCCTGTTCGTCATCGAAACGGGCAAACCATTTTTACAGCGCCTGGTAATCGGACACCATGCCTTCATCAGCCAGCCCGGCGTTAATGGCCTCTTCAATCTCCTCAAAAAACACATAAGCAGTCTCATGCAGCAAAGTGGACGGGTCGGCGTTTTCAAAAAGAAAAATTACCCAGCCCGCGTTCATCGGCCCAAGCGGAACTCTTTTTTTATGACAATAAATAAGGCGATTTTTGTCGATTTGGTTCATGAACCATTGAGTATTTGGCGTCCCACCATGTTCTTTTGTATAAAATGATGTAATTTTCGTATAAGTTTTGCCCCGTTTCCCTATTTTGCGTTTCTCCAGTCTGACAGGGGTGACTACTGTGGCCCCGTTGTCATCTGTTATCTCCAGCATATCATGGCTTTTTTTGTTAAAATAAATCAGATTGCCTTTTTCAATTTGTCTTACGAACCATTTGTCGTTCGGCTTCCCCTTGTGTTCCTTGGTGTAAGAAGATGAAATAGTTGTGTATGTCCCATTTATCCCTTTATGATCTTCCAGCCTCACAGGTACAACAACGGTCGCACCATTCTCAGTTGACTTGTCAGGCCTGATAGTCACAAGAATTTCAACTCCCTGGCGTAACGGCTTTTGGTGCCTCTGAAAATCCTATTCATCACGCATAGCTATCCTCGCAGATATAATAATCATTGCTTTTTTCGGGGGCCCATATGAATTTTATTTTTCACCATACAAAAAGGAAAAATCAGGGGCTTTTTTACATACCGTTTTTTATCAGATACCGCCTAACAAGACCTGATAAGTCCTCGCCATCAAGTACACGAAAAAAAGCCTTGTCCCGCCCCTGTTCATGTGCCGCCAAAAAGGCGGCCACCAGTTCTTCCAGTCCTTCCTGCTTTCTGAAAACCCGTAAATTGGTAAGTCCCAGCTCCAGTCCAAGCCGCCAGTCTTTTGGCCTGCGCAGGCCAAGCCAGGACAGATGACGCAGACGAAATTCATCATACCCCTTTGCATTGCGAAGCAGGTTCTGCATCTGTTCAACAGGCCGGGTTGGATCGGCACTCAAAGAAATGGCGCAGTTCAAGGTTTCAAGAGCGGTTTGCGGCAGATGCCGGGCCGCATCAAAAGGAAAACCCGGCCGGTGAAGAAATAACTGACGCTGAAGAAGCGCGGCCCAGGCAAGTAAAAGTTCAATTCCTGTTTCAGGCTCAGGAACAGGACGGTATTGTTTTTCGGCCCTGATATGAATCTGGCGGAAATATCTGGCAAGATCGAGCCGTTTAAGCCCCAAAAGGGCTGCGACAGAACAGGTCAGATACAACAGGCAGCTTTTGGCCCCAAAACCGCTTTGAGAGATATACATCAACGCTGTTTCCAGTTCGCCGCAACATTGTGTTGTGTACAGATGCTGAATAAAAGCGGCCATGACACGCGGATCCTGTTCTTTCAGTGCCGCCAGCCGCCGCTTGAGAATATCAGAAGAAAAAGACAACGCCCCTGCCTGAAAAAGCGCATGAAGCGTCAACCAGAAATCAATCTCTCCTTGTAACGGCGCACGGCGTATTTTGCCGGATCCTAAAATCAGCTCCACCAGCTTTTGCGCCCGGTGAAGTGGTAGATGACATGCCTGCACTCTTCCCCATGCCCGGCGGCCGATTTTTTCAGCTGCGGCAGGGTGCGCCAGAAGCCAGACAATTTGTTCTTCCATTTCAAGAACATGATCAAAAAAAAGGGCTTCCCGTCCCGGTTCAAAAAGCTCTTCAATATCCTCATCTGTTCTTTGTCCCACCACAACACAACCGCAGGACGCCCCCTCAAAAAGACGCATGTTGACTTCAGCCAGAATAGCTTCGTTGGGAACGATTCTGGCCCGCGAGTATCTATCAAGCATGGCCTCCCACTCCAGATTTTCGTCATGCTCAAGACCGAACTGCTCCTGCAAAAAAGAACACATAAAATACCGAATGGGCCGTTCTTTTACGCGGGCGACAAAGGTCAAATCCCGCAGTCTTTCTGACCAGGGCACAAAAGGCCGGCTCACTCCCGGCCAGGTCAACCAGGCGGCATTGGACGTTCCCTGTTGCCTGAAATATTCAGCCCAGCGTTTCTGAGTGGAACAGACCAGATCAAAAAGCCTGCCATAAGAGGTTTGCCAGTAGGCATTGAGGTGCGGATCACGGGCCCAAAAGACCGTTAAACAGTCCAGTCGGTCAAGGTCTTGCAAAAGGACCCGCCTGCCAAGCACTTCTTCCTGAATCAACACGTCAATTTTTGTGTCAGGCAAAAAATCAGAAACAGAATAGACTCCTGCCTGCAAATGAACAGCATGGCAGGTTGCCATGGTCTGGAGTTGCGGCAAGAGAGAAGAATTGATGCAAAGAATATTCAAATGTGGAGAGACAACCATTTTTTAGCCCATTAAATCAACAAAGAAAGCCATTTTCTTTTCAAAATATTTCCAGCCACTACTGGCCACAAGGACGAACTTTTTCCTGTGGGACTCCGCCCATTATTACCTGTTTCAGAGAGCAGACTTTTTTCTGTAAAGGCTCTTATCAAGTATAACAAGCGTCCTTGCAAAGAAAAAATGTCATTTTTATTTATTTTATTTTTTACTTGCCTTTTCTCTTCATGTTAAGGCAAAATGTGAAGAAGCCATACCAACATTCTAACCAATGGAGGGACCTCATGAAAGGTTTTGCGATGCTCGGAATTGGCAAGACAGGCTGGATTGAAAAGCCAGAACCCGTCTGTGGCCCGATGGATGCCTTATGCCGGCCACTGGCACTTGCACCATGCACATCAGACGTGCATACTGTCTGGGAAGGAGCTATTGGCGAACGAACCGACATGATTCTCGGACATGAAGGTTGCGGAGAAATTGTCAAGGTTGGTGAACTGGTCAGGGATTTCAAGCCAGGAGACAGGGTCATTGTACCGGCCATTACTCCTGACTGGAACTCTCTGGAAGCCCAGGCAGGTTTCCAGATGCACTCAGGCGGAATGCTGGCGGGCTGGAAGTTTTCCAACTTCAAGGACGGTCTTTTTGGTGAGCTGTTCCATGTCAATGACCCTGATGGCAATGTTGCCCATTTGCCGGATTCAATTTCAACAGCTGATGCCTGTATGCTGTCGGATATGGTACCAACAGGTTTTCATGGCGCGGAACTGGCAAAGGTTGAATTTGGAGATGTTGTGCTGGTTGTCGGCATTGGCCCTGTTGGCTTAATGGCCGTTGCCGGATCAGCCATGAAAGGTGCCGCGCGGATCATAGGCGTTGGAACCCGCCAGGTATGCCGTGATGCCGCTACCTTTTACGGGGCCACAGAATTTATCAGCTACAAAGATGGCCCGGTCAATGAACAGGTCTTGGAAATGACGAACGGCACAGGCGTTGACAAGGTAATCATTGCCGGCGGAACAGTCGATACCTTCAAAGAAGCTGTGAGATCCCTGAAAGCTGGCGGCAGACTTGGCAATGTCAACTATCTGGGCAGCGGCAAACACATCTCTATTCCCCGTGAAGAATGGGGAGTTGGCATGGGCCATAAAACCATTGTTGGCGGTCTGATGCCTGGCGGCAGGCTGAGAATGGAAAAACTGGCCAAACTGGTAACCTACGGCAGACTGGATCTGTCCAAACTCATCACTCACAGATTCAACAAGTTTGAAGATATTGAACCAGCCCTGATGTTGATGAAAGATAAACCAAAAGATCTTATCAAACCAGTCGTTGTTCTGGAAGAATAAACAAAAGGCGGGCTAGTAGCCCGCCTTTTGTTCGGCAGTCACCATGAAGATACTCATCATTTCCGGTTTTTTAGGTGCGGGCAAAACAACTTTTATCAAGGAACTGGTCAAACGCAGGGAGTGTAACTTTGTTGTTTTGGAAAACGAATACGGCGATCAAGATATTGACGGCGATCTGTTGCGGGATGAAACGGAGATCTGGGAACTTACCGAAGGCTGTATCTGCTGCTCCATGCGATCAGATTTTGCCTCTTCAATTCTGACTATTGCTAACACCCTTGAACCTGATTTTCTGATTGTTGAACCGACAGGACTAGGTTTGCTCAGCAACGTGCTGCAAAATATCCAGAAAATAGAATACGAACGCATCCAACTCCTTCCGCCGCTGACCCTTGTGGACATGGAAGCATATCAGAATTTTCAGAGGGAATTTACAGAAATTTTTGAAGATCAGATTGCAAACGCTGGACAGATACTGATCACAAAAAGTGAGCAACACGAAAAAGAGGAAATAGAAAACCTGGTGGAGCACCTGGAAAAACTGGGGGCTCCCCATGTGGAAGGAACCCATTATACAAATCTGCCCCAAATCTGGTGGGAAAATCTTCTGCAAACAACCTATACAGGCAATGTGACTGCCAGCGACCAGACCAGGCCACCGGTTCTTGAATATGTCAGCTTTATCCAGCCGTTTTTTTCTTCAATCCAGCAGGTTATAGCTTATATCAATGTCATCTTACGTGGCGACTTTGGCACGGTTGTCAGAGGTAAAGGCTTTCTGGAAATACAGGGACAATGGGGCAAGTTTGACCTGGTGGGGCAAAAATACACGCTTTGCCCTTGCTCTCCCATGCCAAAAGCCAAAATTCTCCTTATCGGCAAAAATCTGGCCAAGGAAAAACTTGCCGTACTGTTCAGCGCTCATTCTCATTCATAACCACCTGTCATCTTCCTTTTGCCTACAGACATTGCAAAAGCCCTGCCAGCCGCCCAACGTTCAAAAACTACGTTTCTCAGGCAGATTGCCGTACCCATCTGATCGGTTAACATCCCCCCTTTCCCCTGACACCTCCGGCATCATATTCCTTTAAAAAACTGGCATGAGATTTGCTTAACAAAAAACATCTTTCAATTTATGCAACCCTGCTCTCAAAAAAGAGCCGAATTTTTTAAGGAGGAATTATGAGTAACCATCTTGATTATGAAATCAACAAAGAACTGGGTGAATGCTATCTGTTCATGGGAGAACTGGACAAGGCTGAAGATTACTACGTAAAGGCTGCGGACAGCACCAGCAGTCAGGCCGAACCCTATCTCGGCCTGGCGGCGATTGCCGTACAGCGCGGCGATCTGAACAAGGCCCTTAATCTGTACCGCAAAGCCCAGGACACCGTTCCCAATGACAAGGCTCTGGCCGGTATGGGACTTATGGAAATGGAAATCGGTTCCCGTGAAAACGCCATGGCTCTTTTCAGTGCCGCCCTGGAACGCAACCCGGAAAACATGATTGCCCTGTTTGGCACAATTCAGGCCGGTCATCACCTCAACCGCCTGAACGAAGTGATTATCCATCTGCAAAATTTTCTCCAGCTCAACAGCGAAGACCATAAAGTCCGCTACTCTCTGGCAGGCTGCTTTTTCAGTCTTGGCAAAAATGATCTGGCCAAAAAAGAACTGGAAACAATTCTGGCTTCTGATCCTGAATACGCGGACGCTCTTGAGCTGCTGCAACAAATCAACTAAACAACGGCCCGAAATTTATGGCTCACGGGAAGCAAGTATTCCCGTGAGCTTTTTATATGGAAAAAGGTTGCTGCAACAGCAACATATCAGCCAGAGCTAAAGCAGCCATGGCCTTGAGCACAGGAACAATTCTTGGAATAGCGCAGACATCATGACGGCCTTTGATTTCAAGCGCAACCCGCTCCCCGCGACAAGTAACGGTTTGCTGACAAACGGCAATAGACGGAATAGGTTTGACTGCCGCGCGAAGGACAATATTTTGACCATTGCTGATACCTGCCAAAATTCCGCCACTGTGATTTGACAAAAATCCCTCAGTTCCGAGCTGGTCATTATGCTGGCTGCCCCGCATTCTGGCGGATGCAAAACCGGCCCCGACTTCCACACCTTTCACCGCTCCCACGCTCATCAAGGCTGCGGCCAGTCTGGCATCAAGCTTGTCAAAAACAGGTTCACCCAGCCCCGCCGGAACAGACGTGGCCACAATTTCCACAATACCGCCAACGGAATCGCCGCACTCTTTTACGTGAGCCAGCTCTTTTTCCCAAAAGGGAATAATGGCGTCCTCCGGTGCGAAAAGCGCGCGCTCACCCGCTCGAAACCAGTCAGTACCGGTAGACGTTAATCCAGCTATTTCACGGGTAAAGGCAAAAATTTCCACACCAACATGCCGTAAAATCTTCAGGGCAACCGCGCCGCCAGCTACCCGGCAAACGGTTTCCCGGCCAGAAACCCGGCCCCCCCCACGGTGATCGCGTATCCCGTACTTGGCCTGCCAGGAAAAATCTCCATGTCCGGGCCGGAAAACATCACGCAACTGCTCGTAATCTCCCGAATGCTGGTCTTCATTGGCAATGATAAAAGCAACAGGTGCGCCAGTTGTTCGTCCTTCAAAAAGACCGGACACAAAACGAATTCGGTCTTTTTCCTGTCTGGCAGAAACAGTCCCTGCCCCACCAGGCCGGCGCAGATCAAGTTCCGGCTGTACATCAGCTTCACTTAAAGGCAACAAGGCGGGACAACCGTCAAGAATGCCGCCAACAGCCGGACCATGCGACTCACCAAAGGTTGTCAGACGAAGCACCCGACCAAAGCTGTTCATTTTTCACTCCAGGCGGCCAGAATCTGCCCGGTTTCTTCCTCACTCAAAGACGTTCTGTCATACATTCCTGCCTGAAAACGCTGCCGCCAGGCTTCATACAGGATAATAGCCGCCGCAACAGAGACATTCAGACTTTGTACCATGCCCTGCATCGGAATATAGAGTTCGCCGTCAAGCAGGGAAAAAAGATCCTGATCAAGTCCACGGTGTTCATTCCCAAGCACTATGGCCGTGGGGCGGGTCAGGTCGAACCGGTCAAGCGGCGTGGCGGTTTCACTGAAACCGGTTCCCACGCACTGCATGCCCTGCGCGTGAAAAAAGTCAATCATGGCCTGCGGATCGTCATGTTTTTGCCGTTCAACCCATTTTTTGGCAGAAGCAGAAGAACCATGCCCCAGCACGGGAAATTTCTCCCGCGTATAATACAGATGCACGCGGTGCACGCCAAAAGCATCACAACTGCGCAAAACAGCCGATACATTATGCGGATCGTGGATATTATTGATAACCATGCTCAGATCATGCTGCCGCCGCGCTAAAACCTGACGCATACGTTCCTCACGCTGGGGTGTCCGTTCTTTCATCTTTCACCTGTATTTTTTACTCACGATTCAATAACACACAAAATTCCTGATTGCCTTTCGGGCCTTTCACTCCGGCCGCGACACTGCCAACAGGTGTAAGGCCAAGACGCTCACGGGCAAAATTCTGCACCTTTTCAACAGCCTGCAACTGCAAGGCCTTATCCCGCACCACGCCTTTGACATTACAACTGGCATCAAGCTCAAACTGCGGCTTGACCAGGGCGAGAACCTGCCCCTGTTTTTTACAAAAGGCCATACAGGGCGGCAAAACAAGCAAAAGGGAGATAAAGGAACAGTCAAGAACAATCAGATCAACCTGTTCCGGCAACAGGTCGGGAGGGGCATAGCGCAGATTAACGCGCTCAATATTCACAACCCGCTTGTCCTGGCGCAGTTTCCAGGCCAGCTGGCCGTACCCGACATCAACCGCGTACACCCTAGCTGCGCCGTGCTGCAATAAACAGTCTGTAAAGCCGCCGGTAGAGGCCCCGCCATCAAGAGCAACCTTGCCGGACACATCAAGAGAAAAATGCCTCAGGGCGGTTACAAGTTTTTCACCCGCACGGCTGACAAAAGGAAACCTGGGACGCAGTTCAAAACGGGTTTGAGGCAAAAACTGCTGACCGGGTTTGGCAACAGGCAGGAAAATACCCTGCTGTTCGTAAAAAACCTCGCCCGCCAGAATATAACGCTTGCCGGCCTCTTGGTCTTCCACAATCCCCTGAAGCGCAAGGAGAAAATCCGCTCTGTTTTTTTTCATATCCAAAAATGTACAAGAACTGTGATTCAGACCGCGCTACATAGCAAAGACCTGTGAACAAACCAGGGACCGGCAACACCCAAAAAACTAGGCTGAAAGTTTGTCTGAAAGAAAATCTTCCAGCTCTTCCACGTCCAAAGCAATATCCAGAGGAATCAACTCACCGTCACACAACACATTTGTTGAGCTTCTGAAGTTGTACTTCTCAGCTTCCTTTGAATCCGTTGTGTATATCTCCAGACGTATCTTTTCTCCAAATTTCTTTTTCAGCTCCTCGGCTCTTCCAATAGCCTTTTTACATGACATTCAGTTGGGATTTCCACTGTGAAACACTGTCAATTCCACCATGACTCCTCCTTTTGTTTTGTGTTGCAATTATTAAACAGCGTGAGGCCAACCCTTCAGGGCCAGACTCAGCGCGTGGCCTGCGTTCCTTAATTCCGGCATGGCTACAAACTTAATCTTTTTTCTCCAATGCTAAAATATAGGGCCGCGATGGACTTGCTGTATTCAGCCATAGCCTGGGTCAAAGCAGCTTCACCTTTGGTAACCATTGCCTGAGCGTCCAGCACGTCTGTATTTGTTCCAACCTGAGACTTATACCGGGCCGTTGCAATACGAAAACTCTCTTTTGCCGCTTCCAGGGCCTTTTGAGCGACATCAATCCTCTTAAAAGCCTCTTCAATACGCAGGTAGTTGGCCATGACCTCATATTCAACTTCTTTTTTCTGATTTTCAAAGGCACTGACCAGACTGAGAGCGGCTTTTTGGGCCCGCCTCCTAGCATTGGCTGTTTTATTCCATTCAAAAAACTTCCAGTTCAGACCAACCGTAACCTGCCATTCTTCCTCTTTCTGAAACCTGGAGCCGCTTACGCTGTAATCATCTCCTCGGCGAAGATAATCAAAATTGGCCGCGACATGCGGATACAAATCACTTTCAATCAGCCGAACGGCTTTTTGGGCCAGTTCGACATTTTTTCCGGCCACGCGCAAATCAGGCCGCTTTTCAAAAGCTGTCTGCAAACACTGATCAATCTTCCGTTTGAACTCAGGCTTCTTCAAACCGCCGACATACGTGATCTCCGTATGCGGGGGAAAATTCAACAGCGTTGCCAAACGGGCCTTTTGCACTTCCACTCTGGTTTTGGCCATCAGCAGAGCCTGTTCTGCATCACTCACCTTGACCTGCGCCTGCAACACGTCCAGTTTCGGGCGCAACCCAACATCATAAAAGGCCTGAATGACTTTGAGATGCGAGCGCAGACGGAGCAGGGAATCATGCTCACTTTTTACATTTTCCTTGGCCTGCAACAGTCCCAAAAAATTAGCCTGCACTTTAAAAATCAGGGCCAGTTCTGCCAGCCGCACCCCCTGTTCGGATGCTTCTTTTTCCAGAACAGCCCGTTCATAACCACTTTGCAGGGCAAAACCGGTAAACAGAGGCTGCATGATATTAAATTTCAGCCGCCAAAGCTCACTATCTCCGGCCCGTTTGCCCATCATTTCAGGATAGTCTTCAAGTTTTGTAAAGGAATAATCCGCTGAAAACACCGGCCCAAAAGCCCCTTTGGCCGAACTTACCCCATGCTCGCTCCCTTCCAGCTTGAGCAGAGCAGCTTTCACTGATTCATTTTTCTGGAGAGCTGCCTTGACGCAGTCAACCATGCCCAGCTCAAGAGAAGCCGCAAAGGCAGTCCCAACGAAAAGAAAGAATAACATGGTTATCCCAAACTGAAAAATTCTTTTTTCCATATTGACGACTCCCGTTCCTGGTTCATATTCATCGCCCCTGAAAAAGCACACTGGTTCTTTGAAAAAACGTATTTTTTATGTGAATCGGTACTGTACTTTTTCACAAACCTTGCGTATCGTAAAGCGTGTTGTTGGGTTAAAATTGGTCCCATTATTCTTTCACCCCGTAACAGGAGTCTCTTGCATGTTGTCAGGATTTATTCTCGTAACCGCTCTGGCTTGCCTCGGTCTGATTCTTTTTGAACTCAACCGCGAACATGGCCCGGGAACAAAATAAACCCCCAAACAGCAGGATACATGCAAGGCGAACATTGCGACCTGCAACCTATTTTTTATTCAACCTTTACGCCGACAATGCTTATTCCCTCACGAGCGGCAAGCCGCAAGGCGGCAACGCTATCAAAAAAAAGAGTTTTTTCTGTTTGCACAGCCAGACAGCCAGCTTTGGCCTTGACCATATTCTGAATGGTCGCAAGACCAATGGACGGTAGATCAACTCGTTCGTCCTGTCCGGGTTTGCAGCATTTCAAAACAACACAGCCCCCTCCACCAACCTGTCCCGCGCGCAAAATAGTTGCGTCAGTACCGTCAATACCTTCCACAGCCACAACGCAGCCTTTTTTAACGATCAGGCACTGACCGATATCAAGCTCGCCAATCCGTAAAAGCAGAGGCCAGCCGTAACGGATCGCCTCCCATTCCTCATCGTTTGGCTCTTTGATGGACAACACGCCCTCCGGCACACGAAGATTCGGCAAAAAATCAGCACTGGACAAAACCGGCAGTCCGGCCCGTTCAAACTCGGCAATCACTGCGCCAAGCAATTTATCATCTCCGCGCTGACGCAAACGAAAAAGAATTTTTCCCGCCAACCAGTCAGGACGAAGATCAAGAGCACGCGGTTTGCTGATCCCGCCCGCAAAAACCAGCCCCTCAACCTTTGCTTTTTGAAAAAAACGAATCAGACGGCGAAACTGGCCAAGATAAAAGAACTGAAATATGTCAACGCAATCTTGAATCTGCGGGTCTGTGTCTGAATGAAACCCTGCCGCGATAACCTGTATTCCCTGTTCCCGGGCGGCCAAGGCCAGCAAACGGGGAAACTGGCCCGCTCCGGCGATTATTCCCAAGCGCCGAACACAATCAGCATTCAAGACCACTGGCCACACCACGGCGACTGGAACGCACAAAGGCAACCAGCATTTGCAAGGATTCATTTGCAGGGAATTCGGCCTCAATACGGGAAAGGGCTTCTGCTCTGCCCAAATCTGAACTCCAGAGTATCCGGTACGCTCTTTTCAAAATCGTTATTGTTTCGCCTGAAAAACCCGCGCGACGAAGACCAACCAGATTAAGACCACGTAATTTGGCCCGGCTGCCAGCACAGAGCATAAAAGGTGGAATATCCTGGGCAACTCCGGTCAGCCCGCCCACAAAAGCAAAATTTCCAAGATGCACAAACTGGTGGACGGCAGCAAGGCCCCCAATAACAACATGAGAACCAACATGAACATGACCGGCGAGTGTCCCGGAATTGGCCAGAATAACCTTATCGCCTAAATGGCAGTCATGGGCGACATGAGAATAGGCCATAAAAAGGCAGTCCGACCCAACAATCGTGCGTTTTTCCTCGCTGCCACGGTTTAATGTGGCAAATTCACGAATAGTATTTCTGTCGCCGAGTTCAAGAGTGGTATCGCTGCCATCATATTTCAGATCCTGGGGTTCTCCTCCCACACAGGCAAAGGAATGGACAATGTTTTCCTTTCCCATATATGTCAGCTTCTTAATCTGAGCATGGGCGTGAATACGACAACCGTCTCCAATACGACAAGGCCCCTCAACAACAGCATAGGGGCCTATCTCCACGTCCTGACCAAGTTCAGCTTTTGCGTCCACAATCGCGCTGGAATGAATCCTGGAAGCCATTACCTTTTTTCCTCTCTGTCAACAATAGCCGCACTTAAATCTGCCTGGGCAACGAGCTGTTCTTCAACAAAGGCCCTGCCCCTTGTTCTCCACAAATTCCGTTTATGCCGATCATATTCAATATGCAGATGCAGCGTGTCCCCCGGTACAACAGGCTTGCGAAAACGAACATTTTCAAGACCCGCGAAAAGAAAAATTTTTCCCTGCAGATCGTCAGGATGGCTCTTCAAAATAAGCACGCCGCTAGCTTGGGCCATGGCTTCCAGAATGAGCACGCCCGGCATAACCGGATAACCGGGGAAATGTCCCTGGAAAAAGGGCTCGTTAAAGGTCACGCATTTTATCGCGTGCACAGAATGCATTTTTTCAAATGCAACTACCCGGTCCACAAGTAAAAAAGGGTATCTGTGCGGCAGTAAGTTCAAAATATCCTTACTGACAATCTCGTTTTGTTCCATTTTCTTTCCTTTTTCTGTTCCCAGCTCACTCCGCCTGTCTCTGTTTTTCAGTAAATAGTGCGAGCTCCTTTTCCAGCTTTTTTATTCTGTTCAACAATTCAGGCAGACGAACGAACAAGGTATTTGATTTTAACCAGTTACGATGAGGAATAGCGGGAATCCCGCTGACAATCTCCTGATCGGTCAAAGACCGGGCAATTCCTGATTTCGCGCCGACACGGCAGCCGTCTGCGATGTGCAGATGTCCGCTAACTCCCACCTGTCCGGCCAAAATCACGTTTTTTCCAACAACAGTGCTCCCGGCAATCCCCACCTGGGCCACGAGTAGAGAGTCTTTTCCAACCCGGACATTATGGCCAATCTGCACGAGATTATCAATCTTGCAGCCAGCCTCGATACGTGTCTCGCCAAGAGCTGCACGATCAATACAGGTATTGGCACCAATCTCGACATTGTCTTCAATAACAACCTTTCCCACCTGTGGGAACTTGACAGCTCCCTGCTCAGAGGACGCAAAACCAAACCCATCACTGCCAAGAACCACTCCGGGGTGCAAAATAACATTATTGCCGACATGCGTGTCAGCCATAAGCACAACATGCGGATAAACAAGACAATTCCGGCCAATATGACAATTTTCTCCGATATAGGCTCCGGCAAAAATTCTGCTTCCGGCTCCAATCTTCACGCCCTCGGCAATATACACATGCGGATGCACACAAACAGAACTGTCAATCTGAGCGGACGGCGCAATATAGGCGAGTTCACTTTGTCCCTGAAATTCGTCCTGGGATTTGGCAAAAAGCTGCACAGCCCGGACAAAATCCAGATAAGGAGAGGAAGAGAGCAAAGGATTTTTTACAATGTGCGCATGTGCCTGATCAACAATAACAGCACCAGCCCGCGTTTTTTCAAGTTGAACTCGGTATTTGGGATTGGCAAAGAAAGAAAGTTCTTCCGGGCCAGCGGCATCCAGGGTGTTGACTCCGCATATTTCCAGATCCGGGCCACACAATTCAAGCCCAAGCTGAAGAGCCAGGTCTGACAGCAACATGACTATTTCCTTTTTTTCCAGGCCGCGTTCAGTTCTTTTATAATCTGCTCTGAAAGGTTTGTCGCGTCATCAGCATACAACAGCCCGCTGCTGTTAGAATCAAACAGCATGGTATAGTTATGCTTTTTCCCGTAATTTTTAATAATCGTCACCAGTTGCTGCAAGATAGGCGAGCTGAGACGTTGCTCGTCCTGCTTCATCCGCAGTTGGTAGTTCTGATACATATCCTGAAAATCACGAACCTTGCGTTTGAACTCAAGTTCCTTATCCATCTTGGCGTCCTGACTCAGAACAAGGCTTTGTTTTTGAAGACTGGCCTGCAGGGCGTCTATCTCTTTTTTCTGCTTGTCCAGCTCGTTTTTCATGCCCTCAAACTTCTGTTTCAATTCTTTCATGGCCTTTGCCCCTGGCTCGGATTTGGCAATGACCTCTTTCAAATCAATATACCCAAACTTCAGTTCGGCTGCCTGTACAGACAAAGGCAGCATCAACAATAAAAACAATGTACCAAACAAACGCATGTTCTCTCTCCTAGTCTATAATGTAAAAAAATCAGTCTAAAAAAACTGGCCAATAGAAAATTCAAAACGCCCCTTTCTGGACTTTCCTTCCAATTCATCAAGTGGGTAACCATATTCCAGACGCAAAGGGCCCATGGGAGAATACCAGCGCAAACCCGCGCCCACACTTTTATAAAAGGAAAAATCCGCATTTTCCTTATCGTCCCAGGTATTTCCCGCGTCAAAAAATACAAGCCCGATCAGGCCGACTTCCTGGTTCAGAGGGACGAGGTACTCCGCATTGAAAAAGAACTCCTTGTTCCCGCCAATCTTCTCCTTATCAGGAGCGGTTCTGTCCCTTGGCGCGATTTCCCGATTTTCATACCCACGCACACTATTCATTCCCCCCAGATAAAACCGCTCAAAAAGCGGAATATCCTTCTTGCCATTTTCCATCACATAACCAGCCTGCCCATGCAAATGGAGAACAGTCTGCCCAAACAGCGGATGGTAATAGCTGCTGTCGGCAATATATTTGACAAAATTGTCATCACCTCTTAGCAAGCCGCCAACATATTCAACAGAAAGTGAGGTGGACAAACCTTTTGAGGGATTGATCCGCCGGTCTGTCGTATCCCTGGAAAAAGACAAGTACATAGAACTTGACCAATGAACCCCTTCAATCTCACGTATCAGGCGCGAAGCTGTTTTGGCGATATTTTTAATCTCATATTCTTCCAAACGGTAACGGCCATACAAATAACTGTATTCACCAACAGGGATACCCGCTTTCAGAGCGCCGCCAAACGAACGCTTGTCGTAATCACTATAGTCATTGTCTTTCAGATAGGTTTCCAGGCCCAAGCCCAGATCGGAATCATACACATGCGGATTCCAGAAATTGACATTGTAGGTTGAGCTCTTGCCGCCAAAGGAACCTTTCAGCCCCAGAGAGTATCCCTTTCCAAAAAGATTGCGCTCCTGCACCTGGCCAACAAGAAAAAAATGTTCAAAACTGGAATATCCAGCTCCCATCGTAATGGCACCGGTGCTTCTTTCTCTGACCTTGACCACCAGATCCATGGCGTTTGCCTCTGGAAAAGGAATAGTATCAATTTCCACAGACTCAAAAAAATCAAGTTTCACTAAACGCTGTCTGGATCTACGTAACAATGAACCACGAAACAGTTCTCCATCACTTAACAGCATTTCCCTGCGAGCGACATTGTCTCTGGTCTTGGTGTTTCCACGTACACTGACCCGACGCACATAGACCTTGTTGCCCTTGTCCAGCGAATATGTCACGTCAATGGAGTCTTCATTTCTTTTCAATGAGGCATCAGCACTGGCAAAGGCATACCCGAAATTGGAATAATGTTCACTGAGAGCCTGGATATCCTGACGCAACACAGACCGATCAAAAAACTTCCCTTTTTTTTGCAGCTCATCAGCCCGGATAACCTGTAACAACTCCCCATCAAGGCCAATAATATCTCCGCTGAAAAAAACATTCCCAGCCTTGTAGCGCCGTCCTTCCTCAACCTTAAACGTGATATAAATTCCGTCTTTCTTAAAATCAACAACAGGCTGGCCAACTTTCACGTCCATAAATCCCCTGTTCGCGTAATACGCTTCCAGAACACTTGTATCGTGATCCAGCATATCTTTTTTTAACACGCCACTGCCAGTCAGCCACGAAAAAAAACCTTTTTCCGAAGAGGCAAAATCACTTTTCAGGTCATCTTCATCCAGTTGTTTTGCGCCTTCAATACGGATAGACCGGATATAGAGTTTCTCCCCTTCATTGACCACAATATTAAGCCTGGACTGACGCGGATCAATCTGCTCCTGCTTAAAGTCAACACCAGCGTTGTAATATCCCTTTTTGCGGTACAGTTCCCTGATTTTGGCCTTATCTTCGGCCAGCACCTTATCGTTAATCACACTGCCGGATTTACTGGAAAGAACAGCCAGAATATCATCCGCTTTTATTCCCTTGGCACCTTGAACAGTAATAGTCTGAATCAGCGGTTTTTCCTCAACCCGAAAGGTAATGATTTTTCCATCAGGAGAATCAGAGGACAAGATCGTAATATTTCTGAAGTACCCAAGACCATAAAGACGGCGCAAATCCGCGTTGAGTTTTTGCGCGTCAAAAAGGTCTCCATTTCCGGTATTCAGACGTGTCAGGATAACGTCTGCCTCCAAAACCTGGTTGCCTTCGACCTTGATCTGCGCGATACGCTCCTTACGCTGCAACTCGTCCTGAACCTTCTGGGCCAGTTCCTGAACAGCCGGCAGAATGTAAATCATTCCCTTTTTGGTAATAGAGAGCGGTTTCGGACTCCGCAGGCCGTAGGCTTCCACCAGCCTGGCATCAAGACTGATAGAGGTGCCAATCTGGGAAAAAGTTCCGTACAGGGAATAATCAGCCCTGCTCAGCAAGGCCAGATCCCGAACAATTGTCTGGTCCAGATGCTGGATATTTTGCTCACGCAAAAGTCTTTTTACTTCACTTTGCGGAACAACATCTATGCCCTGCCGCTCCAGCTCTCCGGCCAGAATTTTGGGCAGATCTGTTTCAAGATAGGCCAGTTCCTTGCTTCCATTGATCTCAAAGGGCAAAATCATAATTCTGGCCTGTTCCTCAGCCACTGCCAGATCCGCCACTAAAAACAACACTATCAATACAATAAATTTCAATATTCTTGACATGATAAAATTCCTGAACGGAAACGCAAACACCGTTGCATACGACGCGCAAGTTCAAAGTTATGGGTAACAACAAGCAGGGTTGTATTCAGCTTCACGTTCAAATCGAGCAATACTTCTGCTATTTTCTCGCCATTTTTTTCATCCAGATTACCGGTAGGTTCATCCGCCAGTAAGACCCTTGGCTGCCTGAAAATAGCCCTGGCAATGGAAACACGCTGCATCTCGCCGCCAGAAAGAGTTTGCACCCTTCTGGTTGCAAAATCCTGCATGCCAACCCGCACAAGAGCCACCTCTGCCTTTTCTTTGGCTTCTTTCATCGCCAGTCCGCCAATAATCCCCGGCATGGCGACATTTTCCAGCACGGAAAATTCTGGGAGCAAATAATGAAACTGAAAAACAAGCCCGACTTCACGGTTACGAAAGCGGGCTTTTTCTTCACTGCTCCAACCTGTCATATCCTGACCGCAATACAGGATACGGCCTTCGGACGGTTCTTCCAACGACGCAAGTATGTGCAGAAAAGTGCTTTTCCCTGAACCGGAAGCCCCAACAACCGCGTACGTTTCTCCTGCATAAATATCCAGAAAAAACGGCTGAAAAACGGCAACTTCACCGGCAGGAGTTGTAAAACTTTTCCTTACTCCTTGTAAAGAATAGAAAGGGGATCTATTCATAGCGCAAAGCCTCTGACGGACAGAGTCTGGCTGCCTGACGCGATGGATACAATGTAGCCAGAAAACAAAGAAGCAAGGCGCAAAGACCTATCCAGGCCAGATCCGCTCCATGCAGGCTCATGGGAATATGATCCAGATAGTACACTCCGGCAGGCAGCTTGATAAACTGGTAACGCTGCAGCAATACGGCAATGCCAAGGCCCAGGACGTACCCGATAGCCGTACCGATGCCCCCAATCAGCATTCCCTGCCAGATAAAAATTTTACGGATACTGCCCGCTGTCGCCCCAATAGACATCAGCAGCGCAATATCTCTTGTTTTTTCCATGACCAGCATCACAAGAGCCGTCACAATACTAAAAGAAGCGACCAGAACGATCATGGCCAGAATAATCCCCATTGCTGTTTTTTCCAGTTTCAGAGCGGAAAACAGATTTTGATTCATTTCCAACCAATTACGGACATAAAATCGTTCAGACGGCAAAATTCCGCGCAGTTTTTGCGTCAGCGTCTCTACAGCGTAAATATCATGAACCCGAAGCTCAAGTCCAGCCACCATATCAGATTGCAACCCAATCACCTTTTGCGCGGAGCCAAGAGAGGCGTAAGAGAGATTGGCATCATATTCAAACATACCGGTCTTAAAAATCCCCACCACTGTAAAGGATATGATTTTTGGTCTGAAACCAGCGGCGCTACTCGTTCCGGAAGGGGTTAAAACATGTACCTGCATTCCCGGCCCAACCCCCAGATGCCTGGCCAGCTCGGAACCAATGACCAGGGTATTGGCGCCAGCCAGACCGGCAAGCGACCCGGCCACCATATTTTTTTTCAAAGACAAAAAGTCCGCACTCTCGTGCGGATCAATCCCGCGCAGGGCTGCCCCTTTGACTCTGCCGGCAGAACTGAGCATGATTTCTGTATATAAGAAGGGAAGAACAGCACGCACCCCGTCCACATCTTCTATTTTTTTCTGCACTCGCCTGTAGTCAGAAAAAAAGCCGTGCGCGTCGTTCACAACAATATGTGGGTTCATCCCCAGAATTTTATCGCGAAGGTTTTCACCAAATCCGGTCATCACTCCAAGCACAATAATCAGGGCCGCGACTCCAAGAGCCACTCCGGCAATGGAAAGCAAAGAAATAACAGAGATAAAGGTCTGCTTTCGCTTTGCCCGCAGATAACGGCTGGCGACAAAGAGTTCAAAGGACATGGTTACTCTGTTCCGCCAACTTCAGGACGCAGCAGGGGAAAGAAAATAACTTCGCGAATAGAAGGAGAATCCGTCAACAGCATGACCAGCCTGTCAATGCCAATTCCCTGCCCCGCCGCAGGGGGCATGCCGTACTCCAGGGCCCGTAGATAATCCTCATCCATGAAATGGGCTTCCTCGTCTCCTGCATCTTTTTCACGCACCTGCGCCTCAAAACGGCGGCGCTGGTCAGCCGGATCGTTGAGTTCTGAAAAGGCGTTTGACATTTCATGACCGCAGATAAACAGCTCAAAACGGTCTGTGAGGCTGCTATCCTCATCATTCATTCTGGAAAGAGGAGAGATATCCGTTGGATAATGATAAATAAAATGCGGCTGAATCAATTTCGGCTCAACCAGTGTGTCAAAAAGACGGGCCTGAATTTTCCCCAGCGGCTCACCGTCCGGCACATTTTCACCAAGCCTGCGAGCCAGGGCCAGCGCGTTTTCATAGATCTCGTACTCTTCCGGCTGCAACCCGCCCAGCTCAGCAAGAGAATTATGAAAGGTCAGCCGTTTCCAGGGCGCGGCAAGCTCAATGGAGTGGCCGTCATACTCCACGGTTGTGGAACCGGTAACCTCAAGAGCGAGTGAAGAAAAAAGCTCTTCAGTCAAATCCATCAGGTCATCAAACCGGGCATAGGCCCAGTAAAATTCAAGCATGGTAAATTCAGGATTATGCGTGGTATCAATGCCCTCATTGCGGAAATTGCGGTTAATTTCATAGACTTTCTCAAATCCGCCAACAAGCAGACGTTTGAGATACAGCTCCGGCGCAATGCGCATATACAGCTGCATATCAAGGGCGTTATGGTGGGTAACAAAAGGTCTGGCTGCTGCTCCCCCCGGAATGGCCTGCATCATCGGGGTTTCAACTTCCATAAATCCGCGTGCGTCCAGAAAGTTGCGTAAAAACCGAACAATGGCTGTACGCCTTTCAAAAATCAGACGGGATTTGAGGGTGACAATTAAATCAACATAGCGCTGACGGTAACGGGTCTCAACATCTTTCAGGCCATGATATTTTTCCGGCAATGGCCGCATGGACTTGGAAAGCAGACGGACACTGTCGGCCTTAATGGTCAGTTCTTCTGTTTTGGTACGAAAAAGCGAACCACCAACCCCAACAATGTCTCCAACATCAAATTTTTTAAAAAATTGATACGAATCCTTGCCAAGCAAATCACGTTGCACATAAACCTGAATTTTTCCGCTCTGATCCTGTATGTGGCAAAACGTCACCTTTCCAAAAGAACGCAGGGCCACAATCCGGCCGGCAACAAGAACAGCGGTCTTGTCTTCATTTGCCTCCAACCGCTCTAAATCCCAGCCTGAATATGTATCAAGAACAGAGCCGATCTCATGCTCTTTCTTAAAATCATTAGGATAAAGAGCGAGTCCGGCCTGCTGTAAAAATTCGGCCTTTTCACGCCTGTGTTTTAATACCTGACTTTCATTCGGTGCGACAACACTTTCCTTGCTCAAACCCAACTCTCCTCAAACTAGATATGGAAACTAAAAAACTAAGGGAAATTCTATCTTGCGTCAAGAAAATGGGCACTCTCAAAACGAAAAAAGGAGGCTCCAACGGGCCTCCTTCAAACAGATTCAATCAAAAAATCAAAAAACTATGCGCAAACAGCATTGCCTAAAAATGAAGGAGCGGCAGCCCCAGGCGGGGCAGCCTGCAAAGAAACTTCCTCTAAAAAATCATCCTGATGTTCCTGCAGGAAGCGCAAAAAACTGTTATTGAAGGCGTGACCGGAACAATACACGGAAAAGGCTCCCTGCAGGGGAGCACCAATCAAAGCCATATCACCTATAAAATCAAGAATCTTGTGCCGGACAAATTCATTGCGAAAACGCAGGCCCTCAGGGTTCATCACACCGTTTTCATCAAGCACGACGGCATTTTCAAGAGAACCGCCAAGAGCCAGACCTTTTTCCCGCAGCATTTCAATATCCTGAAAAAAACCAAAAGTGCGCGCGGGTGCAATGTCACGCATAAAAGCAAGCCGGTCAAGAACAAAAGTAAATTTTTGCTCGCCTACCAGCTTATGGGCAAAATTTATGGTATATTGCACCCTGAAACCATTGCACGGAACAGCCTCTATAACCTTGCCGTCCTTTTCATACCTTACTTTTTTTCTGATACGCAGCACGCGGCGAGGCGACCGGAGTTCTTTGATTCCAACACGATGCAGCAAGGTAACAAAATCAAAAGCACTCCCGTCCATAATGGGAATTTCTTCGCCTTCAAGCCGGATAAGCAGATTATCAATTTCCAGGCCCCAAAGAGCCGCAAGGAGATGTTCAACAGTTGAAACCCGACAGGAAGAATCACCCAGGGTTGTTGCCAGACCTGTGGCAACAACCCGTTTGGGATTCAAATCAATTATCCGCCGATGAGAAGAGTTTCCGGTTTCAAAACGTACACCGCTGTTTGCGGGTTGCGGGAGCAGGGTCATTTCTATTTTTTTACCGCTGTGCAGACCAACTCCAGAGCAGGTAATTTCTTTTTTGATTGTTGTTTGCTGCATACACACTCCTTTGCGTTGCCTCAAAAAAGAGCATGTTTTGTGCCATCTTGTTTATTTTTTTCAAAAAGGCATAGCATTCAATCGCAACATATTGAAATATAACAATGTCTCAAGGCAGCTTCCAGCCGCCAAGACAGGTTGATAAAAAAATTTTCGTGCATTTCCTGTTGTTTTTTCAAAACAACATTGCCAATAAACAACAATTATTTTCGGGCAATCAACATCCGGTCTTTTCCGGCAAGGTCTGCTTCAACACGCGCCTGCGTCCAGTGCGAAAAGGCCCGGAGCACGCCTGCTCTTTGCTGCCAGCCAATCTCCGCAAAAAACATTCCGCCCGGACGCAACAGCTCAAAAGCGCTCCTGCTCAAGCTCTGATAACATTCCAGACCGGTTGAACCGGCAAGCAGAGCGAGGCGAGGCTCGTATTGGACCACAGAGGGTGGAAGCAGGGTAAATTCATCAGCTCCAATATACGGGGGATTGGTAACAATACAATCAAAAGAGGAAGAAAAAAAAGGAAGCAAATACAGACTGGCCTGACAAAAAACAATCTGGCGGGCAAGGCCGTGAGCTGCGGCGTTTTTCTTGGCAACAGCCAGCGCGGGCCCACTCAGGTCAAGCGCGACCACTGTACTTTGCCTGAAATGAGCCGCCAAAGTAACAGCCAGCGCGCCACTGCCTGTTCCAATATCAAGAATAGACAGGGCAATGTCCCGGTCAAAATGGCCAAGCACCACTTCGGCCAGCTCTTCTGTTTCAGGACGGGGAATAAGCACATCTTTGGAGACCCAAAAAGACCTGCCAAAAAATTCTTTTTGACCAACAAGGTAGGCAACAGGTTCATGTCCGGCACAACGCTCAAGCAAATCCTGATAACGGACCAGCTCGCCAGCATTCAGCCTGTAATCAAAATGCAAGACAAGCCATGTTCGTTCAACATCAAGCACTGAAGCAAGAAGCACTTCTGCGCACAGTTTTGGGGAATCAATTCCAGCGGCCCGCAGTTTTTCGCGGCCCTGCTCAACAGCCTGCCGGACAAAAGGCGGGCTAATACGCCTGTCCACTATCCTTCAGGGCCTCGGTACGGTAATGGTGAACAAGAGCAGTCAAAATTTCATCAAGCTCTCCCTGCATCACCGCGTCAAGATTATACAGCGTAAGGTTGATGCGGTGGTCTGTCACCCGGCTTTGCGGAAAATTGTATGTCCGGATGCGCTCGGAACGGTCGCCGCTGCCGACCTGGGCGCGGCGGTTGGCTGCGTGTTCCTGCTGCTGCAGGGCCTGCTGCTCCTGTAACAACCGGGAACTCAACACCTTCAGGGCCTTGGCCTTGTTTTTATGCTGCGATTTTTCGTCCTGACAGGTCACAACAAGGCCAGTTGGAATATAGGTAATGCGCACGGCTGAATCTGTTGTGTTCACGCTTTGTCCGCCCGGCCCGGAAGACCGGAACACATCAATACGCAAATCCGCAGGATCGATATGCACATCAACCTCTTCGGCTTCCGGCAAAATGGCCACGGTTACGGCAGAGGTATGGATTCGTCCCTGACTTTCCGTGGCCGGGACCCGCTGTACACGGTGCGCCCCTGATTCAAACTTCAAAAAACTGTACACCTTGGAGCCAGAAATAAGAGCAATAACTTCCTTAACCCCCCCGCCGCCGGTTTCATTAGAACTCAGGATTTCAACCTGCCAGCCCTTGGATTCGGCAAAACGGGAATACATGCGGAACAAATCCATCGCAAAAAGCGCGGCCTCATCTCCACCGGTTCCGGCGCGAATTTCAAGAATAATATTTTTGCCATCCAGGGGGTCTTTTGGCACCAGCGCGAGTTGCAACTCTTTTTCAAGCGCGCTCTTTCTGGCTTCAAGTTCGGTAATCTCCGCCTTGACCAGTTCACGCATTTCAGGGTCAGCGTCATCTTCGAGCTGCCGGTTTTCAACAAGAGAATGTTCGATCTGCTTATATTCCTGAAAAAAAGTCATTACCTCCTGCAACTCGGCATGCTGCCGGGCAAGCTGGGTGTAGCGTTCCTGATCGCCATAGACCTCTGGCGCGGCAAGATCGTTTTCCAGATCATGAAATTTCTGTTCCAGACTTTCAAGTTTTGCAAACATCGTTTTTCCCTTTTTATCTCCGCAGTTCGTCACATTACAAAAAAGACAAAAAGGGAGCCCTTACTCCCTCTTGCCTGTACATGCTGATTTGCAGGGCCATGCCCTGAAATTTATTGAGCAGTGGAAAATTGCGCGTATTTTTTACGAAAACGGTCGATCCGGCCTGCGGAGTCAACAAAACGCTGCTCGCCGGTAAAAAAAGGATGACAATGAGAGCAGACTTCCACATGAATATCCTGAGCGCGGGTAGATTCACTTTCCATCTCAAAACCACAGGCACAACGAATGGTTTTCTTATGAACTTCAGGATGTATTTCTTTTTTCATTTTTACCTCCAAATTTGCAAAAGTAGAATCTTAAGCAAAAAATATCCGGTTTGCAAGCAAAAATTCAGCCATGCTCCAGGAAAATGAGAATGAAATCCAGCTTCGTTCCCGTTCCCGGATAACCGCCCGGTGCAAAGCGCCCAGCCTCTCCCTGAGCATCTGCTTTTGGTGAGCCAAACAAAAAGAGCAGCCCGCAGCTTATTTTGATTTTTGCAGTCGGATTTTTGAGTGAAGGGAGAGAAGTTTCTTGCACTCTAAAATCAAAAATATCCTTATTTGGCACTCAGGCCGTATTTTTTCAGCTTGTACTGCAATAAACTCTTGGAGATCGTCAACAGTTCCGCGGCCTTTACCTGCACGAACTCACTGCGGACA
The DNA here is from genome assembly GCA_963545205.1 of uncultured Desulfovibrionales bacterium. Taxonomy (GTDB): domain Bacteria; phylum Desulfobacterota; class Desulfovibrionia; order Desulfovibrionales; family Desulfomicrobiaceae; genus CAUTYU01. The sequence goes on from CAUUHW010000008.1 coordinate 59,643, forward strand.
AGCGCCCGCCTGACCAAAGCCGCTTCTATTTTTTCCAGCGTTTCAGCCAGATTGAGCTGATGCGGCAAAAGGTCAACAACGCTCTGCAGCTGCAGGCTTTCCTCCCGCAGTTCAACAGGCAGATCATCAAGACCGATAACGGAATGGGTGGCCAGGACCACTGAACGCTCTATCACGTTTTGCAGCTGACGCACATTACCGGGCCAATCTGCGGCGCATAGCCTGTCCATGCACTCCATTGAAAAACCCTGGAGCTCACGTTTATTATCCCTGGCGTACTGCTCCAGAAAATGAGCCGCGAGCAAGGGAATATCTTCCCGCCGCTCACGCAGAGGTGGCAAATGGATATTCACGACATTCAGCCGGTAAAACAAATCTTCCCGGAAACGCCCTTCGGCCACGTCTTCCTGCAAGCTCCTGTTTGTAGCCGCGACCAGACGAAAATCAACATCAAGAGATTCAGTGCCTCCAACCCGTTCAACCTTTTTCTCCTGCAGCACCCTGAGCAGTTTCACCTGAATATCAAGCGGTATCTCCCCGATCTCGTCCAGAAAAAGCGTACCCGCGTGAGCCAGTTCAAAACGCCCGCGTTTACGGGCAACAGCTCCGGTAAATGACCCTTTTTCATGCCCGAAAAGCTCACTTTCAAGCACTCCAGGACTCAAAGACGCGCAATTAACAGAAACAAAGGCGTTTTGTGCTCTGGACGAGGCCGCGTGAACAGCCTTAGCAACCAGTTCTTTCCCGGTTCCTGATTCTCCGGTAATAAGAACCGTGCTTTTCGTTGGAGCCACCTTGTCAATCAAGCCCAGCACATTTGCCACGCTTCGGCTGCGGCCAAGAATATGGTGGCGGCCATAATGCTCAGCCAGACTCTGACGAAGCAGCCTGTTTTGCTGCTCGACTCTGGCGAGTTGGACCGCCTTACTCAGACTGAGCAATAATTCATTATTGTCAAATGGTTTTGTTATGTAATCAAAGGCTCCTGATTTCATGGCCTCAACAGCCCGGTCAATAGAACCAAAGGCGGTCATGATCAGCACCGGAATATATGGATATTCTTTCCTGATATGAGCGAGAACTTCCTGACCGCTCATGCCTGGCATACGCATATCTGTAACCAGAACATCAACCTCAGAATCTTCCAGATAGGCCAGGGCCAGCTGCGGGTCCTGCAGAGCAGTTACTTCATAGCCCTGTTCTTCAAGAATTGTTTCAAGAACCAGCAGATAATTTTTTTCGTCGTCCAGAACCAGAATATGAGCACTCATTTTTCTTCCTTACCCTTTCTTTTCCAAACGAGGAAAAATAACTCGCACCTGGGCACCATTATCAAGGCTCTTGCCCAGAGTCATTCGCGCGCCGTGGCTGCTGAAAATTGTATTGGCAATAGCCAGACCCAAACCCGTTCCGCTTGCCTTTGTCGTGTAAAAGGGTTCAAGATACTGCGCCTCATCATGCACAAAACCGGGCCCACTGTCTTCAATCGTAACCTGTACGCCCTGTTCCAGACACTGGCCGCGTACCAAGATACGACCGTTACTTCCCACTGCCTGCAAGGCGTTCACCACCAGATTGTAAAAAGCACGGTATAACAATTCACTGTCGCCCTTGATGTGACACTGCTGCGCGTCCACATCCAGCTGCACAGAATGCGAATGTATTTCCGGAGCTAAAAATGTTGAAATCCGTAAAAAAAGAGGACCTAAGTCAACATCTTCCATGGCCGGATTCTTGGGACGGGCATAATCAAGAAAATCAGTTACAGTCTGGGAAAGACGCTTTGATTCGTCATAGATGGCAGTGAGCAGCCTTTGGCTTTTTTCGCCTCCCTGCTCGGCTTTTTTACACAACAGTTCGGATGTGCTGCGGATAATTCCAAGAGGATTACGAATTTCATGCGCAATACTCGCCACAACCCGTCCCATGCTGGCCAGTTTTTCATTTTGGACAAGTTCCCGCTCCAGCATCTCCTTTTCCCGCAAGCGTTCTTCCAGCAAAGAGTCAGCACGATGCAGCAGGGAAAAAATAACCAGAAACAAAATAAATGAAGAAATAAATGAAGCCAGAATAATCAACCATTGAAAATGAATAACAGTTTCATAGTCAGCCGTAATGTCCTGGGTAAACTCAAGTACCCCCATCAGCGGGCCAAGTTGCCCCGCCGGGACCAAAGCCCCTTCAGCCCGCAGGGGATACACCGCCCGCAAAATAAACGTGCCCGGCTTTTGCTGAAGCCGAAACAGAGCCCGCCAACTGGACACCGCACTGACAACCTTAAACGTCTTTTGTCCCTTTTCCACGGCATGCTGTATCTGAATATCCATTGCTTTTTCGCCGACCTCGTCCTTATCCGTTGAAAAAGAAATAACCCCCTCATCATCATAAATTTTCAGGTCAAGAACATGAAAACTATGCGTAGTCATGCCAATAACCTGGGACAGGCGTTCGTACTGCTCTTTTTGCTTGAGCTGAACCCGGCCGTATCCAATGACTGTTGGCAATATGAATCGCTGATAAACCTGATGATTTAAGTTTTCAGCCAAAAGCAGGGCAAATTCCTCATGGTTTTCAAGTACAGTTTGCCGCGCGTAGTTGGCAATAAAAACTGAAAGAAGCATTCCCGAACTAAAAACAAGGAGCAGCACTGTCCAGGAAAGAAACCTGACAAACTGAAAAGGACGGGTCGAATCATTTTTCAGGAAACGGAACAAGATTCCTCCGGCTGCCGTATACCGGCAAATTCTTTCCAGACATGGAGCAGATTTCGGGTTGAGGAGTCATGTTCTGTTCCCGGCTCAGTTCCCTGCATAACCGGCACAAGAGAGCGGGCTAGCTCCTTGCCAAGCTCCACTCCCATCTGGTCAAAACTGTTGATGCCCCAGATAGCCCCCTGCACAAAAATCTTGTGTTCATACAGGGCAATCAGCATACCAAGCACCTCAGGTGTCAGCTTCCTGTACAGAAAGGAAGAAGACGGACGGTTACCCGCAAACATCTTGTGCGGGGCCAGAGCTTTTGCCTCATCAGCAGTTTTTCCGGCAGCAAGGAGTTCCTGTTCAACCTGCTGAGAATCCTTGCCCCGCATAAGGGCTTCGGTCTGGGCCAGAAAGTTGGCAAAAAGCAGATTATGTTGCTCACCTGCTCCGTGCAGTGGATTGGCCCCAATCAAAAAGTCACAGGGAACAAGATGAGGCCCCTGATGCAAAAGCTGAAAAAAAGCGTGCTGAGAATTTGTACCGGGCTCACCCCACACAACCGGGCCGGTATGATAGTCAAGAATTTCTCCCTGCAGATTCACGCTTTTGCCGTTACTTTCCATATCCGCCTGTTGCAGATAAGCGGGAAAACGACACAAATACTGGTCATACGGTAAAACCGCATGCGTTGGCGCTCCAAAAAAATTTATGTACCAGATTCCAAGCAAGGCCATAATCACCGGAATATTACGATTAAACGGCGCGGTGCGAAAATGTTCATCAACCAGAAAGGCGCCGTGCAACAACTGCTCAAACCCGTCCATACCAATACAGATGGCAATGGAAAGTCCAATGGCCGACCACAGGGAATAGCGCCCGCCAACCCAGTCCCAGAAAACAAACATATTGTCAGGGTCAATACCAAAAGCCTGCACTGCGGCCCGGTTGGCAGAAAGCGCGACAAAATGACGGGCAACAGCGCCTTTGTCTCCCAGCCCATCAAGCAGCCAGGTCCGGGCAGCCGTGGCATTCATCATGGTTTCCTGGGTGGTAAATGTTTTTGAGGCAACAAGAAAAAGTGTTGTTTCCGGGCTAAGGTCTGCCAGAGTCTGGGCCATATGGCTCCCGTCCACATTGGAGACAAAATGAACCCGAAGACGGGAAGAGGCGTAAAATGAAAGAGCAGTACAGACCATTTGCGGGCCAAGGTCAGAACCGCCAATCCCGATATTAACCACATCGGTAACGGGTTTACCTGTATGCCCCAGCCATCTGCCCTGCCTCACCTGTTCGCTGAAATGGCGCATCTTTTCTCGCACCTCAAAAACAGCAGGCATAACATCATGCCCATCAAGGCACACAGGCTTGCCGCTTTCATTGCGTAAAGCTGTATGCAAAACAGCCCGTTTTTCAGTTGTGTTTATTTTTTCGCCGCCAAAAAAGGCCTCTATCTTTTGAGGCAGCTCCATTTTTTCAGCCAGTTCAACAAGCAGGGCAAGAGTCTGTTGCTCAATACGGTGTTTGGAATAATCAAAAAAAACATCTTTCAGACGCAGGGAAAAAAGACGCCCCCGCTGCGGTTCATTGTCAAACATCTCCCGCATATGCGTATTTCGTATCTGCTGATAATGGTCCTGCAAGGCTTTCCACTGTGCAAGCTGCGTACATCTCAACTTTTCTCTCCCCCCTTTTTCCGGTCTACATTCCGGCAACCTTGCGCAACACCGCGCCTGTCTTGTCCAGGGCCGCGCCCAGTGTTTTTTCATCAAGAGCGTAAGAAATACGGATACAACGGTCGTCTCCGAACGCAACACCTGGCACCAAGGCCACTCCGGCCTCTGCAAGCAAAAAAGAACACAAGGTGCCTGAGTCTGGAATCCTGGCGTTATACAAATCGCTCACCTTGGGAAAAAGATAGAAAGCGCCCTGCGGTTTTGAGCACATCACTCCTGGCCAGTTTTGTACCTTGTCAAAGGCAAAATCTCGCCGCTTCCGGAACGCTTCACGCATACGCGCCACTTCTTCCCAGCTGCCGGTAAGCGCGGCAAGAGCCGCCTTTTGCGCGACAGAACAGATATTTGAGCTGCTCTGCGATTGCAGTTTGGACATCGCTTTTATCAAATCTTCATGGGCCAGGCAGTACCCTATCCGCCAGCCGGTCATGGCAAAACTTTTGGCCAGTCCGTTCACAACTGCAATCTGCTCTGGGAACTTACTCCATAAAACCGAAGCCGAGGCCGGCTGTGCCGGCAAGTACACAAGCTGGTCATAAATTTCATCAGCAATAATAAAAAGCCCCTTGTCAAGGGCCGCCCGAACAAGCGCGTCCAGTTGGGCCTGGGTATAATGTCCGCCCGTTGGATTGGACGGTGTGTTCAAAAGAAGTATCTTTGTCTTGTCTGTTATCTTGGCCAGAAGCCGGTCAACACTGAGCAAAAAATCCTGTTCAGGTTCCGTCTGGATATAAACAGGCACACCGCCGGCCAGTTCTATCATGGCCGGATAACTGACCCAGTACGGCGCGGGAATCAGAACCTCATCTCCCGGATTTAACAGGCATTGCAGCAGATTATACAGGCATTGTTTGCCGCCGTTACTCACAATGGTATTGTGCCCATTGCAGCTGGCCCCATAGTTGCGGACAAAATACTGCGCCACAGCCTCACGCAGTTCCATGATACCCGGAACAGGTGTATAGCGGGTAAAACCCTGATCTATCGCCTCTTTTGCCGCCGAGCGGACATGAGCGGGCGTTGAAAAATCCGGTTCACCAACAGCCAGACTGATAATCTCCTGTCCCTGCTCTCGCAGCTGCTGCGCCTGGGCGTTCAAAGTCAATGTGGCGGAAGGTTTGATTCCTGTAATGCGTCTGGAAAATTTCATGAATACCTCCTGTCTGGTAAAATTGCGGGAAATCAACGGGTCAGATGCCGGTAGCAAATCCGTTTGGGAATATCAGCGTCTTTACCCAGCCGCTCGCGTCTGTCTTTTTCATATTCAGCGTATCCGCCCTCAATCCAGTAAACCTGGCTTTCGCCCTCAAAGGCCAGAATATGCGTGGCAACCCGGTCAAGAAACCAGCGGTCGTGCGAAATAATCAGGGCGCAGCCGGCAAAACTCTCAAGTCTTTCCTCCAGAGCGCGCATGGTATTGACATCAAGGTCATTGGTCGGTTCGTCCAGCAAAAGAACGTTGCCCTCCTGTAACAGGGTCAAGGCCAGATGCAAACGGTTACGCTCGCCGCCGGAAAGCAGTTCCACCTTTTTTTGCTGATCGCTGCCGGTAAAATTGAACTTGCCGATGTATGCCCTGGAATTTATCTCGCGACCGCCCAGAACAATAGTATCAAGGCCGCCGGAACCAAGTTCCCAGACTGTTTTTTTCGGATCAAGACTTGTCCGTTCCTGATCCACGTAAGCGATCCGCACGGTCTGCCCAAGCACAATCTCTCCGCTGTCGGGCTTTTCCTGTCCGGTCATCATCTTGAACAGGGTTGATTTTCCGGCTCCATTTGGACCGACAATGCCAATAATGCCCCCCGGCGGCAAAGAAAAAGTCAGGTCATCAACAAGCAATATCTCGCCAAAAGCCTTGCTCACGCCCTTTACCTGAATCACCACGTCACCAAGCCGCGGCCCTGGCGGGATATAAATCCCCGCGTCACGTATTTTTTCCCGGCCGGACTGGCTGACTAGGGTTTCATAGGCACTGATTCTGGCCTTGGACTTGGCCCGGCGCCCTTTTGGGGTCATGCGAATCCATTCCAGCTCGTTTTTCAAGGTTTTCTGGCGCTGGCTTTCTTCCTTTTCTTCCTGAGCCAGGCGCTGCTGTTTCTGCTCCAGCCAGGAAGAATAATTGCCTTTCCACGGGATTCCCCGGCCACGGTCAAGCTCCAGAATCCAGCCGGCAACATTATCCAGAAAATAGCGGTCATGGGTAACAGCAATAACCGTGCCCGCGTACTGTCGCAGATGATGTTCAAGCCAGGCAACAGTTTCCGCGTCCAGATGGTTGGTCGGCTCATCAAGCAGTAAAATATCCGGCTTTTGCAGCAACAACCTGCACAAGGCCACACGCCGCTTTTCTCCACCGGAAAGCACTTCTGTTTTTGTTTCACCTTCCGGGCAACGCAAGGCGTCCATAGCCATCTGCAAGCGGGAATCCAGATCCCAGGCGTCAAGATGATCAAGCCGTTCCTGCACCTGAGCCTGCCTGGCAAGCAGCTTGTCCATCTCGTCGTCTGACATGGGCTGAGCGAAAGCCGCGTTAATCTCATTAAACTCATCAAGCAGGGCAACCGTTTCCGCCACGCCTTCTTCCACGCATTCCCGCACTGTTTTTTGCGGATCAAGCTGCGGGGCCTGCTCCAAAAAACCAATTTTATAGCCGGAAGCGGCTGTAATCTCGCCGTTATAACTTTTATCCAGCCCGGCCATGATACGCAGAAGCGTACTTTTTCCCGCGCCGTTCAGTCCCAGCACCCCAATTTTGGCTCCATAAAAAAACGAAAGGGAAATATCTTCGATAATGGGTTTGCGTTCATGGAATTTACTGACCCTGAACATGGAATAAATAATCTTGTTTGCTTCTTCACTCATCGTATCTATCCCGGTATTTTATCTGGTTAAAAATAGCCATGCTAGCCTATTTTCCAGACACCGTCCAGAAGCAAAACCCCACCGGTTCTGCCTGAAAACTGCCTCAAAAAGGTCTGGCCGCGTTATTGCCCAATCAGAAAAAGAAGCGTAAAGTCGGTTGCTATGACTCCAACTCAATTAACTGACACGCCTGTTGTTCAAAACGGACTGTATCTGCTTTTACGGCAATTCACGGCATCAGCTTCCCGCCTGCTTGCTCAGGAAGATATTTTTCAAATCCTGCATGAATTCCGGCAAAAAAACAAAGAACATGCCTTGTTGGAAAACCCGCTCTGGCTACGCCTGCAACAGGCCAGGATTGGTGCTGTTACACCTGAGCTGCTTTTTCTTGGTTTGCGGGAAAAACCGGGAAAATGGTCGTACCTGAGATTCACCTTTCCAGACGTTACAATGACCGAAATCCCGGCTCATGATTTTTTACAGGGAGAAGCCCTGGCTGTTGGAGCCAATCCTTCCTGCCCCCTGCGCCTCCATCTTCAGGATTTTTTTTACGCGAACAACACGGCAAACGGCCTGCGCACGTCTCTGACAGAACTAACAGACAGGTTAAAATCAGACTGGGAACACGGCGTGGATATTTTGCGGGTATTACTTATTCAGCACCAGATTGGCGGCCAGAGCCTGTTTTTGAACAAACGCATCAAAACGCCCAAAGGCCTGCTCAAAGCTCTTGACCGGGCGCAAACCCTGCTCAAGGTACAGGAAGAAAACACCACCTGGAAACGGATCTGCCGCAGTATGCAGATGATCGGCCTCGAAGCGGGCTGGGGACAGACTGTCGCGGAAATGCGTACCACCATCGCCTTGTTGCAGGCGGCTCTCAGCCAGCCGGGCATTGCCAGAACCAAACGCTTTTTCAAACAAATTGCCTGCGTGGGAAGTATTGCCTTGGTCGCGCCGGAAATCAGCGCCGGAGCCTCAGACCTCAAATTAAAAGGGCCGCAAAAAGACGTGACCTACCTCTGTGGGCTGGCAACCAGTCTTGAAAAGCAGCTTGAAAAAAATTTTGAAACCCAGGGAATCCCTTTTTCTCCCCGTATTTTCATTCTCTGTTCCGCTTCCCAAAAAGACGTCAGCTTTACACTGCCCGGTTCCAGGCACGTACAGGTCCTTGGCCTGGTCAGAGCCAACTCTTTGAAAACAGGCAGCTCTGACTGGGAAGAGCTGGAACGCTTTGCCCGGCAGGCAGAGGTAGCCTGCCTGGAATCCAGATTTATTCCGGATGTGGCAATCGGGCTGAACACGACTGGCGGCATGGCTGCCTCATTTCTGAGCAATGTCATGGACTGCCCTCTGGTCTACCAGAGCTTTGCCCTGCAAAGAAGCTACGACCACTTTGCTGCCCAGAACTGGCAACAAGGCCCAAGCAAGCAGAAAAATGCCAGAACATTGCTGGCGGAACTGCTTACAATCAACAGAGCCGGTCTGATTCTGACCCACTCCACCCGCCAGATACTAGGAGACGAGCAAAGTGCCGGACAGTATGAAATGTACCAGACCTTTACCCTGCCGGAGCTCATACAGGTTGAACACGGCATTGACCTCAGCCCGGATCGTTTTTGTCCGGCCAGACCGGGCATTCAAAAAACAATCTTTTTTTCCTACCAAAAAAAAGATGACCGGCCGATTGAACTGCAAGCAGACCTACAACAACTTCTTTATGGACAGGAAAACAAACAGGCCCAGGGGCTGTTAGGTGAGAAAAAACCTATTCTCCTTTACGCAACCGAACTGCAGTCATACAGCGACCCTGAAGCAATTTTAAGATGGGTTCACATCTGTCCCGATCTTCTGGCCAATGCCAATATTTTCCTGCTTTCCCCTCCGGCAAAAGACAAAAACGAAAAACGGCTTGAAGCAAACCTACAAAAAGCCCTTGACGCGTTTCCAGAGGGCATACGCTGGGTGCAAAGCGACCTTGATGATATCTTGCTGGGTGAGCTGTACCGCATGGTTGCCGACACCCGCGGCATCTTTGTTCTGCCGGCCCGTTTTGAGGGATATTCCTTACATACTCACAACGCTCTGGCCTGCGGCCTGCCCGCTTTTGTCAGTATTTCCACGAACGGCAAGGATCTGGTTGAACACGGAAGCAACGGATTTCATATTGATCCGACACAAGAAGAAGAATGCGCCCAGACAATAAGCCAGTTCTTTTCCATCTGTGAACAGGATCGCTCACTCTGGCAAAAACTCTCTGACAAAGCAGCGGAACTGGCAGCCAAGCAGGGAGACTGGCAGACACATGCCCAGCAGGTTCTCAGCGGGCTGAATCAGACCGTGTTTTTCTCCGGATCCCCCAACAACAGCCTGCTCAACGCCTATCTGGATTTACTGTACGTCACCCTGCGGGACAGACTGCCTCTACCTGTTCCCAAAAGCAGCAAAGGAAAAAACGGATTTCATGAAGACAAAAAAACAAAAAAATGACGAACTGCAACAGCTTGTTACGACACAGGACAAAAAACATTCAGATCACGTTCATACAAAAGAGCGCTTTCATGATCGAGCTGGCGCAAAAGAGCCTGTTCTTCAGGATTATCATGGACAGCAAGCAGATGGCGTGAAAACTCCTGTTCCAGTTCAATACGGCGGCGGACAAAAAGCGCGTATCCGTCTCTGCCGTATGCCTGGGAAACAAGCGTACCAATTTCTGAACCCGTTGCCTGCAAAATTTTTTTGTAATGATCGGTAAGCAAATGCTGCAAACGCAAAGACGCTTCCTGTGCCGCTGTAGGCAGATGAAAAACAGCCTTACGCCATTTTTCAGGATCGCGCTCTTCCTGGCCGCTGACTTCCATCACAGCGGCACAAAGCGCCTGCTCCTTGTTTCGAGTCCATTCCTGAATAAACTTTTTTTTCCCTTCCACGAACCGCTTGTGCCGCTGGCAATGAAAAACAAAAATGAGCGGGATAAGAATCATCCACACGCTCATTTTGGGACGATCAAGCAATTTTTCGCTCAGTTCTCCGGCCAGCGATTCTTCATAGGCCAAAATAAACTCTTTTTTACGATTCAGACTCATACCAGCTTCTTGCTGCGCTGAACAGCAGCCTCAACCGCCTCAATAACTGCGAAGCGAAAACCGTGTTTATCAAACTGATTCAAACCGGCAATGGTTACGCCGCCGGGTGAAGTCACCATTTCCTTGAGCAAGGTCACATGCGCCTTTGTTGCTCGCTGCAAGGCGATACTGCCGTCCAGCAAGTCACTGACCATGGCGCTGGCCTGCGCGCGCGGCAGTCCCTGGTCAACACCGGCATCAATCAGGGCTTCCATAAAGGCAAAAACATAGGCCGGTCCGGCACCAATCAAGGCGCCAAAGGTATCAAAATGTTTTTCATCCAACAGATACACCTGCCCGATACAGGAAAACATTTTTTCAATCGCCTGCTGTCTGTTCACGTCAGGAGCAGGTGCCCCCCAGGCCAGGGCAAAAGCCCCCCGCTGCACAAGAGCGGGCGTATTGGGCATGACTCGCACAACCGGACATTTTGTCGCGCTCCACTCCCTGAGCAAAGTCAGAGAAATACCCGCGGCAACCGAAACAAGACAGTTTTTTGACCCCAAAAAGGGTGTCAGTTTCTCAAGTACGCCTTTGAGCTGATAGGGCTTAACCGCCAGTAACACAATATCGCAGCTGCCGACCTCTTTCAGATCCGCGGCAGGCTGAATATTGAGCTTTTCGCACTGCTCAGCGCAACGCTCCACATCAGGGTGATACCCGAAAATCCATTCATAACCCTGGGCGGCAAGGCCGCCGGCAATGGCTCCGCCCATATTGCCCAGGCCGATGCACCCGATTTTTATCGACTTTTTTTCCACGCTTGTCATTTTTTTGCTTCTTTTTCTTTCAGCAGATGTGAAACAGTGGTCATAAGCACAGACTTATCCCGTTCGCCCTGCCATTTTTCCAGTGCGGCCAGGGTAACAGGGTACGGGTGACCAATGGCGATACAGCTTCCTTTTTTTTGGGCCAGAGCCTGCGCCTTTTTGAGCTGCTGCAAAATCGCTGCTTGTTCTTGCTCATTATCAAGAAAAATATTGCGCCGGATATAGGCCAGGCCTTCTTTTTCCGCCGCAGAACGTACTCTGCTCCTGGAAGAAGTCAGACTGTCCAGAAAAAAAAGATTTTGCTTGCGAAGTTCCTTCAGTACCACCCGCATACGCCGTTCGTCCTGGGTAAAAAGCGACCCCATATGGTTGTTGACTCCGGTCACACCGGGTACGGCAGCAATGTCCTTGCGCAACAGCTCAAGAATTTTAACGTCGGACATATTCACAAAAAGACTGCCGGGGCCGGGATCTGCAGTTTCAGGATGCCCGATAGGCTCACAGGGCAGATGAAGCATCAGTTCCATCTTTTTTTGCCGGGCAAAATCAGCCGCCTCTTTCGTATGCGTAGTAAAGGGCAAAACAGAAAGCGTCACCGGAAAATCAAGCGCGGCCAGACGCTGACACGCTTCTTTGCTTTCTCCGATATCATCAATAATGACAACGAGCAGAGCGGGTGGTCTTTTTTCAGGTACCAGCGGTTCAGGAGCAGCAGCAAGACAGATAAGATGAGTAGGCACCCCCTGCCATACAATCTGAAATTCACAGGGTGTTGCCGACTGGAATTTCGCTCCTGTTACCAAGGACAGATTTGAACGTAAAATCCGTTCAAAATCAGAAGAGTTGACTGGAACCGTCAAACGAAATGTCTGATGACAAAAATCTTCCTGTCCATTTTCTTTTACGTCAACGCTGCTGTACTCAAAAGACTCAGCGCTCAGTCCGAGCGCCACAAGAGTCTGCAATACGGCCAGATCAATTTCCTTGATTCCAGCCGCTAGGTCAGAAAGAGGGGGGGCAACAAGAGCTTCACTATGCTTTGGCGGGTGAATTTTCTTTACCAGAGAAGGATGAGAAGCAGCAGGCAGCTCCTTTTTTGAGACAACTTCAATGTCCATATTGGGGGGTGACAGCCTGTCCTTGTTCAGAAGAACACTCAAAATAAGGACGAACAAGAAAAAAAGTCCGCCCCCCAACAGCCAGAACCCAAGATTTTTTTTCTGCTTTACTGGCTTTTTTTTCTTCCTGCCCTTGGTCCCACTGTTTTTTTTTCTGGAACAGGCTGTTTTTTTTCTGGATTCTGCCATGACGCGCCCAAAAACAAAGAGTTAAAGCTTCAGGGCCATAATCGCGGGGAGTGATTTTACCAGCTCCAGCCCCATTCGCAACTGATTATCATTTCTTAATCTCTGCTTGACTTCATTATCTTCCGAAACCAGAGAGGTTCCTGATTTTTTGCCGGGTGCGGTCTCGGTATTAGGATTATCAAGATGCTTATCCAGATTTTCTTCTCTGAAATCGCCCAATACCGGGGCATCTTTTTTGCGGGGAGCCTCAAATGCCAACTGGATATCAGGCCTGATGCCTTCCGCCTGAATAGAGCGGCCGTTTGGCGTATAATACAGAGCAATTGTCAGTTTAATAGCCGAACCATCGTGCATGGGCAAAACAGTCTGCACCGATCCCTTGCCAAAAGTCTTTTCTCCCAAAAGCAGACCGCGTTTCTGATCCTGAATGGCTCCGGCCACAATTTCGGAAGCAGAAGCAGAACCGGCGTTAATCAGCACCACCAACGGACAGTCAATATCTGTGCGTTGTTTTGCGGCTCTGGATTCAAGCCTGTTTTCCGCTTCCCGTCCCTGTGTATAGACAATCAGGCCTTCTTTCAAAAAAGTATCCGCCACAGAAACGGCCTGCGTCAATAATCCGCCGGGATTGTTTCGCAAATCAAGCACAATTCCTTGCAGGCGCTTCTTCTTGCGATACGCAGTGAGCGCCTTATGCATATCCTCGGTTGTCGTGTTTTTGAAATCAGTCAGACGCACATGCAGGTATCCAGGCTCAAGTTCGGTCACTTTCACGCTGTGCAAGGGAATTGTCCCGCGAACAATGGTAACGTCAACCGGTTCGCCCCCGCCGGCATGCACAACAGTCAAAACAACAGGGGCGCCTTTAGGACCGCGAATCTTGCTGATCGCCTCAAGCAATGTCATATCAAGGGCGGATTGATTATCAATTTTGATAATAATATCTCCGGGCAAAAGTCCGGCCTTGTCTGCCGGAGTATCTTCAATAGGCGCGATAACGGTCAACCTCTTCTCCCGTACTCCGATCTGAACACCAATACCGCCAAATTCCCCGGAAAATTCTTCCTGCATGAACTGGTATTCTTTTTTTTCAATAAGCGCAGAATGCGGGTCAAGCCGGTTCAGCATTCCTTCAATCGCGCCGTTTACCAACTCGTTTTTGGAAACAGGATTGACATAACTTTTTTCAATTATATCCATGACCTGACTAAATTTCCGTAACGCGTCATAGCTCGAATCCTCTTTGGCCAGAGTTGAAGCCGGAGACAAACAAATCATTGATAATAAGATAAAAATCCCAACAGAATGGCTGATACGCATAATATCCTCTCTTCTCTTTCCACGCATGGAAAACATATACTCTTTCATAATATGTTCCCTGTTTTAGCCGGCAACAACCAGACTCACACAACGAACCCTGGTATTCCAGACATGCCATATTCCTGACAATCAGGGGCCATGAACAAACCAAGCCTGAGGGTTAATTGTTTTTTGCTGAAAACGCAATTCAAAATACAACCCATGTCCTCCAACAGCCGGATAAACACCGCATTTTCCCAGGGTTTCCCCCTGTTTGACATTCTGCTCGTTTTTAACAGCAGCCTCGGACAAAAACGCGTACAAACTGTAATAACTCTGATCATGAAAAAGAATGACCACCCGGCCAAAACCACGCAGAGTATCGTTATGCACGACCTGACCGGCGGCAACAGCCCGCACAGCCGCAAATGGTTCAGTAGAAAAACCCACACCTTTGCAGGGCGGACTCGCTTTCATATTGTATCCGAACTTCACCCTGCCCTTGACCGGCCAAGGGAGCAGGCCTTTTTGCCCGCTGATTTGGCCGGAACCTGTGGCCCGCATCTTGTGTTCAAGACTTTCAAGCACCCGCACAATCTGATCCAGTTCTTCCTGCTGTGAAATCTTTTTTGACCGTACTTTTTTTACCTGCGCGGCAAAACGGCTCTTACGGGCCTGCAGATCTTTTTTGGAGGCGGCTATTGTCTTTTGCTGCCTGTCAATACGGATGCGAAGTTGTTCAAGTTCCTGCAAGCTCTGCGCAACAGCCTCTGAACGGCGGCTGAGTTCTGCAAATTTCTTCTCACTGTGCCGATAAAAATACTGCATCCACGTGAATTTCTGATCAGCTTCCACCCAGTTTTCTCCGGTTCTGCGTCTGGATTGTTCCAGATAAACAGGCCAGAGCTGGCGCATAAGCCGGGTCAGGGAACCTTGCTCCCGCCCCATTTTGCCCGCCAGATCAAGGTAGGTCTGATGCGCCCGCAACCGTTGCTTCTCAAGCTCGGCTTCCTTTTTTTCCTGCCGATCAAGATCTTTTTCCAGCTTGCCAAGCTCATTTTCAATTTTGGCAAGATCCTTGTGCAAGGCCCGTTCCTTCAAAGAAAGCTGACGAATTATTTTTTTTTTGTTCGCGACGTCCTGCTGTGTTTCTCCAAGTTCCTGTGCCAGATTCTGAGCAAAGCCCACCCCACCCAACAACACAGACGACAAAAACGCCACAAGCACAATTACAAAAATGGCTGGAGAGGACAGGTTTCGCATACAGGTTGTTTTTTCAGGCACCAAGATTTTCCAATACGGACAAGCAAGGCGTGATATTCATTAAACAGGCTCGCGTCTGAGGTCAGATTATCAGTAAACAGGGCCTGCAATTCTTCATAACTGGTTTGTTCAGGAACAAGACCGTGCCGGTTCATGATTCTAAATGTATAAGCATCAACAACAAAAAAAGGAAGACCAAGGGCGTACAGTAAAATCGTATCCGCGGTTTCCGGGCCAACCCCTTTTATGGCCAGCAGATTTTCCCGCAAATCATCTGCTGTAAAATCACGCACAAGCCGGTTCAGGTCAAAATCACAGCTTGTCCGTAAAAAAGAAACAACATTTTTAAGCCGCGCCGCTTTCAGCCGGTAATACCCGGAAGAGCGGATGCATTCAGCCAAAACATCTTGCGGGACTTCTTCCATGCGTTCAGGGGCCAGCAAATCCCGCTCGCGCAACACGCATAAAGCCTTTTCCACATTCTGCCAGCTGGTATTTTGCGTGAGCACCGCTCCGACAATCGTTTCAAAAGGCGATGACGATGGCCACCAGCCGCTTTTTCCCAAAGTGCCAAGCATGGCCTCATACATATCAGTCAAAAAAATATTTTTTGGCATCAGCCCTTACAATCCCAGATGAGCGCGCACCATTCGTTCATCTCCAGCTTATGCGGAGTTCCAAGCGCGCGGTACGCTTTTTCCACCTGACCAGCCTGTTCAACCAGCAAACCGGAAAGAACAAGAATCCCGCCAGGGCGTAACCGCTTCATAATATCCTGAGCCATAAGGATAAGCGGCCCGGAAAGGATGTTGGCCACAAGCAGATCAAAAAGCTCCCCACCCTCCATGTCCGCCACGCTGCCAAGACGAATATCCACAGCGTCCGCCACATTATTCAGCCCGCAATTTTCCCTGGCATTATCAATCGCTACCGGATCAATATCCACCCCTAGGCCGGTCAAACCAAGACGGGCGCAGGCTATGGACAGGATTCCCGAACCTGTTCCCAGATCATAGAACCGTTGACCGGCGCACAGCTTGCCGGCCTTACGCAGTTCACAAATCGCCCGCAAACACAAAAAGGTCGTGGCGTGGTGACCTGTCCCAAAAGCCATTTTCGGCTCAATAATCAACGGCTCCAGTTCAGACTCACCTTCCAGCCATGAAGGACGGATTTCAAAACAGTCCCCCACCGCAATCGGCGTAAAAAATTCCTTCCAGGCTGAAGACCAGTCGGTATTTCCCAGGTCGGAATATTCCACTTCAAGCCCGGGCCAGACATTTTTCAGTTCGCAGGTAAAAGCCTGAGCCTGCGGCGGCTCCGCGAAATACACATTGCAGCGTACTCCCTCAGGCCCTTCCTCTTCTTCCCAGCCCCAGGATGCATGCTGAAACAAAAAGGTCTCGCCCTCGCCTTCATACTCAGGGAACGGCAGAAAAAAACTGACCTTCGTGGTTGTCTGTTGATTTGCCATGGTTGCAACCTGTTACAGACTTTGTTCCAGCGCAGAGCAGAACTGGTCGAGCTGTTCAAAGGAAATGGTCAGGGCCGGAAGCAGACGGAGCACCCTGCCTTGAGTAAGGTTCACAACAAACCCTTTTCCCAGTAACCTGTTCCAGACCTCCTGTCCGTCAAAGGCAAGCTCAATGCCAATCATCAGCCCCAAAATCCGCACCTGCACGATCTTGCCGGGACAACGCTCCTGCGTCAGGACAAGACGCGCGCGCAATTTTTCTCCCAGCTCTTCTGCCTGCGCAACAAGACGGTCTCGCTCTATAATCTGTAACACCTTTATGGCTGCCGCGCTCACAAACGGACTGCCGCCAAAGGTTGTGGCATGTGAACCAGGCACAAAACCACGCGCCACCTCTCTGGTCGCCAGCACAGCTCCCATGGGCAGCCCGCCGGCCAGCGCCTTGGCAGAGGTCATAATATCAGGAGTAAGGCCAAAATGCTGGTGCGCCCAGTAGCGGCCGGTACGCCCCATTCCGGTTTGCACCTCGTCAACAATGAGCAAAATGCCTTTTTCCTGACAAAGTCGTTTTACTTCACGCAGATACAGCTCAGGCAACATGCGGATTCCGCCTTCGCCCTGCACCACTTCAAGCATGACAGCGGCTGTTTTTTCATTTACAGCTCCGGCCAGCGCGTCAAAATCCGCAAAAGGAACCGTACAAAAGCCGTCTGGCAAAGGTGAAAATCCGTCCTTAACCTTATCCTGCCCCGTGGCAGTCAACGTGGCCAGTGTACGTCCATGAAATGAACCCGCAAGCGTAATGATTTCGTAGCGGTCTTCCTGACGGACACTGCGCATATAGCGTCTTGCCAGCTTGATCGCGCCCTCATTGGCTTCGGCTCCTGAATTACAAAAAAAGACCCGGTCCAGGTCGCAGGTCGCCAGTAAAAGCTCGGCCAGGTCAAGCTGCTCCCGCTGAAAAAAAAGATTACTGGTATGAACGAGTTTTCCCGCCTGCTCCTGCATACACGCTGTCAGCTCCGGGTGACAATGCCCCAAAGCGCAAACAGCGATACCACTGAGCAAATCACAATACCTGTGCCCCTCAAAATCAACCAGTGTTGAACCGTAAGCTGATTGTACCGCCAGAGGGTAGCGACCGTATGTATCCATCAAAAGCGATTTTGCCCTTTCCTGAAAATCCCTGACAGCCATTTTTCCTCCTAGACTTTTCCAGTATGTCCGAAACCACCCAGTCCGCGGTCAGTAACGCCGGAAAAAGCCGCAACAGTTTTAAGAGCGACCTGCTCAACCGGAACAAACAGCAACTGGCAGATCCGCTCTCCAGGTTGAATCGTATATGTTTCCCGACCATGATTCCAGCAGGGAATCTTTATCTCACCCTGGTAGTCACTATCAATGACACCAACCATGTTTTTCAGGCCAATGCCGTGTTTCAGGGAAAGACCTGAACGCGGTACAACCATACCGAACAACCCGCTGTCCAGCATATTCACAGCCAGCCCCGTTCCGATAAGCTCAGTATCGCCGGGCAGAAGAACAACAGGTTCTTCAATACAGGCCCGCAGGTCAAGACCGGCAGATCCGGACGTGGCATAGGCTGGAAACGGAATTTGATTGCCGAGTAACGGACTCAGTGCCCTGCATTCTATCTTTCTCATCACCATTTTCCTTGCCAGAAAGGTAAAAGACGCCGGTATAGAAAAACCAGCGTCTTTTCATCGTTCAAGACCTTCCCTGTTACAACAGCGGCAGGTAACGCTCAATTTCATAACGGGTGACCTGGGTGCGGTAGGCTTCCCACTCAATTTTTTTGTTTTCAATAAACTTGGTAAAAATATGATCCCCAAGCGCCTCACGCACCAGATCACTTTTTTCCATCTCCCAGATTGCCTCTTCCAGACTGCCGGGCAGAGTACCAATTCCATTTGCCTTGCGCTGCGCGTCAGTCATTTTGAAGACATCTTCTTCTATCGGGGGGGTAAGAGAATAATTTTCCTCAATACCTTTCAGACCAGCCGCGAGCATAACGGCAAAGGCAAGATACGGGTTGCAGGCCGGGTCTGGTGAGCGCAGTTCCACACGGGTGGAATTTTCCTTGCCCGGCTTGTACATGGGTACACGCACCAAGGTTGAACGGTTACGTCTGGCCCAAGCAATATTGACCGGAGCTTCATAACCAGGGACAAGGCGTTTGTAGGAATTGACCCACTGATTGGTAATAGCAGTGATTTCACGACTATGGCGCAACAGACCGGCAATATAGGAACGGGCCTCCTTACTCAGGTGATACTCTTCCTGCGGGTCATAAAACAGATTGCGCCCGTTTTTGAAAAGTGACTGGTGAACATGCATACCACTTCCATTTTCGCCATAAATGGGCTTGGGCATAAACGTGGCATAACAACCGTTTTTCCGGCTCATTTCCTTGGCAATCACCCGGTAGGTAATGGCGGTGTCAGCCATTTTCAGGGCTTCAGCGTAACGCAGGGCAATCTCGTGCTGACTGGGGGCGACCTCATGATGACTGTATTCAACCTGAATCCCCATTCTGGTAATGCCAAGGATAATGTCCCGGCGGACCTCTGTTGCCAGATCAAGAGGCGGCGCGTCAAAATACCCGCCATGATCCAGCGGTTTCGGATTTTGGGCACTTTCCAGAAGAAAAAACTCAAGTTCAGGGCCGACATAAAAGGTATAGCCTTTTTCCGCGGCACGGGCCAGGGCCCGCTTGAGGACATAACGGGTATCCCCCTGATACGGCGTTCCATCAGGCAGAACAATATCACAAAACATGCGGGCCACAGGATATTCACTTGCCCCCCAGGAAACCATCTGAAAACTCTTGGGATCAGGAAAGGCCACGATGTCGCTTTCCTCAATACGGGAAAAGCCCTCCAAAGATGACCCGTCAAACCCCATACCTTCGTCAAACGCCATTTCCAGTTCACTGGGTGTGGCCTGAAAGCATTTTAACACGCCAAGCACGTCCACAAACCAGAACTGCACAAACTGTATATTATGCTCTTTAACTGCCCGTAAAACATCATCTGCGTTCTTGCACTGAAAAATAAGCGGCTCTTTCAATTTTCTTTCCTCCATCATAAAAGTTCGTTTACAATCAGAATCAAAAAACGGGCCAAAACAGATATTTTTTATAAATCAAAGAGATTAGCCCAAAAGCGCTCAGAAACAGCAGACAGAAAAAAGACAAAAATGGCAAAACCGAACAAGTGCAATATCTGTTTTTACCATTTTTGTCATTTACCTATTGTGTGGGCAATCCGTCCCCACAATTCATACATTTCCCTGGAAAACAAATAGAAAAAAACATCAGTCAGCGAGGTCCGCGGTATGAGCGAGTAAACTGTTCGCAATGCGATTTCAGCAGCCTGCTCATGTGGATACCCGTACACTCCGCAACTGATCGCGGAAAAAGCCAGACTTTTCAGCCCTTGTTCTGTTGCCAGCTCAAGGCAGCGGCGATAACAGGAAGCAAGCGTCAGGGCCTCATGCTGGCCACCCCCTTTCCAGACAGGGCCGACCGTATGAATGACAAATTTGTCCAATTGGAACCCAGAGGTCAAAACAGCCTGCCCTGCAGGCAAAGGCCCATTTTGCCGTACCCACTGCTGTCCGGCCACAAGCAGTTCCGGCCCGGCAGCGCGGTGAATGGCTCCGTCCACACCGCCTCCGCCAGCCAGGCGGGAATTGGCTGCGTTGACAATCGCCTCAACAGGGGCTGTAACAATATCGCCCTGCACCAGAATTATTTTTTTCGCGCCAACTGCTATTTCATCTTTGTTCACTGCGTGTCACGACTTCCTCAAAAAATTATTTTTCGCCGCACATGGTCTGCAAGGCCCGGTACAGGGCCTGCGTTCCTTTTCGGGCCATGCCCTGCGCCATCACTCCCAGATACAACTGTTCCACAAGGGCGAGACCCGGCAGCATAATCCCCATTTTTCTGGATTCAGCTAAGGCAATCCCCATGTCCTTGACAAAATGCTCAACAAAAAATCCCGGCTCAAAATCACCAGCCGCGATACGCCGCCCAAGATTGTTAATTGACCAGGAAGAAGCCGCGCCACTGCCGATAACATCAATAACAGCTTCCATGTCAAGCCCGGCACGCACAGCATACAGCAGGGATTCAACCACCCCGATCATGGTTCCGGCAATCAGAATCTGATTACTCATCTTGGTGTGCTGACCGGCTCCGGCCGGCCCCATCAGCTGGATATTTTTTCCCATCAGCTCAAAAAACGGCAATACCGCAGTAAATGTTTTTTGCTCGCCGCCAACCATGATCGCCAGGCTCGCGTTCTGAGCTCCCAGATCGCCGCCAGAAACAGGAGCGTCAAGAGACTCAAGTTCTCTGTCTTTTGCGGCCTGAAAAATTTCTTTGGCCAGCGCGGGTTCAGAAGTTGTCATGTCCACTAGGATTGCTTTGCGAGCCGCACCGCTGACCAAGCCGTTTTCGCCCAGATACACGCTGCGCACGTCTGCCGGATACCCAACCATGGAAAAAATAATCTCTGACTGACCGGCGACCTCAGCCGGCGACAGACACCATTTTGCGCCAGAGGCAACCAAATCCTGCGCCGAAGCTTTTGTTCTCGTGTAGACAAAAACCTCGTGACCAGCCCGCAACAAGTGACCACACATGGATTTTCCCATAATGCCAAGACCAATCCAACCAAGAGCAGACATTTTTTTCTCCTATTTTTCCGTTACGTAAAAAAATACCGGATACGAATAAAAACAGGGCAAACAGGAAGTTCACCAGAAAAAAACGGAAAAGGCACAGCATACAAATCGGAATATTTCGCGCGGCAATAACTTCAGCAGACATGCCGGCAAAACTGACAGGCATCACAGGTGTAACAGATTTTCCATCTCCTCCTGTTCCTGCCAGACAACCCCATTCAGCTCGGCAATCCAGCGCTTGATGTCAGGGTCAAACCATGTGCCGCCAATATAGGTATCATCAAGCCAGACCAAGGCCTGCACCCGACGACGGCGACAGCTTTCTATGATCTCCGGCAAGGTTTCCCCCGGTGTACGGCACTCGCCTTCACGGTACACGAGTTCCTTGGTAAAGACACCCGCTTCGCACGGGCTCATGGCTTCAACCAGATATAATCCATCTTGTAGAGGCATACCACCCAACCTGATTACAAAATCATTGCCGCTCTTTGCGGCACGAGAATGACAAGACTTTCACAATCTAACAGAAAAAAAGAGAACAGGCAAATAATCTTTTGTTTGTTTACAACGCCACGTCAAGCAGCATATTATCACGGTGAACAGCTTCAAAATGAGCAATACCGCCCAAAATTCCGCGGACTTCTTCGGATTTTTTCCCCAGGACTTTTTTCAGCTCGGCCTGCGTGTAATTACACAAACCAACTCCAAGCACATGACCATGTTCGTCAAGGATCCGCACCAGCGCGCCAACACCGAACCGGCCATCAACCTGTAAAATTCCGGCCGGAAGCAGGCTTTTGCCTTTTTTAAGCAGGGCTTCTTTTGCGCCAGCGTCTATAATAAGACTGCCTTTTGGGTCAAGATTATAGGCCAGCCAGAATTTTCGCCTCGCAACAGGCTTTGTTTCCGGCATAACCCAGGTGCCAAGCTGCTTTCCGGCAAAAATCTTTTCCAGGACAAATGGCTCTTTACCTGGAGCAATAACAGTTGCCACGCTAAGCTGGGCCGCACGCCGGGCTGCGCGAAGCTTACTTTCCATACCGCCTGTTCCGGCGCAGGTTTTTCCCCGGCACAAGGTGTCAATCTGCAAGTCGCCAATATTTTCCACGCAGGAAAGCAAACAGGCATCAGGATTCAGAAGCGGATTGTCGTCAAACACCCCTCTGGCTGAAGTCAGGTTGATAAACAGGTCGGCTTCAACCGTATTCAGTATCAATGCCGCCAGACTGTCATTATCTCCGAACTTGAGTTCCTGCACGGCCACAGTATCATTTTCGTTCATGATTGGAATGGCTTTCCAGCCCAGCAAGGTTGTAAGGGTATTGCGGGCGTTCAAAAACCGTTCGCGGCTGCGCAAATCATCACGGGTCAGCAAAATCTGGGCAGTGACTTTTCCAAAACAGGCAAAAGCCTGGTCATAAGCGTGCATCAACTGACTCTGCCCAATGGCAGCTGTGGCCTGCTTTTGAACCAAAGAGGTTGTTCCCTGCCCCGCAAGTCTCTGCGACACAGGCCGCCCAGCGGCAACCGCCCCGGACGAAACCAGCAAAATCTCCAGCCCACGGTCATGCAGACCGGACAACTGGCTGGCCAGATGCTCCAGTACCTGAGAATTGATGCCATCTTCTGATGCCAAGACAGCACTGCCAACCTTGACCACAATCCGTCTGGCACGGGATAAGATCTGGTCACGAACATCTTGCCAATCACCCACCTGACACCCCCTTCAGCAGCCCCTGTTTCCGTTGCCACATCTCTGCCAGCAATTCATCCAGGCCGTCACCCCGCAAGGCAGAAATAAAAAAGATTTTTCGTCCTTCGGCATCTGCCTTTTCACGCAGATCGTCAAGAACTTCTTTCGCGAACAGATCAATTTTGTTGATGACCTGTACCTGCTCGACCTTGCCCAACTCGGCACTGAAATTTTTCAGTTCCTGATTGACAAGAGTAAAACCTGACCAGGGATCATCAGGACTGACATCTTCCATGCTTAAAATATGCACAAGAAAACGGGTGCGCTGCACATGCTTCAAAAACCGTGTTCCAAGGCCGGCTCCCTGATGCGCCCCCTCCACCAGACCGGGAATATCCGCCATAACCAGACGCTCGCCGCCATCATTTTCAAGAACAGCCAGATTCGGCTGTAACGTGGTAAAAGGATAGGCCCCAATCTTGGGCCTAGCCGCGGAAACAGCGGCAGTAAACGTAGACTTGCCGGCATTGGGCAGCCCAAGCAGACCAACATCGGCCAGCACTTTCAATTCCAAATGAATCTTTTTTTCCTGCCCAGCTTCTCCAGGCTGAGAAAACCTTGGCGCGCGCATGACAGAGGATTTGAAATGGGTATTGCCTTTTCCCCCACGCCCTCCTTTGGCCGCCAGATAACATTGTCCTTCTTCCCGCAAATCAACCAGCAGCCGGGGCTCCTGCTCGTCTTCAAGCTCGTAGATTTCCGTACCAAGTGGAACCTCAATAACCAGATCCTTACCGTCACGCCCAATCTTTTGCTTGCCTTGACCGGGACGACCATTTTCCGCTTCAAAGACACGGGCATGCGTAAAATCATACAGGGTCAGCAAGCGATCCGTGGCATGAAAAATAACATCTCCCCCGCGTCCACCGTCCCCGCCGTCAGGGCCGCCACGCGGAACATATTTTTCCCGCCGAAAAGACATACACCCATTTCCGCCTTTTCCTGAACGGATAACCACGGTAGCACTATCGACAAAACGCATGTCAAATCCTTAATAAAAAAAGGCCGATCAAAAGGGGATTTCCCTTTCAAACGGCCCTGATACGTTAAAACGTAAAAAAATTAAAACGCAGGAACAACGTGAATGCGGGTCTTTACTTTCTTTTTACGCTGATATTTTTCAAATTCAACAGCGCCATCTGTCAGGGCATACAAGGTAAAATCCCTGCCCATGCCGACATTTTGGCCCGGGTGAAATTTTGTTCCCAGTTGCCGGACCAAAATATTTCCGGCCAGAACCTTTTCACCGCCAAACTTTTTCACACCCCGCCGCTGTCCGGCACTGTCACGACCGTTACGCGAACTACCACCAGCTTTCTTATGAGCCATGCCTTTTTCCTCCTGCCGTTATGCCGTAATTGATTTTACCTGAATGGTTGTAAAATCCTGACGGTGGCCTTGCTTTCTTCTGTAATCTTTGCGCCGCTTTTTCTTGAACACGATAATCTTTTTCTCGCGGCCATGCTCGACAACCTCACACGCAACGCTGGCACCCTGAACATACGGGCTGCCCACTTTCAACTCCGCGCCGCCAACGAGTAAAACCTTATCCAGATCAAGGTTTGAACCGGCCTGGATATCTATTTTGGGAACGCGGACACGTGTTCCTTCCTGAACACGAAACTGCTTTCCACCTGTTTCAACTATAGCAAACATTTTTTCTCCTCCGAATAACGAAAAGATAACAAATAATCCAACGGAAAGGAAAAAGTCAAGTCTAAAAATCAAAAAAATAAAACGCTCAGGCCCTAGCCAAAACGAGTACCTCAACGCTTCCGGCTCCGGCCCGCAAACAAGCCCGCGCACATTCCTCCAAAGTCGCTCCGGTTGTCAAGACATCATCGACCAGCAAAATCCGTTCCCCTGACAGCGGCCGTGCTTCAAAAGCACCCGCGAGGTTCCCGCGCCGCTCTTCCCGTGAAAGAACAGCCTGGGCCGGCGTGAAACGGATCTTTCGCAAAAACGAGAAAGATTCCCGTCCGCCGATTGTCTGAGCAAGGCCACGGCACAGTTCCCAGGCCTGGTTATACCCACGCCGACGCAGGCTGTCTGCAGTCATTGGCACGGGAAAAATCAGATCAGGACGAGAAAGTTCATGTAACAGGCAGGCCTGGCGCAAAAAATACCGCAACAGCATTCCATGCCCAAGCTGACCAGAAAATTTATAGGCCAAAATCAATTCACGCAGGTGTCCGGCGTACCCCCCGTAAAATGCCCCGCGCAGCCAGGGCCGCGGCCTTTCCAGACAAAACCCGCAAACACGGGTTACTGGCAGGGGCAAAAGACAGACAGGACAAACAGCACTGGAAACTGGATACAACATATCAAAACAAACAGGACACAAAAGCCCGTTGTCTTCAGCAAGGGACCGGCCGCAGGCCTGACACCGCTGCACAGCACAAAGCGCTCTTAACCAGCCAGGGGACTTTATAACAGGCACAGGTTTTTCCCCAGGGTCCGCAGTCTGCCAAGATGCTCAGCGGCTAAAATCTCTCCCGGCAAATCCACGCCATAAAAGCTCAGGGTTGGCTGCAGTTCAAACCCAAAGACACGCAAAAAAAAACGCAGGGACAGCTCCGCTCCACAAAACAGCTTTTCCCCCTGTTTTCTTCCTCCCCAAAGACCTAACCAGGCAGTTTTTTTTAGCATGGCGGAGTTGGACATATCAGGATTTTGCCAGTAATAGGCATGCGCTCTGTCAATAAAAGCCTTGAACTGGGCCGGCACGTGATAAAAATATACCGGAGAAAAAAATACCACACGTCTGGCGTTTTGGAGCAGAGAAAAAAGTTCCGCAGCCTGATCCTGACCGTCAAGAACACACCGGCCTGTTTTTTCACACCCCCCACAGGCTGAGCAGGGAAGAATTTTATAATCACGCAACCGCGCCAAAGTCCATTGGTCAGCAGGCAGGGCAAGATGCTCCGTTACGACCCGCACGGCCTGATCCGTATTGCCGCCAATACGGGGACTGCAGGCAAAAAAAACACACTCAAGCACGACGCTGGCCGAAATTACAAAAAAAAGTTACACGCACAACATCCTCAAGCGAACTAAAAGGCCAGAAAGGTGTTATGCAGGGACTCCGAGGCAACATCTGTCCTGGGGCCATGGCCGGGATAAATAATTGTCTGCTCCGGTAAAGACAGAATACATTCCCGCGCTGAACGACGAAGTACCTTGGCGTCTCCGCCGGGAAAGTCGGTACGCCCCACAGAGCGGTAAAAAACAAGATCACCAACAAACACCCATTCCAGGTCAGGAAAATAAAAGGATCTGCTGCCTGGAGAATGGCCGGGAGTAGCAAAAACAGTGCAATCAAGATCCAAAAAACGATGCACACCAGCGTTAAGGGGCAGATAGGGAAAAGGCTCAGTAACTGGAAAGCCCATCATGCCCCCTAGGCCCAGTTCAGTTTGCATCAGGTAGTCATCTTCAGAACCGGCCAGAATGGGGGCGCCTGTCAGCCTTGCGAGACTGGCATTACCCTGAATATGATCAAAATGCAAATGAGTGTTCAGGATATGGGTCAGCTTCAGTCCTTTCCGCTCCAGACAAGCTGCGATCTGCTCAGGTTCTCCCCCTGGATCAATAACAATCGCGCATGTACTGTCATGTAAAAAGTAACAATTCGTTTCAAGAGGGCCGAGCTGAAAAATCTCCAGGAAAATCCCACCACTCTGAAAGCTTTGGTCTGACATAATACGTCCTTATTTCATTAAAAAGACAGCGTTTTCCTCTAAGATAAAATCCGCCATAAATTTTACGAAAAAATGCTTGACATACGAGAAGACACTTTATATCAGATTCACTTGGTTCGCAAGGAACATTCCCCGGTAGCTCAGTTGGCAGAGCAGGTGGCTGTTAACCACCCTGTCGGCAGTTCAAGTCTGTCCCGGGGAGCCAGCACAAACAAAGCCTGTACGAAAACGCACAGGCTTTTTTTATTGCGGAAAAGAACCGCACTGTCTTGCTGCGCGGTTTTTTCCTGATTAAGTTTGTTGTTTCTGATCTCCGCTAGTCAGTCTGATGAGCTGCCAAAAACATTTGCTGTAAAAAATTGCTGGTACGGTTCCAGGTCAGCAACCGGATGTAATTATACTGGGCATTGGCGCGAACAAGGAGCTGGGTTTGGCCTCTGGGGCGAACAGTTATGTTATACGAAGAGCATACCCTTTCAGTTTTGTGGCACTGACAGTCCCAAGTATTGCGTTGGCCTTATCAAGAACAAATCCCAGCTCCTGCAGTATCGCTATTACAGTTCGCAACATTTTTTCTTTATCTGTTGTATGTATCAAAAAAACGAGTCTGGATACTTCTCAACTGCACCGGACCAGAATCGGAATCAAGCAGCTGCTTCTAAGTTGTCACGCAACCTGTCAGGATAAAAATTGACAGAATGAGAACAAGACAGGATTTTTTGTTCATATTTGAAAATTTATCAAAGCATTAGAATATCTTTACCTCATTTTCTGTTTCATGCTTTCGGGTTTACATCTGACTTTCCGCAGACGCTCTTAGCATTAACGAGAATGGCATTAAAATTATTCAGCTCAATTTATAGGGCTATATATAATTTACAATTTCTTGTGCTTTGATAAGTGCAACTCCGTATGTTTTCCAATTCTCAAAAGGCATAGGAATATTAGGCAATTCTTTGATAGCATCTTCAATCACAAAAACATTATATCCTCTTTTTGCTAATCCTTTTACAGCGAAATTTACACAAACATTAGTAGCGACGCCATAAACAAAAATCTTTTTTGGAGCCAATGCATTTACAACATTTTCTGCGTTAGGATTATTATAAAAAACATCAAAAAAATCTTTTCTAATGACAATATTTCGTTGGCTGTTTACCATTTCTCTAATTTCTTCTGATGAATACTCTTTATCCCAATCAAAAATAACAGCTATATCTGGTTTGGTAGCCATTACAAAATCTTGCCCCTCAGTATTTTCCATACAATGAGGCGGGAAGGTAGCAATAAAATCAGGAGTACTAGACAATTCAATCGTTTTTTCATTATGAAAATCGCATGTATTCAGAACCTTAATATTGTATTTTTTTGCAAATCTCGTAAGTCTCTCCAGAGTTAATTCAATTTCTTCGGCATCCTGCACATAAAGTTTACCACTTGCTTTCATAAAATCGTTTTGTGTATCAACATTCCAAAAAAGAACAGATGCAGTATTTTTCAATTTCACTTTATTTCTCTTATTTTTTTATATTTTTAATTCTATCCATTACAACGTAAAATTTTATCGGCTCCACCATATAAGTAGCGCTAGCGAAACGATTTATTCGCCTTTATAATTTGAGTTATGCGATTGTCTTCCGCAATATTTCCCCACAAAAAAACAATTTAAGCTTTCATTCACTTGCATTGCTTTTATTGCAAGTGTCTTATGTAAATCACCATCTACTCTTAATTTAAACTTTCCTGAAAACTTTTTGTCTGAGATATCTGCGGAAAAAAGTTTCATCTTCTTCATAAATTTTAATCTATTCATCCAATAGTTAGCACTATTGACAATAAACATCTTCTTCATTGTCACCATGACAGCATTTCCAAATTCAACCAGGAATTGAGCCGACATAATATTGCTCATCTTCTGGCCACTCAACAACTTTCACATAGTGCTCTTTTTTTCATTTTTTAGACCTTTTTATTTTGAATTGTACTTCTTTTTTGATAATGCTTGGCATCGTCACCAAGATTGCCAGAAATCGTTATTGCTACTCCTTGGGGATGGATTAAATTCCGATAACTCCCCCCCCCTCGATTGATAAAGCCAACCCTCTCAACTTGTTCTATCAGCTGTCCGATTTTTCTTGGCATAATAAATATGATATCAATTTGGTATCAATAAACCAATGACGATTTGGCAGACGAACGTTCGCGTGCTAGACGGCGCGAGCGCCGGATACATGCAAATGTCTATATGTACTTTTTTTCAATTTGTAACAGCCTCATTAAGAATATCAGCTACGCACTGATTTAAACTTTTACCTTCCGCAGCAGCTTTTCTTGCTACATCTGCATGTAATTCAGGGGACACTCGTAAATTAAATTTTCCTGAATATTGTCTTTTCGGTTCAATTCCTTCTTCTTGACACATTTCTAAAAAGACCTTTAAAGAAGTTTCCCCTTCTTTTCGGAGTCCTGCAATATTGGTCGCATAAAAATCCGCCCCCCCGTTTAGTGAAGTAAACTCTCCACGAAACATATCAATTTCCGGGTCATATTTTATTATTGCTTTATATCCTTGAATTTCCATTGCGTTCATCATGGTCTCACCCCATTTCTTTCAAACCATTTTCGTATGCTCGCTACAGCGCCTTTATCTGTATCAGGGCTTGGATGCGGTCTGTGAAAAACCTGGATTTCTCCAAAAAGTTTAACCCCGATACGTGAGCCTTCCCTTTCAGAAATTTCTGCACCAACTTCCTGAAAAAGTGACTCAATTTCTTTCCATCTGATGCTTCCGCTTACAGGACTCGCAAAGATGCGTTCTAATATTTTTTGATGCTTTTTCTTCATGTTTTTGCAGTACCATTAGTTGGTACTTTTGTAAAGTGTTTTATTCGAGCTGCTCTTGGGGCACATAATGCAGAGTTCACCGGACGCCGCCCTGTGGGCGGCATCCGGTGAAACGACTTGCTATTGCTTTAATTCTTTATTATTCTATATAGCAACTTTATTTTTTAAGAAACGGATATTGTATATTTGATAATAGTAATAAAAATACATCGAAGCAAAAACAAAATCAATTATAACTATTAGAAACATGATTTGAATCATTTCATAACTAACGATGTAATATATTGCAATAAATCCCCAAACAAACCGAATAATCCCATTAAATAAAGGTAGCTCTGCCCGTTCAACAATATTTTTTGAAGCATAGAGAAGTGTTAGCCCGACCAAGAATAGAGCCAAACCTGCTGTGTTAAGAAACAGCATATTTGCTCCCTCAGACGGAGATATCCATAGCTTTCCACCAAACCCCAAAAAGAAATTGATATCATTGAACAAATTTATATAATTATCAAAAACAAATGGTAATGCAAAAGGAAATGCTGCAATACAATTAAAGACCCCGCCTCTGATAGCCCATTTCCTTGCATTTTTTAATTTTTTGTCTGTTTTTTCAGGATACTGAGTTGTAGCATAATTCTTTTTTTCGACCATTTTTACATTCTCCTTCAAGAAAAAATTAATAAACCACTTAAAGGTAATGTAAAGTATGCCCTAAAGGGCAGAGTCAAGAAAAAATTACTCGTAAGGACATTTTTTTTCAGATTGTATCATTTTTTTTAATTCTTCCAAATCATTATACATATCAGCGAGTTGGGTTATCTTTCCATCTAGTTGATTTTGTTTTTTTTGTATCGCATCAATAAGATATTTATATGAAATTTTATTGTCTGGCCCAATTTTTTGAGTCAGGACTTGCAGTTCTGACAACTTAAATCCAAATTCCTGTGCTTTTTTGATAAGCTTTAATATTACTATTTCATTAGCAGAATATGACCTGTATTTCCCAATTCTTTTAGGATGGTTTATTAAACCGATAGCTTCATAATGTCGAATAGCTTTCGGAGTTGCACCAGTTAATTTAGAAACTTCACCTATGTACATAAAAATTCAATTAGCAATAACGTTGCGGCGGATAAGCTGCGAACATCGAAAAGCCGTATTGAGATTGCGAAGTCAGCTTCATTCGCGTGCTAGACGGCGTAAGCGCCGGATACATGGTCTATTCGCCATAACCTTAAACGGGCGCGAAGCGTCCGTTTAAGGTTGAGTTCGCCGGCAAGTGCAACGAGTCCGATGAAACGACTTGTTAGCCCATTGATGACAATGCTTCAGAGTCGTTTTTAATAATGTTGAGCATTATTTTACGGGTTACGCCGCTAAACGGTTTATGATTGGCCAGTATAGCCCAAATGTAAACTTGGTTACTGACGCTACACACA
>CAUUHW010000009.1:0-79962 GCA_963545205.1 uncultured Desulfovibrionales bacterium
GAGAGAAGTTGACATTCAGTTTTATTTATGATATAAGTTATAGTATTTATTTTGCAATTTATTAAGAAAGGTTAAAATTTAGGATGTAATTTTTATGAGATAAAACGAAAAAAAAGGGGGAACAATCTATGACTGCGGCCAAAAAATTTATACTTGTCAGCGTAACAACCGGATTATGTGTTGTAATGACCATATGTTCTTTTGTTATGCTGCACAAAGCAAATGATGCTGAAGTGAATGCCTGCAAGAACCAGTATGAAGCCTATCTGCTGGCTGATGAAATGCGGCAGAGTTCCGATGACCTGACCCGTCTTGTGCGCCTTTTTACCGTGACCAGAGATGAACATTTTCTGGAACAGTATCAGGCTATCCTGGATATCAGAAACGGAAAAAAAGCGCGCCCCAGAGATTATCATAAAATCTACTGGGACTTTGTCACTGCAGGAGAAAAAAAGCCGCAGCCGGACACGGCGATAAAAATTTCTTTACTCGATTTAATGAAGCAAGCCGGTTTTTCCAAAGCAGAAATCGACATGCTGGTAGAAGCGGGTAAACGCTCAAACAAACTTGTTGAATCTGAAAAACGGGCTGTTGAAATCGTTCGGCAGACCTCTCCTGACCAGCCTGATTTTCACGAACAAATGAACAAGGCGCAGGCGCTTGTGCATAATCTCCAGTACCACAAAGACAAAGCCGATATTATGAAAGCCGTGGACAAATTTTACACCATACTGGAACAACGGATACAAGAACAGGTTGTCAGGGCTGAGGAAACAAGCACATTGTGGGAAAGAGGGGCGACTGTCGCACTTTTTACGCTTATCGCCATGCTTGGCGTATTCGCGGCGTTGTTTATAAGCATTCTCAAACACCTTGGCGAAGACCCCGACTATCTGTACTCTGCTTCCAACGCAATCGCGAGCGGCAACCTGGATTTTTCTTTTCGGGGCGGCCAGGATAAAAAAGGCGTGTACGCTGTTTTTTGTGAAATGGTTTCATCCATGAAAGAAAAGATTCAGGAAGCACAAACCAGGACTCAGGAAGCAGCCGAAGAATCAAGGCACGCCCAGGAAAGCGCGGCCAGAGCTGAAGAATCCAGAGTTGCAGCGGAAAAAGTAAAAAAGAACATCCTGCTGGCCGCCGAACAACTGGAACATATTGTGGAGATTGTGTCTTCAGCCTCAAAACAGCTGTCCGCCCAGATTGAACAATCCAGTCACGGAGCGGATGAACAGGCGCAACGTGTATCAGAAACCGCCACAGCCATGCAGGAAATGAACGGCGCGGTACTGGAAGTGGCCCGCAGCG
The DNA here is from genome assembly GCA_963545205.1 of uncultured Desulfovibrionales bacterium. Lineage (GTDB taxonomy): Bacteria > Desulfobacterota > Desulfovibrionia > Desulfovibrionales > Desulfomicrobiaceae > CAUTYU01. The sequence goes on from CAUUHW010000009.1 coordinate 1,309, forward strand.
CGGGGCAGGCTTCGGAACTTTCCACGCAGGTCAGAAAAAAAGCCCAGGCCGGAGCCAAAATCGTTAAGGAAGCGGGCGATAGCATGATCGCCCTGCAGGAGCAGTCGAATACCTTGAAGGCGGATATGAATAAGTTTGAGGAACATGCCGCGTCTATCTCCCGGATTATGGGCGTGATTTCCGACATTGCCGACCAGACCAACCTGCTGGCCTTGAATGCGGCCATTGAGGCGGCCCGGGCCGGTGAAGCCGGACGAGGATTCGCGGTTGTGGCCGATGAGGTGCGCAAACTGGCGGAAAAAACAATGGCCTCCACAGCTGATGTGTCAAAGGCCATTACTGAAATTCAGGAAAGCGCGAGCGAAAATATCCGACAGGTGGAACGAACCGGAGCCGTTGTTGAACAGGTTACAGAACAATCGCGCCAGGCCTCTTCCGCTCTGGTTGAAATTGTGGCCATTGTTGATGAAAGTGCCGACCAGATTCGAGCCATAGCCACAGCCAGTGAAGAGCAGTCGGCAACCAGCGAGGAAATCAACCGCTCTGTCACGGAAGTCAACACCATCTCCGCTGAAACCTCTCAGGCCATGCGCGAAGCCGCCCAGGCCGTGGTGGAATTGTCCCGTCAGACTCAAGAACTGGGCAGTCTGATTCAACAAATGAAAAATGATTAGTTTTCAAAACGGCAAGAGCTTCATTTCCTGTTTGACAAAATGACAAAGCATACTTATTGTATTTTCTCCAAATTATTAAGGAGGATCTGATAATGGTAGAAATTACTGATAACGCCAAAGGTCAGCTTGACCTGCACTTCCAGAATCAGGAAGCATCGGCAATTCGTATCTATATAGCTGCTGGCTGAGGTGGGCCAAGACTGGCTCTTGCTCTGGATGAGCAAAACGATAACGATTCCGTACATGAGGTAAAAGGGTACACCTTTTTGGTTGAAAAAAGTCTGATGGAGACCGCAAGTCCTATTACTATTGATTTTAATGGCTATATGGGCTTTAGCATCTCTTCAAGCATGCAGATGAGTAATACCGGCGGGGGCTGCAGTTCCTGTTCTTCTTGCGGGTAAAAATCGCAATACTTTTTAATAAGCTCCAAAAAGTAAATACTAACAGGCCGCGTTCAGTCTTTTTGTTTGATATGTTCAGGCAACGGGTTGAATGTGGTCTTTTTGTGCCGAACTGTAAAAAACGGGCGAGAATGCAAGTTTATTTTCGTATGCACGGCTACCTTAAACCGGTTTGTGCGCAACTTTATGAAAACCTGCAAACAGTCTTATCCGGCATGGACTGTGACCTTGACGGGGAAGAACTGCATTTTCATCACGAAGGCGATTTTCTTGATGAACATGAAATTATGGATACCCTGCGAACAATTCTCCCGGCCCGGATAACCGGGATTATTGATTGCATTGACATGCAGGGCTGGCAGATGGAACGCCATTTTTTTACGGGCGAGAACTGGAAAACAGAAAAAATTCATCTCAATGAGGTGATGGACAAAAAAAACTACGAGCAGTCGGGATAAATTTGCAACAAGAGTTCACAGAGAACATTCCTGGATTTTTAAGATATAGGACTTGATTTTTTTCCTGAAATCTTCAGTGGTACGAGGAAACTTAAACCCTATTCCTGTTATTTTTTTCTCGTCTGTTTCCGCATTGACCACAAGGGCCGAGATTTCATACCATGGCTGCTCACCAAAGGGGCAAAAGCGGATAACTGTTTCAGCCCCTAAAATAATATGTTCAAGGACATTTTCCCGACTTGGGCCGCAAATAATCCTGCACCCCATTTCGGAAATATCGTTTAAGATTCCCATAGCCTCATAGCCCCCCACTTCAAAAGAAGCCGGGAAAAAGCACGGTAAGCGCTCTTGCCGTCGCAATTCCACGCTTTCCCATGAATCAGGAAAGGAGAGAAAGACAATGGATTCAGGATGAGCGACATAGCCCTGAACGTACGACCTGAAGCCATAGACGATTCCCTCGTACATATACCGACAGGTTACACAGCACCCGCTCTCCATGTAATTACGAATTCCTATAAACAAAGGAATGGAAACCAAAATGCTCTCTGATGATTTCCAGCCAATGAGTTTGCCCGTAACCCGATGATGTTTATCATTTCCCAAATCAAGGAGCAGCTTAGCCCCAACTGAAATTTTCATAACTTCACGCCCTAAAAATGGGAGAATTAGCACAACATGCCACTCCAGCAAAAAATACAAGTATGAAGAAGTCGTGTTGCCAATGAAAAATTTTCAAAAAGTCATTGATTATTCATATAGCCGGTGAAGTCAAGAAAACATTTTTTACCGCAAAAATAAAGATAACTATCTTGAACTGCAAAAAAATGGAAAAAATCTGTCTTTTCAGACCCCGAAATGGAAATCATTTTTGATTTGGGATTGTTTATTGAAAGAATTGAAGATTGTCTCTTCACTGATTACAACCATCAAGACCTGTAAGCACGAGGGGTTGGGAGTTCTCAAACGCTCGTGCTTTATGTGAAGGGAACTACATCAAAATATCAACATGCACCTGCGCCCAGCGTTCAAAATCAGGATGCTGAACAAAAGGCGGATAGCGGCGCACACAGTCCCGCGCGAGCAGCACGCTGAATTCCGCCGGCAAACGCAGGGCAATGTCAAGAAGCGCGCTAACAGTCCGCTCATCAACCCGGTAGGCCAATGCCTGACACAGGGCGTACAGGGTAGCCGGGTCTTCCGGAAGAACGGATGTGCCGGGTTGGGCAAGGATATCGTCCACATCCGGCAAATCTTCATACACCCGCAAAAACCCTAGTAGTTCAGAAGCCGCTCCCAGCCCGACTGTTCCGGCGGCCAGGGCCGGAAAAATTTTCGGATCTGGTGCCGAACGCATGATTTTGGCTACAAATTCCCATGAACGGGGAGATGGAAAGGATTTTTCGTTTCGGGTCGGGTCAAAAGAATGCAAAAGTTCCGGCCGAAAACGTAAAAAAGCGACAAGTTCTTCTGGAATATCATTTTTTACCGCCCAGCTCACCCAGTCTTCAAGGTCAGCCTCAAAATCCAGATGCACAAAACGGTTCGCCAGAGCCGATGGCATACGGTGCGTCACCGCGCGGTCTGTCTCCCTGTTTCCGGCGGCAACAATGGCCCAGCCTTCCGGGAGTTCATACTCACCCAAACGGCGGTCAAGCACGAGCTGGTAACAGGCAGCCTGCACCAGCGGCGGAGCCGCGTTCAGTTCGTCCAGAAAAACAACGCCCTGCCCCTGTTTCGGCAAAAACGCCGGAGCGCACCATGCCGCACGATTATTGGCATCAATGCGTGGAAGCCCCCGCAAGTCAACCGGATCAAGTAAAATCGCCCGCACATCGCACAGCTCAACACCAAGTGCGGACGCAACCTGCCGCACGACCTGGCTTTTGCCAACACCCGGCGCTCCCCAAAGAAAGACAGGCTGCCGCAAAGGGAGCAAGGCCATTAAAGCCGAAGTTATCTGAGAGGGAATCAACTGCGTTCTCCTTGTATTTTTCCATATATTTTCCGGCAGAGCCGGAAAACTGAAAGAGATGTATACCAGCAAGAAGTAATTATAGCAAATTCATTATTTCTTTCCGGCTAAAAACATAAAAGGCATGGACACATGGTCCTGATAAAAGAAGAGATATGGACAATATTTGTCTGGTCTCCGGTTTGTACCGCCAAAATGACCAGATGGCCCTCAATGACCGAGGGCAGGACCATGCCCCAAGTCAGCGGGCGCTGGGCCGGATTAATCCTCGCCTCTTCAATGCCGGGCCGGGTCTCAAACCAGGCTTCAATGATTTCAGGGTCTAGCCTTGGGTCGGCCAGTTTTTTCCAGCCCAGACGCAATCGGCGGGCTGTTTCATGTACAATAACCGGCTGTAAAATTTTTTTTGTTTCAATACGATACTCTCACTGATAAAAGAAACATCATATTCATTTGATAATCCACCTGAGGTCAAACATACTCTGGCAAAATCAAAAATATCTTCCGATACGCCATAAGAACTGAATATTATATAATGGTTATGAACAGTTACCACTGATATTGTTGAAAAATAAAAAAATGCAGACTGGACAGAGGCAAGTGCCAAAAGTATAGATGTTAACTTTACGCCTGATTACGGACTGCGGCTCACATACAATGATTTGTGAGCTGCGCCAAAAGTATAACTTTACACCTGATTACGGAGCAAAGATGAAAATTCTTGATTGTCGGGGCCTGGCCTGTCCGCAACCTGTTTTGAACACAAGGGACTGTCTGGCAAAAGCAACAGACCTGTTTGATGTGCTCGTGGACAATTCAGCCGCTGTTGAAAATGTCAGTCGTTTTCTGAGCAGCCAGAACTGTCCGTTCAGTATTGAAAAAAAAGCTGAAAACAACATTGTGTTTCACGTAAGGCCAAACGGGCAGGCAGCGCCACAACCTGATAGGGCCGGACATTTTCAGGAACAAACAGAAAAAATACTGCTTTTTATAGCCAGTGAGGTACTGGGCAATGGCGAACGCCAGCTTGGTCTGGGACTGATGAAAAATTTTATTGCCACCTTGCCGGAACTGGGAGACAGTCTTTGGCGTATTGTGCTGGTCAACAGCGGAGTCAAACTGGCTGTACAAGGCAGCCCTGTTCTCAGCGAACTGCAACAACTGGAGCAGGCCGGAGTTTCTTTACTTGTTTGCGGCACATGTCTCAACTTTTACAATCTGTTGGAAGAAAAACAGGTCGGACAGACAACCAATATGCTTGATATTATGACCAGTCTGGCTCACGCAGGAAAAATCATCAATCTATGAAAAATCACCCAACTTCTCCAGACCTGCTCCGCCTGAACAAAGTTCTGGCCAGAGCGGGCGCCAGTTCCCGCAGAGGCGCGGACGAACTTATTTTGGCCGGAAAAATCAAGGTAAACGGGCGGACCGTAACCGAAGCCGGAACCAAAATTGATCCCCAAACAGACAGAATAGAAGTCAATGGCAAGGTGCTGTCCGTTAATACTGTCCCCAGAGCCGTGTACGTCAAGCTCTACAAGCCAATAGAGGTCGTGTGTACGGTTCGCGACCCGCAAAACCGGACAACTGTTCTTGATTTACTGCCGGAAAACCTGCGGACAAGCCACCTGTTCCCAATTGGCCGGCTGGATTATTATTCGGAAGGACTGCTTTTGCTGACCAATGACGGAGATTTTACCAACCGTTTGCTCCACCCCAGGTACAACCACCCCAAAACCTATGAAGTCCTTGTGCGTGAAGATGTACCCGAAGCAAGCCTCAATCTGATGCATGGTGGAATGCAGCTGCGCGAGGGCGAAGTCCTGGCTCCTGTTCAGGCCCGGGTACAAAAAAAAGTGCTGCGCGGCACAGTGCTGGAACTTATTTTGGTACAGGGTGTAAACCGCCAGATACGGCGCATGTGCCGTGACCTTGACCTGACAATCCTGCGGCTGAAAAGAGTGGCGCAGGCCGGTATTGAACTTGGTGCGCTCAAGCCCGGCAAGTGGACATATCTGACCGAACAGGAAATACAGATTGCTAACCAGCCTTAAATTTTACCTGTTCATCTTTTTGTATAACTTCAATCAGTTGACATCATTTCTCTTATTCGGCAAGAAAAACAACATATCAACGGGAAGGAAAAATGTTTGGCTGGTTCGGGAGAAAAAATGGCTGTCCACATAAAAATCGTCTGGCCAATGTTGGTTCAGGACAACAGGTCTTTATTACCGAACTGTGCTGCAAGGAAAGAAAAAAACTGTACAGCCTGGGATTGATTCCGGGCCGGGAACTGAAAGTTCTGATAAATAACGGGTCAGGGGCAATACTCGTACAAATTGATGGCAGTAATATTTCTCTTTGCCGGGGACTTTCAAAACACATTCTTGTTCATCCTCTATAACAGCCCTTTCTCAGGAACACTCCGGTAAACAAAATGAACTATTTCCCGATTTTTTTGGATCTCAGCGAAAAAAACTGCCTTGTGGTTGGCGCAGGCACGGTTGGCAAAAGAAAAATTGCCACGCTTGTCAGTTGCGCACCCAAAGGACTGCTCGTCCTTGACACCTCGCCGCCAGACAGCGACATACAGGCATTGCTCAAAAAAAATCCTGCCTGGCGCTATGAGCAACGCTCCTTTTTGCCCCAGGATCTGGAGCTGGTCTCCTTGGTGCTGATCTGCACAAATGACCCGCTCTATAACGCCATGATCAACTCCCAGTGCAAGAAGAAAAATATCTTGTGCAACAGCGCCACAGTTTCCCCTGAAGCGGACACGCTTTTACCAGCCACTCTGACCCGCAATGATCTGACACTGGCCATCAGCACCGGTGGAAAAAGTCCGGCTCTGGCCCGTCACCTGCGTCTGCGGCTGGAAAAAATGATTGGTGAAGAGTATGGCCCGGCCCTCAATCTGCTGGGAAAAATACGTGAAGATGTGCTTGCCCTTCAGCTCAGTGAACGACATAATAAAGCCATCTTTTCCGCGCTGGCCGGAGACGAACTGCTTGCAATCATCAGCGCGCGGGACACGAACAGACTAAAAAATCTGCTGCAATCTGTTTTGCCGGACGCCCTGCACGATACAATCGGGACGTCCTATCTTTCTTTATTTTAGTCTTAGTAATTCTTGTTATTTTTTATGAAACAGATACTATTTTAATGCCCATAACGCTCTTTTTTTAGAATATATTCTATCAAGTTCAGAGTAATATACGAATGAAAAGAATACAAAATATGAAACAGGAAATATATCTTACCGGAATCAATCACCGCACAGCGCAAGTAAGCATCAGAGAATGCTTTGCAATTTCAAAAGAAAATCATTACCAGAATATTTTTTTTCAACAAGACCGTAAAGTAGACGAAGTAATTATCCTTTCCACCTGTAACCGCGTAGAAATTCTAGCTGTAGCCGATAGAGATGAATCTATTCACCCCTACCTCCTGGAACAATGGACAAAGTTGTGCGGTCAACCCTCAAATATCTTGCCGCAATACACGTATAATTACAGTGGAGAGCAAGCGGTTCGCCATCTTTTTACAGTCGCTTCCAGTCTTGATTCCATGATTCTGGGAGAGCCCCAAATCTTAGGGCAACTCAAAGCCGCTTACCGCGATGCAGTTCAAAACAAAACAACAGGCACGATTTTGAACAGGCTTGTTCACAAGGCATTTTCCGTGGCCAAACGGGTACGTACGGAAACCGATATTGCTTCAAGCGCTGTTTCTATCAGCTATGCCGCTGTTGAGCTGGCCAAAAAAATTTTTGGCAATCTGGAACATCTGCAAGCCATGCTTATTGGCGCAGGAGAAATGGCGGAATTGGCTGCCACTCACCTGCTCAGTGCCGGCGTACAAAATATCCTGATTGCCAACCGGACATTTGCAAACGCGGAAGAACTGGCTGAAAAACTGAAAGGACAGGCCGTCAGATTTGAAAATCTGTCTGAATGTCTGGACACAGTTGACATTATCATCAGCTCAACCGGAGCCAGTACCACAATTCTTGAAGCTCCGATGATTCAGAAGGTCATGCGCCGCCGAAAAAACAGGCCTATGTTTCTTATTGATATTGCTGTTCCGCGTGACATTGACCCGGCAGTCAACTCACTTGATAATGTTTACCTGTACGACATTGATGATTTAAAAGACGTGGTGCAGGAAAACATGCAGACACGGCAGGACGCGGCCTTGCAAGCCCAAAAAATCGTTGCAGAGGAAACAGAAAAATTCCTGCTTTGGCAGCAAGGACTGGACATCAAACCAACCATTGTCAATCTTCTGGAAAAAGCGGAAGAACTGGCCTACCGTGAAATAAAAAAATCTTCCAAACAGATTCTGACCTGTCAGGACGAAAATGAAATTCAAACTGTTCTGGAAACCCTGGCCCTTTCCATTGCCCGCAAAATCTGTCTGGAACCTGTTGAATTTATGAAACGCAAGAATCTGAGCGGCCAGGGCCAGGAAGCAACAGGGCTTATCCGGCGCATTTTTAACCTGAGTGAAGATGAAATAACGCCACGTATCCATACCCACAGGAAATAATGTATGCGTGTTTATCTTATTGACGACCTTCAAACCGGGCATGTTGAAAAAATCAAATCCATCCTAAAGCAAAAAAAACTTTATTCTCCAATTGAAGATGTTTTTCACCTTCCTCTGCCCCTGGAACTTCTTGATGCTAAACAACAAAAACACGCTGCAGCCTGCGCACCCTACTACCTTTCCCTGGAGACAGGCAGCACCTGGATACGCCTTGAACTGCTGGTTCGCAGTGCTTCGACCCTGCGCTGCGCGTGCGTAAAATATGTGAGCCGGGCCCAACGCGAGTACGGTATCAATACACTCGACACCCTGCTACAACATCTTGATATTCCGGCGTAAAATGATGAGAGCGCAGCCCAAACTGCAATCACTGCCAACAAAATGGAGTATTTTTTGCCTGCGAAAGGAAGCGTTTTTGCGGGAACTGGGTGTTAATCCTCAAAACCGTACCATTCTTGTTGCCTATTCTGCCGGAGTTGACTCAAGCGCCCTGCTTCTCTGGACCGCCTGTATGGCCCAACGCTGGCAAAGCAAAGTTCTTGCCGTGCATATCCATCATGGAATCCGTGAACAATCGGAACAGGAAGCTGAATTTGCTAGCCACACCTGTCAGGAACTGGAGATAGAGTGCATACATAAAAAATTTTCAGTTCCCACTTATTGTCAGGAAAACCGGCTCGGTCTGGAAGAAGGCGCGCGGATTTTGCGCTATGGCTTTTTGCAGCACCTGCGGGAAGCATATGAAAACGCCCTTGTTTTTGTCGGTCATCATCTCAATGATCTGGCTGAAGACCTGGTTATGCGCCTCAACCGTGGTACAGGTTGGCCAGCTTTGGCTGGAATGTCTGCCTGGGATGAAAAAAAAGGCTTGGTGCGCCCATTTCTCCTTACCCCTAAAGAAGAACTGGTCGCCTTTGCCCGGGCTGTTGGTCTCACCTGGCAGGAAGACCACACCAATGCCGACACGAATTTTTTACGCAACAGAATGCGGCATGGCATTGTCAAACAAATGTGTCAGGAAAATCCGGCTTTTTTGCAACAGGTCAAAAATCTCTGGTTACAGGCAGAAAAAGACAGAACCTACTGGGAAAAGATACTTGGCAAAATTCAACTCCAGGAAAACACAAGCAGCTATTTTCTGGACAAACATACATTGCGGGAAGACGCGGCAGTTCGGTTGCGAATGTACAGAAAGATACTCAATGCCCTGGGAACAGGACAGGTGCAGGCAGGCAATCTTTTTATACTTGACAGCTTATGGACTGAAAAAAGAACAGGGAAAACAGTGCAGTTTCCAGGACATAAAAACGCGACTGTCTGTAAAAAAGGAATTTTTTTTGAAAGAAAACCGGAGAAGAATTTTTGATTGCGGATTTTTGATTAATAATCCGCAGATGACGCAGATTATACTGATTTTAGATTTTTGAAGGCTGATTTCTGATTTTCGCTTCGCTGAGTAAAAGAATGCCCTGCCACATACCATCACTACTCATTCAAAAATCAAAAGTCTCAAATCTAAAATAAAAAACCGGCAGGAAAATACTTCTCCTGCCGGTTTTGGGTTATAAGACTATTGCACTGCCGCAGCAGGCAGAGATTGTCTTTTAGGCAAAAACAGTTACAAAAGCCTTATCAAGAGCTCCAACAAGCTGATCCATATCGGCCTTGTTCACGATATACGGCGGAGCCAGGCAGATTGTATTGTTCAGGTCTCTGAAGCTGCGTGTTGTTTTTCCAATCAGCACGCCCTGCTTCATACATTCACCCACAACCTTGCCAACAAGATTTTCTTCCACAGGTTCTTTTGTTTTCCGATCCTTGACCAGTTCCAGACCGCAAAACAAACCCTTTCCGCGCACTTCTCCAATAACCTGATGCTTGTCCTGCAGCTCATTCAAACGTCCAAGCAGGTAGTCACCCATTTTGTTGACGTTTTCGATCAGGTTTTCTTCCTCAATAATTTCCATATTGGCAAGAGCAGCAGCCGGACCAGCAGTACAACCACCAAAGGTGCTGATGTCACGGAAGTACTTATCTCTGTCTGAGGGATCAGCAAGAAATGCGTTAAAAACTTCTTCTGTTGTGACTGTGCAGGAAATAGGAGCATAACCGCTGGCCACACCCTTAGCCATGGTGACAATATCTGGCTGGACGTTAAAATGCTGATAACCAAACCATTTTCCGGTTCTTCCAATACCACAGACAACTTCATCAATAATCAGCAGCAAGCCGTATTTCTTACAAATCTCGGAAATGGTTTCAAAATACCCTTCTGGTGGAACAATAACACCGCCACCAGCGGTAATTGGTTCCAGGATAACGCCGCCAACTGTATCCGGATCTTCTTTCTGAACAACCTTTTCCAGTTCGCGGGCAAATTTTTCACCAAGATTGGTATTGTCAGGATACGGTGAACGATAAGAAGAACAGGCCGGGAACTCAACAAAGCCGGGAGTAAAAGGACCGTACTGCATCTGACGTTCAGGCTGACCACAGGCACTCAGAGTTGTAATAGTGGTTCCGTGGTAATCACGTTCACGGTACACGATTTTGTACTTCTTACCACCATGTTTGATCTGAGAGATCTGACGAATAATCTTGAACGCTTTTTCGTTTGCTTCAGAACCGGAATTGGAAAAATATACTCTGCTCATTCCAGGCATTTTATCAATCAGCTTTTCAGCAAATTTTGCAGCAGGAATGCTTCCAAAGGCATTGGAAAAATAGTTCATCTTCAGGAGTTCTTCACTCATGGACTTTACAATCTTTTCCCGGCCATATCCAACGTTTACAGTCCAGACGCCACCGGAAACACAGTCAAGATATTCCTTTCCATACAGGTCCTTAACGCGAGCACCTTTCCCCTCTACGATGAACGCAGGATCTTTGTCTTCGTAAACTTTATGCTGGGTCAGATGGTGCCATACATGCTTTTTATCCAGAGCGATAATATCAGCAGGTTTCATTTCAACCTCCAATGAGAAAATGTTAGAACGATAGAAAAGCCAAAAAAAGGGGACGAAAAAACGTCCCCTTTCCATATTTCAGCGATTTTTATTTCGCGTTCAGATGCTTGTACTTGGGCAGGTAACGGACAGGCATCTTCAAGGCGTCACGACGGAAAGGTTCAGCCAGAACTTTTTCACCACCTTCAAGAATCGCGTTAATAACACAAGGCTTGCCAGAAGCAATAGCTTCTTTCATGACATCACCAACCTGATCAGGATTGTCAACCTTGAAGCCCTTGGCTCCCATGTCTTCCGCCAGTTTTGCGTAATCCGGGTTTTCACGCAGGTTCGCGCCAACAAATCTGTTGTCATAGTAGTCGATCTGGTTCTTCTTCTCAGCACCCCATTCGTAGTTACAGGCAACAATCGCGATAACAGGAATGTTCTCACGAACAGCCGTCATAACTTCGGCGATACCGCTGATACCGTAAGCGCCGTCACCCTGGAAGGCGATAACCGGAGCTTCAGGCTTGGCAATCTTCGCGCCCAGAGCAGCACCATAAGCAAAACCGCAGTTACCCCAGGACAGAGCGGAAAGATGCTGACGCACACCCTCAAACTTGAGGTAAGAGTTAATCATGGAAGAGTTGTTTCCAATGTCGGTTGTGACAATGGTGTTTTTCGGCAGAGCCTTTGTCCATTCAGCATGGAACTGACGTGGGTGCATTTTGTCGGTCTTGACCGCGAAACCCCAGTCATGCAGCTCTTTTGCCCATTTGGACTTTTCAGCTTCCACGACTTTCAGACGATCGGTGTTCTTGGCCAGGTTCGGCATCAGCTCTTTGACGCGCTTGAGGAGCAACTCTGTGAATTCCTTTACATCACCGCAGCTGTAAACATCAGCACGCTTGGCCACATCAAGGATATTGACGTTGGTGTCACACTGGATCAGCTTGGCGTTTTCCGGCCAGTACTTCATGTCGTACTGGGGCAGGGTTCCAAAAGGTCCAAGACGTGTTCCAAGGGCAATGACAACGTCAGCCTTGGCGATTGTGTTCATGGCAGCCTTGGAACCGCAGTACCCGATAGGTCCACAGGCGAGCTCATGACTGGCCGGGAAAGTATCGTTGTGCAGATAGGAATTGACAACCGGAGCTGTCAGGTATTCAGCCAAGGCCTTGACTTCAGCCAAAGCGTCACGTTGGGAAACACCGCCGCCGGAAACGATAACCGGGAACTTGGCGTCCTTGATCAGCTTGGCAGCGGCTTCGAGGTCGTCAAGGGAACCAGCACCACGCTTGATGACGGGAGTTGTGTAAATTTCGTCCTGCAGTTCTCCGTACAGATAGTCACGAGGAATATTCAGCTGAGTCGGACCATTCAGGTTCTTGGCCATGTAGAAAGCGCGGCGAGCCAGCTCAGCCATTCTTTCAAAACGATTCACGCGAACCTGATAGACAACGGATTTTTCAAACATTGGCATCTGATCCAGCTCCTGGAATCCACCAGTACCCATACCCATGGTACCTGTTTCAGGAGTCAGGGCAACAACCGGAGAATGAGCCCAGTAAGCAGCTGTCATGGCAGAAACAAAGTTTGCCGCGCCAGGACCGTTCTGCGCGATACAGGCCTGCGGAGTTCCAAGAACACGAGCCATACCGTCGGCAGCATGGGTGGCAGCCTGCTCGTGAGCAACCGGAATAAAGCGAATGCCTGCGTCAGGGAAAAGGTCAAGGGCGTCCATGTAGGCGGAACCAACGATTCCGAATACGTTTTTTACGCCTTCGGCCACCATGGTTTCAACCAGGGCTTCACTTGGGGTCATCTTCTGTTTAGCCATTTAAAAAACCTCCTAAATAAACTGTTAAAGTCAAGATAAAGGCCAGAATGAAAGCTTTGCTCTCCTTCTGGCTGGACTGTGTTTGCTGTAGAATGTGATACATCTGCCATACACGCATTGTCAAGCATATTGCCGCAGGAAAAGTTTTGTTTTTTATGCTTTTATTTCAGCATATTAAAAAGACCGGCTGGTTCCTTTTTTATCCGTTCGGCACAAACTTTCGTGAAAAACAGAACATTCTTTTGTAACTATTCGGATAAAAATCAGAATTGAAAATTTCAGCTCAGCAGGTTCACAAAGTCGGACGATATCTTTTGATTGCGATATGCGGCCATCAGCAAACACAATGATTTTTTTCAGGCGGGAGGAAGACCTGCCTGCCTAGATTTCAACCACATGCAAAAAACGCCATTTCCCTTGCCGGTAACGATACAGAGCGCTCAGGCCCAGGCTTATAATATAAAAACACACGCAGGCCCATAGAAAATAGACTCCCAGACCCAAATGAAGCCCTGTCCATAAAGGAAGCAGCATGGCCAGGACCGCGCAAACCACCTGAGAAGCCATCACAAACCAGGTGTCGCCCGCTCCTTTCAAAACGCCATATACTGCATAGGTCAGGCCATCAAAAAAAAGATAAAAAACAACAAACCTGAGCATGACCCGCGCGAGCCGGGCAACCTGTTCAAAGCCATTGTCAACGGACTGTCCAAGCTGAAAAATGGAAAGAAAAATTTCAGGGCAAAAAAGAAACAGCAGACCAAGAAACGTGAGGTATCCGGTTACCAGATACAGGGTGCAGCGCAAAATATCAGGCACAATATCTGTCTTTTTCCCGCCAATGGCCTGTCCGGTCAGCACACTCGCGGCAATGGAAAATCCAACAAGCGGCAAAAAGGCAATGGAATTGATGGTCAGGGCGATATTGCTTGCCGCCAGCTCAACGGTTCCAATCTTGCCAACGGCAAACACAAAAGCAGTAAAGGAAAACATCTCCAGAAAAAAGATACCTCCGCCCGGTGCGCCATAATACAAAAGGCGTCCAAACAAGTCTTTGGAAAAAGCTGTTGCCGAACGTACACAAAAACTGGTTTCATTTTTTTTTGTAAATACCTGGCCGGCTAATATGACCGCAATCACGATCCAGCCCGTAACCGTGGCCAGCCCCGCGCCAACAACTCCCAGTTCAGGCAGCAGCCACAGACCGTTAATCAGGGCGTAGTTCAGGGGAATGTTTATTATCATGCCGGTAATGTTGGCCACCATGACCACTCTTGTCCTGCCCTGTCCTGAAAAAAAGGCGGACAGCACAACACCAGCGACCTGCATTCCGGCCCCAAGACATAAAACCCGGCAATAGGCGACTTCCAGACGCTGTACAGCTGTACTGTGCCCAACAAGGGAAAAAATTTCAGGCAGCACAAAGGAAATACAGCAGGTACAAACAGCAGCACTTCCGGCCAGATACAGTCCCTGCCAGAGGATGGCTCCAACCTTTTCCGGTTGTTTGCTGCCAATATACTGGGCAACAAAAACAGACACATACCCACCGGTTCCGAAAAAAACCGTCACGAACAAAAGAGCCAGCATGGCCGCCGGAGTTGCCGCGGCTATCGCATCAAGCGAGTACCAACCCAGAAAAAGACGGTCGGTAAATTCCATGACTGTTGTTGAACTCATGCTCACAACAAGCGGCATTCCAACATTCAGGATTTGCCCGCACATCTTTTTTTCTGGCATCTGAATTTCAGCTCAAGCGATTTGAAAGAGTTCATAAAAAAGGCAGACCGCATCAGGAAAACAAAACACTGTTCAGGCCGCCGGCCGCACCCAGAAGGGTTTCAATCAGAAAAACCGCGCAACAGGCTGCCAGGGCGACAAGAACCATGCTTTTTTCCCTATAGGAAAAAAAGACGGCCACGCAAAAACCGCCAAGAGCGGAAACCCAGTTCGCGGTTGAATATAAAATTGCCGGAAAGGTCATTGCCGCCAGTGTCGCGTATGGCACATAGTACAGAAAAGAGCGCGCAAAGGGATTGCGGATTTCCTTTCTGATGAGTGTCAATGGCAGGGCCCGAATCAGATAGGTCACAAAAGCCATGACAAAAATATATAGATACGGATTAGCTTTCACAGCTGACCTCCTCGGCAATCGGAAAAAGCCAGGCAGCCAGCCCCGCCACCACAACCGTAATAATGATGATACTAAAGCCGGGGGATAATTTTTCAAGAACAGGCAAAAACCGAAAAGCGCTTCCCAGCACCATACCCAGCAGCACAACCTTGAAAACAACATGGTCTTTTTTGGTTGGTGGAATGATGATAGCTAAAAACATGCCGTAAATCGCGATACCAAAGGCACTCATCAGACCGGCAGACATGAAGGTCCCGGAAAGAGAACCGCACAGCGTGCCCAGTCCCCAGCCGGGAATGGTCACACTCATGGCTCCATACACATAACAGGGGTGAAATTTTCCAGGCCGGCAACTGGTAATGGCAAAAATTTCATCCGTGACTCCGGCCGCGACAAAATAGCGATGAAAAAAAGGAGCGCCCGGCTCAATTTTTTGCGACAAAGAGCAGGACATGAGCAAATAGCGCATGTTGATAACCAGTTGGGTAAGGGCCATTTCCAGATATGAACCGGAAGCGGCAATAACGCCCAAAGCGGCAAGCTGACCAGCAGAAGTCAAATTGGTAAATGACATCAATGTCGCCTGATGGCTCAAAAGTCCGGACCCAACCGCGCTGATGCCAAAGGCAAAGGCAACGGCAAAATAAGCCAGGGCAATGGGCAGGCCGTCACGCATTCCCTCTTTCCAGTTGCTGAAATTTTCCATAACAGGTATATCCTTTATCTTTTCAAAAACCAAAAGACAACTTTATATATCAAGGCTCAGACACAGTAAAGAACAGGATAACAATGGATGAATTTTTGATTTTTGAAATCTGATTTTTGATTTTTTTATCTGCCAACCATAATGGCTGTCTGTTATTTTTTTGTTGTTCTTTTTGTCATTCAGGAATAGATTCCATATCTTGCTTACCTGCCCTGGCAGGCAGTCTTTTTTATTTTGTAACAAGCACAGGAGAACAATAATGGGAACCTTAAAAGACAGATATAAGCGTGAAGCCGTAGAGGTTACCTGCCCTGTTTGCAAACGGAATCAAATCGTGTATCTGCCGGAAGAGGAAATGCCGGATTGTCCTGATTGTCGTGTAAAAATGATAATCAGGGAGATTTTAACCGAGGGCAAATATTGATTTTTAACAAATTCAAAACTTGGGAGGCTAGAGTATGCGTTTTTGGAAAACCTGTTTATTTTTTTTGGCTGTAAGTGGATTCTTACTTGCAGCAAACGGGGTCCAGGCGGAATCAACCCTGGATACGATCCAAAAAAAAGGAGAGTTGCGGGTTGGATTTGATTCCGGTTATCTGCCTTTTGAAATGACAGACAAAAAAGGCGGCTTTATCGGGTTTGATATTGATATTGCCAAGGAAATGGCCAAGGCCATGAAGGTCAAATTCGTACCCGTCAATACTGACTTTGACGGCATCATTCCCGCCCTGCTGACCAAAAAATTTGATATTATCATCAGCGGCATCACCATTACCCAGGAAAGAAATTTGCAAATCAATTTCGCGGGGCCGTATTTTTATGCGGGTCAGGCGGTCATGCTGGCCAAAAAACACGAAGGCAAAATCAAGTCCTACCGCGACCTGAACAAGCCTGAATACCTGGTTGTTTCCCGTCTGGGTACAACCGGAGAAATGGCCACCAAACGCCTTTTGTCCAAAGCTAAATACAAATCCTTTGACAAGGAGGCTGACGCCGCCTTGGAAATTGTCAGTGGACGGGCAGACGCCTTTATTTACGACCTGCCGGTTCTGGTTCAGCTCAAAAAGCAACAGGGCCAGGATAAGGTTGTCCTGCTTGATAAACCCTTTACCTACGAACCGCTTGGTTTCGGTATTCGCCGTGGAGACCCTGATTTCCTAAACTGGCTCAACAACTTTCTGGTTCAGATCCGCAATGATGGCCGTTATGACCGGATCTACAACAAATGGTTCAAAAGCGAATCCTGGTACAACGACGTTCAGTAAACCGGGTGTAAGCATCTTTTGAGTTGAGGGGGGGCAGCCTTGCAACCAGCCTGCCCCCCTTTTTTATTGAATTACGCCTTTTTCAGGAGTAGATGAATGGCACTCTATACAGGTATGGATCTTCCCCCAGGCAGAGCGTACACTCTTTTTTGGAAAGCAGTTTTTTTCATCTTGCTCGGACTGGTCATCTGGGGGGGGTATCTGGCCTCTGTTTCTGTTGACTACACCTGGCGCTGGCACAAGGTTCCACAATATTTTTACTATATTGAAAAAATAGAAATCACCTCTCCTGTCGCGGGTGAAGTTGCGTCTGTTACATCAAAGCAAGGCCGGGCAACACTTGTCTTGCGGGGTGAAAATGGAGAAGAGGAGCAATTTGCTTCCAAGGGACGGGTACTGGTAAGTGAAGGAGATTTTATTTCTCCGGGCGACGTCCTGATTGAATATGAGCAGGGAACTCCCGGTGTTTTGCTGACCGGACTGTGGATAACCCTGAAAGTCAGTCTCCTGTCCATTGTTTTTGGCATGGTGGCCGGCCTGCTGACCGGCCTGGCCCGCATCTGCGACAATCCCGTACTCAAATGGTCGGCTATCACCTATATTGAACTGGTTCGTGGTTCACCACTCCTTGTCCAGATGTTTCTGTGGTACTTTGTTGTGGGAACACTTGTAAATTCGCTGCTGGCCAAACAGGGGTTGCCGCCGATTCCCTCTTTGTGGTTTGGAGTTCTTTCCCTTGGCCTGTTTGCCGGGGCCTATATTGCGGAAATTGTGCGGGCTGGTATCCAGTCCGTGCACAAGGGACAGGTTGAGGCTGCCCGCTCTCTTGGCATGACCAGTACCCAGGCCATGTGCAAAATCATTTTGCCCCAGGCATTCCGGCGTGTTCTGCCACCACTGGCCGGACAGTTTATTTCCTTAATTAAGGATTCTTCTTTGCTTGGAGTTATTGCCATTCGGGAACTGACCAAAACAACCCGTGAAACAGTTTCCACGTCTTTGCAGCCGTTTGAACTGTGGATTGTGTGCGCCATTCTCTATCTTGTTCTCACCTTTGCCCTGTCCATGTTTGTCCAGTATCTTGAACGGAGAGCCTTATGATTACAGCCAGATCCGTGAACAAGTATTTTCACGTTCCCCATAAACTGCACGCGTTGCGTGATGTCAGCTGTCACGTCAGCAAGGGCGAGGTGGTGGTTATCATCGGTCCTTCCGGGTCGGGAAAAAGCACGTTTTTGCGTTGTCTCAATCGTCTGGAATTTGCTGACAGCGGGTCTATCATTATTGATGATGTTGATATCTTGCAGCCGGGGTGTGATATGAACAAGGTGCGGGCTGAAGTGGGTATGGTTTTTCAGTCCTTTAATCTTTTTCCGCATAAAAACGTACTGGAAAACCTTTGCCTGGCTCAGATCTCCGTGCGCAAAAGAAGCCGCAGGGAAGCCAGGGAAAAGGCCATGTACCTGCTTGAAAAGGTCGGTATTGCCGATAAGTACCTGAGTATGCCGGATCAGCTTTCCGGAGGCCAGCAGCAGCGGGTGGCCATTGCCCGTTCCCTGGCCATGGATCCGAAAGTCATGCTCTTTGACGAACCCACATCAGCCCTTGATCCCGAAATGGTCGGGGAAGTACTGGATGTCATGAAAAATCTGGCGCAGGACGGCATGACCATGGTTGTTGTTACGCATGAAATGGGGTTTGCGCGTGAAGTGGCTGACAGAATGATCTTTATGGAGCAGGGAACCATTCTGGAAGATAATCCACCGGACATCTTTTTTCACAGTCCTGAACATAGCAGGACAAAAACATTTTTACAGCAGATTCTTTAACCTTGCCTGCTGGTCACGACTGCAGGCGACAAAAAAACACATGAATAAGCAGCCATTACCGCGCTTCGCACTTTTTATTCCTGTGGAGCTGTTTTCCCCTGGGAATACGGCCAGATGTCTTACTCTGTTCTGCTTTTTTCTGCTTGTTTCCCCCGGCACTCTCTGGGCCAAAATCACGTATCTCCCTAAAATCATTGGCTGTCCTGACAGCGCGAGTAAAAACCTGCTTATCTCTGTTTCCCGGTCTTTCAGTCTGCAAAAACGCCCTCCTCTGACCATTGGAATGCTGCAAAAAAGAGCGGATAAGGATATTCCTGAAATGTTACAGGCCCTGAAATCCCTTGGCTACTATCAGGCCAGAATTACGACAGATATTCAAAAAGGGAAGCAGGTCAGCCTGCTCTTTCATGTTTTTCCCGGAAAACAGTTTCGTATAGGTGTGGTCAGCCTGCGCTACGTTCCTGCTCCGGCAACACGTCCCCGGATTATCCTGCCTTTTGAGCCAAAAGACCCGGCCATTGCCGATACGATTCTGAACGCGGAAAAAGATATTTTATACCAGATCGGCCAGCAGGGGTATCCCTTCCCTGTCATCACAGACAGGCAGATACAGGTGCGGCATGGCTCCCGGGAAATGCATATTCAGTATACAATACAGACCGGCCCGTATGCCAGATTTGGGACAACTATCCTGTCGGGATTAAAAAAAATTGATCCGGACTATATTCATTTTCTCCTTCCCTGGCAGGCGGGTGATGAATTTAATGTCGCCCTGCTCAACAAGGCGCGCAATATTCTGATCAGAACCGGCCTGTTTTCCACAGTGACCTGCAAACCATTGCCTGTTGGCTATACAGATGAAGTGCAGATAAAAATCACCCCGCAGGAACGCAAGGAAAAAACAATCAAGGCCGGAATCGGCTATTCAAAGGATAAACGGCTGCTTGGCTCAATAAACTGGGAAAACCGGAACCTTTTGGGCAGAGGTGAAAAATTCAAAATCAGCCTGGAGGGCAACCGGAAGGAACAGAAGTTTCAAACCCAATTTCGCAAGCCCTGGCTCTGGCAGGAAGATCAGGCTGGAATCCTGAGTGGCCAGTATGAAAAACAGGATACCAATGCCTACTTCAGCCGCAATTTTCAGTCCGTGGGGGAGATTGAACGCCAGTTGCGGTCGCAGCTATGGGCCGGGCTGGGACTGGCTTACCGATTATCAGAGGTTGTTGAAGATGGAACTAAACAGACCTATGGCCTTTTTTCTGTTCCATTGACAGGCCGGTGGGAGAATGTTGATGATATTCTGAATCCGACACGGGGTATGTTCTTTCGTTTTGGTTTTGCTCCTTACTACGACACCTTGGGCTCTGACACCTGTTTTACCAGATTTTCATCCATGCTCAGTATCCATTTTCCCTTGTGGGAAAACCATCTCGTTTTTTCTGCCCGTTCCCGATACGGCATGATTAATGGAGCCAGCCTGAGCGCAGTTCCCGCAGACATACGCTTTTACGCCGGTGGCGGACGATCTGTCAGAGGCTACTCCTACCAAAAAGCCGGAAAAATAAAAAAAAACGGGAACCCTCTTGGCGGCAGAAGCGTGCTTGAGTTTTCAGGGGAACTGCGCTGCCGGTTTTGGGAAAACTATGGCCTGAGTCTTTTTCTGGACGGTGGACGAGCCTTTGCGGATCAGGTTCCCAGCATGAAAAAACACCTTTTCTGGGGGGCAGGGATTGGATTTATCTACCACACGCCAATTGGCCCGCTGCATTTTGATATTGCGACTCCGCTGAACAAAAGAGAGAAGATTGACTCCTCCGTTCAGATTTATATTGGTCAGGGCGTGGCCTTTTAATAAAAATGCAAAAATTACGCACTGTTCTTCTTGTCTTTTTGGCGACTTTTCTGGTCATTGCAGCCTTGCTGGCAGGGGGATATTTTTTTGTCGGCTCTCCTTCCGGCAACTCATCACTAGTCAGGCTAATCAATAACCACGCCCGCTGGCAAGGCGGATACCTGCGAGTCGCGGGGGTTTTCCTTGACCCGGCAAAACAGTTGCAATGTGAATCAGTACAAATCGCTGACGCGAACGGCACCTGGCTGCACCTGCAACACGTTGATCTGAAATGGCGCATTCAGTTTTTTCCATTGCGTATCACCTTTTCTTCAGCCCATATTGCAAAAATGCATCTTGCCCGTTTACCCCAACCCTCTCAGCAAGACACCGAACCGTTTTTCTTGTCTTTACCGCGTCTGCCCGGCCTGCCTGTTGAGTTTTGCTGTCCGGATATTGTCGTCAGACAGATCATTCTTGACCAAAAACTTACAGGCCGGGAGCTTGGTTACCAATTCCAGGGGCACCTGACTTTCGCGCCCGAATTAACAACCATACAGGCGGAGCTCTCCGGCCATTCAGCCAATATGGGCAGCGCGGGCCTGCAACTACGTTATATCCCCAAAGACGAACTTTCCCTGCAGGCCAACGTGAGAGAACCTGCCGGCGGAATGCTCGGCAAGGCCCTGAATATGCCCCGGGGCATGGAAATCTCTGCCAACGGGCAAGGCCGGCTGGCAGACTGGCAGGGTACAGTAAATATATCCGCGCCGGACTGGGGCAAAATCACAAATACGTTTCGCCTGGCCGGTACTGAAAAAGACGTTGCTGTCCGCCTTGACTCCCAGATTGGATTTGGCCCCAAACTCGCTGAGCTGAAAGAATGGCTGGGCAAATCTCCCACCCTGTATCTGGAAACAACACTGAGTAAGGACAAAATCGTCTGTAAACAGTTCTGTCTGACCTCTCTGGCGGGAAAGGTCAGACTTGACGGGACATTTTACCCCAACAGAGTTCAAGCCAACCTGCTGGCGGACATAGGCGATATCAGCCGTCTGAAACAGGAATTTTTTATGGATATTGCCCCGAATGAACCAGCGCGCATGAGCATAAGCGGCCCATATTCCAAGATGAATGTCACAGCCAGCATCGGGGCCGAATATTTTAAGGCTCCTGAATTTAACGCCCGGCAAATCAAGGCGGATTTTTCCGGAACGCTTGTGCCGGGAAGAAAAAAAATGCTGGCAGGTGACCTGCGGTTTACCTGCTCAAAAATGACCCCTCATCTGCTTCAGTATCATGATATTCAGCTTACAAGCTGGCTGCAAAGTTCATTTACCGATCTCATACTCAGCCGCACGACAATAAGGAGCAGGGAACTCGTTTTGGCCTGTGAGGAACCTGTTGTTATCGATGAAAAAGGTATTTGCGCTGCCGGGCGTCTTGTTGTCAACAGATACGATGCCGCCAGCCTCAGCCCTTATCTGGGTCAGGGCTGGACAGGAAATATCACGGGATATGTCGATGTACAGGGTTGTAACGCTGACCAGCGCTTTGACCTGCTTTTGAAAAGCACTGATCTGTATTCACCGTATCTGCAGCTTAAAGATCTCGTCGGGAAAAAAATCCTTTTGAGCGGGAGCGGAACACTCACTCCAAGCAATATAAAGTGGGAAAAGGCCAGGCTGACAACTCAGGGCAGCTACGTTTTTTGCACTGGAGAAGTTGACTGGGACATCAACAGACTGAATATACGAACAGAGGGCAAGATACTTTCCCTGCCCCTTCTGCATAGAGATATTCAGGGCCAAGCGCACATAAAAAGCCGGATCCAGGGCAATCTTTCTTATCCGGATCTGCGTATGACACTCAAGTCCTCCAAGATTGATTATGCTGGCAAATCCATTCACGATTTTGTTCTCCGTACAGAATTCGACTCCAGAACCCAAAAGGGCAAACTGACCGCAGACCTGCAACACCTGCAAGAACCTGTGCATTTTTATACGGTTTTTAAGCAAAAAGAGAAATCTTTTCAGCTTCTTCAGGCCAGCCTGGTGGGCTTTGATGCGCAGGCCAATATCTTCGGCCATCTGTTTTATGGAACCCTTCATGGCGATATTGGCTTGCAAGTGACCAGTCCCAATCTGCAGGGCATTGGCAAACTGCTTGATATCCCTTTACACGGCAGTATCAAAGGAGAAGCGACCTGCCGTTGGCAACAGGAAAAAATCAGTGGACAATTCCAGATACACGGAAACAATACCGGCTTGACAGCAGCCAGCAAGGGACGAGCAGAAATCAAAGGGAAGATAGCAGGTTCTCTCACCCGCCCTCAGATACATTCCAGCGGCCAGGTCTATAATTTCGCTCTTTCTGACACTGATATTCTGCATAAAACTGTCTTTGACCTCAAGGGAGAAAAAAAATCCGCGCAAGCGTCTTTCAAAGTGCTTGGACGGTCACTGTTTCCTTTTTCTGTTTCTTCCCTGATAAAAATAAAGCCAGAGACAGACGGTGCACGTATCTCTATGACCAGCCTGCAAGGCAAAATCGGCCCTGAGGTTTTGCGGCTCAAATTTCCTGCGGATCTTGTCTTTTCCCCCAAAAAAACAATTCTTACTCCGGTGCAGATACAATTTGGCCAGGGCGATATCGACCTTGAGGGGAGGCTTGAAAATGAAAATATTATCCTGAACGGGAAGTTGAAAAACATTTCCACCTATCTGCCATCCGTGTTTCTGCCGATACAGGAACACGGAGAAATCACCCTGCAAACACATATCTCGGGACGACTTGACTCTCCTGCTATCACAAGTTCTTTTCGGGTGAATCAGCTTATTCCGGCAGCAGCAAGCTCTGACAAACAGGATTTTTCTCTTTCTGGGCAGGCTGAATTTCATCAGCAACAGGCCAGTCTTGTTTCTTCTTTTACCAATGGAAAAGCCAATCTGCTGACAGTTGAAGCACACGCGCCTGTTGCGATTGATTTGTCCCGCGCCCTCTTTACCCTACAGGACAAGGCCAGGGCCTCAATCAAGGGACGAATGGAACTCAACTGGATTCCCTATATGTTTGGCCTGGAAGACCATGTTCTCAACGCTGTAAGCTATGTTGACATCCAGGCTCTTTATTTTGACCATGACTTTTCCTTACAGGGATATGGCAGAATAAAAGGCGGAAAATACGAATTTCTGCCTGTGGGAACTGTGCTGCGCAACCTTGATCTGGCTGTGTTTTTCAAGGACAAAAACATTCATTTTGATTTCAGTGCCAGAGACGGCCAAAAAGGCACAGTCAATGCTGACGCGGACGTGCATCTTGCGGCCCTTCCCTCTTTTGCCGCTTCCATACGTTCCAGTAACTTCCTCGCTCTGCACAATGACCTGACAACCACCAGCCTGAATACCAACCTTGTCCTGCGGGGAAATACACAACATTGTCAGCTCAGTGGCGATGTGCGCGTAAATTCAGCACAGTTCCGTTTATCACAAGCACCTGCGTCTTCTGTTCCTTCTCTTGAAATTCAGGAGATTGACTCTCTTGGCAATGTGATTGGAAAAGAAAAAAAAATCCGCCGCAATTCACCTCTTGACCTGAATGTGAACGTCAGTATTCCTAACCAGTTTTTTATCAGGGGGCGCGGTCTTGAATCCGAATGGAAAGGTTCCGTTCTGATAAACGGCAATGCCTCCACTCCCTCACTGACAGGAGGATTTGAGATTGTACGGGGCAAGTATCTCTTTGCCGGGCGCGATTTTTTATTTGCTTCCGGAGAACAGAACAGGATTCAGTTTGTTGGCGACTTTCCACCCAATCCTTCCGTGCATGTGACAGCGATCAGCAAAATTGATGATCTGCTTGTAAAGCTGCAAGTCCAGGGCGTTGTAAGAAATTTTTCATTTTCTCTGCTCTCTGAGCCCATATTGCCGGAAGATGAAATTCTGGCCCGGATACTTTTTGGCCGCTCACTTGACAATATCTCCCCTATCCAGTCAATCTATCTGGCTCAGACACTGACTCATCTGACCGGAGCGGGAAAAAACAATTTTGATCTAATCAGCGGTATCAGAACGGTACTTGGAGTCGATACCTTCAAAATAGAAGAGAACAAGGACAGAACAGGTGGACTCAGTGTCGGTGTGGGAAAATATCTGACGGAAAAAATCTATGTGGAATTTGAAAAAAGTCCAACTGAGGGAGAAGACAGCCTTTCTGTGGAAATGGAAATGAGTCCCCATCTCTCCCTGGACACCAAAATTGGTGGAACAGAGGGCAAAAAAATAGAGTTGCAATGGAAGATTGACTACTGATAAAGAGCCGCTCCTTCTGATTTGAGAATATTTTTGAGTTGAAAAAAACAGAATTTTTGACTACGGTTCTATTTTTATTAACGACGCATGGATAGAAAATGATAAACGAAAAAGAAAGCAGGTTACAGAGCTACCTGGAGCGTGTTCGCCAGCTCAAGGAAAAAAAAACACTGAATCAGATAACAGAAGCTGATGTCTTACAGTTTGTTATCCCTACCTGTATCGCGCTTATTGACGAATGCCCGACAACTGCAATCGGACAGCAAGGATTGATCAACATGATCTGCCTTCGCTCTACCATGCACGTGGAGCATGAGCAGATAAAGAAAAAAATCGCCTCTTTTCTGTTTTCCATCAATACATACCTCAAAGAAAGCGCAGAACAGGACAATTCAACAATCCGGGATATGCGCCTGGAAATCTTTCATACAGAAGCCATACTTATTAAAATAATTCAGGTTGTTATTTATTGTTCAGGCCTGTTCATGGATAATCTCATGCTTGGCATCTCACGCTTCCGTGGTGCTGAAGCTGAACTGCAACTGCATGAACTGGCGCAAAAGATTGAGCTTGGCCATGACTTCTGGAAGCAATTTTATCACCAGTTTGTGCAGGAATCATGCAGGAATATATATGAAGAAATCATAAATAAAAAACAGTTTGCAATGACACGGGAACAAAATCTTATTGTGATCCGTTTTCCTGTCTCTCATTCCTTTCAGGCCGTACCAAACAAGGAACAAGGCATACTCAGCCGGATTCAAAACAGGTATATCCAGGCAAAAAGCAAGGCAGGCCCTGATTGTCTGCCTTTACTCCGCCAATGCGCCAGAATCATCAAGAGAACCGAGATAGAAACCGGCGGATATGAAGACCTTTGCGCCCGAATTCTGGCTATGGACGGGCTTGGAGCGACCTGCGCCGACCTTTTTCAGCCGGACTCTCCCCCTCAAAACGCCGGGGAGCTGGTCAACTGGATTTTCCATCTGGAACAGGTGGAATACATGATTTTAATGGCCAAAATTGCGATGGATACAATCTGGGCCGAGCTGACAAGCATTTTTTCCTATCCTCCAGAACAGATGCAAACCCTCCAAACTTTAACTCTTAATCTGGATCCGCAAAAAGCGCACATGATGTGGCCGTTTCTTTTTCTGTGTGAGTTTGAAGAGCAGATTCGCCGCAAGGCAGGCAAAGATCTGAAAAAAACAGCCCTTCGCCGTCACTGCGAACGCAAGATTCCTGTTGAGCTGCTCAAAAAGGTCCTCAAAGGCGGCCTGGCCAAAGAATACCAAAAACAGCTTGTCGCACTGAACCCGAAAATAAAAACCTTCTTTTTCAGACCGCAACAACGTGAAGAACTGCAAAAAGTTCTGGCGCGTATCCCGGACCCAAAACTCCAGCGTCTTCTGGTAGAGGCATGGGAGAAATCTGAGGCCCTGCCTGATATTTTGCTGCTTTTGAACCTGAAAGCGCTGGCCAGAGGCACGACCAATCTGTCTCAAAAAGTCGTCCAGGTGCTGGGGCAGTTTGGAATCAGGTAATTTTAGATTTTTGAGTGCGGATTTTTGATTTGAAAAATCCGCAGATTGCGCAGATTGGCGCAGAGTTGAAGGAGAAATAGAATTGGAAGATTGGGAGTTGTGATTTTACGTTGGGCTGATTGGTGATTATTGAGAGAGGTTGTCCGTTGTTTTCGGCACGGCGTTCTTCAATCTTCAAATCAAAAATCAGCAATCAAAAATTAAACAACAAGTTTTCCGCGCAAATCTTCAAGCGACTCAAGTCCGAGTTCCTGCATTACAAACGGCAGTTCCCGCGCGATACGAAACGCGCTGTCAGGACGCATAATATTGGCCGTGCCAATCTGAACTGCGTGCGCCCCAACCAGAATAAACTCCAGCACGTCACGGGCGCAGACAATTCCACCAATGCCAATCACAGGCACGGCAACAGTCTGACACACATCGTACACCATTTTCAAGGCCACAGGTTTTATGGCCGGGCCGGAAAGACCGCCAATCACATTGCCAAGCAAGGGCTGGCGGTTTTTTATATCAACAGCCATGCCCGAAAGCGTGTTAATGAGCGAAAGCGCATCTGCCCCGCCATCAACAGCCGCCCTTGCCAGCACCCGAATATCAGTCACATTGGGGCTGAGCTTGACAATAACCGGCAGATGCCCCGCTGCCTTTTTCACCGCCTCTGTTACCTGCCGCGCCATTTTGGGTTCCTGCCCAAAGGCCATGCCCCCGGCCCGGACATTGGGGCAGGAAATATTGACTTCCAAGGCCGCGACCTTGCCGTTTTCAGCAAAGCTGGCGCCCAGACGGGCAAAATCTTCCTCGGACTGGGCGTACAGATTAGCGATGACAGGCAGGCCCTGCGGCAGGCAGTCCAGTTTTTTCAGCACCTGTTCAATGCCCACATTTTGCAGCCCGATAGCATTGAGCACACCACAGGCAGTTTCAACGATACGCGGCATGGGATTTCCCTGTCTGGGGTGCAGGGAAACGCCTTTTATGGTAATCCCGCCAAGTTCTTTCAAATCGCCATAGGGTTCAAATTCAGTTCCGTAGCCAAATGTGCCGGAAGCGGTCAGCACCGGATTTCGCAGACGCAGGCCGCAAAGCTCAACATGCATGTTCATAGGTTACCGCTTACAGTTTCATGTCGCTGGCCCGAAAAACAGGGCCACAGGTACAGGTTGGTAACAACCGCTCTTTGCCTTCAACCATACAGCCAAGACAGGCTCCCACACCGCAACCCATTCTGGTTTCCAAAGAAAGCTGGGCCTGAACCTCATGCCGCGCGGCAAGCTCTTGTACTGTTTTCAAAAAAGGAAGCGGACCGCAGGCCAGCACCAAACGGTTTTCCTGCGCTGCGCCAGCCATTTCCTTTTCCAGCAGGTCAATAAACACAGGCAAATCTTCAGGCCTGCGCTGATGAAAGAACTCGCTCGCGCCAAGTCCCGAAAAAATATCCAGAGAGTAACAGGCAGGGTCAAGCTGATGCCCAAAAAGCAGACGCAAAAGCTCTGGACGGGGGTGAACACGGGCCATCTGGAAAAACGGGGCAATGCCGATTCCCCCGGCCAGCAATAAAAGAGACTGTTCCCCTGTATAAAAAAAACCGTTTCCAAGCGGTCCCCACACTGTAACCTTGTCGCCAGTTCGCAGTGCGGCAAGTCGCTTCGTCCCCCTGCCCCGCACCTGAAAGAACAGATGCAGATACCGTGTATTCAGCTCGCAGATGGAAAGAGGCCGGCCTAAGGGGAGTTCACAGCCAAAACTTTCAGCTCTGAGCATGACAAACTGGCCAACCGTATATTCCCATTCAGGGGGCTGCAGATAAAGATGGCAAAATCTTTGTTGTGAGTCCGCAAACTGAAGTGCGAGAACTTCCAGTTCGCGGCAACTGCTTTGCTGCGGCATACGTGCTCCAGATTCTGGCTTATACGGGAGAAAAATTTTTTCCTGTCATTCTGGCCAGTTCATTCTTGCGTTCTGCTTCATTCAGCGCATGACAGAAAGTAAAGGTCTGTCCGGCATGGACATTTTTTTGAACCAGAAAATGCGCGTCAGCCAGACCAGCCAGCTGCGGCCAGTGCGAGATAAGAATGATCTGCCTTTCCCGGGCCAGCGAGTGAAGAGAACGCCCAACCTTGCCCAGGGTTTCACCGCCGATTCCGGCGTCAACCTCGTCAAAAACAAGGGTTGCCTGTTCCTGCCCTACCCGCAGTTCAGCCAGAGCCAGCAAAAAACGGGACAGTTCTCCGCCGGAAGCAATTTTGTCCAGGGCCTGTGGCGGCTGGCCTGGGTTTGGAATCCAGTACAGCCGGGGCCGTTTTTGAACGATACCTGGATACACCTCTTCGTCCTCAAAGACAAAACGGGTTGTAACGTACTCGGCAAAGCCTAGTTCATGCAGCTGACTCTGAATACGCTTTTCCAGTTTGGCGGCTGTTTCCTGTCTGACAGTGTTCAGTTCGCGGCACAAAACAGCCAGTTCCTCTTTTTTCTGGGCCTCGGCCCTGGTGAGACGATTTTTTTCCAGACCGCTTTCATCAAGAAAAGAAAGGTTGGCGTCAATTTCATTTTGCAAATCCAGAATCTGGGGCAGAGTCCGGTTCAGTTTGCGCTTTAACTGCGCCAGTTCCCACAGGCGGCGTTCTATGCCGTCCAGGTTTTCTTCACTGCCCTGCAGATGCGAAAGCTGGCGGAAAGAAGCGTCAATATCCCGCAGAGTATCCCTGAAAGTCGTAACAGATTCAAGGGACGGAGCCAGAGCCTCGTGCTGTTCAACAAGGCGCTGCAAAACCATCTGCAAACGGGCGAGTGTATCGTGCAGGCCGCTTTCCGCTCCGTGCAGCAAAGACAGACCTTCCTCAACCTGAGCAAGAGAAAGTTCAAAAGCCCTGGCCTGCTCCTTGCGCCTGAGCAACTCGTCTTCTTCTCCGGCAACCGGCCCTACCCGTTCGATTTCTTGGCGCTGAAATTCAAGCATTTCACGGCGGGCGACAAGGTCGGCCATTTTTTTGTCCAGGTCTTCACTTTGGCGGCAGATTTCACGCAGCTCTTCCCGCATGCTCAAAAAACGCCGCACAACAGCCGAATCGGGCAAAAAATGATCAAGAATCTGGAGATGGGTAGATGGGCGCAACAGTTTTTGCTGCCCGTGCTGACTGGTAATCTGTAACAGCGAAGGACGCAGGGCTGCGATTTTTTCTTTTGAACTGAGCTGGTCATTGACAAACAGGCGGCTGCGGCCTGTTACGCCGGAAAGCTCCCGCCGGATGATCAGCTCTTCGCCATCAACAACAAACAGGGCTTCGACTCTGGCTTCCTCCGCGCCCGGACGCACCATGTTCGTCTCAATCCGCTCGCCCAGAATAAAATCCATCGCCTTGAGAATAAACGATTTTCCAGCTCCACTTTCTCCGGTAATCACATTCAGGCCCGAAGAAAATTCAAGTTCCAGATCGTCAATTAACGCCAGTTGTTTAATACGAAGAAGTTCAAGCATGATTTTCCAGCTCTTTTAATTGCGGCAAAGGCGCAAGGCCGCTCCCCTGACCTGTTTTTTCCACATAAAAATCAGTTGTCACCAGTTGTTCCAGCTTCTTTTTCCGGCTCCCGCACAGCCTGGCGCTCAATCAGTTCCTGGCCCCGCAGCCATTTCAAAATCACATCATTGCCCTGAAAAGCAAGTGTGACAGAGGGATTGACCTGAACAATGAGCAAAGGGATTCCTTTATACCCGCTGGCGGTAAAAAAAGCCCGTGATTTTTTGGCCATGTCAAAAATTTTTGCTTCAGGCGCAGGCAGCCCGTCTTCTTCAAGCTGTTTGGTTTTTAATATCGCGTAAAAAACATTGTCCTGTACTTCCGCTACCTGAGTCAGCGCAGTCAGTTTGGCGACATCTTTTTTTTCCGTGTCCAAAGGATGCAGCAGCCAGTTGCCATTGCCGGTCAAAAGGTCATTATTCAGGCTTAAATCAGTCAACAGGTCAGTGCAATGCGAACAGTGCAAACTGAAAAACAGATGGTAGGCAGGATAATCACCACTGACCGCGACATCGGTTTTCAAAAGAACCGAATCTTCCAGTTCCGCCACTTCTCCTCCAGTACTGTCCCATACCAGAATGGAACTGGCGGCAAAGCCGCTTGCCCAGACCGCGCAGGCCAGCAAACAGACCTGCCAGCTTTTTTTCCACCAGGCGCAGGAAAGGGCGACACAAAAAAGTATCAGGCCAACGCCAATGCAAATCAGACAATAGGTTTTAAGGTGCACAAACTGAAAACCGAGCAAGGCACCATCAAAAGCCATACTCCCGTATAAACAGGCAAGCAGGGTAAAATGCCAGAAACGAATCTGGGGGGAGCGAACAGCAAGCAAAAGGAACAGAAAAAAAAACCAGAAAAAGACGGCTCCCGCCTGAATAAGCATCAGTTCTCCAAAACGGATGTATTCTCCCACCACCCTGCAGGAAGCAACGCCGCACAGGCTGGTCTGGGCAACGGTTTGCAAAACAATCTCTGTGGTCAGGGTTGTGGCGGCCAAAAACAAAACAACACACAATATGGTATGGTCTGGAAGAGCTATCTTTTTCACAAAATGTCCTTAGTCCGAAAAATGGTCATCTGCACAGAGCGCTTCATCTGTGGAGATACAAGAGCCAGTTGCAAGTTCAATTGTGACAGCGTATGCACGAACCGATTTCGCAGGCCTAATCAATAACCGCAAAAACTTCAAGTGAACATGGAGAACAAAATGTATTCAGCCGCCATGAGAGCCAATATTTTACTGCTGCTTACTGCCGGAATCTGGGGAACAACTTTTTCAGCCCAAAAATTTGCCATGCAGTATATGGAACCACTGACCTTCAACGCCATTCGCTTTGCTCTGGGTTCACTGGTTCTTGTTCCGCTTATTTCACGCATGGACAAGAAACAGGCCGGAAACAGCCAGAATACACGCCATCTTGTTTTTTCCGGTTGCCTCCTGGGCCTGCTGATGTTCACTGGTTCCTATCTCCAGCAGCTTGGAATCTGTTTAACAAGTGCTGGCAAGGCCGGATTTTTAACCGGCATGTATGTTGTACAGGTTCCGCTGTTTGGAATATTCATGAAACAAAAATATGGACTTGGAACCTGGATTGGCACTTTTCTGGCGATTTGCGGCACATATTTTTTAAGCGTGACACAGGATTTCAGTATCAACAAAGGCGATCTTCTGGTGCTGGCCGGTTCAGCCTTCTGGGCCTTGCATGTCATCTGTATTGGATTTTTTTCTCCAGGTCTGCGCACGGTTGATGCTGTTAAAATGTCGTGCGTGCAATTTATGGCCTGTTCGGTATTCAGCCTCATAGCGGCAATCTTTGTTGAACACATTACCGCGAGTGGTATCTGGGCCAGTATCTGGGCTATTTTCTACGCCGGATTTTTTTCCGTTGGCATTGCCTTTACCCTGCAGGTCGTTGCTCAGCGTGATGCTAAGCCGGCAACAGCTGCCATACTCCTGTGTACGGAAGGAATATTCGCGACCATTGCCGGCTGGCTGTTTTTAGATGAAACCATGGGAGCACGGACAATTTTGGGCTGCCTGCTTATTTTTTGCGGAATGGTCTGTTCCCAGTTGAAATGGCGCTGACAGCACTCCGGGCTGATTTTCAACCCCTTACCAGGAAACAGTTTTTTTTGAGCCAACCTTGCCGATAATCACCTCATGTTCCCAGAATGCGAGTCCGCTCTCAAGATGGGTAAGGGTGAGCTGAAAATAATACTCTACCAGCTGCTTGCCACTTCCAGTTCTCGCGTTTCTCTGAAGTATCTTTCCGCTCAGGCCCATATCCGGCGCGATCATCGCGTTCTTTTTGGCAATTGTCGTTCCTTTCACTTCTTCATTGCTTCTCAACTCTCTTACGGAATGACTGAGAGTTGATTCAGGGCCGCCCACCTGTATAGCGGTTGTAACAATAGCCTTGCCACTTCTCAAAAGAGCCACACGGATCTTCTTAATCAGCATATCAGTATCAATCCGTTGCGTTGTGTCATTTATAATCTGATCAATCCCCACAACATATCTTTCGCCGCCCTGTTTATTCAAGACTCCGCTTTGCAACAGACTTTCAGTCGCTTCAACAGCGGCTTTTTCAAAATCGCCCCTGTCAATCCCCATTGTTATCAATTCTTCCTGATTCTTGTATCCTTCATCCACGTATTGCGTCCGACTGGAACAGCCGGTTATGAACAAAAGGACTATCCAAAAAACAATACTCTTTTTCATACCGCTCTCCTTTTTAATTATTGTGCTGTTTATGATATGCATCTCGTTTCAGATTGTCATAATAGTTTGGCCGTTGCAAAATAAGAAAAAAATCTTTTACTGCCGCACTTGGACTGATTCCATGAATAACAAGATTTTTTCGCCCTTCCACCTCAGATAAAATCCATCTGGACATCAAAGTCTTCTGCACAAAACCATTTTCATCAAGCCATTCTACCTTATACGCTAATTTTTTTCCATACCGGCTCATATTTGTAAACCTTGCTTCAAACTCCACCAAGCCGTCTGCTCTTTGAACAGTATGTACAAAATCGGTTCTCAGCCATTTTTGAATGGCACTGTCTTCAATTTTTACACGCGGATTTGTTACGGCCATCCTTTGTTCATCTGCCTTATGCGTGCGTGAAGCGCAGCCTGCCCCCAAAAATAACATTGAAATACAATAACACAGAAATAATTTTCGCATTTCTACCTCTTAAAATAAGATTGTATGGAGAACATAAAAGCCGGGTACTGACGAAGAAAGATATAAAATTACGTTTTTATCTTTCGCGATGTCAATACTCTCCAGCACCTCTTTCGTATCCGTTTGGATTATAGCCCCTTTCCCCGTGTTTTCAACCCGAACGGCCTGAAAATTTTTCGGCAAACTGACCCAGCTCCTGACATCCGCCCTGCTTGTCAGAATATTGTACAATTCCGCGCCAATTCCAAGCAATTCATCTTTGCTTGACATACTGGCCTCAATAACAGCCTTGGTTATTGTCTGCGTAACAGCCTTGAGTAGAACAAGTGGCAGCTTATTTTTGAATTCTGTTTTTACGATCCTGTCCATATCCGCAATCATTCTTGTACGATTCGCATTCAGGGTCAAAAATGTGTAAGAATCAGGCTGTTCCCTTAATGTTGGCAGTACGATTTGCGCGTAAAAAACTTTATCGGAAACCAAAAAAACAGGAATATCTATTCTGACCTCATCTTTTCTCAGGTTTTTTCCATTTTCATAAATCAACCAGATATATTTTTTTTCGCCCTGTCCCGCGCGCATCCATTTATCTGCCAACTGAAAATCATCTGTAATGAATTCATTTTCAGGGTCCATGGCCATACTTTCCCTGAACAGATATCTTGCTTTTTCATAATCATTGCTGCTTAAAGCAAACAAGGCTGCCATATAGGTTGTAAAAGGGTTCACAAAGTCCGGATAGGCCTGAAAATTATAAAACAAGCCGCGCTCGTAACTTTCTTTTACAAAATCAAAAGTTTTTTCTCTGTCTGCCAGGCTATTTTTTTCCCTTTCTTTTTCTTCCAGTTCCTTTTGCTTTCTCTCTATCTGGGACTTAAATAAGAGCTTTGCCCTTCGCTGTCTGTCCAGGGCCCTGTTAAATTCAACTCTGGCCAAATCCTGTTTGCCAAGAGACATAAAGTTAAGTCCCTTATAGGTATTGACCATTATTGCTTCAAAAACATTTCCATGATAGTCTGTAAGATTTTCATTGGTTAATATTGTTCCAACAGATTTAAGCGTTTTTTCTCCAAAATTTTCTAAGTCAACTTCTTCCTTATAATATTTTTCAGCTCTGTCAAAATAATGATTACTGGCCTCATAATCTTTACATTTTCTTTTCAGACTGCCGCCAAGTTCAGACCAGAGAAGTAAATCTGAGCCTGAATCAATCATTTTTTCTATAAACACAGAAGAACAATTATTTTGAATATATACGAAATTATATTCGCTCAATTCCTCTTCATATCCTGTAAAAATTTTTCCACACCCGGAAAGGAGTATTACAGAATAAAAAATAAAAAAAACATTCCTCATCCCTCTCTCCTGATGGCAGATTCAGAAAGCTGTAATAATTTTTCATATCAAAAAAGATGAATAAAAATATCAACCAGGAAAATTGTCAAGGATAAACCTGAGTTCGCGGCGCAGAAATGCTCCAGTATGTAACCAAAGCGAGGCTTGTGACAAGGCCTGCGAACCTCGTATCCACAAAAGAGTTAGGGAAGATCTGACGCAATCTTGCCCAGAACTTGACGAAACCATATTTCGAGGTTAAATTAACGCTTCGTAAATAACCCCATTTCTATTCAGGAGCAATAAATGACCATAAAGAAAATCTCTCTCCAACTTGCCGTACTTTTCCTGGCTGTTTTACTGACAGGCTGTATGTCAATGGGTTCCGGCGCCAAAACAGCGGCTACCGGAGCAGCAGCCGGAGCTTCCGCTCAAAACGCCAACTCCGGCCTGGAACATTGTGACGCGTCACTTGGAACCGTGTCTATTTTTGAGGACAAAGATGAATCCTGGTACCACCACCTGACAAGCGATCTGCGCCTTCCCTCAACTGTTCCGGTTATTCGCCTTCTGGCCCAGCAATCGAACTGTTTTGTGGTTGTTGAACGGGGCAGAAGTATGAAAGCCATGACACGCGAACGAGAACTGATGCAATCCGGCGAGATGAGGAGCGGTTCCAATTTTGGAAAGGGCCAAATGGTGGCGGCAGATTACACAATAACACCGTCTATCTCATTCAGCAGCAATAATTCCAGTGGCGGTACAGGAATGCTGGGTGGTTTACTCAAGCCCGCAGGAGTGAACTTCAATGTCGGTCTGGGTATTAAAAAAAGTGATGCCAGCACTGTACTGACCCTGATTGAAAACCGTTCCGGCGTGCAACTCGCGGCAGCCGAAGGCAATGCCGAAAACACTGATTTTTCTCTCATGGGCGGCCTGTTCGGAAGCCGTGTCGGAGGCAAAGCCAGCGGCTACAGCAACACCTCTGAGGGCAAAGTCATTTTGGCCGCGTTCACGGATTCCATGAATAATCTGATAAGAGCACTCAAGGCCTACAAGGCCCAGAATGTGAAAGGTGGGCTTGGCACAGGCGGCTCTCTTGGCGTTCAGGGTTCCACCACTGCGCAGTAATTTTGGCTGACAACAAAACAGGCAGATGAAAACGTCTGTCTGTTTTGTTGCTTTTTCATTATGCTCAAGCCCACTCAGCTTTTCCTTTTTCTCTTCCTGATTGTTTTTCCCTGTACAGCAGTTTCCGCCTCTGTCTGTGACCATGTCTCTTTGCCTTTTCTCCAACAGCATCTCCCTCTGCCAGTTACAGCAAAAATTATCAAAAAACAGGAAAGAGGTTCTGTCTGCGAAGTTATTCTGCAGACTCAAAATGAAATCGCCCCCATATATGCAGGAAAAGATTTTGTCCTGATAGGACAACTGCTGCAACATAAGGAATCTGTTACTCAAAAGACAATGATTGAGCTGCAAGAGAAAGAAAAAGAAGAAAAAAATAAGCTATCTCTTGATAAAATGATGCTGGATTCAAAAAAGGAATCATTTTTCAAAACCCATTTTATGACCCTGAAACAGTTTTCAGCGATAACTCTTGCGCCCCAAGGAACTTCAAAATATGAAATCTACGTTATAACTGACCCTGTCTGCTCACATTGTAAAAGGCTTCTTAAAGCCCTTCATCAGCTTGTACAACAATCAGAACTTACCGTGCACATCATTATCTTTCCTATCCTGCAAGAAAAAAATCAAAATTTAGCTGTTCAGGCCATCTGCCAGCGCTCAAACTTTGATGAATATATGGCCATGCAGACAGTCTCGCAGGATTTGCAATGCCCAGAAGGGAAAAAATATATTGAAAAGCTCAGTCAGTTTCTCAAACAGGCAGAAATAACATCTGTGCCGCTCACCATCGGGCCGGAAGCAAAATGGCTGGTTGAGGGCAACAGGATTGCCGAGATTAAAAGTCATCTCAACCGGGAAGATGACGATAAGTGCCGTCCCACAGAGCAGATTCCCTGCGACTAGCCCTGCTGTAAGCTTCCGCTCCCCTCAGGGCCCGCGACCTGCAAAACCGCCGGGAGCAGCAACCGGACTGTCAAGGCGGCAGCTTAGCCCAGCATCTTTTTCCGTAAAGAGGCAATGGTGTCCCTGAGCCTGGCCGCCTTTTCAAACTCCAGGTCTTTGGCGGCACCGCGCATGTCTTTTTCCAGTTTTTTGATGGTCTGCGCCAGTTTTTTGGGATCATTTCCATACTGCGCGGCCTGTTCTGCCACGGCATCATATTGGCCGCTGTTTTTATTGGCGTAAATCTCTTCCAGCACATTTTTAAAGCCTTTGGATACACTGCGCGGCGTAATATGCATACGCTCGTTGTATTCCATCTGGATTGCCCGTCTGCGCAGGGTTTCCTGAATCGCGGCCTGCATGGATGGAGTTGTCTTGTCCGCGTAAAGCAAAACAAAACCGTTTGTGTTACGCGCGGCCCGGCCAAAGGTCTGGATAAGCGAACGGTGGGAACGTAAAAAGCCTTCCTTGTCCGCGTCCAGAATGGCAACCAGGGACACTTCAGGAATATCAAGACCTTCCCGCAACAGGTTAATGCCAACCAGCACGGAAAACTCCCCTTTTCGCAGGGAATGGATAATGGCCACCCGTTCCAGGGTATCAATATCCGAATGCAGATATTTGGTTGGAATGGCGTGTTCATCAAGGTACTCGGTCAGGTCTTCGGCCATACGTTTGGTCAGCGTGGTGACCAGTACCCGCTCGCCCCGCTCATGCCTGGCCCGGCATTCGCTAATCAGATTGTCCATCTGGCCTTTGGTGGGCCGGATTTCAATCTGGGGGTCAAGCAGGCCCGTGGGACGAATAATCTGTTCGGTAACAAGTCCCTGCGAACGTTCCTGCTCCCAGTCGCCGGGTGTGGCTGAAACATAAACAGCCTGATTGGTTCGGCTCAAAAATTCATCAAAATTGAGCGGACGGTTATCAATGGCTGATGGCAGGCGAAAACCGAAATTGACCAGTGTTTCCTTACGTGCGCGGTCGCCATTAAACATCCCCCGGATCTGGGGCACGCCAACATGGGACTCGTCAATAAACAGCAAAAAGTCATCAGGAAAATAATCAAGCAAGGTATAGGGCGGCGAGCCGGCTTCCCGTTTTTCCATATGCCGGGCGTAATTTTCTATGCCCGGGCAGTAGCCCATTTCTTCCAGCATTTCCAGATCAAGCTGCACCCGCTGCTCCAGACGCTGGGCTTCAACCAGCTTATTGGCCTGCTGAAAAGCGGTTAACTGTTCACGCAGTTCTTCACGAATATCGTCTGCCGTGCGTTTGAGATTCTCACGATTACTGACATAATGGCTGCCAGGAAAGATAAGCGCCTTTTCAAGGCTTCCCCGTATCTCACCGGTCAGGGGGTCGGTTTCAAGAATGGTGTCTACTTCATCGCCAAAAAAATCCAGGCGCAAGGCCCGGCCATGACTGTAGGCCGGAATCAGCTCAACAATATCGCCGCGTACCCGAAACGTACCGCGGTGAAAGTCGTAATCATTACGCTCGTACTGGATTTCCACCAGACGGGCCAGCAGGGTTTCCATTTTAAGATTCTGGCCAACCTGAACAGGAATAACCATACTGGAATAAAATTCCGGCGAACCCAGGCCATAAATACAGGACACGGAAGCCACAATAATCACGTCCCGCCTGGTGAGCAGAGCGTGCGTTGCGGAGTGGCGCAATTTGTCTATTTCTTCATTGATAGAAGCATCTTTTTCAATATAGACGTCTGAGTGCGGCAGATAGGCTTCCGGCTGGTAATAATCGTAATAGCTGACAAAGTATTCAACCGCGTTTTCAGGAAAAATTTCTCTGAACTCATTGAACAGCTGCGCGGCAAGCGTCTTGTTTGGAGCCATAATCAGGGTGGGACGGCCTGTACGGGCAATGACATTGGCCATGGTAAATGTCTTGCCTGAACCGGTTACGCCAAGCAGTACCTGATCACGGACTCCCTGTTCAATATTTTTTGTCAGTTCTTCAATAGCCTGCGGCTGGTCGCCCTGTGGCTGGTAGGAACTGTGAAGGATAAATGTCTGCACGGTGTTGTCCAAAACGGAAAAACACAGCCCCGGAACACTTACCTGTTCTGCAAGGCCTGCTGCAGTTTTGCTCCCAAAGAACCAAAAGACTGGCTGGCCGCCGGTTCGGGCTTGACATGCTCTTTCCAGTTCTGTTCGGTCCCGTCATTGTCACCACCTGCCAAATGCAGACTGATACGTTTTTCTCCGGCCTGAATACTCTCAATTCTGACCTGAATCTTGTCACCGGGCTGCAGTTTCTCCATTTCAGATTTTTTATCCGCCCCTGCCAGACGGGACAAAGGCAGCAGACCAACCACTCCGGGCTGAAGCGTAATAAACCAGCCAAACTGTTCCTTTTTCTCCAGAGTCGCGTCAACAATCTGGCCTGGAGCGCAGGTTTCCATGACTTTTTGCCACGGGTCGCCTTCAACTTCCCGCAGACTGAGTCCGATGCGCTGGCGGTTCATGTCAATTTCCTTGACCACAACGCTGACCTGCTGACCGGGCGTGACCACATCTTCCGGACGGTTAATCCGTTTGACATAACTGAGTTCGCTGATGTGAATAAGCCCTTCAATACCCGGAAAAAGCTCGACAAACGCGCCAAAAGACGTACAGCGGGTAACCTTGCCACTCACTGTATCTCCGGTTTTCAACTTGCTTTCCACAAAATCCCAGGGGTCGGGCTGGGCCTGCTTCATGGACAGGGCAATCCGCATCCGGCCGGATTTTTCATCTTTTTCCATTTTCAGAATTTTTACATTGACCTGGTCATCAACAGATACCAGCTCCTGCGGAGAATGAATTCGGGACCAGGACATTTCAGAGATATGCACCATGCCTTCCACACCGGGAACAAGCTCAACAAAAACACCAAATTTTTCCAGGCGCACAATCCGGCCTTTATGGGTATCACCAACACTGACCTCTTCCTGAAACTGGCGGCTGGCTTCAGCAGCCTCTTTTTCCAGCAGCCGGCGGCGGGAAACAACAATATTGCGTCCGCCCTGCTCCAGGCTGGTAATAACAAAATCAAAACTTTGTCCCACATAGCTTTCACCGTCTTCAACAAAGCGGGCATCAATCTGGCTGATGGGACAAAAGGCACGGCGCTGCATAATGTCAATATTGAACCCGCCCTTGCAAGTCGCGCTCACCTTGCCCTGTACCGGCAACTGAGCGGAAAAGGCGTCCTGCAAAGCGTCCAGCCCGCCAACCCCGGAAACTGCCCTGGAAAGATGCAGGGTGTTGTCACGGGTGGAAACAACGTACAGTTCGATTTCATCACCTTCCTGACAGGACAGAACGCCATTTTCGTCTTCCAGTTCTTCCCTGCTGACAACACCGTCCCGCTTGGTTCCGGTCGAAAGAATAATATCGGTCTGGCCTATGGAAACAACGCGGCCGGTAATTTTATCGCCAACCTTGAAATGACGGTTTTGTGAAGGCATGTATGCCTCAAAAAGTTCAGCAAAATTTTCTTCCGGTATTTGCTCTTCATCTGTCATGCCTGGTGCTCCTGAAACAAAAAATGGTTAGAGGTCATCTGTACAAACCATACAGCTACTCTCTCTTGAAAAGAGAGACAAGGGCCAGGTCTGCAACATTGCGAATATAATGGACAAGAGATTTTCACGCTCAGAAAGGGAATTGAAAAATCGGTGGGTAAAATTGTTGTGTGGTCGGGATGGGGCGATTCGAACGCCCGGTCTCTGCGTCCCGAACGCAGCGCTCTAGCCAAACTGAGCCACATCCCGTAAATAAAAGACAGTATTTTCTTCAAAAAAAAAAAGCAAGCGATTTTTTCATCGTTGCGGATGTTTTTTATAACTCCAACTCTCTCCGCTCATTCAGGATATTTTTTTCTGCGCCACGCGAATCCGCCAAGTCTTCTGCCATCGACATTATCAAAAACGAAGGATTGACCTTCCCCCCAACTCAGTCTAAAAGAATGCCCTGTTTCCAGGAACTTAAATCCCCAAAAAAAGCGAAGCCGGCAAAAAACCGCTTCTGACAAAACGGAACACAAACCATGCGTAATAATCTGGAAAAATGGAGTATTGAAAAGTCAAATGAACTCTATGGTGTTGACACATGGAGTTCAGGCTATTTCCATATCACTCCAAAAGGCGAACTGGCTATCTCTCCTTTTGGAGACCCGACAGCAGGGAGCGTCAGTATCCCGGAAATCATCGCCGGTCTGAAAGACCGAGGACTTGACCTGCCGGTTCTGCTGCGGATTGAAAACCTGCTTGACGGGCCGCTGTCGCAGCTGCACGCCAGTTTTGCCGCGGCCATCAGGGAACTTGAGTATCAGGGCGACTTTATGGGCGTCTATCCAATCAAGGTCAACCAGCAGCAACAGGTTATCAAGGAGATGGCCAAGGTTGGCGCGCCGTTCAAACATGGTTTTGAGGTCGGCAGCAAGGCCGAACTGGTTATTGCCCTTTCCTACCTGAAAAACAGGGAGGCCTGCCTTGTCTGTAACGGCTATAAAGACATCGACTACATTGACCTGGCACTTTACGCCTGCAAAATGGGCTATAACTGCATTCTTGTTCTGGAAATGCCTAGTGAACTGAAACTGGTGCTTGAGCGTTCACAGGAGCTGGGCATCCGCCCGCAGATTGGCATTCGGATAAAGGTTTCCACCCACGCCGGAGGGCACTGGGCGGAATCAGCCGGAGATTTAAGCATCTTCGGGCTTTCAACCACAGATGTCATTGACGCTCTTGATATGCTCAAACAAACAGACATGCTTGATTGTGTTCGTCTGGTGCATTTTCATCTGGGTTCCCAACTGCCCAATATCCGCGATATCCGGGTCGCGGTCAAGGAAGCCGCCCGCATGTACGCTGAACTGTGCAAGGAAGGCTGCCGCATGGGCTATCTTGATCTGGGTGGCGGACTGGCTGTTGATTACGATGGTTCACACAGTAATTTTCCTTCCAGCCGCAACTACAGTCTGGACGAATATTGTCTGGATACCATTGAAACCATTATGTACACACTCGACCAGCAGGATATTGCCCACCCGCATATTATCACCGAATCTGGCCGGGCCACTGTTGCGTATTCTTCTGTGCTGCTCTTTAATGTGCTGGATGTCTCCAGACTTGAAAATCGTCCCATTCCAGACGAACTTGACGAAACATACCCTGAGGCGGTTCACAACATTCTTGAAGTCTATACATCGCTGACCCTGAAAAATCTGCAGGAATGTTACAACGATGCCATTTATTACCGTGATGAAATCCGGCAGGTTTTCCGGCTGGGAAAATGCAGTCTGCGCCAACGCTCAACCTGCGAAGTTATTTTCTGGGCCATTATCCGCAAAATTGCTGAAATGACCAGAGAACTCAAGTCGCCGCCATCAGCCCTGCGGGAAATAGACCTGCCTCTGGCCAGTATCTATTACTGCAATATCAGTATATTTCAGTCCCTTCCTGATTCATGGGCTATTGACCATCTTTTTCCAATCATGCCCCTGCACCGGTTGGCAGAAGAGCCAACTGAACGGGTCATACTGGCTGATATTACCTGCGACAGTGACGGAAAAATCAATAAATTCATTGATACGCACGGTGTCAAACGGGTACTGGAAGCGCACCCGGTACAGGAAGGCACTCCGTATTATATGGGTGCCTTTCTGGTTGGAGCGTACCAGGAAACCCTGGGCGATCTGCACAATCTTTTTGGGGACACCAATGTTGTCAGTGTGCGAATCAACACTGACGGCACCTTTGACGTTGTACACGAACAGGAAGGCGACAGTGTTTCTGACGTGCTCTCTTATGTTGAATACGATCCGCGGCAGGTTTTTGAAAAATTCCGAAACGCAGCGGAAGCCGGTATCCGCGAGGGAAAAATCACCCCGCAGGAACGGTACCAGATTATGCACGCCTACGACCGTATCCTGCGCGGATACACCTATCTGAACAGTTTTTAATTTAACTCTTAAAAAAACAGAATAATTTCAGGAGAATAAATATGGCAAAAGTCTTGATTATCGGAGCCGGCGGTGTTGGCCAGGTCACCACCCATAAATGCGCCCAGGCCCCTGATGTTTTTACAGAAATTATGCTGGCCAGCCGCACAAAGAAAAAATGTGACGCCATTGCCGCCCAGGTTGACCGCCCTGTCCGGACCGCCCAGGTTGACGCGGACAATGTTCCTGAACTGGTCGCGCTCATTAGACAGTTTGGGCCGGATATTGTTGTCAATGTCGCCCTGCCCTATCAGGATCTGACCATTATGGATGCCTGTCTGGAAACAGGCGTGCATTACCTGGACACAGCCAATTACGAACCGCTTGATGAAGCCAAATTTGAATACAAATGGCAGTGGGCCTATCAGGAACGCTTCAGGGAAAAAGGACTGATGGCTGTTCTGGGTTCCGGTTTTGACCCCGGCGTGACCAATGTGTTTTGCGCCTACGCCCAAAAGCATCTTTTTGATGAAATCCATGTTCTGGATATTCTTGACTGCAATGCCGGTGACCACGGTCAGGCCTTTGCCACCAACTTTAATCCTGAAATCAATATCCGCGAAATCACCCAGCGCGGACGCTACTGGGAACGCGGCGAATGGGTGGAAACCGATCCGCTTTCCTGGTCCATGAACTATGATTTTCCTGACGGAATCGGCCCCAAAAAATGCTATCTGCTGTACCACGAAGAACTTGAATCGCTGGCCCTGCACCTGAAGGGGCTCAAACGAGCCAGATTCTGGATGACCTTTTCTGACCAGTATCTCAAGCATCTTGAAGTATTACAAAATGTCGGCATGACCAGAATTGATACTGTCAACTATAACGGCCAGGAAATTATCCCTATCCGGTTCCTGAAAAATCTGCTGCCGGACCCCGGCTCACTTGGCCCGCTGACCAAAGGCCGGACCTGCATTGGCTGCCTGATGCGGGGCGTAAAAAACGGCAGGGAAAAAACTGCCTATATCTACAATATCTGCGACCATGAGCAGGCGTACAAGGAAGTCGGGTCCCAGGCTGTTTCCTATACCACCGGTGTTCCGGCCATGATCGGGGCCATGATGATCGCGACCGGAAAATGGCAGGGAAAAGGCGTGTTCAATATGGAACAGCTTGATCCGGATCCGTTTATGGAACAGCTCAAAGTACGCGGGCTGCCCTGGGTCATCAAGGAATCCTAGCTCCACAACCGGTCAACCAAAAATGAACGGACGCCTGGAGTACCGCTTTAACCCCGCCCAGGTTCCAACTTCCGGTCTTTGTGCCGGATTTGGGACTGGTGCGGGATAATCTGGCCATACTACATCCCGGAACTCCGCCTTCTCAAATCAAAAATATTTACAGCATTCTGGCCTGTTTTTTGCTTACAACTTTTATGCGCTATTCTATCAAACACAGCTAAAGAAAACACGTTCCAGCCGATTACATATTATCGGGAAAGAATCTGTTTTAAAAAAAATAAAATTCCCTCAAGGAGGCCCCCATGTCTTTTGACGCAATATCAGGTTCAGGAGTCGGTAATACAGCTGGTCAGGCGCAGACTTTGGCCCAGACAGCACAGGCAGCCCAGCCGGCCGGAGCGGGAAAACCTGCCGGAACTGCCTGCCCAAAAGACAGTGTTGAAATTTCCGAGCAGGGAAAAAAACTGGCTGCTACCCAAAAGCAGGAAGCAGCAAAAATAGCCGGAAAGAACAACGTCATTGCCAGCATGACATTCAAATCCGGGCGCACAGTGAACATCGAAAAAGTGATATTTGAGAACGAATCAGACGCTCTGGACCAGCCCGGTACGTTTACAGATGAACACAGGGCCACCAGAGGCCAGAAGTTCGGGTTTCGGGTGAATATTTTTGACCCAACCGGCCGAACAGAAAAAACATTTCTCCTGCGTGAAGACACAATTCTGAATGAAGACGAGTCCGGCAAGCTCCAGATGAAAAAATATGTTGAAGGAGCTGAAACCGAGGGCAACGACCTGATTATCGGTCTGGAAGGAAAAAACCTGCGCGGCGGAGATGGAGACGATACAATTGTGGAACTCTCCAGCTCTCATCTGGACGACTATGATTATTCTCTCGAATCTCTGGAGATTGACACGGGAAACGGCAATGACACTGTTTTTGTCCAGGGCGATGTGTCAGCAGGAAGCCGGATTATGACTGGTGATGGAAACGACAGCGTAAGGGTCAGCAACAGAGTACGTGGTGTTGTGGATACAGGTGCCGGAGACGACAAGGTAAAGGCCAGAATCGTAAGTGGTACAGAACATGTCTTTAGAAAAGATGG
This sequence comes from uncultured Desulfovibrionales bacterium, assembly GCA_963545205.1. Taxonomy (GTDB): domain Bacteria; phylum Desulfobacterota; class Desulfovibrionia; order Desulfovibrionales; family Desulfomicrobiaceae; genus CAUTYU01. Next base: position 46,190 of record CAUUHW010000009.1, read on the forward strand.
TAAAGAAGTTCGACAATGGCATTGGGGAGCAGTACATACCGGCGATGGCGATGACACTGTTGAAGCACTGAGTGTTAGTGCCCGCGTTGATGAAGGAGCAGCAGAAATTACAACAGGTGCCGGAAATGACAGGGTTATTGTTCATACCTTCAACGGGAAGCTGGATACCGGAGAAGGCGATGATGTTATTGAAACATATGGATTGGGAGGAAGGACTGCAACTGGTGCGGGTAATGATGTAATCAGGGGCTTTATGGTGAAAAATGTGGATACCGGAGATGGAGACGATGTAATTGAAGCCGGGAGTCTTTCAGGAAATGTGAATACCGGAGAGGGAAATGATGTGATTAAAGCCAACTCCGTTTATGGAGGAAACATACATACCGGTAATGGAAATGACCGGATTTTTATCCGTGATATCCTAGATGACTCCGTCATCAATACCGGAAGTGGAAACGATTACGTGCATCTGGGCAATGTTTATGCCTATGGATTTAACAGTTCCATTCTGACTGGCTCTGGAAACGACACCATTGTTGGCGGGGGACTTCTGGATGCCATGTACATTGATACCGGGGATGGCAATGACCGATTGCATTTTACAGCCGGAGCCATTCAAAACAGTGTCATTTGTACAGGTAGCGGCAACGACTATTTTTACCTTGCCGGCGACCTTATCAAAAGCCTGCTTGATACTGGCAAGGGAAATGACCATATCGCCATTTCCGGTGGCGCTGGAAGCAGCCATATCAAAACCGGCGCGGGAAACAACACACGTTTTATACGGGGAAAACTCATCAGCGGATAAAAAATTACTTCCCCCCAAAAAATCTCTGAACAGCTGCAATTCACGGCCCCCTTTGCGGGGCCTTTTTTATTTGACTCTGACTGGCAGCAGTCAGGAATTTGTTTTTTTCTTGCAAAAACGCAACCGTTCAGAATCATCAAGGATTGACCTTGCCCCCAACTCAGCCTAAAAGCATGTCCTGTTTACGATTGTTTTATTACTCTTTTTTAAATTAAAAAACGCAACGAATTTTAATATGAACGGACGCCTGGAGTACCGCTTTAACCCCGCCGAGGTTCCAACTCCAGCCTTTGTGCTGGATGTGGGTCTGATGCGGGATAATCTGGCCATACTACGCAGGGTCAGGGACGAAACGGATTGCAAAATCCTGCTGGCATTAAAGGCCTTTGCCATGTACGCTGTTTTTCCGCTTTTGCGGGAAACGCTTGACGGCGTGTGTGCCAGTTCTCCGCATGAAGCCAGACTGGGACGAGAAGAGTTTGGCGGTGAAGTGCACACCTTTGCCGCTGCTTACAGCAAAAACGACATTGCCGAACTGTGCCAAACCGCCGACCATATTGTTTTTAATTCCCATGCCCAGCTTAGCCGCTTTGCGCCGGATATTACTCAAAACGCCCCGCATATCAAACTCGGACTGCGCATCAATCCGCAGCATTCCGAAGGCACGACCCCGCTCTACGACCCGTGTTCCGCAGGTTCTCGGCTCGGCGTGCGGTCGGGACAATTTCAGCCAGCAGATTTATCGCTTTTGGACGGTCTGCACTGGCATAACCTGTGTGAACAGGGAGCAGATTGTCTTGAGCGTACCCTGGCCAAAGTGGAGCAGGATTTTGGCCAGTATTTTTCAGGGGTTGAATACGTCAACTTTGGCGGCGGTCATCATATCACCCGCCCGGATTATGATGTTGAGCTGCTGTGCCGCCTGATAAAAGATTTCAAAACCCGGTACAACACCCAAGTCTACCTGGAACCGGGTGAGGCCATTGTCCTGAACGCGGGTTATCTGGTGACAACAGTGCTGGATATTGTGCAGGCTGACCTGCCTGTTGCCATTTTGGACTGTTGCGTGCCCGCGCACATGCCTGACGTGCTGGAAATGCCCTACCGTCCGCACATTGTTGGCTCCGGTCCGGCCGGTGAAAAAAAACAAACCTGCCGTCTGGGCGGCCTTTCCTGTCTGGCCGGAGACATCGCCGGAGAATATTCTTTTGACGCCCCGCTTACAGTGGGACAAAAACTCATTTTTACGGACATGGCCCATTACACAATGGTCAAAACCAATACATTCAACGGTATGCCGCTACCCGCCATTTTAACCTTTGAGCCTGACACAAACAGGCTGACAACAATCAAGACCTTTTCCTATCAGGATTTCAAGGGCAGGCTGTCGTGACGCTCGCTTTTCTTGAATCGGAAATCGGCCTTCTCAAACCCGAACAGGCCCTGTTTCAAATCATTCCTGTTCCGTATGAGGCAACAGTGTCATACGGCGGCGGCACAGCTGAGGGGCCGGCTGCCCTGCTCGCGGCCTCACAGCAGCTTGAAACATGGGACGGCTTTTCTGTTCCGGCTGACGAGGGCATTTATACCTGGCCTTTTGTCAACTGTAAGCAGGGGGCTGAAGCTGTTCTTGCAGCAATAGAACAGGCAACCGCCCGTGCGCTTGACTTTGGCCTGCCTGTTCTGCTTGGCGGCGAGCATTCCATTACCACCGGAGCCTTACGCGCCCTGAAAAAAAAGTACGGAACCTTTGGTGTTGTCCAGTTTGACGCTCATGCCGACCTGCGCGACACCTACGAAGGCAGCCCGTACAGCCATGCCTGCGTCATGCACCGCGCACTTGACCTTGGTCTGCCTGTTTTTCAACTTGGCGTCCGCGCTCTTTCCCTGCCGGAAGTCCATTTGCAGCAGGAAAAAAATATCGGCTTTCTGGACGCGCACACCCTGCATACAACTCCCCTGCCCGAAAAAATCCTGCCGCCTGATTTTCCAGGATGCATCTATATCACCTTTGATGTTGACGGCCTTGATCCGGCTGTTATTCCCGGAACAGGCACGCCTGAACCCGGCGGTCTGACCTGGACACAGGCCATGCTTTTGCTGCAGAAGGTAACGACCGAGCGCACGCCCATTGGCTTTGACGTGGTGGAACTGGCTCCCCTGGCAGGACAGCATGTTTCTGAATTTGCAGCCGCCCGCCTTGTATACAATATCATGGGCATGATTACCCGCGGCATACGAGCATAGTAAGGGTGCGGTGTGCTCCGCTCCGTTTTTGATTTCCTGCCTTTTTCCAGACCAATGCGGTCACATTTTTTGCGTACCGGACCGAAAAATGAAAATCAAAAAAGCAAAGTTTGTCTTGCCAACAGGTACGTTTCAGCTTATTTTTCCTGTTTACCTGTCAGGCAGCAATTCGCAGCCATGTTATCAAAATAAAAACTCATCCGGTCAACATCCTTGACCTTATTTACACGGAAACAGGAGAAAAAAGTGGCTTTTACAAGCGCCAGTACATCGTTTGTCCGCTACCGCATTCCACAGCAGATTGAACAGCCTTTCTGGGGCGAAGTGCTTGACCGCCTTAAACGCTTTGCCTTTGTCGATATTGACAATAACAGCGATGAGCGTTCTTTCGGCTGGGTCTGTTTTGACGACATGCTTGACACCAACTGGGAAGTAGCGCCACCGGAAAAAGGCGCGTATCTCGCTTTCAGCCTGCGTCTGGATACCCGCCGTGTTCCGGCTGCCGTATTCAAAAAACATTTTCAGATTGCCCTCAAGGACTTGAAAGAACAGGTGAAGGAAAGCGGAAAAAAATTTGTTTCAAAAGACCAAAAAACAGAACTCAGGGAACAGGTTCTATTGCGCCTGCGCTCCCGGACCCTGCCAGTGCCCGCCTACTTTGAAGTCATCTGGAACACAGACAGCCAGGTCATCTTTTTTGGCTCAACCAGAGACAAAGTCTGTGAAATGTTTGAAGAACTGTTTCACAAGACTTTCGGTATTCATCTGGAACGGCAAACCCCATTCTGGCTCGGCCTGCAAGTGGCCGGGATACAGGCCAGAGGCCAGCTTGAAAGCATGGAGCCAATATCCTTTATTTAAGCAGCATTACATAACGAGAAGAAAATATGGAATTTAATCTTGATCTGGTTCAAACGCAAAATCCGGTTATTGGCAGGGAATTTCTGACCTGGCTCTGGTATCTGACAGAAGCGCGCGGAAATGTGTTTTCCCTGCCGGACGGGGCTTCTTTTACCCTGAATCTTGAACAACGTATCACAGTTCAGGGCGGAGAAGGCGAAAACGCAGAAACCGCCGTATGCAGTGGGCTGATGACTGAAATGCGCGAAGCCCGTACCGGCCTGAAAACCGGAAAAAAAGTGCAGCAGGCCAAGGTGCGTATCCAAAAAGACAGCATGGAATGGACAGTTGCCCTGGATGCGGCCAATCTCAATCTGACCGGCATGAAAACACCCAAAATTGATACCTCAGATACCGATGACGCCCCAGACGCCTTGGTGCTGGAAAAAATTTACCTGTTGGAAAAAGGGACGCAGTGTATTGACGCCGCCTTTGCCCTTTTTCTGAAAAAACGCCTTGACGCCGATTGGGAGCAGGAACGGCAGGCCATGCGCAAATGGATTATTAACGAAGAAAACTAACCAGATAGCAATACAAAATGCCTCAAGGAGAACAGACAATTCATGGCAGATTTTACAGACTTTGATTTAAGCGAGCAGCTTGTTGCCAATTTGCACGAGCTTGACCATATAACGCCCACTCCCATTCAGGAAGTGATTATCCCGATCATGCTTACTGGACAGGATGTTATCGGGCAGGCCCAGACCGGAACGGGCAAAACCGCAGCATTCGCTCTGCCCATTTTACAGCAGCTTAATCCGCAGGCTACCGGCGTACAGGCTCTTGTACTCACTCCCACGCGCGAACTGGCCATGCAGGTGGCAAACAACATGCACACCTACGGCAAAGGACTGAATGCCCATGTTCTGGCTATCTACGGCGGACAAGCCTACACCCGTCAGGTCTCGGAGCTGAGAAAAGGCGCCAACATCGTGGTTGGTACGCCCGGCCGCCTTATTGACCTGATTGAACAGAAAAAACTCGACTTAAGTTCCGTGCGCACAGTTGTGCTGGACGAGGCCGATGAAATGCTGAGTATGGGTTTTCTGGAAGAGATTGAAACCATTCTGGCTGCAACGCCAGGCAAGCGGCAAACAGCGCTTTTTTCAGCCACAATGCCCGCAGGCATCAGCAACCTCGCGGAAAAATACCTCAAAAACCCGCAGCGGCATAGTATTGGCCCCCAAAATCAACCCGGGACGAATATTGACCAGCGCTATTACATGATCAACGAACGAGACAAAATCGCGGCCCTGACCCGTCTGTTTGAAACAGAAAATATCTCCCGCGCGATTATCTTTGCCCGCACCCGTGTGGGAACGGCGGAACTGGCCGCCAAACTGAACGCGCGGGGCGTGAACACCGAAGGGTTAAGCGGCGATCTGAGCCAGGACGCGCGGGAACGGATACTCAACCGCTTCAAAACATCACAAATTTCCGTACTAGTGGCAACGGATGTCGCGGCCAGAGGTCTTGATATTGATGATATTTCGCATGTGTTCAATTTTGACCTGCCACCGGACCCGGAAGTGTATGTGCACAGAGTTGGCCGCACGGCCAGGGCAGGGAAGAACGGTTGTGCCATTTCCCTGATCACTCCCAAGGAACGCTTTACATTGCGGCGTATTGAGAAATACAGCAAAAAAACAATTCAGCAGGCGCAACTGCCAACTGTGGAAGAGATTTTGCATAAAAGGGAGCGCTCTTTAGTGGAAAAAATCGAGGTTTGGCTTAACCGGGGACGGTGCAACAAGGAAAAAACGCTGATTGAGGAACTAACGGCGCAAGGACACGACCTGCTTGACGTGGCCGCGGCAGCCTTGAAACTGGCGCAAGCCAACGAAAAAAAACGACCAATAGAAGAAATACGGCCTGTTGAGGAAAAACGGCCTGAGCGTTTGCGGGTTCGGCCAAATCCCAAAAGAAGGCACGAAAGCCGCGAACCAGGCATGGTCAGCCTGAGTCTGAATATCGGCAAAGAGCACGGAGTGGAAACCAGACATATTCTGGGTTCACTCAGTTATCACGCCAATATTCAGGGACAGCTTGTCGGAAAAATCCGCATTCAGGAACAGCATACCCAGGTTGATGTACCGGAAAAACTTGTCAACCAGGTGCTTGGCGCCAAAGATTTTCATATCGGACGCAAAAAAGTCACAATAGAGCGGGTCTGAGGCCCGTTGTTCACATTCTAAAAGAACGCGCAGTGTTGCAGCACTACGTGTTCTTTTTTTATGCCTTGAAAGTGCTCTGGTATTTCGTCCCAAATAAAAAAATCTACCCGAAAAGGCAGGTTACTTTCTTCCAGAGCTTCTTTCAAATCCTCAACTGCTCTGCGCTGTTTTTTTGAGGCAAAGGCAACTATATCCAGATCAGAAAAAGGGGTTGCGCTTCGTCTGACACGGGAACCGTAGACCCATACCTCCTGTTTTCTGAAAATTTATTTTTGCTTAAAAAACAGATTGACATCAGCAACAACGATGCCTTCTCCTTCGTTGACATCCGTGTAAAACAATGGGAATTATTAAGGGTTATTGAACTCCGCAAATTATATGGCTCCAATGAACTCAGCGTAAACAAAAGGAAGTCGAGCATATGAAAATTTCAAATAAAAAATATTCAAGTCTGGACGATTTATCTCACAACCTCAATTTAAGCAACCTTAATCCGAAAAAAACATTGGTTCAAATTTTCAGCGGCTTTGTTGCTGAACCAGAAATAAGACAGATTCAATCAATTTTCAAAGAAAAAAACAGCGCGATACGCTTTATCGGCACCACAACTGCCGGAGAAATTTTCAGAGGTGAAGCGCATGAACACAGTATTGTTGTATCTATTCTTGAATTCGAAAAAACAGAAGTCAGTTATGGATTTTTCAGGAGCGAGAATGATTACAACACAGGAATAGAATTAGCAAGAACACTTTTTACGGACACAACCAAGGTTGCGATCCTGTTCGCCGATGGCCTCAACACAAACGGGAACGACCTGACAGACGGTATTTCTTCAGAAAATTTGGCAGTCCCAATTGCAGGAGGTTTAGCCGGAGACAATGGAAACCTGGCAGCAACATTTGTCTTTGATAATAACGATGTGTATTGTAAAGGCGTAGTGGCAGCAACTCTCAACAGCGATCAACTGAAAGTTTTTACGAACTACCATCTTAATTGGCAACCAATTGGTCCAATTATGACCATAACAAAGGCCGAAAAAAATCGTTTATTTGAAATAGACGGCAGAAATGTCTCGGATATCTACACGGAATATCTGGGAACAATCACAGGGGAGAATTTGCCCTACTCCGCTACAGAATTTCCATTGTTTTCCCTTCAAAACGGACTTGAGATTTGCCGTACTTTTATTCGCCAATTTGATGATGGATCTCTGCAGGGTATAAACAATTTCAAAATCGGAGAAAAAGTAAGATTTTCTTTTGGTAATACTGATTTAATACTTAACGATATAATTTCCTGTATGGATAAATATTACAATTACGACCCGGAAGCTATCTTGGCGTACAGCTGTGTGGCAAGAAAAAATTTTTTACAATCAGACATTAACAAGGAACTAAAACCAATAGCTAACTTAGCTCCATTTTGCGGATTTTTTGGATATGGAGAATTTGTTCATAAAAAACAAAAAAATGTGCTGTTAAATACATCACTAACATTAATTATGCTGAATGAAAAAGGCACATACACCCAAAAAGACAAGATGTCAGTTGAAGATTCTCTTCCATATCAAGAAAAAAATATCTTGAAAAATAAACAGTTCCTGATTTTATACGGGCTAACACATTTAAGCAATAACATTATTCAAAAATTGGAAGAAACCAATAAGAAACTCTGTGAATCAGAAGAAAAATTAAAGGAACAGGCAAACCGTGATTATCTTACAGGCCTATACAACAGAAGATATTTCAATGAAATAGCGAATATGTATTTCAAGAGTGCGAAGAGGGATAAAAATTGTATTTCAATAATTATTCTTGATATCGATGAGTTCAAGAAAATAAATGATACATATGGACACAGCGCGGGAGATAATGTTCTTAAAGATTTATCTGTTCTGCTTATAAAACATGTAAGAGAATGTGATCTGGTCGCGCGAACCGGAGGAGAAGAATTTTCAATTTTATTGCCATTCACAAAAAAAGAAGATGCTGTCAATATTGCTGAACGGCTAAGATTTTTTGTAGAAAATCATAAAGTAAAGATTGGAGATACCCATATAAAATTTACAATAAGCATGGGGGTTGACTATGTCGATATTGAAAATGATTTTAATATACTACAATCGCTGGAACGAGCGGATACCGCCTTATATGTTGCCAAAAACAGCGGAAAGAACAAAATTGTGGCGAGCTGACAACCTTACTTCCTGACAAACTGTTCGTATTCAGAAGCCACCTTCTGTTCGTCATCGAAACGGGAGAACCATTTTTGCAGCGCCTGATAGGTAACGACAATTGGAGCCTGCGGTCATCAGCCCAAGCAGAGCTCTTTTTTATGACAATAAATAAGGCGAGTTTTGTCAATTTGGTTCATGAACCATTGGGTATTTGGCTTCCCACCATGTTCTTTCATATAACATGTCAGGCTTCACAACTCCCTTGTGAAACCCATTAAGGACATGATTAAAAAAATGATACCCCGCTCTGATTTCATCAACTCCCGCACCTGCGAGTTGCAAGACCAGCGGGGTCTGATAACACGAACATTTTCACCGTCAGACATCTTCATTTTCGGAGAAAAGAGTCTTCTGTTTTGCCTACCACTCCCTATAAAAACTTTAAGAAATGTCTTATGAAATATTGGTCAACTTAATTAACCGTAATAACAGCCCCTTTCTACAGGGGCCTTTTGTTGTGTATCTTTTTGTGTAACTGGCTCTGATTCTGTCTATATATTTTCTAATCTTCCCGTCCAGCTTGATATTTTTGATTATTGTTTCTGTAAGTGAGGGGGCATAAAAGTCACTTGTATCTGAGCTGTCAGGATATTGCTGATGCGTCAAGAGCTGAAAAAAACCCAAAATAAAAGGTCTTGCAAGTTTTTTGATACTTTGAAGACCTCTTAACATGGCTACCTGGTGGGCAATACAGGATTCGAACCTGTGGCCTCCAGCTCCGGAGGCTGGCGCTCTATCCATCTGAGCTAATTGCCCGGCGAAAGGGGAAGATGAGCGATTTTTCAGCGCATGTCAAGACTGAACCTCCCAAAATCACAGGTTTCAGCCTTGAAAAAAAGCGTTTTTCAAATCAGCAAGCTACGTTGACGAGTTCAGCAATCAAAAATCAAACCGTGTTCCGTTCTTGCAAAAAAATGTCCAGTTCTTCAAGAAATTGCGGAATCAGGTTTTCCCGGCCGCTTACTTTACGTACCATCTGCCCTTTTCGGAAAATAACGCCGCTGTCACGGCCCCCGGCAATGCCAATATCGGCTTCCCGCGCCTCTCCCGGACCGTTGACCACGCAGCCCATCACTGCGACAGTAAAATGCTCTCGTACGTGCACCAGTCGTTTTTCCACGGCCTGCGCCAGTTCAATCAGATTAACCTCTGTTCTGCCACAGGTCGGACAGGAAATAATTTCAGGGCCACGCTCCCGCAGGCCAAGGCTGCGCAGCAGTTCCCAGGCCACAAGCATTTCCTGAACAGGATTGCCTGTCAGGGAAACACGCAGGGTATCGCCAATGCCCTCAAACAGCAAAAGCCCAAGTCCGATACCAGATCGTGTCGCGCCCCGCAGTGGTGTCCCTGCCTCGGTAATGCCAATATGCAGCGGATAGTCAACCTGTCGGGCCAAAAGCCGGTACGCGGCAACTGTTGAAAGAACAGCGGACGATTTAAGAGAAATTTTAACCTGGAAAAAACCACGCTCTTCCAGCAACCGAACATGGGTCAGCGCGCTTTCAACCATTGCCTGCGGGGTTGGCCCGCCGTATTTTTTAAGTAGGGATTTTTCCACGGAGCCGCTGTTAACACCAATCCGAATCGGCACGCCGTGCGCTTTGGCCGCATCCACAACCCGGTCAATCTGCCGCGGACCGCCAATGTTTCCCGGATTGATCCGCAACCCGTCAAATCCAGCCTCCACTGCCGCAACAGCCAAACGGGAATCAAAATGGATATCAGCAATCAGCGGGACAGGAGAACTTTGGCGAATACGGCCCAGACCGGCCACAGCTTTCGCACTTGGTACAGCCAGACGGACAAGCTCGCAGCCGGCACGGACAAGTGCTTCAATCTGGGCCAAAGTCGCTTCCACATCGCAGGTATCGGTATTGGTCATGCTCTGGACCCGAACAGGATTTTCCCCGCCAATCCCCACACCGCCAACCTGTATGGCCCTTGTCCTGCGCCGCACAGAGCCTGTTTTCATATCTGTCATCAACAAACTCTTATCTTTTAATCAATGCCCTTAGCTTTCAGGTATGGCACGTACTTCTGATCCGTGCCCATTATATGCTGCAGTAGCCAGTCTTTCAAAAAATCCATGAGTTCCATGGAGATACCAACACGGCCTTCCTTAAAATTGCTTTCCAGGTCAACCAGCTTGGCAACAAATTGCGTATGTATTTTCTTATGGTGAAGAAAGCCGGGATAGCCTGCCTGTTGTTGCCATTTTTCCTCATCTCCAAAATGCTGAATAACATATTCTTTCAAACCGGTCAGCACATCGGCGAGCGCCTCATTGCCCTTACCCGCAGTCATGGCCTTATGCAGATCATTAACCATGAACACCAGCTTTTTATGCTGCTCATCAACACAATGAACAGTGGTGGCAAAATCATCGCTCCATTCAATAGGAAAACGAACTGAGGATATTTTCTTTTTTTCCGCTCCCACAGTACCTTTTGTTTTTTGGGAAGTGGCTCGCCGCACGCTTTTTCCGGCAAATGTTTCAATCAACGGCGGTTTGCCCTGAATTTCCAGGACAAGGGAGCGAACTGCCTGCATCCGAGCTGAAAAATCATGCAGAATATGAACAGAATCATTCAGCCGGGCACTGTTTTCAGACAAAAGCTGGTTTAATTCCTCTATGGAATTATTAATCGCATCTGATGTAGCGGCCTGTCTTTCAGCGTCAGAGGCAATAGAGTGAATAAGATCCGAGCTGGATTCCGAAGCCCTGACAATCTCTTTAAGCGCGCTGCCAGACTGTGTTGAATATTGGCTTGCCTGTCCGATTTTCTCAAAAACATCCGCCATGGAATCCATATTATTTTTCGTTACCTGCCGCATGGAACTGACAGAATTTTCCACTTCCTGCGTGGCGCCCATGGTTTTTTCCGCCAGTTTACGCACCTCATCAGCCACGACCGCAAAACCGCGACCGGCCTCTCCGGCGCGGGCCGCTTCAATAGCCGCGTTCAAGGCCAGCAAATTGGTCTGATCAGCAATTTCATTGATGACATTCATAACCACTCCAATGCCCTGCGCCTCCTGCTCCAGTTTGCCCATATTTGTTTTCAAAGATTCAATTTCCTGCACCGTGGCAGAAATGGACTGCATTGCCATCTCTACAACATTTTCTCCGACAACAGCCTGTTTGCTGGCTTTTTTGCTTTCCGCGGCTGCATTTGAAGCCTTGCGCGCGATGCCAACCACACTGGAATTCATTTCTTCCATGGCTGTTGAGGTACTTTGCACCTGCTTCCTCTGCTCCTCATCCTCCTGACAAGCCTTCTCTCCAAGCGCGGTTGCTTCTTCTACTGAGCCTCTCAATTCTTCAAGTAACACTTCAAGACGACCTGCCATTTCAAGCAGATTCTGGTACCTGTCCTGCTCCTGCCGTGCACCGGTTTCCGCATCATATCTCGCGGCCAGAGCCTGATTGGCCTGTTCTTCGGTTTCGGCCAACCGGGCGGTAATTTCAGCTCTTTCATTTTGCAGTGCCTGTCCCAGGGAATTGAGACTTTGCTGCAAAGAGCTGATCTCGTCTTTTCCCTGGACAGCCAAAGAAATATCAAAATTTCCCCGGGCAATCGAATCCACGGCTTGCATCGTCTGTCTGAGTGGAGCTGTAATTGATCTACTGATAAAAAAACATAACGGCAGCCCCAAAGCCAAAAACAAACCACTTATAAGAACAAGTTGTTTTCCGTTTCCACTCTCTGCCCCCCAAAAAATCGCTCCAAGAGACAAAAAGGCCATAAGCCCCAGACCAAAAAGTATTCTTGTATTGATAGAAAAATTTCGCATTTCATTCCTTCCTATTTATAATTCAGTAAAACTCAGCCGTTGGGAGCAAGCACAATAATGGCCATGCCTGTAAGCATGACAGCCAACCAGCAATATCCCAGATATAGGGGGGGCGGATTCCGTCAACCGCCCATAACCAGAACAAGGCCACGGAAACATACACGCCGCCATAGGACGCGTAAACCCGACCGGCCGCCGCTGGATGCAGGGAAAGCAGCCAGACGAAAAGGGAGAAACTGACTGCCGCCGGTAGCATCAACAAAAAAGACGCGCCCTTTTTCAGCCATAACCAAGACAAATAACAGCCAATTATCTCGGCAAAGGCTGTGACAACAAACAGGCCAACAGTGCGCCAACACATTGTAACTTCCATATAATCAACCTAATCGCGCCCGTCCTGATTACACGAGGAACACAGGCCGGATAAAAAAATTTCATGTTCTTCCACAACAAAACCATCAGGAACAGTTTTTTCTTCTTTCAGCACACAGCCTGGAAGTTCAAAGGCCCGATTACACTCCCGGCAATGAAAATGGTGATGATGCCTTTTTTCCGTCCGTTCATACAACATGCCAAGGACAGGGTGTGAAATCCGCTTCAGCCAGCCCTGTTCGACAAGAATTTTCAAATTGCGGTACACAGTTGCCTGATTCAGGGAGGGAACCAACTTACGCCCATAAGCCAAGACATCATCAACACTGAGAGCCTGCTCATGCTGTTTGAAAACCAACTCAATGGCTTTTTTCTGCGCTGTATTTCTTTGCAAGACAACCTACCGTATTTCAAAACTTTTCCTGCCTTTTGCAAATCCATTTGCAAAAAGGTTGACACGAATAACAGATACAAGATATACGCAAATGCAATCGTATTAGCAATAAGCATATACGCATCAGGAGTAAAAAAATGAATAAAAAAAATATACCGGTTGTTTTTTCAATATGTTTTTTCCTTGTGTTTTCAGCTCTTCCCGCCAGGGCGATGAAAACAGGACAACAGACAGTTCTGGCCACCACCTTTCCCATTTATCAGATTGTACGCAATGTCGTTCAGGACAGGCAAGGTGTGCAGGTAAAACCCATGCTCCCCTCCCAGATAGGTTGTCCGCATGATTACGCCCTTACTCCACAGGACATACAAAAAGCAGCCCAGGCCGACATTCTGGTCGTCAATGGCCTGGGCATGGAAGAATTTCTTGGCGCGCCAATCAAAAAGGCCAATTCCAAGATTACTGTTATCGACAGTTCCGCCGGTATCAGAGAAATTTTGCAATACAGCGAAATGTGCGGCCATGACCAGCACGAGCACGGACATCACTGCTGCCAGCACGGCACCAACCCGCACCTGTTTGCCAGTCCACGCATGGTTGCCAGCCTGGCTGTAAACATCGCCGCCCAGTTGGGAAAGATTGACCCGAAGGGAGCAGATTTTTACACGCGAAACGCAGCTGCCTACGCCCGGAGAATGAACGCCCTGGCCGATGAAATGCTCACGCTCGGCAATCGTCTTAAAAACAAGAAAATTGTGGAACCACACGGTGTTTTTGACTATCTGGCCCGTGACATGCGGCTTGAAATTGTCGCGGTCATGCTCGCTCACGGTCAGCAGCCTTCCGCGGCCGGACTGCGTTATCTGGCCAAAACCATCAAGGAACAGCAGGCCGGGGCCATCTTTACTGAACCGCAGTACCCGCAAAAGGTGGGAAACACCCTGGCAAAAGAAACCGGACTTCCAGTGGCCACGCTTGACCCGGTTGCCACCGGCCCTGAAAATGCCCCACTTGACTACTATGAAACAGTTATGCGCCGCAACATGAAAACACTTGAACAGACTTTGGGTACCAGGTAAGCAGGCCGCATGAAACAATGTCCCTTGAATGGCGCGGCTGTAACCTTTGAGCGGGTTACAGTCGGTGTTGGCGGAAACACTATTTTAGAAAATATCTGCGCTTCAATCCCGCAGGGAAGCTGCACCGCCATTGTCGGGCCGAACGGAGCCGGAAAAACAACCATGCTTCTGGCCCTGCTTGGAGAAATACCTTTTACCGGCAACATCCGTATCTCCAAAGCAGGCACGAACCGGAAACTGCGTATCGGCTATGTTCCGCAGCGCCTGCAATTTGACAGGAATATGCCGCTGACTGTGCTTGAATTTATGGTCATGGGCTGGCAGCGTCTGCCCCTGTGGTTCGGTATTCGTTCCGCTTATCGCAACCAGGCCAGAGAACTTCTGGCTGCAGTCAAAACAGACAAGGTTGCCAACAGGAGGGTTGGCGCTCTGTCTGGTGGAGAAATGCAGCGGGTGCTGCTTGCTTTGGCCCTTGGGCAGCAACCTGATCTGCTTGTTCTGGATGAACCCGCCGCCGGAGTTGATTTTCAGGGAGAATACATCTTTTGTGAGCTTCTGGACGGCCTGCGCCGTAAAAAAGGATTTACCCAGCTCATGGTCAGCCATGACCTGGCAACAGTCACCCACCACGCCACGCATGTTATCTGCCTGAACCATAAGGTCGCGGCTGAGGGCCCGCCCCGTGAGGTTTTAACCCCTCAAAATCTGACTGCTGTTTTTGGCCTGCACATGGGCCTTGTTGACAGCCGTGCCCTGCCAGACGGCAAGGCCAGTTGCACAGCTCCATGCTGTCAGGGAACCACCCGTGATGCCTGAACTGAGTTTTCTGTATCATCTTGTCTCTACCCTGCTGCCTTTTGAATGTATGCAGATGCTTTTTATGCAGCAGGCTCTGATCGGGCTTCTCCTGCTTGCCCCAATGGTTGCTTTCATGGGTGTACAGGTTGTCAATTTCCGCATGGCTTTTTTTGCCGATGCCATCAGCCATTCCGCTTTTACAGGTGTGGCGCTTGGGCTGATTTTTTCAGTTGATCCGCATGTGACCATGCCTGTTTTCGGGCTGCTTGTCGGTCTGTTGATTGTCAACAGCCAGCGCAAAAGCACTCTTTCGACCGACACGATTATTGGCGTATTTTTTTCAGGAGTTGTGGCGTTCGGTCTGGCAATTGTCAGCCGCAACAACACTGTTGCCCGTGATATTCAGACCTTTTTGTACGGAGATATCTTAACCATTAGTAATGGTGACATCTGGGCCATGCTCGCCCTGCTTGCGGCACTGATTGCTTTTCAGGCCTACGGCTACAACCGTATGCTGTATATCGGACTGAGTCCCCTCGTGGCCAAAGTCCACGGTGTCAGCGTGGGCGCGTACCAGTATATCTATGCCGGCCTGCTGGCCTTTGTGGTCATTTTCTCGGTCTGGGCTGTTGGCGTGCTGTTGGTCACAGCCATGCTTATTGTTCCGGCGGCAACCGCGCGCAACCTTGCCTGCACAGCCGGTGGTATGGTCTGGTGGGCGCTGCTGGTCAGTTTGAGTTCGGCTGTTACCGGACTTTTAATTTCCGCCCAGGACTGGGCTGGTACAGCCACGGGCGCAACGGTTATTCTCGTGGCCTTCGGCTGGTTTCTTGTCAGTCTTGCCCTGAACCTGATACACAAAAATCACCATGCCGGATAAGATTTCCTGTTCCTGCCACTCCCAGAGTGGACAAAACCATCTTCTACCGCTTGTATTTTTGCTTGTGGCGGTTCTTTGGGTAGAAGTCAAAGACATTTTGAGCCTTGAATCCATCAACGGCAAACCCATTCCGGTTCTCCATCCAAATCTTGCTTTACTTCTTTTTTTTATTTCGGCATAATTTTTATTTTTGTTCAGCCTGATAATAACCAGATGCTCTCATACCGTATTCATCTCACGCTCAACCTGTTGGAAAAAATACATGAAATTTTCTTTAATAAAAAAAATGATCCTGTTTATCCTTTGTCCGGCTATTTTAGGTCTGGCAGTGCTCGGCTTTCTCAGTGAACGAATGGCCGCCAACGCGGTAGAAGAAAAAATCAACCTTTCTTTTTCAGAAATGACCAAAATGCAGACAGGAGAATTAAAAAACATCTCACTGCTCATTGCCTCCACTGTTTCCTCTTTTGGAATGGAAGAGGGCCTGCTCGATTTTCTGCTGGCTCAAGCGTATAATGACGCGATAGAAATAAGTCTCCAGCGAAGAAAAGTAGAATTACGCATGGATAAAATGAAAAAAACAGTTCCGCTTCTGGACCAGATTGGCGTGCTGTTACCGGATGGCACCTGCGCGGCGCATATCAGCCGCAAGATCGGAGAAAAACGTGACTATATCAGCCCTGACGGCAAACCCTACATCATTACCCGCCGTTCCAAAACCACAGGAAAAATTGCCGCGCACTATACAGTACCGGTCGTAACAGATGACGAAGTTATCGGCCATGCCTACGCAACCGTAGACATGACCACTCTGGGAGAAATTACCACCAACAAACTGCGGATCGGCAAGGCGGGATACGCCTTTTTACTCAGTCAGGACGGTTTTATACTGACTCACCCCGATAAAAAATTATATGGAAAAAACATAAAAGATCTGCCCCATATTCAAAAAATACTGGCCCAGAAAAAAGGAGCCTTTCAGGCCCCCCATGACGGCAAGGCAACTCTTTTTGTTTTTGATACCTATGGCCGGGCGGGCTGGACGATTGTTATACGAGTGCCAATGTCGGAAATCCTCAACAATGTAAACGCGCTTGGTGTGACAATCCTGATTCTGGCCCTTGTTATTATTGCCATGGTCAGTGTCATGATTTTTGTTGTAGCTAAAAACATCGTAAACAGCCTTAAAGATGTAACCGACTTTGCCGGCACTCTTGAGCGGGGCGATCTGGAAATCAGTTCCAGGCAGGCAGATATGCTTGTACGCCACAATAAACGCACAGATGAAATCGGTACCCTGGCCGGCTCAATACATCGTACGGCCAAAAAACTGATTGATATAGTCAAACAGGCCCAGGAAAAAACAGAACAGGCTGAAAAGGCTGCCACGCAGGCCCGTAACGCCAGCCAACGGGCTGATGAATCAGCCAGAGAAGCTGCTCAGGCCCTGCAGAAGGGGCGGCTGGAAGCCGCGGAACAACTGTGTACGATCGTGGCCATTGTGTCTTCCGCTTCCGAACAGTTGTCGGCCCAGATTGAACAGTCTTCTCACGGAGCCGAGCAGCAAGCCGCCAAAATGGCTGAAGCCGCGGCCAACGTGGAAGAGATGAATTCCACAGTGCTGGAAGTGGCCAGAAATGCTTCCCAGGCCGCTGAAAATGCCGATCACGCCAGAAAAGAAACTGATGACGGCAAAAATGTCGTTGTCGAACTGGTGGAAGCGATCGAGGAAGTCAACAATCAGGCCGGCACCATGACGCAACAGTTGTCGGGTTTGGGAAGCCGGACGGAAAACATCGGCCGGATCATGGACGTTATCACCGATATTGCCGACCAGACCAACCTACTGGCTCTCAATGCGGCCATTGAAGCGGCCCACGCGGGCGAGGCAGGACTCGGATTTGCCGTTGTGGCCGATGAGGTGCGCAAGCTGGCTGAAAAAACAATGAACGCGACACGGGAAGTCGGTCAGGCCATCAGCGAAATTCAAGACAGTACCAAAGACAATATTGAAGCGATGGAAAAGGCCGGAAAGGCAGTTGAACACACAAACAATCTGGCCGGCAGGGCCGGAGCATTACTCAACTCCATTTTGAAACTGGTGGAAGATACAGCGGATCAGATACGCAATATTGCCACTGCCAGTGAACAGCAATCCTGCACCTCCGAAGAAATTTCCCGCACAGTCAGCGAGGTGAACAGTATTTCAGCGCAAACCTCTGATGCCATGCACAGAGCTTTATCCGCTGTTGCCGATCTCCGGCATCAGACTCAGGAAATGGTCAATCTGGTGGAAGACCTGAAAAAAGAATAAGCGTTCAAAAAAGCGCACCCTGCAACCCGGCCTGTCCCGCTGAGGTACGACAGGCCGGGTTGGGTTACAGAGCGTGCCGCGCTTCCATATCCAAAATACTTATCAGACACTGACCGTTGCAGATATTATCAACAGCCAGTCTGAAATCCTGCTGATGTTCCTGCGGCAAAACGACCCAAAAACCAGCGTCAGCCGCGTAATCTTCCTTGAGCACCTCTGCTTCAAATTCAGGCAACAATCGCTTGAACAAGGTCACGGCTGTGTATTCAATGATAATTTCCAGATAAACCGGAATAATTTTTTCCCTGACCGGCAAGGTGTCCAGCCCAAGCTGGACCATACCGGAATACGCCCGCACCAGACCGCCGGTTCCCAGCTTTATGCCCCCAAAATAACGGGTAACAACAGCTCCTATTTCACCAATACCGGAATGCAGCAAGATATTGAGCATCGGCCTGCCCGCTGTGCCGTGCGGTTCGCCGTCATCACTCATGCCCACAACCGAACTGTCACCAGCCGCTCCGGCCTGCCAGGCCCAGCAGTTATGCGTGGCGTCAGGAAATTCTTCCTGAATCCGGGCAACAAATTCCTTTGCCTGCTGCGCGCCGTGCACATGGCCCAGAGTCACGATAAACCGGCTGCGCTTGATAACCTCTTCCTGCCGATACTCTTTTACTGCGGGAATAAAAAATCGGGACATACACGAACCCAAAAGCGGTCTTTATTTTTCTTCTGCGGCCGGTTCCTGTTCAGATTTGGGCCAGGCATTGACAATGGCCTGAATCAGGGTGGCCAGGGGAATAGCGAAAAAAACCCCCCAGACTCCCCACAAACCGCCAAAGATGAGAATTGCCAGAATAATGGCCAGCGGGTGCATGTCCACAACCCCGGAAAGCAGAATCGGAACCAGCAGGTTCCCGTCAAGCGCCTGAATAACTCCGTATGCCACAGCCAGTTTGGCGAAATCAGGCGTCAACCCCCACTGGAAATAGGCCAAACACAAAACCGGAATAGTAACAAGTGTGGCTCCAACATAGGGAATAATAACGGACAGGCCAACCAGAAAGGAGATAAGCACGGTGTAATGAAGCCCCAGAATCAAAAACACGATATAGCTCACACCCCAGACAATAAAAATTTCCCAGATTTTTCCGCGCACATAATTTCCGGTCTGCGTCCGCACCTCACACCAGACAGCACTGGTCAGGCTGTGGTCTTCGGGTAAAAATCCCCGAATCCAGTGCATGATCTTGTCCTTATCCTTCAAAAAGAAAAAAACCATTATCGGCATCAGAACCGTGTACAGCAGCATGGTAAACAGACTGCGCACCGATGACAGGGAAAAAGAAAGAATATACTGGCCGCACGCCGTGATCTGATTCCGGACAGTGGCCATGACCTCGCGGATCTGGTCCTGTGTAAAAAACTGGGGATAATGTTCAGGCAGCCCCATTAACTCGGCCTGCCCCCGCACCAGCCAGCCGGGTATTTCCTGCAAAAACTGTGTAATCTGTTTGGAAAGCAGTGGCAGCAACCCAATAATCAAAAAAAGCAAAAAACACAGAAAAACGCTGAAAACAATACAAACCGACAGCAAGCGCGGCACGCGCATCTTTTCAAGCGGCTTGATAAGCCCTTCCAGTAAAAAGGCGATAACCAGACTGGCAAAGGCCGGAACAAGCGTATTGCCGATAAAGACAATAACGCCGGCACAAAAGATAAGCACAAGCGCCAGAACCACAACCTGCGGATTGGAAAAGGAGTGGCGTATCCATTTCTGCACAATATTCATGACCGGGCCCGCCCCAAAAAAATCATCACTCCCCCATTACAGCAAAGGGACAATGTCCTGAAAATGAACTCCGTTACTTTCAGCCTGCTGCAAAGATTCCACCGCTCCGGCAACCACAATTTTAGAGGCCGTAAGCGCCTGCTCCAGTACCTGTCCAAAGGCCTGAAAATCGGCCGCAGTTGTGGCAAGCAGTTCTTCCCGTATGGTTTGCAGTTCCAGCTCACTCACCTGGGCCAGAAAACGCCGCAAAGACGCAAACCCTTTGGCATCAGGCAGCAAATAGCTGTCCATATCGCCAATAGCCCCAATAATCGCCTTGTCCACTTCACCCGCTTCCAGCTTTTTATCCTGCAAAAAACGGGCACTGGCCACAAAATTTTTCAATGTCCCGGCCAGATTTGGATCACGGTATGAACCAAAAGTAAACACGCCGGACAATCTGTTCAGCGAACAAAAAACGCCGTACGCGCCGCCCAGCACCCGCACCTGTTCCCACAACCACGATGTACGCAGGTATTTGAGAACGGCCATGGTTGAACCATGATAGCGCCAGCCGCTGTCAAACAAATTGCAGCCCTGGCCAACATAATTGACCCTGGCCGGAATCCCAAGCCCCTGACTGGCCATGTTTTTTTGCCACTGCCAGTCCTGAACCGCATTTTTTCTTTCCGGCACCCGAGCGAAAAAATCCCGCGTCAACTGCAGGGCCTGGCCCAGCAAGGCGCTGTCTCCGGTCAGGTTGACAAAAAGTCCGCTGCGGGACAGCAGGAGTTCGCGCGTCTGACGTAAATCATCCAGGACCCGCTCCGATTCTTTTTCCAGATCGTCAAGCAAACGGCGCAGAAAAAACAAGGTGTCCACACCGGAAAACTGTTCCCGCACCCAGTCGGCCCGGGAAAATCCGGCACACAAACGCAGCGCAACAAGCTGGTGACCGGCCGGAATAATGCCCTGCTCCATTCCGGCCTTGGCTTCCAGCACAATCTGTTTGAAACGGGACACGTCATCAAGACGACTTTCAAAAAGAGCCTTGCCCAGCAGTTCAAAAAGCTCAGGCAGATGCTCACTCACGGCCTTACCCCGAAAAAAGAGACGGGCTGCATAGTCATCTTGCTGCCTGCGGTGGGACACCACTGGCATGGAATAAATGCCACCAGTTTTTCTGTCTATACGCTGGGTAAACGTGACGTAATCTTCGTCCTGCGTGCCCATTTCCAGCACAGCCTGCCCGAGTAAAGCGGCAAACGGCAGCAATCGCCGCGGCAAGACCCGCAAATCAAAGCCAAGGTCCAGATACAAAATACCATTGGTATCCAGTTCGTGCGTAAATATCTGCTGACCACTGCCAACAAACTCACCGGGCAGGTTTTTGTTTTTTGCCGGCATGTCCTCACGCCGCAAAAAAGGAATTGTGGCCAAAGCCTCGGCACTGTCCGGTTCGGCCTGCACCGCCTGCAAACGGGCGGTTTCTTCAACCACTTTGTTCAGTTCTTCCGCAGACAACCCCAAACGGATCTGACGCAAACCTTCCCGTTCTTCCTCTTCCTGCTTCCGGCCAAGTTCAGTGTCCGGCTCAAGTACCACCACTGTGCGGTGCGTGTTTTCAAGCAGCAATTTTTGAATCAGTCCTTCAAAATAACGCCCGTTTGCCACATCCTGTTTGATTTTGGCCAGTACCGGTTCAAACTCAAGCATCAGAAACGGGCTGGCGTCATACAGCCAGGTGGTCAGCGAACGGAGCATAACATGCAGTCCGCGCGGGTACGAACCAGTATTGTTTTCGCGCAGGGCGAACTCTACGGTGTTGATTCCGGCTTCAATGGCTCCGGCGTCGATGCCTTCACTTACGAGCTGTTCAAGCGTCGCAATAATGCACTCTTTCACCGCTTCTTCCTGCCCCGGCTCTATCCCTTTGAGACCAACGGAAAAAAACATCTGGCGCAGTTCCCGTTCCATGCCCACTCCGGTCAGGTCTTCTCCCAGACCGCAGTCAAGCAAAGCCTTACGCAAAGGCGAGCCTGCCGTACCAATGAGAATATGTTCCAAAACAGCCAAAGCGAAATTGGTCTGGGCATCTGTTGTTTCCGGCAGCAGCCAGTTAACCGTGAGCATGGATTTGGCGCTCGCGGCCTCCTGTCCCACCGCATACGGACGGCGTACTTCTTCAGGCAGTTTTTTGAGCGCCTGCACCGTCACCCGTGAGTCCACTTCCCGACGGGAAAACTCCTTAAGCCAGGAATCCAGGTAGTCAAGACGTTGCTGCTCATCGTCATCTCCGTACATATATATCCAGGAATTGGACGGATGATAATAGCGGCTGTGAAAATCCTTAAACCGCTCGTAGGTCAGATCAGGAATTTTGGCGGGTTCGCCGCCAGAATCCAGACCGTAAGCGGTATCAGGGAAAAGGTGACGCTGGGAAAACTCGGCCAGCACGCCCTCCGGCGAAGAATAGGCCCCTTTCATTTCGTTATACACCACGCCCTTGCGGGTTAAGGGCGCGTCCTGATTTTCCAGTTCCAGATGCCAGCCTTCCTGAGAAAAAATATCCTTGCTGATACGCGGATAGAAAACTGCGTCCAGATACACGTCAATTAGATTATACAAATCCTGTGTATTCTGACTGGCAACTGGATAGCAGGTTTTGTCGGGATAGGTCATGGCATTGAGAAAGGTCTGCAGGGAACCTCTCAGCAGCTCCACAAACGGCTCCTTAACCGGATACCTGCGGGAACCGCACAGCACGGAATGTTCCAGAATATGTGCCACACCAGTAGAATCACTTGGCGGAGTACGAAAGGCAATACCAAAGACCTTGTTTTCATCTGTATTGGTCAGCGACAAAAGCCGCGCCCCGCTTTTTTTATGTTCAAACAGGCGGGCCTGACTGTTGATTTCCATTAAAAACCGTTCCTCAACCAACACAAAAGCATCATGAGCAAGAGTCATTTTTTATCCTTAAAAAAATCTTCCCACGCGATATCAGTTGCATGGGAAGAATTTCTATTCAAAATTTTCAGTGGTTAACGATCCTGTTCCTGCCCATTGACCTTCAGATTTCCGTCTTTCAGGACAACAGAAGAAGAAAATATATTTTCTTCCAGGGCAAAATACTGTGGTTGGAGCTGAAAAAGAGGAGTCATATTCAACATGTCGGCCACAGTCTTATCAACACGCAGCTCGCCATCCACGTCAATCCATTTCTCCATTTGATTCCACTCTGTAAAAGCCTTGCGCAATTCCTCGAAACTTGCTTGTTTCGCTGCGGAATTCAACATCACCCTTCCCTTGATCTCGCCCTTTCCTTTTGCTTCATTCAAAAATACAGAAAAAACAAATTCCGTCCCGGATTGTTGTACCTCGCGCAGCAACTTTTCACTACCGGCCGTGTCACTGCCCTTATCCAGACTGTCAGTCAGCATTAAAGTCTGAAAGGTATTCAGGGCCTCAGCACTCACTTTTTTCAGTTCGTATTGCAGACCTGTTTGTTGAATATCTGCGCCTGCCGGCAAAATCGCCGGAGAGGTTATTTTGGGCCGGGCCGCCAATGCCCATTTGAGGTCAAACAGCTTGTCCCCTGCTTCGTACAGACCAGATTCGCACTCAAGATTTTCCAAAGCGAAATCAAATTCTTTATCCTTAAAGGACACCAAATCAAAACGGGCCTGCCCGGTACCAAAGTCCATATCAAGCCCGTCAAGGCGCTTTATCTGGCCGCTGTATGTTCCTTCGGAAACATGAAACAGCCCGTCTTCGTTAACACGGACCTCCAGCACTGAACTTTTGCCTGTATACTTGCCCTTGTTATCAACATGCAGGTCAAAGGTAAAAGGGTTCAGCTCCACTGTGCCCTTATTCTGAAAACGCATTTTTTCAATCCGCACGACAAGATCATAGGCGGAGCGATCAAAAACAGAGGTGTCAACCCGGACCTGCCCACCGCCGATTATGGTCTGTTTGCCATCGCTTTGCTGGATAATCGGTTCAACAAGATAAAGTTCGCGCAACGAGCCGTCATTACCGATAAAATGTTCCAGACGGAACCTTCCGTCTATGAGCTCTTTCAGTTCCTCTGGCAGACCATCCAGCATCGCCAACAGGCCACGACGGGGCACAACAGGATGGGTCACAATATGAGCAAACCCGAAACTGTCACCCTCATGTTCGCTTTTTCCCCTGCTAATAGAGCTGATAAGCGGAATATCAACCTGTTTCTCATTTTGGTCAAGATCAAGCACAGTCAGATGAAAAAGCGAATCCGCCTGCTCCTTTTTATATTTGGTCAGGGTCAGGGTTGCTTCCCTGATAAAAGGGAACTGTTCCAGCCCCTTTATGTGGTAAGGTTTATTCAGATTTTCTGCCACAAAGCTGTCAATCCTGGCTTCAACGGCCTCTTCTCTTTTTTGAAAGAAGAAAAAAGAACCCGCAAAGACAACACATATGGCAACCAAAAAACATATTTTTTTCATTGAGCTACCCTCCTGAAAAAATGTAAATTCAATTCACTGCAATGGCATTCAGCCTGTGTGCAGAGCTACTTCCAGAATTTTTCCACGTAACCGCCAACAAAAACCAGCAACATAACAAGCGGCAGGACATATTTCAGATACAAATACAGTTTTATCGGAAATCTGACTCCTGCGCCTTCATTGGCTTCCCTGACAAATCCTTTCCAGCCCCAGCCCCGGCCAGAAGTACAAAAAATCAGTAACAGCAAAGAACCAAGCGGAAGCAGGTTGTTCCCAACAATAAAATCTTCCAGGTCAATAATACCGGTTCCCGGCCCCAGCGGCTGAAAGGAACTGAACAGATTAAAGCCCAGCACGCAGGGCAGTGACAGAAAAAATACAGTCAGCGAACACAGCAGGGACGATTTTTTTCTGCTCCAGCCGAACTGTTCCATGGCAAAGGCAATGATATTTTCAAATACGGCAATGACAGTGGACAGAGCTGCAAAACACAAAAACAGGAAAAAAAGCGCGCCCCAAAACCGTCCACCGGGCATGACATTAAACACATTGGGAAGGGTAATAAAAATCAGCCCGCCACCGGAGCCGGCATCAACATCAAAGGCAAAACAGACCGGAAAAATAATCAGACCGGAAAGAATGGCGACCAGCGTGTCAAGCAGGATAATATGCAGGGATTCTCCGGTCAGGGAACGCTTTTTATCAATATAACTGCCAAAAATGGTCATGGCCCCGATTCCCAGACTGAGGGTGAAAAACGCTTGGCCCATGGCTGCGTAAACAACCTCTCCCAGTCCATTTTCAGCCAGTTTGCCAAAATCAGGCAACAGGTAAAAAGCAATACCTTTTCCTGCTCCGGGCAGGGAAACAGCCTTTATGACCAGCGCGACCAGAATCAAAAAAAGACCGGACATCATCAGCTTGGAAACCTTTTCCACACCCTGACGCAACCCCGTGGTACAGACCCAAAAACCCAAAAAGACAACCAGGCCCATCCATATGCTCAACTCACCCGGGCGTGACAGCAGGGAACCAAAAAAATCGCCGACCTGGGCCGGATTTAAGCCCGCCAGGTCACCCTTGAACATGTACACAAAATAGGCCAGCATCCAGCCGGCAACCGTGGTGTAAAACATCATGAGCATGACATTGCCGAAAATTGCCAGATAGCCGAATTTCGGCCACCAGCTTCCGGCGGGAGCCAGCTTCTTCAATGCCCCGACAATCCCCTGCCGTCCTGCCCGGCCAAGAGAAAACTCCATCACCAGAATAGGCAGCCCCAGCAGAAAAAGAAAAATCAGATAAAACAGAACAAAGGCGGCTCCACCATATTTTCCCGTGATATACGGAAAACGCCAGACATTTCCAAGTCCTACGGCACAGCCGGCTGAAACAAGTAAAAAACCGAGTCTGCTCCCAAGTTGTTCGCGAGGTGAACTGGCCAACGAAAACTCCTTAAAAAGTTGCATGTTCTTTTTGGCAATGTAAGATCAAAAAAAAATTTTAGCCCAAGATTGATGATTAGACAAGGTTTTCTGATGAGCTTGATTCTTCTGGACATAAGAGGTTTTGACTTAATCTTTTGCTATAATTTAGGTTATGTTAGGCTGACAATTCAAAACGGAGGTGAGCAGGTGAAATACATACACCCAACCTCTGGTATTTTCATCAACTACCTTTTCGGGCAGGAAGAGGACAGCCTGCTCATTTTTGATTGTTGAGATCTGATTTTCGCTGCGCTGATTGGCAAACACGCTTTCCCGCTAATCAAATCTGTCCTGTGCACCAATCAAAAATTCAGATATCTTTATCCGCAGATTAACGTAACAAAAGGAATCTGCATAATCTGTAATAATCCTTTTCATCTGCGGACTTTTCTTCCAGATACCAATCAAAAATATAAAATCAGCGCAGCGAAAATCAAAAATCATCTGTTCCCTGCCAAAAGAGGTTGACGGTCGTTGCGCGGCAACGTATCATACTCTTTTTTTAATTTTCATTGCAAGCAGCCCCAAAATGTTAACAGACAGCCTGATTAAAGAGATAGAAAAAACCGCCCCACTCCGCTACGCCGCGAAATGGGACAAAAGCGGCATTCAGATTGCCGCGCCCGCAAAAGACATCAGGCATCTGGCGGTCATGCTTGACCCTTGTCTGACAAGTGTTCGCGCGGCTCTTGAACAAGGGGCAGATTTTATCCTCACTCATCACCCGCTTGCGCTCACTCCCCGCTTTCCAGATGAGATGGGTGAATACCGTGAAGTACTCAAAATGGTGTTGCAAAAAGATATTACGCTCTATTCCGCGCACACATCTTTGGACGCCAATCCGCTTGGCCCGGTTCGGTGGCTGGCTCAGGCTCTGGAACTGACAGACACGCAAGTCATAGAACAGACAGGCCGGGAAAATGAAAACACAGGCTTTGGGTTTTGCGGCAATCTCAGACAGGCTCTAACCCAAAAGGAATTTTCCAGCCTGCTGAAACAACAGGGAATTCCAGCATGGAGAAAAACAGGCAGCTGGCCGGAAAAGATAACCCGTGTGGCCTGTTGCCCGGGTTCCGGCGGCTCACTTGCCGACATGGCTTTTTCCCTTGGAGCTGAAATATATATTACCGGAGATATCAGGTACCATCAGGCTCTTGAAATCGCTCCTTATGGCCTGACACTTGATGTCGGGCATTTTGTTCTTGAAGAAAAAATGATGTCTGTCTGGGCGCAAACATTACAATACGAACTGCAAGGTCAAATTCAGGTATCTTTCGTGGCAGGAAGAGATCCTTTTTTCTACGAATAAGATTTGAACTTGCCAGCCATTTATAAATGGAAGTATCAGGAGGAAAAATGGGCCTTTACACGAATGAAATAAAACAGTTAGTTGTCTTACAGGAAGTCGACAATGAAATTCTGACTCTGGAAAAAAATCTTTCCAGTGTTCCCAAGCAATTGAAAGAACTCCAGAGCCAGCTTGCGACATCCAAACTTTCTTTGGGGCAGATTCAGGAAAAAATAGATCTTCTTCAAATGCAAAATAAAAAATTAAAAAATGAAATCGAAGACGATGGATTAAAAATAGAAAAAAGAAAAAATCAAATCATGCAGTTGGAAAATCAAAAAGAATACCATGCCATGATGCGTGAACTGGACGCGCTGGAAAAAACAAACCGCATGAGAGAAGAAGAAAAAATGGCTGTTCTTGAAGAATTGGAAGAACAAAAAAAGACACAGGCAACGACACAGGAAGAAATAAAAGGCCTGGAAGAAGCAATAGAAAAAGATGAGGCTTCTCTGAATAAGGAACTGGCCAGTATCAATAAAAAACTGGAGGAACTGCGGACAAAAAGCACAAAACTGTGCCAGGATATTTCCGAGCAGTTACTTGAGCAGTACAATTTTATAAAGAAAAAACTGGATCACCCTGTTGTGGCCTCAATCTCGGACGCGATCTGTAATGCCTGCCATATAAAAATCCCCCTTCAAACCTACATTGAGGTTCAAAAAGGCGAATTTATTACAACCTGCCCGAATTGCCAACGTATTATCTACTGGAAAGACCTTTTTGCTCCGGAAGAAAACAACGGGCAGGAGAGCAACGGGTAATTTTTCCGCAACACAATCAGGAGTTGGACAGACTGTCGCTGCCGCCAAGCGGGAGAGGAAAGTCCGGGCTCCACAGGGCAGGACGCTGGGTAACACCCAGCAGAGGCGACTCTGGGAAAGTGCCACAGAAAAAAACCGCCCTGCACCCATTTTAGCGACCGTCGCTAAAATGGGTGCAGGGTAAGGGTGAAAAGGTGGAGTAAGAGCCCACCAGTTGCCATGGTGACATGGTAAGCTGGGTAAACCCCGTCCGGAGCAAGACCAAATAGGAAAGCTGGCCGGCCCGGTCAAGGCTTTCGGGTAGGTCGCTTGAGCCCGCGAGTAATCGCTGGCCTAGAGGAATGACAGTCGCTCGCAAAGAGAACAGAACCCGGCTTACCGTCCAACTCCTGAACAACAGAAAATACAATGAACATTGCCGCCATTATTCTGGCCGCGGGAGAAAGTTCCCGTTTTCGTCAGGCCGGTTATACGCAAAAAAAACAGTTTATCAGCTGGAAAGGCGTTCCGCTTTTCTGGCACAGCGCGTGCTGTTTTGCCCGTATCCCCGCCCTGCGCGATCTTTTTTTTGTTTTTTCACCCGCCGACCTTGACGACTGGCAAGACCGGGTACGCCGGCTTGACGCGGATCACCCGCTCCGTGTTCCCTGGCAATGTGTTGGCGGCGGCCAGACCCGTCAGCAATCAGTGTATAACGCGCTTGCGGCTTTGGCTCCTGATACGGATCAGGTGCTTGTTCATGACGGAGCCAGACCCTTTTTGCGGGCCCCCCTTGTTACCCGCCTTCTGAAAGAACTGCCAGGTGCTGACGGTGTTATCCCCGGTCTTCCGGTCACGGACACCATAAAGGAAGTCGGCTCAGGCATTGTCAAACACACTCCCGACCGCCAGAGTCTCTGGCGGGTGCAGACGCCGCAGGCCTTTTCTTTTCCGGTGCTGCTGGCCGCGCACAGGCAGGCAAAAGCCCAAAATCGGCAGGGGACAGATGACGCCGCTCTGGTTGAACAAATGGGAGGACAGATAAAAGTGATTGCCGGAGACCCGGATAACCGGAAAATAACAACTCCTGAGGATACCAGCCTGCTTTTTCCCGCCTCTCCAATGCCCCTGCCCCGCACGGGCTATGGCTACGATGTCCACAAATTTGGCGGCGACCGTCCACTTGTTCTGGGCGGCATTCCCATTGTGGGGGGGCTTTCTGTTGCCGCCCATTCTGACGGCGATGTTGTTCTGCACGCCCTTGTTGACGCCCTGCTGGCCTGCCTGGGACTTGGCGATATTGGCGAACTGTTCCCCGACAATGACACCCGTTTTGAAAACATAAGCAGCGCGGTCTTTGTTTCCGAAGTCATGGATTTGGTCCACAAACACAAACTGCATCTTTGTCATGTTGACATCACAATTATCACCCAGACACCCAAAATTGCCCCCCACAAGCAGGCTATCCGGCGCAATATTGCCCGCCTGCTCCACTGTGAGCCGACAAGTGTGAATATCAAGGCCACCACGGAAGAAGGTCTGGGATTTACCGGAAAAAAACAAGGCATCAAGGCCGTGGCTGTTGTTACCGCCCTTCAACCTGCAACGTGAAAACAATGAGGTGACCATGCGTTTATTTAACTCCCTGACAAAAACAAAAGAAGAATTTACCCCTTTGCAGGAAGGAAAGGTCAAAATCTATGTATGCGGAATAACATCCTATGATTATTGCCATATCGGGCACGCTCGCTCCGCTGTTGTTTTTGATGTGCTTGTCCGTTATCTGCGCCATTGCGGCCATGATGTGACCTTTGTCCGCAATTTTACAGATGTTGACGATAAAATCATTGTTAAAGCAAACAGGGAAGGGAAGAGTTGCACGGAAATTTCAGAAAAATACATTGCGGCCTTTTATGAAGATATGGACAAACTCCATGTTTTACGGGCTGATATTGAACCAAAGGCCACAGAACATATACAGGAAATGATTGAACTTATTTCCCGTCTGATTGACAAGGGACACGCCTACGCGGCAGAGAACGGAGATGTGTATTTTCGCGTCCGTTCCTACGCGAAATACGGCGAACTTTCAGGACGCAAGATTGATGACCTGCTGGCCGGAGCCAGAATTGCGCCGGGAGAAAAAAAAGACGACCCGCTTGATTTCGCGCTGTGGAAAGGAGCCAAACCCGGTGAACCAAGCTGGGAAAGCCCGTGGGGCCCGGGCCGTCCGGGCTGGCATATTGAATGTTCAGCCATGAGCAGAAAATACATTGACATGCCCTTTGATATTCATGGCGGCGGCCAGGACCTGGCCTTTCCACACCATGAAAATGAACGGGCCCAGAGTGAAGCCGCCTGCGACACGCAGTTTGCCCGCTACTGGGTTCATAATGGTTTTGTGCAGATAAATTCAGAAAAGATGTCAAAATCACTCAATAATTTCATCACCATACGAGATATTCTCACCAGCTATCTTCCTGAAGTTCTGCGTTTTTTTCTGCTCACCAAGCATTACCGCAGCCCGCTTGACTACAGCACGGAAGGGCTTGAAGAAGCGGAAAAAGCAATCAAGCGGATTTATCAGACCCGCCAGGCCGTTGCCACCCATCTTGCACAGACAAAGTGGAAACAAAGTGAACTGCCCCCTGAGCTGCTGACTGAATTTGAAACCGCTGCCACGGGCTGGCAGGACACTCTTGAGGACGACCTGAACACAGCCGCGGCTCTGGGGCATATTTTTTCCATTGTCAGGATTTGTAACCGGATTTTAGAAGACAAAACCCTGCGCCAAAGCAGGCAAAGTAAACATATTTTTCAGACAACCGGAAATATATTCAGGGAGCTCCATGAAATTTTGGGCCTTTTTGAACAAAGTAACCAGGATTTTCTGACAAGTCTGCGGGAAAGCCGGGCCAGGCGCAAATCACTTGACCTGAAACAAATCGAAGGTATACTTGAAAAACGTGCCATCTTCCGCGCTCAAAAAGATTTTGAACTGGCGGATGCATTGCGCGAGGAGCTGAAAAACATGGACATTGAAGTCCAGGATACTCCACAGGGCCAGATCTGGGACGTAATCTAATCATTTTTTCAACCAGCGAGGAACACCATGAAAAAACTGCTTTTTTTTGTTTTGACCATCTGTTGTGCCGCCAGCCTCAGCGCTCCTGTTGCGGCAAAGACCTACATTAACGGCATTGACGCCAATTTCCCGCCTTTTGCCTATGTGGACGCCACAGGCAAACCTGCCGGTTTTGACGTGGACGCCGTTGACTGGATAGCCCAAAAACTCGGGTTCACGGTCAAGCACGTGCCTATGGACTGGAATGGCATCGTGGCCAGCCTGGTCAATAAAAAAATTGATTTTATCGCCTCCGGCCTGAGCGTCACCGAAGAACGCGCCAAGGCCATTGATTTCACCATTCCGTATTGGGTTGTGCGTCAGGTACTGGTTGTCAGAAAAGACAGCGACCTTACACCTGAAATGGTTCTGAAAGGAAAGAAAAATCTGGGCGTGCAAAGCGGAACGTCTGAAGCCCAATGGCTGACAGATCAGGCCGGAAAAAATGGCAACAACTTTATACTCCACTATTATGATTCAGCCCCGATGAGTGTTCAGGATCTGGTTCATGGCCGAATTGATGCGGCTTCAATGAATGAATCTCCGGCTTTTGACGCGGTCAGCAAACGCCCGGTCAAAATCATCGGCGAAATGGGGCTTGCTCCTGAAGAATTTGCCTACGGCATACGCAAGAACGATACAGAACTGAAAAAACTGCTTGACAATGGTCTGCGCTTGCTCATGGCAGATCCGTACTGGCAGGAACTGATCAAAAAATACAATCCAAACGAGCACTAAACAAGAAAAGCCTCTTTTTGTCTCCATTCAGGGATAAAAAGAGGCTTTTCAGACTCCAAAAGAGACTTTTTCAGTCTCTGCCTTTCTTTTTTTCCCGCGATTCAAGAATCTCATCCTGTCTCTTTTGTTATATATTTTTCATCAAAAAACATATACCATAACCTGTTGACAAAAAAACAAAATATTACATTTTATGCTTTATGAAGATCCAAAATATCTCGCGGCGATAGGCAAAAGAAGGTTTTGCACCACCAGGACGATCAGCAGCAACGCTCTCAGACCATTGCGCTGCTGGTCGCGCTTGGCCCCCTGTGCGCGGGGCTGTGTGGGTATTGCTTTCTGGCTGACACGAATCCTGTCCCAGCTTGGACGAGATCCTGGCTTTCTGGTCAGGGCCACGCAAAAGGTCATGGCCGGAAATTTCAAAATCAATGATAATGGCCCGAAAATCGGTGTGTACAGAGCGTTTGTCGATATGGTCAAAAACCTGGAAGACAATGATGAGGCCAAACGCCAGACCGAAATGACCAGGATGGAGTCTGAAAAGGCGTTGTGGAGGCCATGCAAAAAGCCGAAGAAGCCCAAAAGGCCGCTGAACGGGCCAAAAGAGAGGGTATGCGGAATGCGGCCGAGCAGCTGGAAGGCGTTGTGGCGGTTCTGTCTTCGGACTCGGAACAGCTTTCCGCCCAGATTGAACAGTCGGGCGCGGCGCGGAAGAACAGGCCAACCGTGTTTCTGAAACCGTAACAGCCATGGAAGAAATGAACGGCGCGACCCTGGAAGTGGCCCGTAACGAGGCATCCGACCTGCCCGGTCAAGCCAGGGAAAAAGGCCAGGCGCCTCTTCGGCACTAACAGAAATCGTGACCCTGGTTGGTGATACCTCCGATCAGGTACGGGCCATTGCCACAGCCAGTGAACAGCAGTCGGCCACCAGCGAGGAAATCAACCGCTCAATCACGGAAATCAATACCATTTCCAGGGAAACCTCCCAAACCATGCAGGAAGCCTCAAAAGCTATTATGGAACTCTCCCGTCAGGCTCAGGAACTCAGCGCCCTGATTCAGGATATGAAAAACAGCTGGGGTTTTACCCCCTCCCAAGCAACATAAAAAGGACGCCACAGGCATCCTTTTTATGTTCTGTCAAAAATTCAATTTATACGCCACGTAACCCGGTTGCAGCATCTGCCAGCAACATTGACAGCCTGACCTATTGACACACAAAAAAAGAACGATAAGAAAAACATAAGAGGCATTTTTCTCTTTAACTTTTACCTGGAAATAACCAGAGGAGAACAACATGCAATTACGCACAAAATTGTTATCAACATTTACAGTCATGATTTTGCTCGCGAGCGTTATTGCCTATACCGGCTATAATTCCCTAATAACAATGAAAAGCTATCAGGAGCAGAGTGATTCATGTAATTCAGCGGACTCCTGGATGTTGGGCGGTTGGGTGGAGGGTTCAAATTTTCTGCTGTATAAAGATTTTGAACAGCTGAAAGAAGCTGAAGCCTCTTTCAAAAAAGCGATCGAATATCTTGCAAAAACCCAAGAGCTTTCGTTTACAAAAGAAAACAAAGACGCCAGTGCGGATTTGATTAAATCTATTCAGGAGGCGGAGCAAAGTTATCACCTGCTTGGAGAAAAATGGAAAAAGCTTACGGAAATTAACAAACAGTTTGCTGAGTCAAGTAAGTCTGTAGTGACGACCTGTATGAACCTGGCAAAAGCGCTGGCAAAAACAGAGTATGCCGAAGCGGTCGTTGCGATGTTGTCGGAGTTTTCCGACATAAGAATCCTGAATTATTGTTTTGATATTACCCCAACCGAAGAAATTCAAAAAGAGGTAATAACCAAAGCTGAACAGTTCATTTCCGACACCCAAAAATATATGCGGATTTTTGCAGCGGATTACAACCTACACGGTTTGTTAAAACAAATGGCCGCCGGCATGGAAAACTACAAAAATCTGACTGAGACATACACAACCTCCGTATTGTTTTTTCATAAAGATATTGCCCAAACCAGCAAGCTGATTAATGCAACCAGTGACAAAATTGATATTTTG
>CAUUHW010000010.1:0-75879 GCA_963545205.1 uncultured Desulfovibrionales bacterium
ATGGGCATCGTTGCCTTTAATCACAGAATACAATCCCTTGAGTTCTTCCCGTGCCAGGGCCGCCATCTCCGGCTGGTCGATATTATCCAGAATGGGGTTATCATATTCGTCAATGAGGATGGCAACGGGCTGACCAAACTTCTGGGCCGCATTCCGGATCAATTCATCGAACCAGACATCGGAGCTAGCAACTGTGCATGTGGTACCAAGATGCTTTTCGTTTTCCCGCAAAATGTTGAACAAATTTTCCGACAAACGTTCCATGCTGCGAAAATTCCCGCCACCAAAGGAAATCTTAATCACCGGATAGGTCTTTGACCAGTCATGGCTGTTTTCGGCAGCCAAGCCAGTAAACAGCTCTTTGTTACCTGCAAACAGATTGTGCAGGGTATCCACAAAAAGGCTTTTTCCAAACCGCCTGGGGCGGGATAAAAACACATATTGGTAGCGGTTAATCAAGTCGACAGCAATGCCGGTTTTATCCACATACACATAATCATCTTCACGAATTTTCTGAAAGGTCTGAATTCCGATGGGCAGCTTTTTCATGGCCGGCCTCCTGGGTATAATGCACATTTTTTTGGGAATACTAGCAGCAGATACGGGAAAATGCAAAGAAATCTCTCAGGTCAGACGCATGCCAGGCTCTTCCTGACCAGAAGCAGGATATTAACTTCCTGTCTCTGCTACAGATATGGCCCAAACAGCCAGAAAAAACCATCTCTCATTTTTGCGGGCAAAGACCTGCTTTCAACTTCAGCAAAGGTACAGGGGCGGGATTTTTTGATGGCCTCGTCACAAAAAATATCAAGATCAGCGCTTAAACACGGGTCATAGATTTCAACATTCATCTCAAAATTGAGGCGCAGGCTGCGAGCGTCAATATTTGCCGAGCCAACCAGACAGTACTGGTCATCGGCTATAAAAATTTTGCTGTGATGAAAAGGCGGGGGCTGCATATAGACCTGTACTCCACGTTGCAGCAGTTCCCAAAGCATATGGCGCGTGGCCCAGGTCATAAAGGGCAGATTATTTTTGGCCGGTAAGATGATACTGACCTCTACTCCGCGCAGAGCAGCGGCCTGCAATGCCCCGATCAGTTCACGCGGTGGCAGGAAATAAGGGGTCATAATCCGAATTTTGTTTCGGGCCGTGTTCACCGCACTGACCAGAATCAGGCTCAAACGGCTCATGGGATTGTTCGGCCCATCAGCAACCACCCGGCACAAGGCCTGACCATATCTGGCATCGGCACACACCTGGTCCTCATGGGCAACAACATTTCCGGTGGCAAACTGCCAATCCCGCAAAAACACGCCCTCAACCTGACTGACAACCGGACCGCGCAGATAGAAATGGACGTCGCACACCCGCGGGCCGGTTAAGGACAGATTGCTGTCACCGATATTCATGCCGCCGGTGAAACACTGCGTGCCGTCCACAACCAGAATTTTACGGTGATTGCGCAGGTTGATATACAAGGAAGGCGGAAGCAGCCGTGGTGGCAAAAAAGTGGCAAAAGGGATATCTGCCCTACGAAGCATGTTGCACAGACCGGGAAAACTATACAGCTGGCCAACACCGTCCAGCAGCACCAGCACCTTCACCCCGCGCTGGCGGGCCGCACTCAGCGCCTGCGCCAAAGTACGGCCAAACTCATTGTTTTCGTAAATATATGTACTGAGGTAAATGTATTTTCTGGCTGCGGCAATGCTTTCAAGCATACGCGGATAGACGGCATCACCATTTACCAGCATCTGAACCATATTATGCCTGAGCAGGTTCACTCCGCTGATCTGCCTGGCCGTAATAAATTGACCTTGAAAATGATAAGAAACTTCCGCTACCTGGGCATGATTGCACGGATGCGGACAATCAAGCTGCGCAGACTGGATATTTAATTTTCCAGCAGCAATCTGAATACGGTTAATGCCAAACAGCAAATAACAAAGCGGTCCAAAAACAGGAAAAACAAAACAGATAGCAATCCAGCCCATGGCTGAACGCGGATCTTTTTTCAGGATAAGCGCGTGTCCGGCAGCCAGAAAACTCAATATGAGATACGAGGCAAAAACAAAATAATTCAATAAGGACATGTTAATCCCATGCATGAAACAAGTCTGAACCGAACCATCATCGACTATCTAACTGGTCATGAAATTGAAGAAACAACATTTGAGGAACTGCGTCAAGGCATTGCCCGCATGCTGGTCGAGGCCAAACAGTATCCCAGGGAAGCAATCTGCCCGAAACTGACCCGAATTTTTTCACCTGGCCCCGACACATTCACAGCAACCATTGATTTTGCTGTTTTTCTGGCAGGTCAGCCCTGGCTGGCCATCTATTTCTGCGCGGGGAGTATTGGTACCTTTATACGCCAGAACCTAGCCCTGAGCCGGATCTGGCTTCCGCCTTTTCCGCTCACTCTGGTAACAGATTCACGCAACGCCCAGTTACTGACAACAGCCGATGGACAGCTTGTCTGTGAAGGGTACAATGCTTTTCCTTCATGGTTATCTCTGGGGCAGATTACAGCTCCACCGGTTGCGCTTACCCCGCAACAACGGGAAATGGAAACCCGCATCGCAAGTGCCTATATAAATCTAGGCTGCGGTTGTGGGGGTTGAAAAAATGGCCAGTGCCGGTACGAACCTGGGCAGCAGCTAACAACCAATTTTATTTCTTTTGCCTTGACATCATGCCGGATTAACGACATTTTACATTTTAACATATTTCATGCTTGCTTTTCCTGATTGTCAAACAAAACTCCGTACAAACAAGCTGAAAGGCATCAAAAATCAAAAGAAAGGTTATCCCCAAAAGCCTATGAACTCCACGCCCCAAAAGAGCCCGCCTTGAAAGACATACAGGCTTTTCACTCTAAGAAAATGGGAGAGAACCGCCTTATTTTTAAGGTTGAAATGGCTGTCAAGCAAGGTTGGCAGGATAAAGCAACCTGTACCGTTATCCCGCAGCCGAGTATATACTTTAACAATCCGTAAGGAGGACGTATGTTAAAAAGATTTTTTTATCTCAGCCTGTTCATTCTTCTGCTGGCTTCTCCCGCCCTTGGAGGAGACGGAGGAGATGAGGAGGGCAAAAGCACCCAAACCAGCCAGGAACAGGCAAACACAGAAGTCGAGCAAGTTGAAACAATAGAGAGGACTACCGGAGCCGGGGGGGGGTATCAACAGAACCCGGTTACAGATGAAAAGCAAGAAAAGGTACAGGAATCCGGAATCTATCAACCTGATCCGCTTCCAGTTAAGAAGCAAAAGAAAGCTCAAGAAGTTAAAAGCAACCAATTTAATCCGATTAACAATGAACAGCAAGAAAAGGCTCAGGAATCCAAAGGCTATCACCTCAATCCTGTTCCAGTTGAAAAAACAGAACTGGCTCCGGAAGCCAGAGTGTATCAACAAAATTCGGTTACGGATAAAAGAAAGGAAAAAGCGCAGGAACTCAGGGCCTATCAACTTGATCCTGTTACGGTTGTCGGCACCCATACGGAAATTGAGGAATCAATGTATCCCGGATCCGCCAACATGCTTAAAACTGGTGATATGCTGGGGGGCTCAACTATTATTGAAGAATTGTCCACTATTCCCGGATTTGAAAGTGGGGGAGGCGTCGGAAGATCCATTGGCGATCAGTTCACTATCCGGGGATTTGGCTATCAGTCAGAAGAGCGGGTAATCATTAAGCAGGACGATATCCGCCGTTCAGCAACCATGTTCTCCAACCATATTTCCTCATTCAGAACCGAGCAGGATATCTTGCGTAAGGTGGAAGTGGTCAAAGGGGCGTCCTCAATTATCCATGGCGGTGGAGCCATCGGCGGTATTGTCGGCATGACCACAAAAGACGCCTATGACTTCCTTCTGCCAGGACAAAATACAGGCGTCCAGCTTAAGGCCCGTTATGAGTCCAATAACCACAGAAGCGCCTCCGCAGCCCTTTACGGAACACCGTTTGACGGCAAATATGATTTTTTGCTGTTTTTCAAAAAAGGGTACAATGGGGATATTAAAATGGCGAAACACGATCAGGGAGATTCTGATTTTGATGAACATTTCTATTCATTCTTTTCAAAATATGGAATGAAGCTGACTGACGATCAAAAAATCTCGCTTTCTTTTTTCAACCTGTATCAGGATGTGGACACAGTCTGGCAATCCATTTATCACAGTACCTATCCTGATGACGGTCCGGTTAAAGGTATAGTGAGTCAAAAAGACGCTGTTTTGAAGTATGAATTGGCTCCGGCGGATAACAAATATGTTGATTTGAGCGCCTCCCTTTTCTGGTCGGAAGGCTATTATGATCGCACAGCTGATTACAAATCAAGAAACATGCTTGTAGATTATAAAAATGAGGATGTGAACTACGGCCTGAACATAAAAAATAAGGCGCGGTTTTCTTTGGGCGGAACAGAACAAACTCTGCTTGTTGGAGCGGATCTTGTACGACGGGAAGAAGATGCTGTTCATGCTGTTAATGGAGAACTGAACGATTTTGGATCATTGCCGAATCGGTATGATGATTTTGGCCTCTATCTTCAGGACGAGTTTTTTCTTTTTGGAGAAAAATTGATGTTGCTGCTCGGCGGCCGCTATGACCATTTTGAACGTTCTGTCAGTTCCGTGGATAAAAAATACAGCGAAAGCCGTTTTTCTCCCCGTTTCGGCTCAGCTTTCCAGCTGTTTTCCGGTTTTCATCTTCTGGCAAACTATTCCGAATCGTTTCGGGCTCCAACTCCGCATGAAACCTCTTCAAACGGCCCTCTCAATCCCCATTACTGGTATCTGCCCAATCCAGACCTGAAACCTGAAATCGCCAAGGAATATGAACTTGGTTTTTCCTATGTCCAGCAAGGGCTCTTTGGCACTGATCTTGGCCTGTTCTTCAAGTCTGTTTATTTTAACGGAAGAATTGAAGATATGATTGGTTTTAAGGAAAAACCGGAACTGGGAATGTCTCCTGAGCAGTCCCCTTATGGTTCCTACGCAAACGTGGAAAAAGCCAAGCGGCATGGAACAGAAAGTCAACTCCGCCTTGCTTTCAAAGGACTGAGCCTTGATACCAGCTTTGAACATCTCAACCAGTACCATGCGAAAACAAAAGAAAAAATTCCCAGCGCCTTTGCCGATAAGTTACGGGTTGGCTTAGCCTATACCTTTAACAGTATCGGATTGACATTAAAGAGTAATGTGTCCCACTGGTTTCGCCCTGATCAAAATCCGGAATTCAGGATTTTCAGAGGGAAAAAATATTATTTGGTCCGGGATGATTTTACTATTTGCAATGTCATGGCCAGATGGGTACCCAAACAGACTGCTCCCTGGCTGGAAAACACAGAACTGGCTGTGGGGGTAAATAATGTCTTTGATGCTCAGTATATAAATGCTCGCAACTATGAAGGAAGCAACCGGAGTGGTAAGGGACGGAATATCTTTGTCAGTCTGACCAAGAAATTCTAACCATTCTTTAGACCGGGAATAAAAAAACGCCTCAATCTGAGGCGTTTTTTTATTCCCGGCGGAAGTCAAAATTTTTGATAACAAGACGCGAAATCTCCATCAATCAATCTTCTATCACCCCGTTCCACAAGATACATTCTGCAGCCATCCATAGCCAGGCAGTCAGAGTCAAAAACTTTCAACTCCATTTTTAGCAGTTACGCAATTTGAACTAAAAACTGACTCCGTTTGCTACAAACAGGCTGCAGTCTTCTTTTTGCGACTTGTTGCAAAAATGCACCAAATCTTGATTCATCCTATCCGGTAAAAAAATAAAAAAATCTTTTTTCATGAAAAACTGTGCAACATTGCAACATCAGAGCATTTTCAATACGGAACTTACAATCTCTTTATATAATCAAGTATATATTGTTTTATATTTTACTCTAATAAAAAAGGGAGTTAAGCACTATAATTCATAATGGAATATTTTTTGCTGATTGTCTCCCATATGTTCATTGGCATTTTCCTAAACAGCGTATTTACAGGCTGGTTAGAGATGATGTTCATGTCTTAAATGAGGAGAAAAAAGAATGCTTTTTAATTTTCAAACTGTCAGAAAAGTTGTTCATGGAGTGGGCGCTATTGAAAAATTAGGCAATGAAGTCCGTGCATTAAAGGGCAGCAGAGTGTTTATCGTAACAGATAAGGGGTTAGCGCAAAGCCCTGTTCCCGCAGTGGTTGAAAAGGCCCTTCTGGATGCTGAGATTCCTGTCCATATTTTTTCAGATGTTGAACCAGACCCCACCCCGGCAACGGTTGAAAAAAGCACAGAAAGCGCCAAAAACTTTCAGGCCGACATTATCGTTGGCGTTGGGGGCGGAAGCTCTCTTGACGCGGCCAAGGCAACTGCTCTTTTATGCAAGCATCCCGGCCCACTTGAACAATATTTTGGCATGAATCTGGTTCCTTCAGCATGTTTGCCCCTGATCCTTATTCCGACAACAGCCGGAACAGGAAGTGAAGTGACATCCATCAGCGTTCTTGGAGACTCTGCGACAAATTCCAAAAAAGGTATTGTGAGCGAAGAACTGTACGCCAAATGCGTATTCCTTGATCCGAACCTGACTCTGTCACTTCCTCCGCATGTAACCGCTGCAACAGGGCTGGATGCCTTTACCCATGCCATGGAGTCATTTGTTAACCTGCTGGCAACACCTCTTACCGATGCCTTGAACCTGCAGGCAATGAAAATGATTTCTTCATCTATTCGCAAGGCTTACACAAATGGTTCCGATATTGAAGCCAGAACCCAGATGCTCTATGCCGCAACCATCGCAGGAATAGGATTTTCTAATACCCAAAACGGAATCATACATGCGCTTGCTCTGGCTGTTCCCACAAAATATCATCTTCCACACGGTCTGCTTACTGCCGCACTGGC
Organism: uncultured Desulfovibrionales bacterium; assembly: GCA_963545205.1. Lineage (GTDB taxonomy): Bacteria > Desulfobacterota > Desulfovibrionia > Desulfovibrionales > Desulfomicrobiaceae > CAUTYU01. The sequence continues at coordinate 6,904 of CAUUHW010000010.1, forward strand.
TCCCATGGGCATCACGTTTAACGCGATATCTGCTCCTGAAAAATACGCATGTATCGCACAGATTCTTGGTTCTTCCCGGCCGGAAATGAATCTGACCGAACAGGCCAAAAGCGCTGTAGACGGTTTCCGTTCATTACTGCAGGATCTCAACATTAAAGAGGGACTGGATGCCTATGGCGTAGAACGCAGCGATCTCCCACAAATTGCCGAGCAGGCTGTTGCGGCAAAAAGATTAATGGACGGCAACCCGCGTAAAGGAAATGTAAAAGATATACTGCAACTTTTAGAAGACAATTTTTAATTTTTATACAGTAAAAACAACTCGTTTTAAGTATCACTTTTTTAATTTATAACCAACAAAGGGGGATGTTATGAAAAAAATGGTATTTCTTGTATTGATTTTTTGCGGCATGCTTTGGAGTACAAATCCTGTATATGCGAAAAAAACATATGAGTTAAAAATTCAGACTTCTCTTGCGTCTTCAAGTATGTACATGAAGACGCTGGAACGACTGAAAGAAAATCTTGAGGCGTTAACCGATGGCCAGCTAAAGGTCGAATTATTTGCAGATGGAGCCATCGTAAAAAGCCTGGAAATCTTCGATGCTGTAAGTGAAGGTATTGTAAACGGAGGAATGTGCTGGACGCACTGGGCATCTGGCAAGCACCCTGCGGGAACTTTATTTTCCGCCCCAGTTGGAGCTCTTGGGCTTGGTTTTGATCAGTTAACCCAGATGGCATGGTTCTTTGAAGGAGATGGCCTGAAATTACTCAATGAATATTATCAGGACATTATTCACCTGAATTTCAAAGCCTACCCTGTGCTGCCAATGGGACCGGAATGCTTTGGCTGGTTTAACAAAAAATATTCTTCTTTTGAAGAAATCAACAAGCTGACTTTCAGAGCCCCTCCAGGGGTTCCCTCAGAAGTTTTCAAGGAAATGGGCATGCCTGTTGTCTCTATGCCCGGAGTGGATATCCTGCCAGCTGCGCAAAGAGGTGTTATTGATGCCGCAGAGTGGATTGCGCCGGGAGAAGATATTGTTATGGGCTTTGCTGAAATCTGGAAACATTATTATCTGCAAGGGTTGCACCAGGCGATTTCAATTGGAGACATATATATTAACCTTGATTTTTATAACAAGCTGCCAAAACATATACAGGCGGCTATCGATATCGCAATGAAAGCGTGTGTAACAGATCAGATTCTGTCAAATATCAGTAAAAACTCCCAGGCTCTCAAGCAGCTTGTTCTCAAAGACAATGTCAAAATAGAAGAAACTCCGATTGATTACTATTCAAAATTTATGAAAGCAGCTCGTACCGTTATAGCAAAATATACAAAAGATCCATTCTTTAAGAAAGTATATGATTCCCAAAAAGAATTTGCTGAATTAACAGTCCCGTACCAATTAAGAGCGAATGGCCTGTTTTATAATATGGCAAAATCTGCGATGGATGAAGGAATTATCACTGATTATAAAAAATAAAAAATAAAATCAGGCAGGATAAATTCCTTCCTGCCTGGTTTTATTTTCTTTCTTGTCTCAAAAAAGAGGAAGAGGTGCCAGATATGAATGATGAAAGAGCGACAATCCATCCTTTAATCATAAGAACTGTTCTTACCTTAGATAAAATAAACTATCTGACAGCAAAGATAACATCATGGTTTGCCCTACCCATGATGCTGAGCCTGATTTGTGAAGTTGTAATGCGTTACTTTTTCCAGAAACCAACTATCTGGGCTATGGATATCGCAATAATTTTATTTGGCATTCATTTTATGCTGGGCTCTCCTTATTGTCTGCAAACTGGAAATCATATCCGTACGGACTTTTTTTATCATAGTTGGCCAGTCAAGACCCGGGCAAAAGTCGATATCTTTAATTATCTTGTTTTCTTCTTTCCTGTCCATTTTGTATTTTTTTATGTTGCATGTAAATATTTTTATAAATCTTTCCTTCAAAACGAAGTTGCCATTACAAGCCCATGGATGCCTGTTATCTGGCCCGTTAAACTGGCAATTCCTGTTTGTGTAGGTCTTACAATCCTGCAGGGAATATCTGAAACCATAAAATGTTTCTACCGCTTAAAACATGGCAATGAATTATGGGCCGATCATGACGATGCTAATATGAATAATTTTCTCTAAACCAGTCCAATCTCTTTTTGTCAGGAGCGTAACTACGATGGAAATATCGAATGAAATGTTAGCATTTTTATCTCTGATTGGAATGTTCACTGCTTTTTGCACCGGTTTCCCTATCTCCTACACAATGATTTTCAGCGGTCTTATCTTTGGCTATCTCGGTGTGGGGAAAATTGTATTTTATCTTTTAACTGTCCAGTGTTATCAGGTCATGAGCGACCCTGTCATGGGCGCAATTCCTTTCTTTCTTTTGATGGGCTATCTGTTAGAAGGAGCCGGATTAATGGATCGTCTTTTCCGGTCATTTCAGCTCATGCTGGCTAAGTTGCCAGGCTCTCTTTACAGCGCGATTATTCTCACGGGAACAATCTTTGCCGCAGCGACTGGAATCGTAGGTTCTTCTGTTAATCTGTTATGCATTATGTCCGAACCTGCTATGCGGCGAAGCGGTTACGATATACACATGGGAGCTGGCTGCATTGCTGCAGCTGGAACCCTTGGTATCCTGATTCCCCCAAGCATTATGCTTGTTGTTCTTGGCCCGATCGTTGGGGTTCCGATAACCGATCTTTTTGCAGCGGCGATTTTACCCGGCTTATTGCTTGCAAGTATCTATATTGGCTATTCCCTGATAAAAAGCATGATAAATCCCGCCTATGGGCCGCCGTTACCAGAAGATATGTGGCCAGAGAGCAAGCTGGCCGTCCTTAAAGATATGGTTATCGGAGTCTTCCCCTTGCTCATTCTTGTTTCTGCCACCCTTGGCAGTATCCTGACAGGCATTGCAACTCCAACAGAAGCCTCTGCTTGCGGGGCTTTTGGCGCATTGATTCTGGTTATAAGCTATAAAAAATTTACATGGAAAAAACTGGGCAAGGCTTTGGAAAGCACGATCGTTTTGTCTGCCATGATCCTGATCATGATTGCTTCCTGTAACTTTTTTGGTTCGGTTTTTTCCCGCCTTGGCGGGGCAACATGGCTCTCGAACTGGCTCCTTTCGCTGGATGTTTCCCCGATGCTGATGTTAAGCCTGATCATGGTCATCATCTTTTTTATGGGCTGGGCCATGGAATGGATTCCAATCGTGCTTATTCTTGTGCCCTTGCTCCTTCCTGTGGTAGAAGCCATGCAGTTTAACAAACTCTGGTTTTGCCTTGTTGTTGCGGTAACCTTACAAACATCCTGGCTTTCTCCGCCAGTGGCTCTTTCTGCTTATTTTATAAAAGGAAGTATTCCGCACTGGACACTTTCAGATATTTACAAAGGCATGTTTCAGTATATCGGCTGCCAACTCATTGGGCTGATATTGATCATCATATTTCCAGCTATCGTTACCTGGCTTCCTTTATTGCTCTATAGTGGAAATTAAGAACAACCAGCAGGAGACGAAATTGGGCCATAAAATTTACTTCCCTTTTCTATATTGCTTTTTGTTGTTATGTGTTCCGACAAACGCAAAAGCATCTGAGTTTTCTTTAAAACTCTATGAAACATATACCTATAATTCGCCTAAAAACACATTCACAGAAAAATCAGGAACAAAAAATCTTGCAGGAAAATTCGCTGGCGATCTTTTGATGCCGGATACTCATTTTGCAGGACACTCCTGGAAAGTTCGTCTGGAATTTATAAAAGAGAAATTGTCCTGTGTAAGCCTTATGGGGCCATATTCAAAAGATCGTATACAAGCTGTTATGTCGCAAGTGAGGTCACAACAATTTGAATTACTTGGTATTGTAGTCGACAAAGAACAAATTGATCTTATTGCCCTCTTAAAGGCAGGCAAAACTGAAAATGTACTAAGCGAGATAAACGCATTGACAAAAAACAAAAAATTTTCCCGGCTGAGCTATCTTTTCTTTGATACGGCAAAGATTTCAAAAGAAATAAAAATGGCAGCGCGCAACCTGTATGATTTTTTCATGCTGATTCCATCTGAGACAAAAGAAGTTGAACTCACTGTGCTTGGAGATAAAAAAAGACAGCCTCGAATGATGCTGATTGATTTCAGATACCCGATTCTCAATGCCAAATAAGCGCTCTCTGTTTCAGAAACGCCATGCGCTCCCCAAAAGAGCTGTTCGTTCAGATAGTGTCAACAACTGCCCTATCCGGTTAAACAGATTCCGTCTTTTGTAATTTCCTGAATATTGTACTCCGATTTACTCCCAGGGCTTTTGCTGCCTCGGAAATGGAGCCATGGACGGAAACCGCTTCTTTCAAAATATAGACCTCAAACTGTCTTATTATCTCTTTGAAACTTTGTCCTTTCACATCCTTAAACTCCACTCCTGAAGCCCCGTAACTCTTTGTTGTTTCCAGCATGTGGCAAGGGAGATCTGCCAGCTGCACCATATCATTATCACAACTTACAACAAGACTGTGTATCAGATTTTCCAGCTCTCGCAGATTGCCAGGCCATGTATAATTCAGCATGGCTTCTTCAGCCATAGCGGAAAGGCGAACCCTCCGTTTATAGCGAGTATTAAACTGGTTAACATAAAAAGCAATCAGCTCCAGCTGATCCTCTTTCCGCTCGCGGAGTGGTGGAATCTGGATCACTGCCACGAATAACCGGTAAAAGAGGTCACACCTAAAACTCCCTTTGTTTACTTCTTGAACAAGATCACGATTGGTAGCGGCAATAATCCGAACATCAATTTTTTTGGCGGCAGTGGCGCCAATGCGTTGTATTTCACCTTCCTGCAAAACCCGCAGCAACCGGCCCTGCAACGACAAAGGCAGATCTCCTATTTCATCAAGAAACAGCGTCCCCTTATCAGCCATTTCAAAAAGGCCAGGCTTTCCCTTGGGGGCAGCCCCAGAAAAAGCTCCTGGCGCGTAGCCAAACAGCTCTGATTCAATCAGATTTTCAGGAATACAGGTACAGTCAATCGTAACGAGCGGTCTGTTTTTACGGTTGCTCTGCTTATGCAGTTCCCTGACCATGACACCTTTGCCGACTCCTGTTTCGCCCAAGCACAACACTGTAGCGTCAGTTTTAGCGATCTTGCGTACCTGACCAAAAAGCTCCTTCATTATCCTGCTTTTGGGCTCCAGATATAAAGAAGGATTTTTTCGCGACAGCCCCCCGGCTGACAAGGAATCAATAAGCTGCAACTGAGCAGAAGTCTGGTTCTTGAGCTGGGACACAAGCGCAATATCTCGCACATAGGTGACCACCAGCTCAACATCATCGTCATAATCAAAAACAGGATGGGCCACGAGAATGACCTTTCGCTTCTTGCTGTTTACCTGAACCGCAGTGGCCATTTTTTTGGTACGCACAACCTCTCCATTCAAGGCCAGGTCAAATACGCCCTGCTCAACCAGATCAGAAACATTTTTTCCTAACAGATCCTGGGCCTTCAGACTGGTGAGATTTTCATACATGGAATTAACCGCCAGGGTTATTCCATTTTTATCTGTGATATACAGTCCATCGCTGATAGTATCAAACAGATGGCAGAGATATGTGAAAAGAATTCCCTTTTTCTCCTGGAGGATATGTTCCTTGTGAATGAAATTCATATTCATTGAATAATCTATGGTTAAAATCGCTGTCGGCTTCGCCTCACACGCCGAATTCCAGCAGTGATATTTTTGCTGTCATTCCTTCAGTTCAATGGTCATCAGCTGGGGCACGGCTGAAATCCTCCCGCACATTCCGGTCCTTGCCAAAAGGAATTCCATACTGCCGCAGTTTGAGATAAAGTGTAGACCTCTTCATACCAAGCAATTGTTCAGCCCCATTTTCGCCGCTAATGCGGCCGCCAGTTTTATGAAGAATATACGCTGCTGGAGTTCCTGAAGAGTGGGAGTATCAGCGTAAAGCGAGATTCCAGCTGTGTCAGCTGGAGAAGAGAAGCAGGCAGGCTCAGCAGTCATCAGCTCAAATGGACCACCAGTATAAAGAATAATGGCACGTTCCACAACATTGCGCAACTCACGAATATTACCCGGCCATTGAATTGCGCAAGACGATGCAAGGTTGCAGAGTCAAGCGCAGGCACATTCTTGCTGTACCGCCGGGAAAAATATAGTCTACAGATTTTGTGACTAATTGCTCCAGATCCTCAAGGCGTTCGCGTAATGAAGGAATTGTTATTGGAAAGACTGAAACACGATAATAAAGATCTTCTCTGAATAGCCCCTTCTGGACATCTTTCAACAAATTGCGGTTGGTAGCGGCAAAATCAACCTGAAAGAGGAGTGAATTTCTTTTGTCCCCCCCCCCCCCCACACGCGCATAAAACAATGCTCCTGGAGAACACGCAGCAGTTTGATCTGCATATCCACGGGGACTTCACCTAATTCGTCAATAAAAAGAGTTCCTTTGTCCGCTAACTCAAAAAAACCAATTTTTTGCTTTGCAGCACCAGTAAAAGTCCCTTTCTCGTGCCCAAAAAATTCAGTTTCAAACAAATGTGTTGAAACGGAAGCTGGATGAACAGCTACAAATGGACCGGAACAGCCGCTGTTTTGATGCATATACCTGGCCATCACCTCCTTGCCAACGCCGGTTTCTCCCAGCAACAATACAGTAGCAGCAGTGGCAGACACGGCCTTTGCCTGTTCGAGACACCGACAGAATAAAGCACTGTTACTCCTGACTTCAAATGTTTCTTTTTGTTTTTCCTGAAAACAAACAACATTTGACAAGATTTTGGCATACGCTTGCCTGAACTTAAGCAAATGAAAAACATTTTTGAATTCCACAGAACAAAACAGACTTATACGTTGCAACTCTGCGGTATCACAACGAAGCTGATGATTATCTTGTGCTGCGCTGTCAACATAAAGGAGTCACTGTTCCCCATCCGCAGGACAAAAATGAATATAAAGAGCATCAATCCCGTTTTTTTGCTCCAGAAATAGTCTGGTTTCTTTTATATGCATCAAAATACGTTCACAATTAAAAGCAAAATCCGGATCTTCTATTTCCGCACGGGACAAATTTAAACCCAGGCAGGAAAAAATCTTGCCTTTCAGCCGGAAGAGAGCCGCTCGTTCTGCACAAAATACATTCCACAAACAGGCGGCAAGTTGTGCGCCGTATTCCTCTAAGGTCTCCCATTCTTCAATGGTACTTGCCTCATGACAACAGGCCCCAAAGGGTGTTTCACGCAAAAAACCAGGAGTTCTCAAACAAGCTGTGGCCCCAGCAAAGGTCCGAGCAAATCCTGGGCTACTTTCTCAGCTCTGGCAGCTTCGTCATTGCGTCCAAAACACAACAGCAAATAGGCCCGTTGACGCTCTGTAAATCCAAGTTCAATCGGGGCTTCCGCCTCCAACAGTACAGCACGGCTCTCATCATTCAGCCAGGATACCTTTCAAGATAAGCTGTTCAAAATAATAAATTCTAACCGTGGAAAATAAAATATAAAATTTCAAAAAAAGTATTGACTATAACATAGTGTCATAGCTTAGAATATAAATTATTAGGAGGTGAATACATGTACATGATAAAAAAAGCAAGTGAGATTAGCGGGATATCGGTGCGTATGTTACACCATTATGATGAGATTGGTTTACTATCTCCTCAAAAATCAGATAATGGATATAGGTATTACACTGAAGAAGATATGGCATATCTACAAACAATACTATCTTACAGATATTTAGGATTTCCATTAAAACAGATTAAAGCACTATTAGAAAAAGACGACACAGAACTACTCACTCACTTGAAGAAGCAGTTAATTTTAATGCAAAACGAAAAAGAAAAACTCTTAACATTGATAGAAACATTACAGAAAACAATTAAATATGAAGAAAGGAAGATTACTATGTCAGCGAAAGAAAAATTTAGAGGTTTTGTTTACCAAGACAATAAAAAATATGAAAAAATGGCAGTTGATAAGTATGGAAAAGATGTAGTTGAAAAATCTATGGAAAAGAAAAAGGGGAAAGAAAAAGAATCTACAGAAAAACTTAATCAAATATTCACTTCATTTGCAGAAAATATGGTAAAAGGATTAAAAACTACATCAAAAGAAAATGTCGATCTTTCAACTATTTTACATGAATACATTTGTCAGTATTCTTTTGATTGTTCAATAGAAGCTTTTTCAGGCATTGGTTATGGATATAAAGAAAACCAAGAATTCAAAACTAATATAGATAAATTTGGAATTGGAACAGCCGAGTATGTTTGTGACTCAATTTAAAAATATGTTAGTGAAGCGAAATAATAGCCAATAAGAAATAATTTATGAAAAACAGTAAATCAAAAAAGGTTTACTGTTTTTTTGGTTGCCCAAATTTTAGAAGAAAGGATAAGAAAAATGAAAAACATAGAAGAAAAAATTTTAATGGCGGAAGAAGAAATCAAACAGTTGCAAAACAAAAGAAAACAGAGAATTAACACAGGTAAAGAAGCAAGAGTTGGGCCTATAAAACTAAGCTGAAATATGGTATAATGTTATAAATATGTAATGAAACAAATCAGGGCTTGTGGAGGTGCGAATGATGGAGATTATTGAGGTTGCAGAAAACAAAAAGCAATATCTTGAGTTGCTGTTATTGGCAGATGAGCAGGAAGATATGATAGATCGTTATCTTGATAAAGGTAAAATGTATGTGCTTGATGATAATGGTATCAAATGTGAGTGTGTCCTAACCAATGAAGGAAATGGTGTACTTGAAATTAAGAACATTGCGACAGTTCCAGAATATCAAGGTAAAGGCTATGCAAAAGCTCTGATTGACTTTATTATTAAGAAATACAAAGAAAAATACAACATTCTGCAAGTAGGAACAGGTGATAGTCCGATGTCAATTCCATTTTATGAAAAGTGTGGGTTTGTCCGTTCTCATATCATACCAAATTTTTTTACTGACAATTACGCTCACCCAATATATGAGCATGGAATACAATTAGTAGATATGGTGTATCTGCAAAGAGCTTTATAAATCAAATTTCAACTTGTCTAACAGAATATAACGAAATAAAAACTATAAGATAGCAATTGGCAAAGCGGTAAATCAGAAAAAGGGTTACTGTTTTTTTCTTTGTCTAAAAATTAAAAATATCTTACAGAAAAAGCACCCGTAAACTAAAAAAGGTGCTTGACAAAACGCTCTCTCTTGGCAATATCCGCAACATTGCCGCAATTAAAGAGCAGGTACGCAACAAAACTGCAACAACCCCCAAAGGAGAATGAATCCTCGGTTTCGGTTACGATGATACCAGCCTTGAAGAAAAAAGACATCCTCTGGCCGCAGATCTTGATGAAGTCGCGCCAGACCATCCGGTTTTCCTGCGGCATGTTTCCGGGCATCTTTGCTGCTGTAACAGCCTGGCACTGGCAACAGCGCATATACAAAAGACACTCAAAATCCTGCAGGCGGCCATATTCGCAGTGATGAATATGGAAATCCCAACGGTGTCCTGGAAGAACCTCCAGCAACGATGCCGATACTCGAACATATCCCCGCTCCGGGTAAGGAAAAATATCTGAAAGGGATACAGTCTGCTTGTGCCTCGTATACTGCAAAAGGGATTACCTCCGCACAGGACGGCTTTACCTCTCAGGGAGATTGGGAGGCATTAAAGCTGGCTCACTCCAAAGGATTGGACCACCCGTGTGCAAATTCTGCCCGGTGTAGTACGTATAATATCAATCAGTTTAATACCACCATCTCCGGCACTCCACTGAGTGCTGACCACAAACTGTCCCTCGGCGCGGCAAAACTCCTCGCGGACGGCAGTTTGCAAGGGTACCGGATACTAAGCAACCCCTATCATAAGGTCATTTACGATTTCCCAGAAGGAGCCATGTGGCGAGGCTACCCAACAGAACCGGAACAGCAATTTACTGAACGGATCGTGTCCCTGCATCGCCAGAGTTGGCAACTGGCCATTCACAGCAACGGCGATGATGCCATTCAGATGATTCTCAACGCGTATGAAGAAGCACAAAAACAGTATCCTCGCACAGACGCCAGACGCATCGTCATCCATTGCCAAACAGTACGCGAAGATCAGCTTGATCGCATAAGGTGACTTGGAGTCATCCCTTCGTTTTTTGTCGTTCATACCTATTTCTGAGGTGGCCGGCACTATGAAATTTTTCTTGGTACGGATCGTGCTGAACGTATCAGCCCTTTGCGGAGCGCATTACTCAGGGACATTCCTTTCAGCACTCATAAGGACACGTTTCCCCTATCGACCCTCTGCTTTCCGTGTGGTCAGCTGTCAATCGGCGGACAAGCGGAGGCCACATCCTTGGTGAAAACCAAACCATTCCAGTCATGGCCGCCTTGCGCAGTGTCACTTCATGGGCCGCCTACCAGGCCTGCGAAGAAAAAAGAAAAGGCAGAAACGGGCCCCCCTGTTTTCCTGTTCCGATGAAGTTGCAAACGCATGACCACCTGATCATGCAAACCCCAGGAGGATTATACTATAGAAACTACATAAATTGGTGGCCTGGTTGGCTTCGTTTTTTTTAAACGCTGGCTGGCTTGGAATTCCAAGCTCAACAGGCTGGAAAACGATCAGCCCGGCAGTGTTCAGTACGATCACGTTCCATCTTTTTGCATTTGGCTTTGCAGGGATTTTTGATACAGCCCCACCGCGATACGAGCAATAAAATCATCGCTCGCGGTGCGTTATGGCTCTCCCTGCTCTTTGGCATGCTGTTTTCGATATACAGGGCTAGCCGTTGCAGCTATTGGCTTTCTTGTTGCAGGTCTTATTGAAGTCCCATTCGCGTGTTATGGCATTCGGAAAGGCTGGGTGACAATTGAAAAGGCGGAGAGATACCCGAACATTTCCTACGAGCTCTTATGGATAAAGGAGATAATCCTGTCTGTGCCCGTTCTACAACACACCCCGCCAATATTGACAACGTGGCCTTCCACCTCGCGATCATGGTGGCTCTGTATGGCGTAGCGTATGCCTTCGGCGTATGGTGGTTATGTAGTATGCCCAAGGGCATCTCTTGGTATTGGCATGATCTTCGCGCGGGGAATGTTCCTGGCCATAATCTTCCGCAAGATCATGGAAAAATCGGTATTATCCATCTCATTAATGGAGAAATTGTCCGCCGTTTGAAAGGAAGCACTGTAGATTTCATGAGTTGTGCTATATTCATGGGTATTCAGATCCGCCAGCTTCAGGAAGTTGTCTGCCCTTTTACCATCACTATTCTTCTTGGTACCATCAGTACTTTCATGATTTGTTTGTGGTTCGGCCGTCGAGCTCCTGAATATGGCTTTGAGCGCGGTTTGGTTTTGTTCGGTTATTGCACAGGCACAGCAGCCTCTGGATTACTTTTACTCCGTATCGTTGCCCCTGAATTTGCCTCCCCTGTTGCTGTTGAGGTTGGACTGATGAATGTGTTTGCTTTTTTCCTGTTTAAGCCGATATCCTGGAGCATGCCGTTTGTCCCTGCAGAAGGTTTTCCCATGCTGTGGATCTTCCTGGCCTACACTGCTCCACTCCACTTGTTATGTACTTCCTCAAGCTCATCAGAAAACCAGCTTTTTAACCAGGGATACTGTTTTCTTGCACAATGGCAGCATCCGTGCTGCCATTCAATCAGACCAAAGAGAGAAGAGATCGCGAAATTCAGAATACGAGAAAAATATGAGCGTAGCTTTGTAAGCAGACCAAAAAAGAATTTCTGGCTACCGGATAGATACAGGTCACCCCCACACACTGAGCTGCGGCGGTGGTGTTTTTTGGATCCAGTCTTTCAGTTCAGCGGCAGTCACGGCCGTAGCCCCCAACTGCCCCACGGCAAATCCAGCCGCATAATTGGCCAGGATGCAGCTTTTGAGCAGATCCAGCCCTGAAGCCAGGGCAGTGGCCAGGGTCGCGATAACCGTGTCTCCCGCGCCAGTCACGTCAAACACCTGCTGGGCAATGGTTGGAATATGATAGGTCTTGTCCCGGCCCTGCAAAAGCAGCATGCCTTTGTCCCCCAGGGTAATGAGCAGGTTGTGCAATCCGTAATCCGCAACCAGTTTCTGTCCGGCCTGGCATATTTCCTGCTCGTTTTTGAGATGCACACCACTTGCAGCCAGGGTTTCCTTGCGATTGGGAGTCATAATAATCGCTTCTGGATACAAAGAAAAATTGGCTGGCTTGGGATCAATCAAAATCCGGCAGCCCTGTTTTTGAACCAACCCGTTCAAACACGTTTGCAATCCGGGAGTCAAAACCCCCTTTCCATAATCTGAAACAACAACAATATCATCCTGCCTGACAGCTTCTTCCAAACGGACACATAAAACCTCTTCGACCTCGTCGGCAACCGGTTGCAGGCTTTCCTGATCAACCCGTACCACATGCTGACCACCGGCGATAACTCTCGTTTTCAGCGTTGTTTGCCGCTGTTTATCAGCAAGCAAACAGTTGCTGATCCCCTGTTGTTCCAGAATGTCCCGAAGTTCCTGTCCATTGCGGTCCTGTCCGCAGACGCTGAGCAGCCAGGGCTGTCCGCCCAATGCCTTGATATTTCTCGCCACATTTCCCGCGCCGCCCAACAGACAGGTTGTCTTGTCAACACTGACAACCGGAACGGGGGCTTCAGGAGAGATGCGCTCAACGCTCCCCCACAGGTATTGATCGAGCATAATGTCGCCAACAACAATGACCCGACTGGACTGAAAGAGGTCAATGGCTTCATCAATAGCTTTGCTCACGGCTACTCCTTTCAAATGAACAGTAAACAGATACAGCTCAGCCCCTGCTATCCGGCAACACAGCCTGATTTTGTAAGAATTTTTCCAGTCTTGCCAATTCTTCCGCGCTGGAATAATGTAGACTAATACTGCCTTTTTGGGCCGTTCCCTTGACCTTGACCGGACAGGGTAAACAGGCACTCAGCCTCTGGCCCAGTTCCGCCTGAAACGGCAGTGTTGCTTTCGGGGCCGGAGAGGCTGCCGGTTCTTTCAAACGGGCGACCAGTTTTTCAGTCTGGCGCACATTGTAGCCATTTTGAATAATTTCAGCGCAAAGCTGCATTTGCAGCTCCACATCTTCCAGAGCAAGCAGGGTTCGGGCATGACCAGAACTTATCCGGCCCTGCCGCAGTTCATCCAGTATCAGGGCCGGCAACTGGAGCAGACGCAAACTATTGGCCAGAGCGGGACGACTTTTACCCACTTTTTGCGCGAGCTGTTCCTGGCTGAAACCAAAGCGCTCCCGCAAAGTGTGCAGAGCCTGAGCCTCTTCCACAGGGTTGAGGTCTTCCCGCTGCAGGTTCTCAATCAGAGCCAGAGCCAGAGCCTGTTCGTCACCAACCTCCCGCACCAGAGCCGGAATTTTTCTCAGGCCGGCCAGTTTGGCTGCCCGCCAACGCCGCTCTCCAGCCACGATTTCATATTCACCCTTGTTTTCTTTATGCGGGCGGACAAGAATGGGTTGCAAGACACCGTCATTTTGAATGGACAGACAAAGTTCTTCTAAGGCCTGCGGAGAAAAATCCCGCCGTGGCTGCTCAGAATTAGGTTGTATCGCCGCCACAGCGAGATGAACAATATTTGCCGATTGTGGCGAAATTGTCCGGCTGCTTGTCAAGAGCAGGTCAAGCCCTTTACCAAGGCGTTTTTCTGTCATCTTTTTCCCTCTTTTTGCTTTGCAAAATTCTTTTTCCGTTGGGTTGCCAGTTCTACCTGCCCATATTACATTGTGTTTTGCAATGTCTTAGACATCCCAACCAAGTACCCTGGAGTTCACAATGCCGAAGGCTGATATTCAAAAACTGTTCGATACGGAAGGCAATTTCATTGGAGTCTTTCTGCCCGCCCCAATATGGGCTCAGATTGCTGAAATAGTGGAGCAAGCTTGTCAACAAGAAGAAGCTCCTTGCCCAGAACCTCTTTCGGACTGGGAGCAGCTCTGCGCATACTGGGATTTCAGCTATCCGGTCGAGGCAAGCGTTACCTGTAATCTGTGCGGCAGCTCCTCCCCTGACTGGCGAGAGGATGATCCTCGCAAATTTCTGCTCCTGACAGCCAGTCTTGGCGGCCTGGCCAGCTGGCGCTGCCAATCCTGTGCCGCCCGGGTCACAAAGTATCATTTCAAAGACAAAATCAGTTATTCCTGCGAACCGTATCTCGAAAAAAAATAACCAGCTACAGCGGATGCAGCCAACTCAGCATTTCCTGGGCAAACTGCAGATAAGCTTGCGCTCCGGTTGATTTGACATCATATAAAAGAACCGGTTTGCCAAAACTCGGAGCTTCCGACAAACGAACATTGCGCAGAATCTTTGTGTCAAATGTCTTGTCCGGAAAATGACTTCGCACCTCTTCTTCCACCTGGTGCGAGAGCTTGTTGCGGGGGTCAAACATGGTCAGCAAAATGCCTAAGATTTCCAGATCGGGATTCAAACGCTGCTGTGCCAGATTGACCGTATTGATGAGTTGAGCCAGGCCCTCCAAGGCATAATATTCAGATTGCAAAGGGATAATAATTTTATCCGCGGCACACAGAGCGTTAACCGTCACCAATCCCAGAGAAGGCGGACAGTCCAGAAGAATAAATTCATAGCCTTCCACGTACTGCAAACAGCGAGACAAAAAAGATTCCCGATCTTTTTTACCGGCCAGCTCAATATCAACCCCAACCAAATCATTTGTAGCCGGCAAAACATCCAAATAATCAAGCTCGGTCTGTCGAATAGCCCATTTTGTTTTTTCCGGAGTAAAAAAAACCGTGTACAGATTATCTTCCTGCCTGTTCGCCTGTTCAATACCAACTCCGCTGGAAGCATTGCCCTGATAATCACAATCGACCAACAAAACTTTTTTTTCCATGACCGCCAGCGAAGCAGCCAAATTAATTGCTGTTGTTGTTTTTCCTACTCCGCCTTTTTGATTGGCGATCGCGACACACAACGATTTTTTCATTATCACACCCTGTTGCGGTTCTTGTGTTTCACGTGAAACATTTTAAAAAGGACAGGAAGTTGGTCAGCTCTGACGCGAACGCAACAGCCCTGCACAATCTTCCACGGACAGACCACGGCGGGCAGCCTGAACCGCCAGATCTTCAACAGCATCTGTCTCTCGCAAATAAAGCGGCACAAGAGGCGCCATTGAAAAATTCTGCTGCAGAGCAACCTGCCATAAAATGTGACAGGAAGCAATATCATATTGCGGAGGAAGAAGGATTTTGGGAGAGGAAAAGTGAGTAAAAAAGTCGGCATTCCGGCGCAGGCCCGAGCCCAGCAAGGCAAAGGGAACTTCTCTGGCCTGTAAAATTCGATCCGCCCGGTCAAGCGTCAGGCATTGCGGAGCAGACAA
This sequence comes from uncultured Desulfovibrionales bacterium, assembly GCA_963545205.1. Classification (GTDB taxonomy): domain Bacteria; phylum Desulfobacterota; class Desulfovibrionia; order Desulfovibrionales; family Desulfomicrobiaceae; genus CAUTYU01. The sequence goes on from CAUUHW010000010.1 coordinate 22,313, forward strand.
CGGCTGGCCATCGCTGCACCTGAATCCCTGCATGGCAACGATTCCACGTCGGGCATACTGTAACACCCAGATTTCAGCACAGTCTGCTTCACAAGCAGCTCCCACAGCCAGAATATGCAACAGATTCAAACCAGCGCAGGGAATGCGCAGTCCTGTAATACCCAGCATTGTGGACAGACCGATACGAATGCCAGTAAAACTGCCCGGACCGGTCACACAGGCAACGCCGTCAAGGTCTCTGGCTTTCAGCCCCACAGCCTGTAAACCTTTTTCAATTTCAGGCACCAGGGCAGCTGTAACACCTGTTTCCAGATGAACAGAACAGGAATAGACAAGCCGGGTTCTACGACCAAGCCCAATCTGTATGGAACTGTCCACACAGTTGCAGACCAACAGATTGGCGTCAGTTGGCAAGACGTACGACATCGTTGACAACCGCCAGCACCATCAGCGCAACAAGAAAAGAAAGCCCCAACCGATAACTGAAGACCTGCCATTTTTCGGTCAGTTTTTTTCCGCTCAGCCCTTCAATCAGAAAGAAAAAGATATGGCCGCCGTCCAGCACCGGAATAGGGAGCAGGTTGAGCAGCCCCAAGTTAATGCTGATTAACGCCGTCAGGAACAACAGATTGCTGAGTCCGGCCTGTGCCTGCTCGCTGACCATCTGGGCGATCATAATTGGCCCTCCAACCGTATCCAGCGGCACAATCCGCTCAATCAATTTTACAAGTCCCTGTACGGTCAGCGCCAAGATCTGCCAGGTTTGCCTGGCCCCTTCCCAAGCCGCGCGAAACGGCCCCAGAGCCACAGTGATATGGTCTCCGGCAGAAGAAATACCGATAAACGGAGTTGCAACAGTTTCTCCAAAAATATTTTTCCGCTCCTGCAAGCGCGGAGTAACTGTCAACTCCAGCCGGCTATTGTCACGTTGTATCAGCATACGAAGCGGCTGTTCTCCATGACTTTGAATGAGCTGCGTCATTTCCTCCCAGTTAAATACCTTTTCACCATTCAGGGCGGTAACAATATCCCCAGCCTGTAAGCCCGCGGCTTGCGCCGGACTATCGGCCTGTACACCTCCAATATGTGCCAGGACTTCAACCTGCCCGTGCGCCCAGAAGAGCCCCCAGTAAATAAACCAAGCCAGCAAAAAATTAAAAATCGGGCCGGCCGCGACAACAAGCAGTCGCTGCCAGGGAGAACGCAAGGAAAAATTGTGCTGCGCTGTAAAAGGCGGGCGCAGGATTTCGTTCGGTTCCTCTCCGACCATCTGCACATATCCACCAAGTGGAATCAGGGACAGCCTGTATTCGGTCAGACCGAAGCGTTTGGCCGCCACTGCCGGACCAAAACCAAGGGAAAAGGTATGCACCCCTATACCCAGAAAACGGGCCACCAAAAAATGTCCCAGCTCATGAAAAAAAATCAGTACGCCGAGGACAACCACAACAGAAATGATATTCAAAAGCATTTTTTATCCCTTTTTACTCTATTCATTGCACTTTTTTGATTGTTGTTGCGCCCATGCAGGAACGCAAGACGCAGTTCCGGTGTAAAATATGCAAAAATGAAGACAAGGGCAAGGAGAGTATCTGGCACGGAACAGAGCAGAAAAATCTGGCTGCTACCGTCAACCCTATCCTGCGCAAACACGGCGTGAAAACCGCTGCTGTTTTTGGCTCAGTGGCCCGCAGGGAAGCAACCGCCAAAAGCGATATTGATTTTCTCGTGGAATACGAAGACTGGGCAAGTATGCTGGACGCGATTCGGCTTCGCAGTGAGCTGGAAACGGTTTTAGGCTGTCCGGTTGGATCTGATTGCCAAAGGCTATGTTCACCCGATAATGGCCGAAGAAGTCTTTTCTCAGACCATACTGATAATGGAGTGAAAAATAAATAAAAAGACAAGAGCCAAAGCCCGTTATCTGGACGAAATGAAAGAATCAATTTGTATTAAAAAATATATACAGGGTGTGAGTCAAACGGATTTTTTTCAGGACAGGGCTAGACAGGATACAGTGTGCATGCGCTTATTGGTGATTGGAGAGGCAGCTTCGTATCTGCGTAATGATTTTGAATTTGAGAACCAATATCCGGACATTGACTGGTTTGCCATGGCCAGTCTACGCAATATTATCGCTCATGACTATGACGCTGTTGATATGGAATTGATTTGGCAAGTTGTTCATCAAGATTTGCCAAAGTTGAAAAAATTTATAGAAAAAAAATTTTCGTCTAAACGGTCTTGGTGCGAATCTGGCGGCGAATTTCAATGTCCAGGGCCTGAATATCTGCAACAGAAGGCAGGGCAAAAGGCTGATGATGATGAAGAGCCTGTTCCACAACCCGGGCAATGTCCAGAAAACCGATTTGTTTTTGCAAAAAAAGCTCAACCCCAATTTCATTGGCCGCGTTCAAAACAGTGGCCGCGCTGGCTGGTTGGTCTAAAACAGACCGCGCCAGATTAAGACAGGGAAAATTGTCCGGGTCCGGGTTCAAAAAATCCAGTCGCCCGGTCTCTGCCAGATTTAGACGGGGCAGTTCCAAGGGCAGACGGCGGGGAAAGCCCAGACAATAGGCCAGAGGAATACGCATGTCCGGTTGACCAAGCTGAGCCAGTTGAGAACCGTCCTGGTACTCGACCAGCGAATGGACAATGCTTTGCGGATGAACAAGAACACGGATATCCGCCGCCGGCAGTCCAAACAGATGCCAGGCTTCCAGAATTTCCAGCCCCTTGTTCATCAGTGTCGCAGAATCAATACTGATTTTAGCTCCCATTGACCAGCGAGGGTGACGCAAAGCCTGCTCCGGCGTTACCTGCTGCAAAAACTTTCTGTCCCGTCCCAGAAATGGACCACCAGAGGCCGTGAGAAAAACCGAGCCAACATCTCTGGGATCATGGCCGCGCAAAGCCTGAAACAAGGCGTTATGTTCGGAATCAACCGGTAAAATAACTGCTCCGCTTTTGCGGCAGGCAGTGCGAAAAAGATGCCCGCCCAAAACCAGAGCTTCCTTGTTGGCCAGACACAGTACCTTGCCATTTTCAGCCGCGGCATAAGCCGGACCCAGTCCGGCCGCTCCAACCTGGGCCGCCAGCACCACTTCTGTTGCGCCATCAGCCGCGATTTGCTTAAATCCGGCCTGACCGCAAACAATTTCCGGCTGGTAGTCAGCAGGCAACAAGGCACGCAGCGCGTCCACATTTTCTGCGTCTAATATAGCCAGCACAGGCGGACGAAATTCACGGGCCTGCTGCGCCAAAAGGTCAATATTTTTTCCGGCGGCCAGGCCCTGAATGGCAAAAAAATCAGGGTGACGAAGCACAACGTCAAGAGCGTTGCGTCCAATGGAACCAGTGGCTCCCAATATGCTCAAACGACGTGGTTGCTGTGTTTGCAAAGACACATGTTCAAGCCCGGAAATATAATCAATCACATTGTTACCCGAAAAAATGAAAATACAGATTCAAAGCAACATACATCGGCAGGGCCAGAAGAAGACTGTCCAGCCGGTCAAGCAGACCGCCATGTCCGGGCAGGAGTTGGCCAGAATCTTTCACTCCGGCCCAGCGTTTCAGGCCGGATTCAAAGAAATCTCCCAACTGGGAGCTTATATTAACGGCCACACCCAAAAGAATAAAACTCCACATGGGAGCCTGCCCCCAGAAATATCCGACGCTCAAGGCCACAACCAAACACAAAGCGCAACCACCAAAACTGCCGGCCCAGGTTTTTTTGGGGCTGATACCGGGCCAGATTTTTCTGTCCCCCCACAACCTTCCGCTATAATACGCGCCGGCATCAGAGGCGAAAACACAGGCCAGGAAAATATATATTTCCAGGGCAGTCAGCCCCCGAAACAAATGCAGGGTACAGGGGATGTACAAAAAACCGACAAGCGGAACAAAAAAAAGAACCAGATTGGTGTCGTGCGAGGAGCGGGAGTAACAGGCCAGAAAATACAAGGCCAAAGCCCAGAACAAAAGCAAAAGAAGATAAAAAAGACCGGCCAGGCCCCAGGACAACGGGAGCAAAAAGCTGAGCGCGCTTCCTGCCAAAAGCACCCGGCTCAGACATTGATTGGTATCGGTTGCCGAAAACAGGCGCAAAAATTCATGTAGACCAAGTACGGCAACCAGAGCCAAACCGCAATCAAGTACCCATGCTCCCTGCCTGATAATCAACAGAGCAACAGGCAACAGCAACGCGGCCGTGAGTAATCGTTTAGTGTGAGAGCTCATACCCCCTCCTGCAAAGTTCCAAAACGGCGGTTGCGGCCAGCAAAGTCAGCCAGTGCGCTTTCCAGTTCAGTCGGGGTGAAATCAGGCCAAAGCGTGCGGGTGAAATAGAGTTCGCTGTAGGCGGACTGAAACAATAAATAATTACTCAGGCGTTGTTCACCACTGGTACGAATAATTAAGTCCGGGTCCGGTTGACCGGCAGTGTACAGATAACGAGCCAGAACATCCGGTGTAAGGTCTTGCGGAGCCTGCCCGCTGCCCAGAAACAGACGGCAGGCACGGATGATTTCGTCCCGACCGGAATAATTCAGGGCCAGGTTCAGAGTTAGACGCTTTTCCTGCGGTTCAGCCTTACAGGCCCGCTCCAATATCCTTCTGGCCGGTTGAGGAATCTCGTCTGCTTCGCCAAGCAAAATCAGTTTGACCGAATTGGCCAGCAAAGAGGTTTCGGCCCGGGAAATAAACCTGGCCAGCAGATCAAACAGAAACCGCACTTCTTCAAGCGGCCGCTGCCAGTTTTCCTTGGAAAAAACGTACAGTGTCAGGTAGGGAATATTCAGCTCCAGACATTTTTCAATAATTTGCTGCGCTGTTTCCGCGCCCTGTACGTGTCCATCTGTCCGTTTCAGGCCACGCTGCCGGGCCCAACGCCCGTTTCCATCCATGATAATGGCCAGATGTTGCAACATACGGCTATATTTCCATTATCTCTGCTTCTTTGTCTGCCAGGGCCTGATCTGTGAGCTTGATATATTCATCAGTAATTTTTTGGATTTCCTCTTGCCCGCGATGCTGGTCATCTTCGGATATCTCTTTGTCATTTTTCATTTTTTTGAAAACATCGTTAAAGTCACGCCGCACGTTGCGGATCGCAACCTTGCAATCCTCAGCGTATCCTTTGGCCACCCTGCTCAGTTCCTTGCGCCGTTCCTCGGTGAGCACTGGAATGGCAATGCGAATAATTTTTCCGTCATTCACCGGATTCAGACCCAGATCGGATTTCAAAATGGCCTTTTCCGCCAGGGCGAAAGCACCTTTATCCCAGGGTTGAATGGTAATCGTCCGGCTGTCCGGAGTGGCGATAGAAGCCAGTTGGTTGAGCGGAGTAGACGTGCCGTAATAATCAACCTTCAGACTGTCCACCAGAGAGGACGAAGCGCGTCCTGTGCGCAATTTGGCACATTCCCGCTGAAAATTTTCAATGGCCTTACCCATTTTTTCCCTGCATTCACGAAACTGTCCTTCCACGTTTATTCTCCTTGCACGTGTGTTCCTACATCTTCTCCCATCAGGGCGCGCTTAATACTGTTCTTTTCAAAAAGATTCAGCACCCGAACAGGCATATTATTGTCCATACACAGCGAAATTGCCGCTGCGTCCATTACCTTGAGCTGGCGTTGCAATACTTCCAGAAAGGTGAGTTTGTTGAACATGATCGCGTCTGAAAATTTTTCCGGGTCTTTATCATACACGCCACTGACACGCGTAGCCTTGATAATCATCTCGGCTTTTAACTCCATACCCCGCAACACAGCCGCCGTATCCGTGGTAAAATACGGATTACCGGTTCCAGCCGCGCAAATCACCACCCGTCCTTTTTCCAAATGCCGCAGTCCACGACGGCGGATATAGGGCTCAGCCACTTCATTAATGGTAAAAGCGGTCATCACCCGTGTTGCAACGCCAACTTTTTCCAGAGCGTCCTGCAGCCCAAGAGCATTCATAATCGTGGCCAGCATGCCAATATTATCAGCAGAGGCCCTATCCATACCTGCGGCCGCAGAAGACAGGCCGCGAAAAATATTGCCGCCACCGACGACCACAGCCAACTGCACGCCCATATCCACAATTTCAGCCAGCTGCTGACTGATGGCACGTATGACCTGTGGATTGATACCAAATTTTTCTTCCCCAGCCAAGGCCTCACCGCTCAGTTTAAGCAGCACGCGAGAGTATTTTTTTTTCATGGACTGTCCCTTCAAAAAAAAAGGGAGCTTAACGCCCCCCGTTTTTGTCGTTTTTTATTCGCCTAAGGTCATTCTGTAAAAATTGCCGATCTGGATATTTTCCCCCAGAACCGCAATCAGGTCGGTTATCAGATCGCCGACCTTCTTGGAGTCGTCCTTGATAAAGGTCTGCTCCATCAAACAGACTTCCTGATAGAATTTTTTCACCCGGCCTTCCATAATTTTGGCCGCGATATTTTCCGGCTTGCCTTCTTCCTTAGCCTGATTCAGATAAATCTGTTTTTCCTTTTCCAAAATCTGTGGGTCCAGTTCTTCCGGGGTCACGCACAGCGGACTGGTCGCCGCGACCTGCATGGCCAGATCCTTGGCCAGAGCCTGAAACCTGTCGTTTTTGGCCACAAAATCAGTTTCACATTGCAGACTGACCAATGTCGCCAGTTTGCCGTTATTATGGATATAGGAACCAATAACACCTTCTGCGGTTTCCCGTCCGGCCCGTTTCTGGGCTTTGGCCAGTCCTTTTTCCCGCAGGTAGGCAATGGCTTTTTCTTCGTCTCCGTTACATTCAGCCAGGGCTTTTTTACAATCCATCATGCCCACACCGGTCTTTTCCCGCAGGGTTTTTACCATGCTCGCGCTAATCGCCATTATTTCTGCTCCTCTTGCGTTTTTTCTTCAACAGTTTCTGTCTGTTCCCCGTCTTTTCCTTCCGGCCCACTGTCCTTGCGCCGGGCCGCGCCTTCCAGACAGGCATCAGCCATCGCGGCAGTAAACAGCTTGATAGCCCGAATGGCATCATCATTGCCGGGAATCAGAAAATCAATCAGATCAGGATCACAGTTGGTATCAACAACAGCAACCACCGGAATACCAAGTTTGCGGCATTCCTTGATTGCGATTTCTTCCTTTTTGGGATCAATGATAAACACCGCGCCCGGAATCTGCTCCATGTGCTTGATACCACCAATGTTGTCTTCCAGCTTACCCATTTCCCGCTGCATATAGGTGATTTCCTTTTTGGGGAAACGGTTGATGCTGCCATCTTCAAACATCTGCTCAATATTTTTCAAGCGGTCGATGGTCTTTTTAATGGTCTGAAAATTGGTCAACGTGCCGCCCAGCCAGCGATGAGCCACATAATACATACCAGCTCTGGCCGCTTCAGTGCGGATAACGTCCTGGGCCTGACGCTTGGTGCCGATAAACATCACCTTTTGGCCACTGGCAACAATGTCGGCAATAAAATCATGGGCAGTGCGAAACATTTTGATTGTTTGCTGCAAGTCAATAATATGAATGCCTTTTCTGGCTCCGAAAATATAGGGTTTCATTTTCGGATTCCAACGCCGTGTCTGATGACCAAAATGAACACCTGTTTCCAGCATGTCCTTCATACTTACATACGCCATACTCTTCTCCTTTGGGTTAAACCTCCGTTTCCACTAACAGCCCTTTCGGCCACCCGCAGCGCCTTTGGAAACGTGTGAATTTTGTAAAACAGATATTTGTAGCCAATATCTTTTTGGTTTGCAAGGGAAAAATTCATTTTAACCGCGGTCAGCGCAGACCACTCCGGGCAACAAGCATCCACTTCAGGTAAAAAATGATGAATGGCCTGAGACCGAAAAAATTTGCTATCTGTCATGATTTTCGCTATCAATTTTTATACAGTAAAACTCATTTCTTATACGAGGTATGGAGGAAAATCATGAATAAAAACGTATTAGTCCCCTTGGCCAACGGCTTTGAAACCATAGAAGCCCTTGCTGTGGTTGATGTGTTCCGAAGAGCGGGCATTACCGTGGACACGGCTGCTTTGGGAGAGGATTTACAGGTCCTTTCTTCCCATAATATCCTTGTGACCGCGGATATGCTTTTGTCTGATTGCGTGGGTAAAAGCTATGACCTCATTGTCCTTCCCGGCGGTTTGAAGGGTTCTGAAAACCTGAGAGATTCTGCCCAGGTGGTGGACATGCTCAAAAAACAGAACCAGGAGAATAAACTTTACGCTGCCATCTGCGCGGCTCCGGCCCTGGTTTTGGAACATCACGGTTTACTGGAAGGCAAAAAGGCAACCTGCTTTCCTGCCATGCTGGATCAACTGCCTGCAGATAAACGCCGGAACGAGCCTGTGGTGGTCTCAAAAAACTGTGTCACCAGCCAGGGAGCCGGACATTCTGTTGCCTTTGCGCTTGCCCTGCTGGAACAGGTGGCCGGTTCCATGCCCCGCCAGCAAGTGGAAAAGACGCTGGGTTTATAGGGTCTGAAAAAAGGGAGCAGTTTCCTGCTCCCTTTCAGTCAGCAACAATCAGCCGTTTCGCTAGTAAGCCTCTTCATAATCAAGGTCTTTTCGGCTCAGACGATGGCTGAATGTCTTGTACACCCAAGCCTGATAAAACAAAACAAGCGGCACAAAAACCAGGACAACACCCAGCATGATTTTTAAGGTCAGCGGACTGGAAGCGGAATTGTAGATGGTCAGGCTGAAGTGCGGATCAAGACTTGAGGGTAACAGCGCAGGAAAAAGACCAATCACCGCGCACAGGGCACTGCCGCCAATTGTCAAAGCTGAACCGGCCCAGGCCGACCAGTATCGTCCCGCGTACAGATTCCGGCCTCCAATATACAGACCAAGAAACGGCAGAAGCAAAAGCACAGCCAGATACGGACGGGCCAGATAATTGCCATTGACCTTGGTCAACAGCAAGGTAATCAGCAAGAAAACTCCTGTATAAACAGCGACTGGCAGCCATAATTTTCTGGCCATGCCTGCCGCCCGTTCATGCAGATCACCTCCGCTGCGTAAGGCCAGCCAGATAGCTCCGTGCGTAGCAAAAAGCAGAACAAAAAAAACTCCTCCGGCCAGACCGTAGGGGTGAAGGAGCTGAAATACATTGGCATGAATAACGCCGTCAGCATCAATCGGCAGCCCGTAAAAAATATTGGCAAAGGCCACGCCAAAGAGCAGGGCCGGCAAAAAGCTGCCCAGAGTCATGGCCCCGTCCCAGATTTTCCGCCAGCAGGCAGATTCAACCTTGCTGCGAAATTCAAAGGCCACGCCGCGGAAAATCAGCGCGAAAAGAAGCAGCATCAGGGCTGTGTACAACCCGCTGAACATTACGGCGTATGTGACCGGAAAAGCCGCAAAGGTAACTCCGCCAGCAGTAATCAGCCAGACTTCGTTGCCATCCCAGAATGGCCCCATCGCGTTATAGATAATCCGTCTGTCTTCTTCTGTCCTGCCCAGAAAAGGCAGTAACGATCCCAGTCCAAGGTCAAATCCGTCCAGAATAAAATACAGCCCCCACAACACGCCCCAAAGAACAAACCACAGTGTTTCCAGCATCCGCTTTTCCTCCTTATACCTGAACAGCTTCAGGGCCTTTGCGGCTATATGTATACAACAGAAAAATATCAACAGCGCCAAGCAGAGCATAAATCAGCGTCAAAGCAACCAGGGAAAAACCAACCTGACCCACTGTCACCGGAGAAACAGCGTCTGAAGTACGCATCATGCCGTACACAATCCAGGGTTGTCTGCCGACTTCCGCCAGAACCCAGCCAGCCTGGATCGCGATATAGGGTAAAGGAATGGCCAGAATAAAAGCTTTCAGCAACAACGGATATTTTTCTATGGAATTCCTTTTCAACCAGCCAATCCCAGCCAGCAGCGGGAACAAAAAAGCGAGCCCAATCATAATCCGAAACGACAGAAAACAGATCATAACCGGCGGTCTGTCTTCCCTGGGAAAATCTTTTAAGCCGACAACCTTGGCTGCCGGATCATGGAAGGCGAGCAGGCTCAAGCCGCTTGGGATTGGCAGCAGTTCAACCAGATTGCGTTCATTGGCCGGATCAGGAATGGAAAAAAGATACTGCGGCGCATGGCTTCTGGTTTCCCAATGCGATTCCATGGCCGCCAGCTTGGTGGGCTGGACATTAGCAACTTCCGCGCCGTGCATATGCCCCTGCACAATAAGAAAAACAGAAAGAACAAAAGAAAAAACTGCCGCCAGACGAAATGATTTCTTAAAAAAATCCAGTTCATTTCTGCGCAGTAGATGATAGGAGCTGATACCGAGAATAAAAAAACCAGCCAGCAGCCAAGCACTGGACAGAGTATGCAGAATCTGCTGCCAGGCAAAGCTGTTGGTTATCACCGCGTAAAAATTATCCAACTCTGCCCGGCCATTACGAATAACGTAGCCAACCGGATTTTGCATAAAACCATTGGCAATCAAAATCCAGATTCCTGAAAGATTGGAAGCAAAAGCAACAAGACAGATACTCAGGGCGTGGACTTTGGGAGATAATTTTTCCCAGCCGAAAACCCAAACAGCAATAAAGGTTGATTCCAGAAAAAAGGCTGCTGTTGCTTCTATGGCCAAAAGAGAGCCAAAGATATCACCTACGTATTTGGAATAATTTGACCAATTTGTTCCAAACTGAAATTCCAGGGTAATGCCTGTTACCACTCCAAGCGCAAAATTGATTAAAAACAGTTTCCCCCAGAATTTTGCCATTCGCTTATATGTTTCATCGCCGGTACGGACATATTTTGTTTCCATGACCGCAACCAAAACAGATAATCCCAGGGTCAAGGGAACAAAAATAAAATGAAACATGGTGGCCATGGCAAATTGCAGCCGTGACAAGAATAACGCGTCCATAACCTGATCCTCCTTGAACAATCTATTGCTTTATTTTCCGCAAACTTTCTCCTGCCTGCTTTCCCAATGTAACAGTCTGAAACCGTCCATTCCAGAACAGGGTATACGTCCGTGTGTCATGAACCATGGCCTGTAAAAAAATGCTCGCCGCGTCCATTTGAATAGCAGCAAGCATACAGGCCAAGAATCTCCGCGTCCTGTTCTTCCACAAAAACGGTCTGTAAAAACCTGCCAGCTTTGCCAGCCAATTCCGGCCGCACCGCGGCAATCCGGGCCAAGTCCCAAAATGCTCCCCGCCGCAGCGGCAGATATTCCAAAAAATTATCAGGCCCGGCAGGATGATATAAATATGGGCCAAACCTTTATGGCAGACCATGATTTCTCCCATGGCCTCTGGTGCGCCCCAGCCAATCCCCCCGAATTCATCGTTCAGAGTCCACATCAACCTGCGCATCACTGTACAGGCTTTTTCCAGCTTTTTTTCCGCCAGATCTGACATAACCTGGCCGGATCGTATTTTCTTACTTCTTGACTCTGTTGTGCAAAATCTTTTCTGGCCAGCAAGTCATGGACAATTTGCTTTAATAACCGCCCGCCCGGGTCATTTTTTGAATCTGGCATAAAATACTCTCTTTTGAAGCTGAGTCAGAAATAAAAAATGGGAGTAAGCCCCCATTTCCAATATGTTGCACCAATAATGTAAAGGAACTATATCTTTTCCTGACAAGATTCACAAAGTCCGTAAAATTCAAGGTGAAAACCGGAAATATTTTTTATTGGCTGCGTCTTTTCTTCAATGGCGGACAAATCAAACTCCAGATTGAGATCACGAATACAGCCACATTTTGTACACCGGAGATGATAGTGCTTACTTGTGTCTCCATCAAAACGCTTCTGAGAACCAGCCACATCCAGTTTCAAAATCACACCGGCATCGCTCAGTATTTCCAGATTACGGTAAACTGTTCCCAAACTTATACGCGGCAACCGTTCGCGAACGATATTATAAATTTCATCCGCGCTGGGATGTGTTTTCAACTTTCTGAGTTCTTCCAGTATCACCTTGCGCTGCTTGGTTAATTTTAACTGAGAGGATAACATATTTTGATTCTTTCCTTAAAAATATTTTTTTAAGAAGAGTTACTAATCTTATATTTACCAGTCAAGATTTTTTACCTTATCGGCAATTCTAAAATCTTTCAAAATTTCACCCCTCCCCAACATACCAGCACACCATGACTTTCCAACAAACTATTTTATTGAACCATTCGAATAGCGCTCAATTTTATTTCGGTATTCATCAATCCCATAACAAATTCCTTCAGCCAGCACGTCCAGATATCTCTTGGAGCCAAGATTCCTGGCTTCTTTTTTATTGGTCAGATATCCAAGTTCAATAAGGATTGCCGGCATTTTTGCCCCCATAAGCACATAAAAAGGAGCCTCATGCACACCATGACTTTTGACCGGATACTTATGGGATATATATATTAAAGATTTATTATGTACGATATTAGCCAAATCACGTGATTCTGTTATTTTTGAATTCAACATCAAATCAGTTAAAATAAATTGCAGGTCACTTATCTTTTTTTCTGACACAGCATTTTCTCTGGCCGCTACCCTCACCGCGCTTTCTGATTTTGCCAGGTTTAAATAATAAACTTCCAGTCCGTTTGCACTGCTTTTTGAATGGGCATTACAATGTATAGAGATAAAAATATCAACATTTCCAGAATTTGCCAGTGCTGTTCGTTCTTCTAATGGAATAAATATATCCTTTTTTCTTGTATAAAGAACAGTATATCCTTTTTGTTCCAATTTTTTTCCAAGAATTTTAACCAATCTCAAATTTACATCTTTTTCCTGCATCTTGCTGGCCATAGCTCCAGGGTCTTTTCCTCCATGACCGGCATCAAGCATAACAGTCTTTACTTTTAGTCCTAGTTGTTCAACAATATTCTGAGCTATTTTTTTCTTTTCTGAAGAAACAGTTATTGTTTTTTTATCTGTTTCCTTTTTGACAATATATTCCGGTGTCGATTTTGTTTTTTCATCACTAAAAATATCTAATACAATACGAAAAGGATTTGAAAGAGAGAAAATACGTGTATTGCGTATATTTTCAATATCCAATACAATACGAGCCTGCTGCGGACGATATTGGCCAACCCGGATATTACGCAATACACCATCACTGACCTGCTTTTCTTCCTGAACTTCTTTTCCAATATCCGCCTTTTCCAGATCAACAACCAAACGGTGATTAAGTGTTATTTTAGGATCAGGTTTTAATAAATGATGAGTAAAATTTACTTCCTGATCCAAATCAAGAACAACACGTGTATAGTCATTACTTGACCAATGTCGTACTCCCTGTAACACAGGTATATTTTTTTGAATAACGGCAGGTTGAAAAGATTTTTCCTGAAGAGATTTTTCCTGTTTTTTCTCTTTTACAACGCGCTGCTTTGCATCTTTATTTTCTAATTTACGTAAAAGTTTTTTTGCCTCAAGAGCCATATCCCCTTTGGGATAATCTTGAAGAAGAAGGTGAAGCTGCTGAATCGCCTTCTCTTTTTCCCTAAGCTGAAAAGCATAGATCCGGGCCATACGAAAATGGGCATCATCTGCCCAGGCATGGGAACCAAAACGATTCAGTACCCGTTGAAAATAATCCAGAGCCTTGAGCCGATCAGCATGCAGATAAGAGCGCTCAGCAAGCTCTTCATACACCCGCCCCAGATAATAAAGTGATTTGGGAGCATAAGAACCATATGGATCAGCACTGTACGCGCGCTGAAACTTTTCAGCCGTACTTAACCAGTGGGAACGATATTTTGCCAAGGCATTATTCTTTTGCAAAGAATGAAAAGAGTCCCAGCCGGCCTGAAAATTCCCATTCCATTCTGCGGATACTCCAGATACAATGAAAAAAAATAAGAAAAAAAAGACTATTTTTCTGTATAATAGAGAATAACGCATAAAATCTCTTACTCAACAGTCACACTTTTAGCAAGATTTCTGGGTTGATCCACATCCTTGCCCAAATAATCAGCCATTTCATAAGCAAAAAATTGAAAGGCAGATAAAACAGAAAATGCATTCAACGGCCCTGAAAAAGACGGGAGTTGAAAACAATGCACATTCTTCAACCTCATATCAGTATTGGTCAAAACAATAGCCTGTCCGTCCCGGCATAAAATCTCTTCCAGATTGGAATGCACTTTTGTTAACAAATCATCATCAAGAGCAATCATAAAAGTGGGAAAACTTGCGTCAATAAGTGCGATAGGGCCATGTTTCATTTCACCGGCAGGGTATCCTTCCGCGTGAATATAGGATAATTCCTTCAGTTTTAACGCGCCCTCTAAAGCCAGTGGAAAATATATCCCCCGGCCAAGATAAAAAAAGCTCTGGCTGGTGGAAAAATGACGGCACAATTTTTTTGCCTGCTCCTGAATAGCTGGTAAATGGCGGGACAACATATCAGGCAACCGGTCTAACTCATCAAAACAGCATGTTGCCTCAGCCGGTAGCTCCCCCTGAAGACCGGCCCAATACAGGGCAAATAACAGCAACATGATTTGCTGGGAACACATGGCCTTGGTTGAAGCAACACTTATCTCCGGACCGGCCTGGGTATAAACAACAGCGTCTGACTCGCGGGCAACAGATGAACCAACAACATTGCATAAGCCAAGAACTGCAATATTTTTTTCCCGGGCTAAACGAACCGCGGCCAGTGTATCGGCTGTTTCTCCTGACTGGCTGATGGCCACGACCAGATCCCCCTGCTGAAAAAGAAAATCACGGTACCGAAATTCAGAGGCAATCTCAACCAGAACAGGAATTTTCGCCCACTGTTCAATAAGATAACGGGCCCATAAACCGGCATGAAACGATGTCCCACATCCAATAATAACCAGTCTCTCAGGCAAAGAGAATTTATCCAGTTCCGGTAACAGTACCTTTTTTTTCTTTGCATCTAAACGTCCACTTAAACAATTTTGAATAACCTGCGGCTGTTCAAAAATTTCTTTTAACATAAAATGCTTGTAACCATCTTTTTGAGCAGACTGGATATCCCATTGAATACGGTGTTCTTTTTTGGAAACAGCAGACAGCAAATCAGGATGAAAAACCCGCACTTCATGACAGTCCATCTCCACAATTTCCTTATCATCAAGATAGATTACATCACGGGTATAGGCCAAAAAAGCCGGTATGTCAGAAGCGATAAAATTTTCCTGCTGCCCTTTGCCAATCAATAACGGACTGGCACAGCGCACGGCAAAAAGACGCCCAGGAAAGTCCTGACAAAGAGCGACCAGGGCATAAGCTCCACTGATTTTCTGCATCACAGCAGCAAGAGCCAAACGCATATCCTGTGTTTTATCATAGGCTTCTCCAACCAGATGAGCCAGAACCTCACTGTCAGTCTGGGAAAAAAACTGATGCCCGTCCGCGATCAGCCGTTCCTTTTCAACCTGATAATTTTCAATAATTCCGTTATGAACAAGAACAATTCTGCCGGATTGATCACTATGCGGGTGCGCATTTTCAAGAGTTGGCAGCCCATGGGTTGCCCAGCGCGTATGCGCGATACCGGACATGGCCTGACCACAGTTTCTGTTTTCCTCCAGTTTTTCCCTGAGTGCCTCAAGTTTTCCACACGACTTGATAACTTGGATATCCTTTCCCTGTACCAAAGCCAGACCGGAAGAATCATATCCACGATATTCAAGCCGTTCCAAACCATTCATCAAAACAGGAACAGCCGGACGCTGACCACAGTACCCAATAATTCCGCACATATTTCCCCCTGCTTCGCCTATCTGACTGTTTCGGCCAACAGCCGGATAAAATGCCGCAACGCCTTGCCACGATGACTGCGTTTGTTTTTTTCCTGTACTGTCATCTGAGCTGCTGTTTTTTGCAGTTCTTCGTCCCAGAAAACCGGGTCATAGCCAAAGCCGTTGTGACCAATTGGCTCCTGCGTCAAAAGTCCTTGCCAGCTTCCTGCAGCCTGTATTTTTCGTCCATCAGGAAATACACAGGCTATGGCGCAAACAAACCTGATACGCCGATCAGTCTTTCCGAGCATCTTTTCTAACAACTTCGCAATATTGCGTTCGTCAGTGGCATCCTGGCCACTATAACGGGCCGAAAAAATTCCCGGTTCTCCATGCAGGGCCTCCACGCATAAGCCGGAATCATCAGCTACAGCCGCCATTTTCGTATAATCACAAACAGTTTGAGCCTTAATGACCGCGTTTTCTTCAAATGTTTTTCCATCTTCAAGAATCGGGCCTAATTGCGGAAAATCAGCCAAGGTCAAAATACGCTCAAAAATGGGCAACAAAGCCAGCTCTTGCGAAAATTCAGCACACTTGCCCTTATTTGTCGTTGCCAGTACAATATTCATGGTTTTGACTCTCCAAACCGATATTTTCTTTCAAAACAAATATCCTATAGGGTCATACTCATAGAATCAACAAGAAAAAAGGAACAAACTGTGGAAAAAGATGTTTATACCAGGTTCTTTTTGCCCTGAAAATAAAACCTGAAAAAATTCCTGTTCCAAAAATCAATTTCTGTTAAAAGCATGTTTATAAAAAAACAATATATTTGGAGATATTAAATGAATTATCAACAAAAGAACAGTTACTTATATATTATTAAATTTATATTTTCTTTTTTTTATAAAAAAATCTTTCTTTTTCCTCTATCCTGTTTTTTTCTTTCAGCCTGTACAACAATCATCCAATCTGGACAATCTTCTGTTTACCGATCTCAAAAGGATGTGCGTTCCAATCAGCCAGTAAAAATAAGCCGACCATATACAGTACAAGGAAAAACCTATTATCCACATCAAGATATACAACCATATCAGGAAATAGGTATTGCTTCTTGGTATGGAAAGAAATTTCATGGTCGTCCTACCGCAACAGGTGAAATTTATAATATGTATCAGGAATCAGCAGCGCATAAACTTTTACCGTTACATACCAAGGTACGGGTTACTAATCTGGAAAACGGAAAAGAAATTATTGTCCGGATCAATGATCGTGGACCATTTGTTAAAAACAGAATTATTGATATGTCTTATGCTGCTGCGCGTAAACTTGAAATGCTAGAAAAGGGAACAGCTAAAGTAAGAGTAGAAACTTTAGAACATTGGGATAAAAATACACCTGGAAAATTTTATATCCAAATAAATTCATTCAGTCAGAAACAAAATGCTTTGAATTATAAACATACATTACAAGAAGAAGGATTTGCTCATGTACGGATACAACGAGCAAATCTTAATTCCGGTACATTCTGGCGCGTGCAACTTGGCGTATATACAACATATACACAAGCATATCAGGTTATGGCGAAAATGCTTTATAAAAATTCTGGGTGTTTTATTATTGCTGATTGATTTTTTCTTTTAATTTTTTTGAAGTTCGAAAAACAACAACCTGTCTTTCAGGAAGAATAATTTTTTGCTCTGTTTGCGGGTTTCTGCCTTTGCGCGGTTGTTTTCTGTACGACTCAAATTTTCCAAAACCACTGATCAGAACATTTTCGCCTTTGGCCAGCTCGTTTTTAATTTGTTCAATTAGGTTTTCGACATATTTTTTTACTTCACTTCGGTTTCTGTCGATAGAATTATAAACCCGGTCAATAATCTCTAATTTTGTTAAACTTTTTTTTTCCATTTTTCCTCCAGAATTTTATAAAATATTTTTATTAGCAAAGAATAAAAATTTCGTCCAGTTAAAATGTCTTAACTTCATACCGTCTATTTTTATGGTTCGATGGGTTTTTCAGAAATAAATGAGAAGATTGAAACTGATATGTTTTTCAGTTCGGAACTTATATTTGAAAAGGACAGGAAAAATATATGAAAATTTGATCGTCCCGTGATGATGGGTATCTGTTTAGCCACTCGCAAGGCTTTCAATCAGGAAACCCCTTGTGGCTGGCTTAAGAAACACAGATAGACTGGACATGCCGATTGTCCTATGGAGTTTGATAATAATATAACTTCTATTATCAGTACGCTTTCTTTTCTTTTTCATAATGTGCTCAAACGTGGATTTAACGGCGTGGAAGTCTTTCGTCCGGAAAAAAAGATAAACCTGCCTGTGGTGTTGAGCCGGAGCGAAATGGAGTGTCTTTTGGCGGCCCTGTCCGGTTTACCCCTTTTCAGGTCAGGATTTTTTACGGATGCGGGGGCAGGAACTGTGTTGCGTTTGCGTATCAACGAAAACAAACTGTATATGGTACGGGCCAGTCGGGCGGACAGGTAAAGTGCCAGGTCTCCCATTCCAGACTGAGGGCGTGCAAAAACATGCGCCCGCTGGTATGGGACTGGCCGTATTTGGTATCGCCTGTAACCGGAAAACCGCGCGTACTGAGCTGAACCCGAATCTGGTGTGTGCGGCCGCTGCCCAGCCGGATTTTGAGCAATGATGTATCCGGTGCGCGCCGGATACATTGCACGTAACACCAGGCGGATTTGCCCTGTCCGGTTTCCATTTTTTCCCTGCCATTTTTGCTGCGTCTGGCAAGTTCGTCTGTCAGGCAGACCTCTTTTGAGTCCGGCCAGTTGCCATCGACCCAGGCCAGATAGTGTTTTTTGACCTTTCTGGTCTGCCACAGGCAGTGCATGTGCCGCAAAAAGGTATAGGAGCGGGCAATAAGCAGCAGCCCTGATGTATGTTTATCCAGACGGTGAACTGGAGTGCTCTGAAATGATTCATTGGGAAACATGCGCCGTATGGATGTGATAACCGAATCTGGCGACCCGCTTCCGCCATGTACTGGCAGTCCGGCCGGTTTGTGGACGATAAAAAAATCAGGCGTTGTATGAAGAATATCAATTGGAGCGGGGAGGACCGTATCAGCGGACTGCGTGGGGCGTGAAGAAAATGGCGGGATACGGATTTCACCTCCGTAGCTTACGCGGGTAAACGGTTTGCAGCGTTTGCTGTTCAGGCGCACTTCACCCCGGCGCAAGGCCCGGTGCAGGGCTGAGGCTGGAACATCCGGCAGCAGCCGCTGCAAAAAGGAGAGCATTTTTTGTCCGGTCTGCTCAGAACTGACCTGGACACAGTGTTTTTTGCCGGAATCAGGAGCTTGTTCAGCGCTGTCCATGTTTTTATTGGGGCTTGCGGTGCAAAGTTTCGTACAGGCGCAGGGCGGTCCGGTCATGTACCAGAACCGGATTGACATTATAGGCCAGTGCTTCCAGGCTTTCATGCAGGAGCAGGTCAATTTCCCTGAGCGCGGCAAGATTGTTTTGCAGGCCGGAAAAACAGGATGTTGATTTCTGGCAAAAAGCGTCCAGCAGGTTGCGCTGCAGAGCTAAAAATAGATTTTCCACACTGTCTTTACTCAGACTGTCTTTACGTGATTTTTGGTCGAACAGGCCGGTTCCGCTTTGCAGCCAGTTGGTCAGTGCAGCCAGATTTTCAAGCGTAGGTTCGTCAGCTTCCTTGTACTGCCAGGCCAGAGTGAGAACTATGCTGCGGGAAACAAGGGTGGGTAAAATATTTTCTCTTTGCGGCACGGTAAGCACAAAGATATTGCCGGGCAGCGGTTCTTCCATGGATTTAAGCAGAGCGTTGGCCGCGGCCGGGTGCAGGTTCTGGGCTTCCGCCAGAATAATAACCCGGTAGCTGGCGGCGACAGGCGCGTCACCCAGTCCAGCCCGCATGTCCCGCACCATGTCCACGCTGACTGGTTCTGCGCGTCCGTCCAGAACAATCAGGTCGCGCAGGATCTGGTTGATGATTTGTTCGCAAATTGAACAGGCCAGACAGGGAGCATTCGGCTGGCCGCAGTTGACCCGTGCGGCCCAGTACAGGGCTAGTTGCAGACGGTCATGGGCACTGCCGCCCTCAAGGAGTAACGAGGGCGGCGGATTCGTACCCAGATTTCGCAGAAAATTGGCAACCCGCATATGGGCCTGAGCAGTTTGTTTCATTGTTTTCGGACGATGAACGTGTTGTTTACGCTGTTTTTTAACGGGTAATGGTCTGGTTGCGGTCCGGGCCAACAGAAACAATTTCCACTTTGGTTGCCAACAGCTCTTCAATGCGCTGAATATAAGCGCGGGCATTGGCCGGCAGTTCGTCCCAGCTTGAACAGCGGCTGATGTCTTCACTCCAGCCCGGAAGTTCTTCGTAAACTGGTTCAACTTTTGCCAGTCCGTTTTCTTCCTGTGGTGGAAAGAGGATTTTTTCACCCTGGTATGTATATCCGGTACAAATTTTAATGGTGTTCATGCCGCCCATGACATCGGCCTTGGTCAGGGCAATACCGGTTGCTCCGGTCAGGCGGACAGTTTCCCGCAACACAGGAATATCCAGCCAACCGCAACGCCTTTTGCGTCCGGTTGTGGCACCAAATTCCGCGCCTTTTTCCTGCAAATACCCGCCATCGGCATTGAGCTGTTCGGTTGGGAACGGGCCGCTGCCAACACGGGTGGTATAGGCTTTGACCACGATCAGGATATGTTCCAGCAGCTGCGGTGAACAGCCGCCGCCGCAAGCGGCATTGGCGGAGATTGTGTTTGAGGAAGTCACAAAGGGATAGGTGCCGTGGTCAATGTCCAGGTGCACACCTTGGGCGCCCTCAAAAAGGATATTGCCGTTCTTGGCGCGGCACCTGCTGATTTCGCTGGAAGCGTCTGTCAAATAGGGTAAAAGACGCTCTCCCCAGGGCAGAACTGTTTCCAGCACCTGACGCGGATCAAGCGGTTTTTCTTTATATAAGGCCGTAAACAGGGCGTTTTTTTCAACCAGGGCCTTGCTGATTTTTGCGAGCAGCAGGTCAGGATCGGCAAAGTCCGCCGCCCGGATACCAATGCGGGCCATTTTGTCTTCATAGCACGGCCCGATACCGCGGCCAGTGGTGCCGATTTTGTCTTTTCCGCTTTTGCTTTTTTCCCGCGCCTGATCCAGCAGGCTGTGGTAGGGCATGATAATATGCGTTTTTTTGCTGATTTTGAAATTAGCCGGAGTAATGGCAATCCCCTGTTTGATCAGACCGTCTATTTCCTCGCACAACACTTTGGGGTCAAGCACAACGCCGTTTCCAATCAGACAGACCTTGCCCGGGTGTAAAATCCCGGACGGAATCAGGTGCAAAATAACTTTTTTCCCATTCACAACCAGTGTGTGCCCGGCGTTATTTCCACCCTGAAAGCGAACTATCAAATCCGCGTTTCGGGTCATTAAATCAACAATTTTCCCTTTGCCTTCATCGCCCCACTGGGCGCCAATAATTGCTGTATTGGGCATATGTTCTCCTTTGCGTCCATAAATTGGAAACCGTCATTCTCACTAAAAAGAAGCGCGAATAAAGTCAAATACCAGGCGTAAGTTGAAATAACAGCCGGATTTTTGGGTAACAAAACAGTTTTGAGCGGGTATTTTTCACTCAAAAAAACAGGTCACTTGTTTTTGGAGTGACTTGTCAGTAACATGTCGCTGCTGACTTGGATGCTGCTTTTGATACCCGCGCTCATCAGGGCCGGAGTGATAATAAAACCGCCGCCCGATCCAATACAGCCTATAATCAAACCGGCGCATAAACTAATGACAATGGAAGCCAGAAAGATTTTGGTTGTGTAAAAGGCCGGGGATAGGCTTTGCCGCCACCCGGAATTTCCGGCATGTCAAGATCCGCAGCTGCGATTGCCACCGAACCCAGTACAATGGGAACAAGCATGAGCGCCAACAACCACAAGCGCTTGCGGTCTCGTAAAATGGTCATTGATGTTTCATAGTCCCATTTGGCATGCGCCTTTGCCGCTGCCATCAATGCCTGTACAGTTTCCTTCCAGTTTCCATAGACTTCCTTCTGGATTAAAAACACCACCGGCTGTAACGCAGGTGGGTTGCTAATTAGTTGTTTTGACGCGAATCATGTTGCGCCAGTTTTTTTTCTGATAGGCATCTTCCAGTTTGTAAAGCAAATCTTCCAGACTGGTCGGTTTCATTAAATAATCAAAGGCGTCGATTTCCATTCCGGTCATGGCTATTTCTGTATTGGCGTGTCCGGTGAGTATGATAATCTCTGTTTCCGGCCAGGAGGTCTTGATGCGGCGCAGAATCTCAATGCCGTCCATTCCCGCCATTTTCACGTCCAGCACAACAATACCGCAAGGAGTATGGCTTAAAAATTCCAGGGCTTCCTGTCCGCTGCTGACGCCTATGGCTGCAATTTTTCATCGTTGTAAGCGTTTCCAGGAAATCAATTTCATCATCAACGGTTAGTACTGTAAAATTTTCCATTGTCTTCCTGTTTTTTATTTCTTGAGAAAAAAATGAATTTACAAAAATTAGCCCTGCTAAGATATGCAGCTTCTAAGCACCTTGACTCTTCAACATCTGGGCGGCACAGTTGATTTTTTATCCTTGGATCTGATTTTTTCCTGTTTGATAAAAAATTATTTTATTGGAGATAAGAGAATTTGTGCGTACCGATGCTGCGTTGGCAATGGCTGTTACTGGCTTTTTTATGCGGGATTTGTTGTTGGGCGATTCCCTGGATTTCTTTCTTTTTATTTCTTCTTGTCTGTCTTTTTCTCGCTCCTGAACGGCCCTGGAAGTTTTTTTCCGTTTTTCTCGCCTATTGCTCCGGCTATGTCTTTCTTTTGGCCCATCTTTTTTTCTTCCCGGTTCCCACCATAAACCTGCCGGTTCAAAAAGGGGTGATAAGCGGAAAAGTTGTTTCTGTGCGCCATCAACCAGGCCAGCGTTTGCAGTGTGTGTTGCGCGATGTAGTCTGGCATTCAGTTTCCGGCAAGGAATCCGGCCAAAATGTTCCTGGGCGGGTGGTGCTGACCTGGCAATATCCGCGTGCCTTTCCGGTTCCCGGACAGATACTGCGCGTGAACACAAAAATAAAACCAATACACGGCATGTCCAACGCTGGCGGCTGGAACAGCGAGTGGTACTGGCGGCAGCGGGGAGTTTTCTGGCGGGCCTTTGTTCAGGCGGATAAAGACTGGGTGAGTATTGAGGGCCGTCCCGCGTTGTATCAGGCCGCGCGACAAAAAATACGCAGTTTTCTTGTGCAAAAGCTCCCGGAAAGTCCAGGCCGGGGATTGGCATTGGCCCTGCTGCTGGGAGAGCGTTTGTACCTTTCGCATGATGTTCAGGAAAAGTTGCAGCGGGCCGGTTTGGCGCACAGCCTGGCCCTGTCTGGTATGCATGTCGGGATTGTGGCCTCTTTTGGCCTTGTTCTGGCCTGGGTGGTCGGGTTCTTCTGGCCGGGAGCCTATCTTCTTCTGCCTCGTTCCAAGCTGGCTGTTATTTGCGCTGCTCCGTTTGTTCTTTTTTATCTTTGGCTGGGCGGAGCTGGCCTGAGCCTGCAACGCTCGGCTGTGATGTTTGCGGTGTGGGGAGTGCTTTTACTTTTGAACCGCAAAAATATCCTGCTTGACGGTCTGTTTGTTGCCTTGGGGCTGATTTGCCTGCTTCACCCGCTGGCGCTTTTTGATGTCAGTTTGCAGATGTCCGCGCTGGCTGTCGTTGGGATTGTTCTTTTTTTGCCTGTTTGGCGACAGGTTACGAATTGTTTTCTTCCCGCACATTCTGTGGTGCGCTACATATCCTTGCTGTTTGGAATGACTTTAGGCGCCAATATCGCGCTGTTTCCGGTTCTGGTCTGGAATTTTAATATGTTCAGCCCTTATCTGGTGTATAATCTTGTCTGGCTGCCGGTGTTGGGGCTGGTGATCATGCCTCTGCTCTTTAGTGGTTTGCTGCTTGCTCCGGTTACGGAAATCGGAGCCGGATTTTGTTTGCGGGCCGGAGCGGATTTGCTTGACCTTTTTGTTCGGGCTTTGCACGGGCTGGATAATCTGGGTTGGCTGGAATGTCTGATTGTGCCGCGTCCGTTTCCGGAAATGGCCCTTACCTGGTGGGCTGGATTTTTTTGGCTATTGTGCCTGGGCTGCGGACAAAAGAGGCAGCGGACGACCCGTGTTGCGGGTTTTCTTTTTGGCCTGGCCCTGCTTGGCAGTCTGGTTCGCTTGAGCGCGCCGTATCTGAACCGTGATGTTCGTCTGCACCTGCTGGATATGGGTATGAGCCAGGCTGTTTTATTGGTTTTGCCGCATGGTCAGCGGATACTTGTTGATGGCGGTGGGTTCTGGAATCCTGATTTTGATGTTGGTAAGGTGGTTGTTGGGCCGCGCCTGACTCTGGGACGCTGGCCGTATCTGGAAAAAATCGTGCTTACTCATGATGATGCTGACCACCGGCGGGGCCTGATTTTTTTACTGCGCCATTTTCAGGTTGGCGCCTTTGTCTGGAATGGACGTGAACTGGCTGGAGATGATGGGCAGACAATCAGGGCCGCGCTGCGGGACAGGCATATCCCGGGCACGGTCTGGCAGCAGGGGGACAAAATTCATCTGGACAACGGTCTGGCCCTGGAAGTGCTTTGGCCACCGGGACACTACGAGGATACAGACAATAATCTGTCACTGGTACTGCGTTTAAGCCGTAATGGGCATGGTCTGGCGCTATTGCCCGGTGACATTGAAAATCCGGCCCTGCGCAAACTGCTGGCAACGGGCCAGGATGTGCAGGCTGATGTTTTGGTTGTGCCTCATCACGGCAGCCGGAGCAGTTTGCTGCCTCAGCTGTACGAACGGGTGCGGCCCAAATACGCTTTGGTTGCGGCCGGATTCCAAAACCGCTTTCATTTTCCGCATTCGCAGGTAGTGGAGTTTTGCCGCGACAGAGGTATCAAACTGCTGACAACCGCGGCAAGTGGAGAAATCACTGTTACCTGGCCGCGCGGTGGCGGACAGATACGACTTGATTATCAGCGGCAGGAAGCAAGGGGGGAAAATAGCCGTTAGGGTCTGTTTTACAGCAGAATTGTTTCAAACTGTTTTTTACCGTGTATGAGATAAACAGAAAAATCCCTGTCAAGGGTAACAACTCGTGCGATATTTTCTCTTTCAGCGAGATTTTTGTGGTTATGATTTGTATCAGGCCCAGGGTTCCCGGCAAAAAGTCGTCAAAGTCAAACCGGGTGACAACATCCATCTCCATCGGTTTTTGAGTCAGGGAATCTTTCGGCCCAATGACGATTTCTTTCTGGCCGGCTGGTTGTGGAGCGGTTTCATAGATATGGCTGACATCAATATCATCAGCTGCGCCGTCCTGATCAGAGTCATGGGGCAGAGGCAGTGTGTCGGCACTGAACGGTTTGTGGTTGTTGTCTTCTTCGATCATGGCCCTAGTCAGTGGGCTTAATAGCCCCAGTCTGGAAGCAGTACGCCCTCGATGAGCAGTTTATTTTTCCATTTCTCTGAGTACATGGCGTCAATGAGCTGCGCGTTCACGTACTGGTTTTCATTCTGGGCATCAAGAATATTGTCAGGCTGCGCCGCCCCGACAAATGCTTCCTTGCAGTTTATGGAGATTGTACACTGCCCGTTTCTTGAAAAAATTTGGGGCAGGCCCATTTTTGATAAAGGATAACCGTCCTTTAATACTGGTTAAACGCCCCGTATTGTTTCGTTAAGAAAAATAGAACATTTTGTTGTATACCAGTATGTTAAAACTGTTAAAAGCGGGTGGCAATTTTGGGAACATCCTGGTTGTAACAGGTGAAAAAAACCGGCACCGCGCTAAACATTGCCGTGCGCGGCAATAATGGCGTGCTGGGCGGACGAAAAAATATTGTTTTCGCCAATCAGTTCCAGAATATCGCCCCGTTTGAGGGCCTTGAGAACTTTAGGCTGCACGCTGCTGAGCATCAGCTCGACTTCGTGTTCCCGCAAGATGGAGTATAGTTCGTTAAAGGCCTGAATGCCGGACAGGTCAATATCCGAGACGCCGCGCATGGATAAAATCAGGACGCTGGTGTCTTTCAGGTCTGAAAGCTGGCGGAGCAGTTTTTCCACTACTGTAAAAAAGATGGGGCCGGTCAGATAGGCGACCTTGACCTGTCTGGAAACCAGCGGCAGCTGAATACCGATTCTTTTCAGGCGTTCATCGTCAACCTCGCTGATATTGATTTCAATCTCCCGCAGTCTAGCTACCAGCAAAAAAGACGAGAACAATACGCCGATAATAATGGCCTGAGTCAAATCCAGCATAACCGTGGCCATGAGCGTGATGCCCAGTTTGGCTATGCCGGATTTATACCGATGGCGGATAATAAATCTGATATTTTGCCAGTCGTTCATGCGCCAGGCCGTGACCATCAGCACGCCGGCCAGAGCGGACAGCGGAATTTTGGACATCAGCGGGGCCAGAATAAACATGGACAGCATCAGCACCAGAGCGTGAATAATGCCCGTCAGACGGGTCTGACCGCCGGCCTTGATACCGACACTGGTACGGGCGATAGCTGCCGTGGCCGGTATACCGCCGAAAAAGGGCAGTAGCATGTTGCCAAACCCCTGGGCCAGCAGTTCGCGGTCAGCGTGCAGTTTTTCGTGTTTCATTTTTCCGGCCGCAGCCCCGCAAAGCAGGCTCTCAATCATGGCCAGAGCGGCAATGGAAATGGCGGGCATAATCATATTCCGTAACGGTATGTGGGTAAATGCTGAAAGATGCAGGCGTTCGTCAAGCAGCAGGCTTTGCGGAATCGAGGCTACCAGAACCAGATCCCAGCACAGAATTTCGTTGAGTATGACAACAAAAATCAGGGCAGCCAGAGAAGAAGGCAGTTT
The DNA here is from genome assembly GCA_963545205.1 of uncultured Desulfovibrionales bacterium. GTDB lineage: Bacteria > Desulfobacterota > Desulfovibrionia > Desulfovibrionales > Desulfomicrobiaceae > CAUTYU01. Next base: position 48,898 of record CAUUHW010000010.1, read on the forward strand.
TTCATTCCATGTTTTGGGCCAGAATAACATAATAAGGACAACCAGGCCGCCGATACAGGCTGATGGCAGGTGAGGCGCGAACCCGTGCGTAAAATAGGAAGCCAGTTTTTCAATGGCCAGTCCTCCGTGTGAAGTGACACGGAAAAAGTTGTCAATCTGCCCCAGGGCGATAACAACGGCAATGCCGGAGGTAAAACCGGTAATCACCGAAGAGGGAATAAAATGAATCATGCGCCCCAACTTGAACAGTCCGGCGATAAACAGCAGTACGCCGGCCAGAAAACAGGCGATCAAAATTCCCTGCATGCCATGCTGGGCAGCCAGGGTAATCAAAATAGCGGACATGGCTCCGGTGGGGCCGGAGATCTGAAACGAGGCACCGGAAAAGGTGCCGATAATCAGGCCGCTGATAATTGCCGTTACCAGTCCTGAAACAGCGGTCGCGCCGGAACTGAGACCAAAGGCCAGGGCCAGAGGCAGGGCCACGGCGGCAACCGTAATGCCCGCCAGCAGGTCTTGCCACAAACGAAAGCGGTTATACCCGGCAAATTCCAGACGCAGATCATATTGGAACTGGTGCAGCATATTCATTTCTTTTTTCCTGAAAATAAAAGCTTACCAGCTGCCGCTGGCTCCGCCGCACCCGGCAATGACAACCACCAGTTCGGCTGAATTCTTTTTTTTAGATCGGTAGCCGCCTGGCTAATATCTGTTTTTTCTTTTTCTGTCAGCATGTTAAAACTTAACCTCAGGAACGGCCTGTTCCGCTTCGGTAACGGAAAAAGTTTCCCGTAATTTGGCGTCAGGGTAAAATTGCAGGGCAATGAACCGGCCCGGAAACGTCCGCAGTTCTGTATTATATTTTTTGACCGCCTGGATAAAGTCACGCCGGGCAACGCTGATCCGGTTTTCCGTGCCTTCCAGTTGAGATTGCAGGGCCAGAAAGTTTTTATTCGATTTCAGTTCGGGATATTTTTCAACCACAACCATAAGACGGGACAAGGCTGAGGACATGGAACCCTGCGCCTGTTCAAACCGGGCTATTTTTTGGGGGTCGCTCAAATCTTCCGTTTTCAGATTGACCTGGGTCGCCTTGTTTCTTGCTTCCACAACCTGAAGAAAGGTTTCCTTTTCATGTGCGGCGTAGGCCTTGACCGTGGCAACCAGATTGGGAACAAGATCCGTCCGCCTTTTATACTGATTTTGCACCTGCGCCCATTTTTCCTTTACATTTTCATCCAGGCTGGGCAGTGTGTTCAGACTGGTCATAAACCAGAAGCCCCCGCCAACAAGAACAATCAAAAGAATAAGCCCGATTTTTTTCATGCCCTTCTCCTGCAAAAATATTTTTGCGTAACGCATCGCTACGCTGCTGATTTTTGATTTGAAAAACACTCTTTCCCGACAAGCAGGAATTACACTTCCAAAATTATCTCCTACTCTTTTTTTTTTATGCCCGCAAGTATGAACAGGCCTTGCGGCAGGGAAATCGCATTTTACGAAAAAATGACAGACTGCCATTGTGCTGAGTAGAATAATCAAAAATCAGCAAAATTGTCTACTTTTACTTGACCATTCCAGTCACCCTGTCATAAAAAACAAAAAAATGAACATTGGTAATGACTGGATAATTGAATCATCAAAGTACTTAGCCCATTCATCAAAGTGTGTAAAAATGATGGAGTCTGTTTAGCACTGCAATCACAACTCGAAGGCATAAAAAACCGTATTGCTACGGCGCGACTATATTATGGCAACGAAGAGATATAGAGTTGCGTACCATATGGTCTTCGTGGTCTGCATTCTGTATCATGATCAAAAGTATATGAAACTTTTCGTTTCAGTGAGTCTGAATAACAAGTGCCTCAGGCTGCATTCTAAAAATATTGGCTAAAGACAAGAGACTGTACAGAAGAGCCTCCAATTAACAAAGGGTTATATAATGCGACAGTGTAAATCATTTTTCATCGTCATGAGCTATATGCTCCTTATAATGCTGTTTTTTATCAGTCAACAGGCTTTTGCAAGCCCTGATAGTAAAAAATTCCCCAAACTCACCGGCCACGTGGTTGATGAGGTGGGTATACTGGGGGTAGAAACAAAAGCAGAAATCGTTCAATTCCTGACCATTCACGAGCAACAAACCAGCAATCAGATTGTTGTTGCCATTATCGAATCATTAGACGGCAAAAGTATAGAAGAATACTCTACGGCCTTATTCCGGCATTGGGGGTTGGGGCAAAAGGAAAAAAATAACGGGGTGCTGCTATTATTGGCTATCCAGGACCGTAGAATGAAGATTGAAGTTGGCTATGGCCTGGAGGGAACATTAACCGATGCCAATTGTAAAATGATTATCGAATATGTCTTGACACCTGCATTTAAGAAAAAAGAATACGGGATGGGTACTAAGCAGGCGACGCAAGACATCGCGGATCTGCTCGGTACCCAGCATCAATATGATATTTTTACCAAGATTCCTGATGATATTCAGTTTCCTGAATATATGGGTTACGTCAATGATACCTTACATCTTATTAAACCAACGATTCGTGATAACATTAATGTTTTTTTGGGTCATCTAGAAAAAGCCACCGGTGCCAAGGTCGCAGTGGTCACCCTGCAATCTTTATCAGGGGCTCGTCTTGAAGCCTATGCCTCTGCATTATTTCGTCATTGGGGATTGGCAGAAAAAGATAAGAATAATCCCAATAATAATGCCCTTATTCTTATTGTTGCGGGTGCCGGGGAAGACGAAAAGTATCTCGCCACTATTAAGGCAGGGAGCGATCTACGCCATCATCTTTCTGAAGAAGCCCGTTATGAGATGATGCAGTCTTTGGCGTCTATAGAAGAGGAGTTTGATTTTGAAATTCAGCGTGTTCTTCAGCAAATAGCAAATAAGCTTGACAAGGAGCAAAATTATTCGCCCTTACTTGAACCCTCTGATTTATTGCCTGCGATCATTGTTTTTTGGGTCCTGTCTGTTCTCTGCCTCATCGCCTTTATTAAAACTCCTAAGGAGAGTATGAAACATAGTTTGAGTTTTACTTTTCTTCTTGCCAGTTTATTTTCTGTCTTTGGCGCAGGCCTGGTGTATTTTGATACAGAACCTGATTATATTTCTGAAAGTCTGCCACGTTATGTGACACTGATATATATTATTATGCTTGGATTGGCAGCATGTTCCCGATTTATTTGTCGATCGCTTACAGGTTTATTTTCAGGGATCGGTTCCGGTCGTGGCGGTGGTGGTGGCGGTTATTCAGGTGGTGGTGGCGGTTATTCAGGTGGTGGTGGCGGTTATTCAGGTGGCGGTGGCGGTTATTCAGGTGGCGGTGGCGGTTATTCTGGAGGAGGCGGCAGCTCAGGTGGCGGTGGCGCGAGTGGCAGCTGGTAAATCAAGTTCACGTCATAAGCATACAGGCTTGCTGAACAATTCAAACCATCGCCAAGTTCGCGGGGCACCCTGGACCCGACAGATGGGTCTTTGTACAATTCTTTCATCAGCAAAGCTCTGTCTCATAAACAGGTCAACTTCATCTGTCTTTGACACTCTCTTTTTCTGACATGTTGGGAATACTGTATGAACAGGCCTTGCGGTAAATATCAAGCGTGGCCTGGACAAAAGACTGTTCATTGAGATTGGCCATGACTGCGGACTGCTGCGCGCGCAAAGAGTCCCAAAAAGCTGTATCACTCAGGCAGCGGCCCATAAGTCTGGACAGGGCATCAATATCAGTTGGCTCGAACATGGCGTCCGGCGAAAGCAGATCCGGCATGACCCCGACACTGGAACCTATCAGCGGACGCCCGCAGGCCATTATCTCCAGGGCCGCCCTGGCAATGGTTTCTGAGCCTTGGGAAGCAACCAGTCCAACATCAAAGGAGGATATAAACGCGGAAATATCTTCAACCCAGTCGCTACACACAACAATTTCGCCAATTCCGGCTGCCTTGGCCCAGGTTCTGACCTCATCGGCATTGTATCCGGCCTTGGCTCCGGTAAACAACAGACGGAAATTTTTTTGACCCTGGGAAAAAAGTCTGGCCGCGGCTTCAAGTACCTGCCGGTGCCCCTTGACCGGGTCAAAACGCCCAACCAGACCAAAGACAGTCTGGTCTTTTGTAAATCCATAGTGCTTGCGGAGTGTTTGTCCCTCTTCCTCCAAAAAACGGAAACGGCTGGTGTCCACGCCCCCCAGTACCTGATACAGATTGTGGCGCAGGCCAAACATGTCCTGAAAATGGCGGGTCATACGGGAGTTGGTGGAAATAACCGCGTCAGCACTGTTTTTGTGCAGCCAGCGGTTTGGCCAGTTGGCACGGGGCAGACGCTGGTCACCACGGGTGCGAACAAGGGTAAAGGAATGTTTTTTGCGCAGCAGGCCCCATAAAAAAAAGCTTTCTCCCCGGTGGCAGTTGACCACGTCCGGCTGAAATCTTTTGACGAGACCATCAAGCTGGTGATAGAGGCGGATTATGCCTGACGGCGTCTGGGTATTCAGGACCATCTCCTGTACCGGGAGCTGCCAGCGCGCGGCCTGCCGCACCGGGTCAGTATCCGGCAGGCACAAAACCAGCACTTTGTGTCCAGCTTCTTTCAGCAGGCGGGACAAAAAAAGTCCGTACCAGGCTGTGGCATTATACCAGCGAACATTAACAACCTGAATGATACGCATGAGTTCTTTCCCTTTTGTTTCCGTGATTGTGCCAACCTGTAACCGGGCCCATGTTTTGAAACGGGCGCTTGATTCGGTATTGGCCCAGACCATGAAAAATTTTGAGCTTCTCGTTGTTGATGACGGTTCAACTGACGACACAGATCTGGTGCTGGCCGCGTTTTCCGATTCCCGCCTGCGGGTCATCCGCCAGAAAAACAGAGGCGTCAGCGCGGCCAGAAACACGGGTTTGGCCGCAGCCCGTGGCCACTTTCTGGCCCTGCTTGATTCTGACGATGCCTGGGAACCGGAAAAACTGGCCTGTCAAATTGCCTTTATGCGTGAGAGCGGGTTTTCTATCTGCCAGACAGAGGAAAAATGGGTGCGCCGTGGCAAGCCTGTTAATCCCCGTCATATCCATACCAAAAAAGCCGGCTGGATTTTGCCGGCCGCGGTGGAACTGTGCCTTATCAGCCCGTCCTGTGTCATGTTTGCGCGTGATGTTCTGGCTCAGACCGGAAATTTTTGTGAACGTCTGCCGGCCTGTGAAGATTATGACCTGTGGCTGCGCCTGAGCCTCAAATTTCCTGTCGGGCTTGTGCCTCGTCCGCTGGTTATCAAATATGGCGGACATGGCGACCAGCTGTCCCGCAGGATTATAGGGCTTGATTTATATCGTGTCTACGCTTTGCTGCGGGCCTTGCAACAGGCTGAAACAGCGGAACAAAAGCAAATTCTTGGCCGGGCGCTGCGGGAAAAGAGCCGTATCTACCGGCAGGGGTGTATCAAAAACGGAAATCTGGAAGAGGTGCGGCGTATCAGTGAACTGACTGCCAGCTTCGCAGTCGGGTCAGCGTAAAGACCCGCGGAATTTTCAGACCAAAAAAGGCACCCAACAGAGTGCCTTTTTTGACTTGTACGGGGCAGACTAGACGCAGCCAGTTGGTTTGGGCAGGCCGGCCATTTTACAGGCTCCTTTTCCAGGTCCTGACGGGAACAGCTCGTAGATGTGTTTGAGCTTATATCCGGTAACTTTGGACAGAATACGAACCATCGGAGCGATGCCGTTCTTTCTGTAGTAGTCCTGCAAAAAGTCGATGACCTGCTGATGCTCTGCGGAAATTTCTTTGATGCCTTCGCTGTCTTTTACAAATTGGACCCATTCCGGGCACCATTGTTCAAAAGAAAGCAGGAAGCCGTCTTCATCAACTTCAAAATTTTTACCTTCAAATTCAATTGTTGCCATACGTTAAAACCTCCATATTGAGTTGAAATGACCATGGCTGAGGAATGAAAAAAGTCATGCTGTTGCCCCCGACACTGTTCTTCATTCCTCAACAGAAAAAACCAAAATAACGTAGTGGACACTATACCTGCATTTTTTTGTTTGTCAATCTTCGGCCTGTCTGAAGATTGTGGCACAAAGCTCTTCTTTTAGCTAAAATTGTGAGTATTGGCAAATGGTTTTTTGTTTTCGGGAATGGGAAAAATTTACACTTTTTCTTCCAGTTCCCGTAAATGCTCAACCGCGAACTCCAGGCTGGAATCAAGTACGAGCGCCTGCCGCAGGCAGATGCGGGCAGTATCTTTTTCGCCTAAAAATTTGTGGCACAGTCCCAGGTTGGCCATGTCCATGGCTGAACTGCTGTCCAGATCAAGCGCTTTTTGGAAACAGCGGGCCGCGCGTTCGTAGTCCTGCTGCTTGAAAAAGCAGACCCCAAGCAGATTGTGAAATTCCTTGACACTGTCGTCGTACCCGATTGCCCTTTCCAGCATGGGCCGGGCTTGTTCCCATTTTTGCTCCTGCGTCCGGCTGTAGGCCTGATAAAAAGCGGCCAGTCCCTGATCCTGTTTGTCTGTCAGTCCGGTTTCCGAGCGGCCAAAAAATACAGCAGCCTGGCCAAGATCGCCCTGCTGTAAGTGCAGCATCCCCCTGAAAAAGAGCAGAAAGGGGACACGGCCGTAAATTGTTTCCAGCATGTGTAAGCCCGTTTCTATTTGGGAGGGAGCATCGTTTTCCAGCAGCACCCTGGCCGTAAACAGACCAAGACTTGGCTGTTGGGCGCGTTCCCGGAAAGCGCAGCCAGGGGCAAAAGAATAATGCGCGGGCAGACCAAGGTCAGGGTGGGTGAAATCAGCAGCGTACAGGTTGAGTCCGGCCTTTTGCATTCTTCCTGCCAGCTCACGCAGCTCAACCAGAAAATCATCCGCTTCCAGCGAGGGCATGGACGCGAAGGTTTGTACTTCGCCAGCCTGCAGCCACTGTGTTTCTTCCAGTCTGTGAAATTTGGGTAGTCCTGACGGTTCAAAGTTGCTGGCGCTTTCAAAATCTCCGGCCAGCTGGGCCACTTCGGTCAGGGCCCGGATAGCTGCTTTTTCCGGTGAACTTGCCGTGCCAGCGGTAAAAACAATTTCACTTAAATGGGGGAAGGTGGCCGGATCCCAGGCCAGAGCGGCCACTGTTGGAATATTGGTGTCAAGAGAAAAGTTCTTGAGAACCAGCCTGATTCCAACAGAATGGAATTTTTTGACCAGCTCCCGCAAAATCGGATGCCGGGCCGTGCTGACATCAAGGGTTGGAGTCTGAATCCGGTCTTTGGCAATCAGGGCGCAGACATGGCGTTCGACCACTTCACAGGCGCCTTGCAGCACGGATTCTGTGTCGTTATTACCGGCTGAGGCCCCGTTAAATTCGTTGATCAGCTTAAACCAGTCAAGCGGGGCCATAACCTGTTGATTGTCAACAATCCGCGTGACCGGCGCGAATTTCCACTCAACCAGATCCAGCACGGTTTCGGCCTTGTCCGGCGTCAGGTTTTCACCCACGGAGCGCAGCAGTTCTTCTACAGGCAGCAAACGGGCGCCAAATTTTGTTTTGGCTTCGTGCCATTTCAGGCTTTGAAACCGGGAACAGTCTGTCCAGAAAGAAAAATAACTGTAGCGTTCAACCAGTTCCATGAGGGCCGAGGTGCGGGCCTGCTCTGGCGTGGCGCCTTTGCCCATCTGTTTGCGCACCGGCAGTATGTGCCTGGCTGCTTCGCCGCACATGCTCATATAAACCGGAATGCCCAGCCGGCCGGTATCCACGCGCTTGTTTTCCTGTAACAGGGCCAGATTTTTGCTCGCGAGCAGATTTTCTACCCGGTCAATTGTTTCTTGCGGCGGACAGCTTTTGTCCAGATCAAAGGTATAGGTTTTGGGAGTGGAGAGAAGTTGCATGATACTCCTGCGGTCAGGAAAAAAGATACAAAAAAAGCCGGGAAATTCCGGCTGAAAAATCATTGGAGCGGGAAACGGGATTTGAACCCGCGACTTCAACCTTGGCAAGGTTGCACTCTACCACTGAGTTATTCCCGCTCTTGGAGGCGGCGTCCGGATTTGAACCGGAGAATAAAGGTTTTGCAGACCTCTGCCTTACCGCTTGGCTACGCCGCCGCAAGCTGGAGCGGGAAACGGGATTTGAACCCGCGACTTCAACCTTGGCAAGGTTGCACTCTACCACTGAGTTATTCCCGCTCATCAACAAAAAGTTTTCATATCTAAAAGAGGGGAATCCTGTCAAGATAAAAATCTCAAGTATTGGGGTACCCACATCTATACGAAAACATTTTTTATTTTTGTTTTCTTTTGCCTTGCCAGTTAAAAATCAGCGAAGCGAAAATTCGGCTTCGCTCTTGCTCAACTGGCGAAGTTACAAGCCAGCCTTTTTTGGGTGTCGAACTGCCAGAGTAAAAACAGAATCTTCCAGCGTGCGGCACAGCACAACATAATCGGACACGCCAAAGGGAACAAGCAATTCCCTGTGTTCCGGCTCTAAATCATATGCCGGCCGTCCGGCTTCCGGAAACTGCCGCAAAATCAATGTTTCTTCTGGATAGTTTGCACCGCACGGAGTGCCGCCTCTGTGTCTTTCGCGGCGAGGAAGTCATGGATTCGCCTCAAATCATGAAACGCTTTCTGCGTCCAGATTAAATGTGACATGTTGGCCGGATTCCTTCTTCTTTCTCAATGCTCCTGACCCATTCGCTAACTTCGTCAGATGTAAGATGGAGTCCCGTCATCTGAAACTCTTCCCACGCTTCAATTCCTGCTTGCCGAAAAACCTCACGCTTTTCTTCTCTTGTGACGGAACATTCGATAGCCTGAACCATTACCGCATGCGGAGATTGCCCCCGCTCTTTTGCGAGTCCCTGAATTCGCCCGTAAAGCTCAGGGGAAATTTAACACTTGCGTTTTTGGTTACTTTCATTCGTCCTTCCTGCTTGGTCGTAAGGGTTACAACCTAGCTGGACAACTTGTCAATTTGAAGTGACTCCCATGCCCAGACTGATTCTCTCTTTTTCAGGTCGTGTCGTCATCAGGTCTCTTTTATCGGAATCATCCGCGGACTTGTTTTTTTCCAATATGCATTTCGGGCTTCTTTCTATTCAACGCAACCAAAATAAAAAAGTCGCGGATTTTTTTCAAAAACAAGAGAGCCTTCATAAAGGCTCTCTTGCTCCTTGATTCTCATGATCTGGACAGGACCGTTTTGTCAAAGGTTTTCAGGCCTTGGTGGCCGTGAGTAAATCCTGAATTTTGTCTGTCCGCTCCCAGGTAAACTCGGCGTCTTCCCGGCCAAAATGTCCGTAACAGGACGCTTTTTGGTACACCGGACGAAGCAGGTCAAGCTGCTTGCTGATGAAATAGGGCCGCATGTCAAAAACCTCGCGTACCGCCTTGGTCAGCACTTCGTCCGGGACTTCTCCCCGGCCGCCGCTGGTGACCAGCACTGAGACCGGTTCTGCTACGCCAATGGCATAGGCAATCTGCACTTCACAGATTGGCGCCAGTCCGGCGGCAACCACGTTTTTGGCGATATAGCGGGCCATATAGGCTCCGGACCGGTCAACCTTGGACGGGTCTTTGCCGGAAAACGCGCCTCCGCCATGATTGCCCATGCCGCCGTAAGTATCCTGAATGATTTTGCGGCCGGTCAGACCACAGTCAGCCACTGGCCCGCCGGTGACAAAGCGGCCTGTGGTATTAATCAGGATTTTGGTCTCCTTGTCCAGCATGGCTTCGGGCAGAGTTTTATAAATAACCTCTGTTTTAATGGCCTCGGCCAGATCAGCATAGGAAACGTCAGGTGTGTGCTGGGTGGACACAACAATATTGTTGAACTTTTTGGGCTGGCCCTTGACATATTCCACTGAAACCTGGGTTTTGCCGTCCGGGCGCAGGAATTTGAGGATGTTGTTTTTGCGGACAAAGGCCAGTCGGCGGGACAGGCTGTGTGCGTAGTAGATCGGTGAGGGCATCAGTGTTTCTGTCTCGTTGGTGGCAAAACCAAACATCATACCCTGATCGCCAGCACCCTGGTTTTCCGGCGCGCTGCGGTCAACGCCCTGGGCAATGTCGCCGGATTGTTTATCGATGGACGACATGACCGCGCAGGTATCAGCGTCAAAACCCATATCCGAGCTGGTATAACCGATTTCGCGCACAGTATCACGCACAATCTGTGGCAGGTCGGCGTAGGCATTGGTGGATATCTCACCGGCAATAAAGGCCATGCCGGTTGTGACCAGTGTTTCGCAGGCCACACGGGAGTTTGGGTCCTGTTCCAGCAGACAGTCCAGTACGGCATCGGAAATCTGGTCGGCAACCTTGTCCGGGTGCCCTTCGGTGACAGATTCGGAGGTAAACAAATAACGGTCAGCTTGAAAAATCATTTTTTTCTCCTGATTGAAAGGGTTAGTACCGGTAATGTTCGGCCTTGTATGGCCCGGAAACAGAAACGCCGATATAATCAGCCTGTTCTTGGGTCAGGGTTTCCAGACGGGCGCCAATGCGGGCCAGGTGCAGACGGGCCACTTCCTCGTCCAGGATTTTGGGCAGCACCATAACCCCGGGTCCATACGAGTTGCGGGCCAGATCAAGCTGGGCCAGCACCTGGTTGGTAAAGCTGTTGCTCATCACAAAACTGGCATGTCCGGTGGCGCAACCCAAGTTGACCAGCCGGCCTTCGGCCAGCACGATCACGGAGCGGCCGGAAGCCAGTTTCCAGCGGTCAACTTGGGGTTTTATTTCGTCACGCTGGCATTTGGGGTTGTTTTCCAGGTAGCTCATGTCAATTTCATTATCGAAGTGTCCGATATTGCAGATGATGGCCTCGTCTTTCATGCTTTCCATGTGCTCGCCGGTCAGCACGTGGTAGTTGCCTGTGGCCGTGACCACAATATCAGCCTGCGGCGCAGCTTCGTTCATGGGCAGCACCTCATAGCCTTCCATTGCCGCCTGCAGGGCGCAAATGGGGTCAATTTCCGTGATCAGCACGCGGGCGCCAAAGCTCTTCATGGAATGGGCGCAGCCCTTGCCCACATCGCCGTATCCGGCCACAACCACTACCTTTCCGGCAATCATGACATCTGTGGCCCGTTTGATGCCGTCAGCCAGAGATTCACGGCAGCCGTACAGATTGTCGAACTTGGACTTGGTGACCGAGTCATTGACATTGATGGCCGGGAACAGCAGTTCGCCCTTGCCGGCCATCTGGTACAGACGGTGGACACCGGTTGTTGTTTCTTCTGAAACTCCGCGGACATTGGCCGCGATTTTCGTCCATTTCTGTTTGTCTTCCTGTAAAGAGAGTTTGAGGCGGTCCATAAGCATCTGCTTTTCCCGCACAGGATATGTTCTTTCGAGTAGAGACGGGTCTTTTTCGACCTTGACGCCTTGATGGATCATCAGAGTGGCGTCACCGCCGTCATCAACAATCAGATCCGGGCCGCTGCCGTCCGGCCAGGTCAGGGCCTGTTCCGTGCACCACCAGTATTCTTCCAGACTTTCCCCTTTCCAGGCAAAGACCTTGGCCATACCAGCCTTGACAATGGCTGCAGCCGCGTGATCCTGGGTTGAAAAAATATTACAGGACGCCCAGCGCAAATCCGCGCCCAGTTTGTACAGGGTTTCAATCAACAGGGCGGTTTGAATGGTCATGTGCAGGCTGCCGGCTATCTTAAGTCCCTGCAATGGCTTTTCCCGGCCGTATTTTTCCTGCAGGGCGATCAGTCCGGGCATTTCCTTATTGGAAAGCGCCATTTCTTTCAGGCCCCAGTCAGCTAGGTTCATGTCCGCGACCTTGTGAGGCAGGTGCTTGTCAAGTGCGAGTGTCATTGTTCTTCCTTTGGTTTGAATTGTTTTTTTCCGCTTCCAGGAGCAGGACATCAATCCCGTCTCCCGGCAGTTTTTTTTCAGATTTGGGGGTAAAACCGGCCTGCTTGAGCCAGGTTTTGACCTGTTTGGGCAAAAAACCGAGCCATAAGTCCCTATATTCCCGGCGCATGTCTTCTTTTTCATGCTGCATAAAATCAGCAATGATGATTTTGCCGCCCGGTTTGAGAATACGGGAGATTTCAAGCAGCGCAGCCTGCGGACTGGCCAGATGATGCAAGACCATGGACAAAATAACCACGTCCGCTTCATCATCGCGCAGGGGCAGGTAGTCGATTTCGCCGATTCGCAGGCTGATTCCTGACTTGGCCGGAATATTTCGCGCGGCTACGGCCAGCATGTTAGCAGAGTTGTCAACGCCAATTACAGTACTGGCGGTAGTGCTCAGCTTGAGCAGCATGTCGCCTGTTCCGCAGCCCAGATCGGCAACCACGCTGCCCATTGGAACGCGGGCAAGAATTTCTTCTGACAGGTCAAGGTGTCCTAAAGCCTGTCGGGAAGTTTGCGGACATTGTTCAGCCAGAGATTCAAAAAAAGCCTGGGTGCGCCGGGTGCGCTGTTTGATAATCTCCGTGGCCCGGATTTTGTCTTGTTCCAGTTCGACTTCCTGGGCAAGAAGTGAATGCACTCCGGCCAGAAACGGTTGCAGGCGCTGATTGTGTTCCGCGGAATAAAATGTCCATTGTCCGTCCCGTCTGCTGCGGATTAGCCCACAGCCGGACAGGATTTTCAGATGGCGTGAAATCCGTGACTGCCCCATTTGAAAAAGTTCAACCAGTTCTCCGACATTCAGCTCAAACGGCAGGAGAATATTCAGGAGACGGATACGGGTCGGATCGGCCAGGGCCTTGTTCAGTTCAACAATGTACATAATCAATTTTTCTGCATATCAAGATAAATTGATTTGTCTCTAGCTCCCTTTTTGCGTACCGTCAATTTTTTTCGCAAAAATTGTCTTGCGTTTTTTTGAAACGATTTTTCAGGTCAACATACAATGCAGTCTCTTGCTCTGGGCCTTGCCCGGTTTATGGCGCTTCGCGCCGATCCTTTGCAGGAAAAATTGCTGGCTCTTTGGCGGGAGTGGGACGAAATTTTCGGGCCAATGGCAGAAGATATTGTTCCGCTGGGGCATAGAGAATCCACGTTGCTGCTTGGAGCCTTTTCTTCTATTGCCATGCAGGAATACAGATATGTTGCCGATCAGATTCTGGAGCCGGTGAACAGGTTTTTAGAAGAACCGGTCTTTAACACCATTCGTCTGGAACTGGTTGGTACACGCACGCCGCTTAACCGGTTGGACGCATGCCGTCAGGCGGTTTCTTTTTCCAGACCGGTACCTGAGCGGATCGGCCAGCTTGATCTTCCGCCGGATACGCCGGTTGGACGGGCCTATGCCCGCTATCTTGAGTATGTAAAAAAGCAGCAAGACAGGTGTTGAAAATAAAAACTTGACAAAGACAGCCCGCGCGTGTACCTGTCCACAGTTTAGTATGGGCGATCGTTCAACGGCAGGACAGCGGACTCTGACTCCGTTAATCTAGGTTCGAATCCTAGTCGCCCAGCCAGAATATTTGCGTCCCCATCGTCTAGCCCGGTCCAGGACACCGGCCTTTCACGCCGATAACAGGGGTTCAAATCCCCTTGGGGACGCCAGATATTTTTGTGATTTTGTAAGGTCTTGATTTTTTAAGGCTGTCTTCGTCCCCATCGTCTAGCCCGGTCCAGGACACCGGCCTTTCACGCCGATAACAGGGGTTCAAATCCCCTTGGGGACGCCACGAAAAATAAAAGCGCCAGGAAGATTGTTTCTTTCTGACGCTTTTTGTTTTTTACGGATTGCGAGGGCTGCCCTACCAGCTTCCGCCACCTCCGCCGCCGGAACCTCCGCTGCTTGAACCGCCTGAAGATGAACTTCCGCTGGAGCCGCCGGACGAAGGAGACGAGCCCATAGCAGAGTTCAGGGCATGAAAATTTTTGTCAAGATGGTCTGTAAACGCGACAGTATTGAATGTTGTATATCTATGCCCCCTATACCAGTCTGGCGGCTGTACAGCCATATTTTCAAAATGGTTTGCCCATTTTTCACTCAGGCCCATTACTAGGGCGTAGGGCAGGATATTGTAGAAGTACTGGGGATTTTCTTCAAACATACGTTCCAGCCTGTCTTTCTCCGCCGCCCGAATAAATTCCTTGAAACCAAGCACTCTTGCCAGAATTCTGTCGCCGTATTCTGTGCGTATGGACATGATTGAAGCAAAAAAACTCGCAATCATTGAACTGCCTGCCGCCGCCGCGCATTTATACACAGAAATTCCCGCGAACATGACAACAAGCAGATAGGTTCCGATTAAGGCAAGCAAAAGAACAACCGTCATAACTATCACTTTTTTCATGGGATACGTACGGTGATCCGTCATCATGGAGCTGAGTTTGTATGAAGGCCCAACAAGAAAAAAAGTTATCCACGGTGCCATAATCCAAAGCGGACCTCGTTCAACAGGTAAAAGTGTCTGCAAAAAAATCAAAATCAGCGGCGTAATCGCAAGCAGCAAAACAAGAAAAGTAAAACTGCACCCGTTTCTTTCAACATATACTGCCCTTTTCTGGTCATTTTGAAAGCTGCGTTCTATCTCAAACTGAACCGCGCTAATAGTTGTGTAAAATTTGTATTCAAGTTCTTTTGTTGAAACACGCTGCCCGTCACCAAGGCTGAATAACGCCCTGAATACCCTTTTTTCATAGCTTTTGGCATTGCCCGGAATGTCTTTCAGCTTGACAAGTGTCAGAACCTTTTTCCTGGCGGCAGCTGTTTCCGGCGCTTCTTCTATTTGAAGAAGTCCTAGGTTGGCCCAATATAAAACAAGAGAAGTCACATCTTCACTGTCAACAACGCCGTCTATAATATAGCCAATTTCAGAAGGGTTTAGCCCTTCTGGCGGTTCAAACTCCACAGCAGGAAAAAGTTTATTATCACGCCCTTTTTTATACCAGAGTAAAAAGGCAAGAATGACACATAATGCGTATAATGGATAGCCAGAAACAGTGAAAATAAAAGACTCTGGCTTGCTGTGCTTTTTCGCTCCAACCCAGTAGCCTTCCGGCAAAGGAAGGGCAACCGTAAGGGCCTGATTGTTTTGTAAAGGGCTGATGATGCGGCCGACAATTTTGTTCCCGTGTACTTCCCATTTCACATTGTTGTTCTCTGTTGATCCAAGGTCTCCTGATGTACAGTTTACATTTTTGGCGTCAAAATTTTTGGGCATATGAACAGTAAAATCAACAGCCTTAATCTCTGTATCCCATTGTGTGCCAATAATATTGTGATTAAATTCATCCATATTATTTATATTATCAGCGCCAACATCATAGGTATATGAAATGGTATATTGAACCTTTCCTTTTACATAGCTGTCTGCGGAACCAATGCGTATTGTCATGGAATCGTGCGAAGTTTCGATATGTGATTTATGACCTGATACGGAAACATTGCTGATTTTAACCCAGTTTTTATCAAACTTGAGAGGCAAGGTTCTGAAAATACCGTGCCGCTCAGTAAAAAAATCAACATTTATGACCTCGGTGATGTTATAGGCATTATTCTCCATGACATCGACATTCACCTGATAATGGTCAATGACAAAATATTCAGCTCCGGCATAAGCCGGAGCAAATAGCAGAAAAATCAGGCTGACAAAAATTGTCGTTCTATACTTCATCAGAAGCTCACATTTACATTACCGCGCTCAGCAGAATCAATTTCAAAATATTCCTTTTTTTCAAGGTTCATCATTCCGGCGATAATGGAAGCCGGAAAAAGTTCCCGTTTTGTGTTAAAAGATTTGACTACCGCATTGTAATATTTCCGGGCCTGTAAAATATCATTTTCTACCTGTTGGAGCTGGTTTTGCAGGTTGATAAAATTTGTGCTGGCTTTCAGAGCCGGATAGGATTCCCTCAGGGCAAAAAGGCTTTTCAAACCCGCGACCAGAGCGTTTTCATTTGCCTGAAGCTCAGCCATGCCATTGGAGTTCATGGCCAAATTTCTGGCCTTGATAACAGACTCAAGAGTTTCTCTTTCATGGTCGGCATATCCTTTGACCGTTTCAACAAGATTGGGAATTAAGTCCCAGCGCTTTTTCAGATACGCATCCATTGAGGCAAAAGCTTCCTCAACCTTGTTTTTCAGACTTATGAAACCGTTATAGGTTATAATAACAAACCCGACAACAAGTGCAATCAGGGCAATAGCAATAATCAATCCGACAGACATGATGTTTCCTCCTCAATAAAATGTTAGCGTAAAGTGCAGTAGGTTGCAACTTATGTTGAAACAATGGCTTACAGATTTATGAGGACGTTCATCGTTTCCATCCGGTATTCATGACATCATAATGAACGTACTGGCGGGATCTGTTTACTCCGGTCTGATTCTGTAGGCCAGAGAATAGAGTACGGGAATAAGAATCAGGGTTAAAAAGGTTGCGGCCATGAGCCCTCCCATAATAGTCACGGCCATGGCCGCGAACAGCGGTTCAAACACAAGTGGAATCATGCCCAGCATTGTCGTACCCGAGGCCATGGTCACCGGCCGCAAACGGCTGACTGCCGCGTTCACGACTGCTTGATACGGGCTGCTGCCGGCCTTGAGAAGCAGGTCTGTTTGTTCAAGAAGTACAATGGCATTTTTGATAAGCATGCCGGATAATCCAAGAAAGCCGACAATGGCCATGAACCCGAAAGGCATGGAAAAAACAAACAGCGCGCCTGTAATGCCGATAATGGACAGGGGCAGGGTCAGGAAAATAATCAGCGGTTTTCTGATGGAGTTAAAAAGACCGACCAGGATCAGGAACATACCCAGGGCGCAGACCGGAAAGGCTTTTTCCAGGGGGCGCTGTCCGGCAACGGATTCATGGTATTCTCCCTGCCAGCTCATGGTGTACCCGGGCGGAAGTTTGATGGCTTCGATTTCTGCTCGCAGGGACTGGCGCAAAGGCTCGGCCAGCCCGTGGATCGGATTGCATTGCACGGTAATTGAGCGCTGCTGGTCATGGCGGCAGATGATCGGGTCTTCCCATTCGTGGCCTATCCCGGTGATAAGCTGGGAAATCGGCGTGAATGTGTGTCTGGCCGAGTTCCAGACCTGAATGGCTTCCAGATTGTGGATAGAGCCTCTTTCGCTTGCAACCGGACGCAGAACAATGGGAATCAGCTCGTCATTTTCCCGAAAAAGTCCGGCGGGCAGTCCGCCAAAATTCATTTGCAGGGATTTGGCCAGATCACTGCGCGTGGCTCCGGTTGGCCGGGCCTGGATTTCGGAAAATCGGGGACGAAGCACCTGAACAGGATGGCGCCAGTTTGTGCGCACGTCACGGGTATTGGGATTTTTGCGCATAACAGCAAGGGCCTGAGCCGCCAGATTGTGCAGCACGTCAATATCCGGCCCGCGAAAACGGGTTTCAACCAGATACTCAATCGGCGGCCCGTTCATGATCTTTTCGCAGTACGGTTCCGAGTCCGGAAAATTTTGCTCCAGCCAGAGCTGAATATGCGGAATCAGGTTGTCGATGTGCGAGGTGCTCTTGACCTTGACCAGCAGCTGCCCATAGGCAGAGTTGGGGCGCTGGTACTGGTAGTTAAGGACAAAACGCAGGGCACCTTCACCGACAAATTCTGTCACGTTTTCCACTTCCGGCCGGGTGAGCAGATAAGCCGCGATTCGTCCAAGGTCATCGTCCGTGGAGCGGATATGCTCGCCCTGTGGTTTCCAGTAGTTGACATAAAAATATTTTTGGGTTGAGGGCGGAAAAAAATTTTGCGGAATTTTTGAAAATCCTGCCATGGCCGCGCCAAGGCAAAGAAGCGTCAATAAAACAGGCGCGAACCGGTATTTCAGACACCAAACCAGCGTGGCCCGGTAGAGGCCATATAATCTGCCTGTGTAAGGAGTGGCCGAGCTTGTTGCGGGCGGCTTCAAAAACCAGACGCAAAGCAGCGGCGTGAGGGTGATGGCCAGTATCCAGCTGATGCCCAGAGCCAGTGCCAGCACGTCAAAAAGCGAGCGGCAGTATTCTCCGGTTTCTCCGGGAGCGAAGCTGATGGCGGCAAAGGCCAGAATGGCAATACTTGTTGCGCCCAGTAAGGGCCAAGCGTTTTCCTGCACCACGGAGCCGGCGGCTTTTTTTCTGTTTTCTCCGCCTGTGATACGAACCAGAATGCCATCGGCAATCACAATGGCGTTGTCAACCAGCATACCAAGCGCCAGAATCAGCGTACCCAGCGAAATTTTTTGCAGATCAATGCCCGTGAGCAACATACCAATAAATGTGCCCAAAATAGTCAGTAACAATACAACACCGATAATTAGCCCGCTCCGCAACCCCATGAAAAATAAAAGTAAAATAATAACAATGGCCACGGCCTGTGCCAGATTGAGCAGGAAGACGTTCAGGGCCTGCGTCACCACTTCACTTTGGTAATAAATGGTATCGAGTTCCATGCCACGCGGTTTTTTTCCGGTCAGTTTCCTGATTTTTTCTTTCACGGCCCGTCCCATGAGTACGGCGTCTCCATTTTTGACCGTGGAAATGCCAATGCCAATGGCCGGTTTGCCATTGTGACGCATCAGGCTGCGGGGCGGATCCGCGTAGTCCCTGTGGATAGTGGCGATTTCTCCCAAACGAATCATGTTGCCGGATTGTCCGGCAATGAGCAGATCCGCGATTTTTTGTTCCGTGTTCAGATTGCCGGTTGGCCGAATGGCGATATATTTGGAACCAATTTCAACCATGCCGCTTGGTTCCACAACATTTTGCATGCTCAGTGTGTGCAGGATATTGTCGATAAACACGCCTTGCTGGGCAATACGCGCCTGCTTGAATTCAATATAAATGACGGTTGGCTGCACACCCCAGAAGTCAATTTTGGCCACGTCCTGACACAAGAGCAGCTCTTTTTTTAGATATTTGGCGTAGTCTTTGAGCTGGGCAAAAGAATGATCGCGACCGTGCAGGGCAAAAAAAACACCATAGGCGTCTCCGAAGTCATCCTTGATGACAGGGGCGCCCGCGCCGGGGGGAAGCGAGCCCCTGGCATCACGAATCTTTTTTCGCAGTTTGTCCCAGATTTGAGGCAGTGCTGTACTTGAGTACTGTTCCTTAATGGTCGCGAACACGTATGAAACGCCCGACTGGGAATAGGAGGAAATCTCCTTGATTTCTCCCATGGACTTGATGGCCTGCTCTATGACCTCTGTCACTTCTTCCTCAACCTCAAGCGGAGTCGCGCCTGGATAAGGAGTAATAATAAAAGCGGTTTTGATTGTGTATTCAGGATCTTCCAGCCGTCCCAGATTATTGAAAGCCAAAATCCCGAAGACGGTCAGCATGACTGCCAGTACAGTGATAAAAGTTGATTTTTCAAAAGCCAGTCGCGCGAAGTTCATTCCTGGGAAGCTGCCTGTGTGTTGAGCCTGGTCTGTTCGGTGATAAAATCCATTCCAGCGACAACAATGGTGTCCCCTTCCTGGATACCGCTTTTGATTTCCACGTTGTTGTTGTCGGCAAACCTGCCGGTTTGCACCTGTCTTTTTTGCGCTGTGCCTGTGGCCGTGTCATAGACCCAGATCAAAGAGCGGCCTTTGCTGTCCGTGACCACGGCCTGAACCGGAACAACAAGAGCAGACCTGTCTTCCGGGGTACCGCTTTGCCAGGTTAGTTCCGCGGTCATGCCTGGAAAAATGGTCAGTTTTGGAGGGCAGGGCATGGTAAAGGTCACAGAAAATGTTTTGGAGGCCGGGTCGGCCGCGCTTTCCCATTCTTCTAGCCTGGCCGGAAAGGTCTGGCTGTTCAGGGCCGGAAAGCTGACCTCTCCTTCCTGCCCCGCCTGTATCTGATGCTGGATAATCTCATTTTCCGGCACACTGGCTGTAATTTTCAGTTTGGACGTATCCTGTATGGTCAGCACTGTTCGGCCGGGCGCAATCATCTCATAATTTTCCGCCCGCTGTTCGAGTACAACCCCGTGATAGGGAGCTGTCAGTCGGGTGTAAGCCAGTTGGCGCTTGGCAATAACCAGCTCGGCCCGAATCTGGGCTACACTTGCGGCCGCTGTTTCTTTTCTGTTCAACGTGTGGTCAAAACTGGCCTGAGGCAGGGCTTGCTGGGCTACCAGCGGTTGTTCCCGCTGCAAATCCAGTTTGGCTGTTGCCAACAGGGATAACGCTCCGTTCAGTCTGGCTTCCAGAACAGCGATCCTGTCCTTAAAGTCTTGCGGATCAATCTGCATCAGGAGCTGGCCTTTTTTGACAACATCTCCTGGTTTGATGTTGATTTCAATCAGTGGCCCGCCAACCCGAAAAGCCAGCTGGGCTTGTCGGCAGGCTGCCACCCGTGCCGGATAACGGACAGCGTTGTGGCGTGTAACCCGTTTGACCTTGTCCAGTACAACGGCGTGGGAACTGAAGCTGGTTGTTGAAGCTGCAGACTGTTCGGCCAAAGAACTGGTGGGCGCGCTCAGGAGCAGCAATCCTGCGAAAAAGAGAAAAAAGGTACGGCGCATGGTGGTCTCCTGTCAGATGTCTGCCCGCGGAAGGCCTACAAAAACTTCTCCCCTGGCGATGGGGGCCACCTGTCCGTAAATCCAGGCTTTGCCTGTTGCCCGCTCCAGTTTGACACCAATGCGGGCTCCACTGGGCTGAAGAACCAGGCATCCGTTTTCGCATCCTGTTCCCAGAGCCAGTGCCAGCGAGCCTGAACCGCAGGCTGATTCGTAATAGGTGCTGTTTGTTCCCTGTACCCATACAACCGGTTTAATACTCAGCTTATCAAACCGGTACCAGATACAGCCTACGGCCAGGTCTTGCAGGTCAAGCTGCCGGCGCCAGTCAAGCGCCGCCTGAACATAATCGTCTGGAAAAGGGTGGAGTGCTTCGTCCAGACAAAGATGGGTGATACCCGGAAGACGCACCAGATGAAGGCCGGGGCCTGGTCGGGAAACATTCGGCCCTGATGACAGCGGCATCTGCGCCCAGCAGACTCCGCCTGCTTTTTCCATGTACACTTCAAGCTGGCCCCGAACACCGGAAACAGCAATCTGCCCTCGCAGGATATTTTTTTCCTGCTGCAGGCCGGTACCTTCTCTGGCCATAACCGCCACCGCGGCCCGGCAGGCGTTTCCGCAAAATTCTCCTCCCATCATGTCCAGGTGGACAGGGTTGGTGTCCAGACGCAAAAAGCCGACCTGCTCTGCCTGAAGATGGTCGGCCCGAAGAAGCTGGCGGGCAATGGGAGCCCGTAACGCCGGAGATACAGGATCAAGAATAAAAAGAGTTGTATTCCCGCCAGGGTTCATTTTATAAAAATGAAAACCGGACATAACACAAAAACACCTGGCTAATTGCGGGAGGAACGATCCGGCAGCGTAATATTCAGCTCCAGCACTTCATAGTCGCCTTCCTGATCCAGCTCAATGCGGACAGCCTGCTGGTCAACTGGAACATACTTGCGGATAACGTCCAGAATTTCTTTTTGCAGCATGGGCAAAAATTCATCTCCCTCCTGATCAATGCCGTTCTGTTTCAGGCGCTCATGTGCGACAATGATTTGCAGGCGTTCTTTGGCTGTTCTGGCACTTGTCTTTTTTTTGCGGATATAGTCGAGAAGGTTCATTATTCCGCCCCGAAAAGTCGTGAGAAAAGGCCTTTTTTCTTGCCCTCAAGAAAACGTAAAGGAATTTCTTCGCCTAAAAAGCGGCCAACGGTGTCATTGTAGGCCTTGCCAGCATCGCTGTCGTTATCAAGGATAATCGGTTTTCCCTCGTTGGAGGCCATAAGCACAGACGGTGATTCAGGAATAACGCCAAGCAGCGGAATGGCCAGGATTTCCTGGACATCTTCGACACTGAGCATTTCCCCTTTTTTGACTCTATCTGCGTCATATCGGGTAACCAGCAGGTGTTCTTTCAGCGCGCCGTCACCTGTTTCCGCTCGTTTGGTTTTGCTGGACAGCAGGCCAAGAACCCGGTCGGAATCACGCACCGAAGAAATTTCAGGATTGCTGACCACAATGGCAACGTCAGCATAATACATGGCCATGAGTGCCCCTTTTTCAATTCCGGCCGGAGAATCACAGATAATGTAATCAAAATTGGTATTCAATTCGTCCATGATTTCACCCACACCTTCCAGGGTCAGCGATTCCTTGTCCTTGGTTTGTGAAGCCGGTAAAATAAACAGGTTCGGCACCCGCTTGTCCTTGATCAGTGCCTGACGCAGACTGGCTTCCTTGTTCAGGACATTGATAAAATCAAAGACAACCCGTCGTTCGCAGCCCATAATCAAATCCAGGTTACGCAGCCCGATATCAAAATCAACAATGGCCACTTTATGGCCGCGTAAGGCCAGGCCAGTTGCGATGGCGGCACTGGATGTCGTTTTGCCGACTCCGCCTTTTCCCGATGTGACAACAATAATTTTCCCCACGTTTCCTCCAAGCGATTGTCCGGTTCCTAGCCTTTCAGACAAAGGTTTTCATTGCGCAGCAGCGCGCGGTCAGAGCTTTTCTATAACAAGCTGTTTTTCATTTTTTAAGAAAATTTGTACCTGCTGGCCGCGCAGGTCCTCATCCAGATCGTCATTGATCCGGTAATGTCCGGCCACGGAAACAAGTTCGGCCTGCAGAGAATAACAGAAAATACGCGCGTCTGTATTGTCCTGCCCTCCGGCCATGGCCCGGCCATACAGGGTGCCGTACACGTGAATATGTCCGTCAGCGATAATTTCCGCGCCGTTGCTGACTGAACCGAGTACGATCAGATCCCGCCCCCTGGCGTGGATCCTTTGCCCTGAGCGAATTTTTTGTTTGACGAGCATGGGGGAGCCAGCCTGGCTGGACAAAGTGGTTTTCTCCGGCTCATTTCGGCCTTGTTTGCTGTGCGGGCGGCTTTCAGGAAAAATGCCCAGTTGCAGGGTCGAGGCAATCTCTTTTTGTTTGTCATCGCTGCTTTTCAGGCCAACCGGAGCCAGGCCCGATTTGCGAAGCAGGCGGACAAGAGCCGGCATATTGATTTTATTTTGTTTTTCCCTGAGCGTGGTGATGTCAATAAGTAGGGGCGTATCTTGAAAAAAAGCCGGTGACAGGCTGATTGTTGTGCGCAGTTCGTCTTCAATGCTGGGTGTATCAGTACTCAGCAGACGTAAAACCGTCAGCGGGGTCATTGTCCCTTTCAGTTCAAACGTGGACACGTTTCCTCACTTTCCTTAAACAATCATATCCAGCAGAACACGATCCATGTCCTGTTCCGTTCTTATCATTTGGGTATTGGCCGCAAAAGTATTTTCCGTGTCAATCAGCTCGACTATTTCATGCGGCAGGTCAACATGATTGTTGCTTGTTAGCCCCTGGGTAATATGGTTGACTACGTCTGGGCCGAAAGGGTCTGCCGGAGCGGACAGAATATCGGCAACCTGTACCCCATAGCCGTCCCTGCCTGTTGCAGCGTCCACACGGGAGGGACAGAAGTCGTCAGTGCTGATATTGGCAATGTTGTTGGCAGTAACTCCCAGAGAGGTGCTGGCGACATCAAGGGCCTGAACAGAAGCATCACTCATATTGGTTCCCTGTCATGCTCGGTTGGTTTTCGGTGTTCAATGCAGGCGTAGGCGTTATGCTTATGGATAGATTCAAAACTTTCCACTTCGACCTGAAAGGCGGTTACCAACTCATGCCGGATAAGGGCTTGGGCTGCGTTGCGAACAACGTCTTCCACAAACGCAGGGTTGGCAAATGCCTGTTCCGTTACATTTTTTTCGTCATTTCGTTTCAAAAGCGTGTAGACAGGCGATGAACCTGCCTGCCGACCAATTTCTATTAAATCTTCCAGCCACAGAAGTCCACTAAAAGCCGTTTTTATTTTTACTCGTGAGCGCTGGCTGTGCGCGCCTGTTTCTGAAATAGCCAACGAGCAGGGGCACACGGTCATGACCGGTACGGTTACAGATAAAAACAGCTCAAATGTCTGTTCACTCAGCCGTCCGCTTAACTGGCAGTCATAGCTCATCAGGGAGGGCATGTTGCTTACTGGAGCTTTGTGGCGCAGGAAGTAAGGAAAACTGAAGGTGAAATGGGCAGTTTGAGCCTGCAGTCGCTGGCGAAGCTGGACTAAAAAATCTTTGCAGCTCCAGTAGTCAAGGATAAAAGGTTTCGGACCAAGCGCCTCCAGAAAACGGCTCATGTGCGTTCCCTTGTTTTGCGGCGGCAGGTCAACACTTACGTCCAGACAGGCCACGGTATGCTGCTGTCCATTTGCTTTATCCCGCACAACAAGCGGTATGGTCAGGTTTTTTATTCCGACCTTGTCAATGCGCAGTAGATGGTCGGGGCAGGAATTTTGAACATCAAGCATGTATTCGGTCCTTGCCGGACAAAGCCCGGCAGAGCTGGCCGTAATGGGAAATATCGGTCATGTCTGCTCCTCAGGCTGATGCAGGCCGGTGCGTGTGATTTTCCAGAGCTGGATAGCAGTTATCTGTTGTGGCCACTTGATATTGACAGTTTCCAGCTCTGTTACCTGCCAGTCCCGTGACTGTAAAAACTCCCTGATTTCTGTTGAAACTCCCCGTCTGGGTTGAGCCAGCCAGATTTCTCCCGCCGGAGCGAGACAAAGGTCAAGCAGGGCGCAGATTGGCAGGGCAAAGCGGCGTTCATACAAAATGTCCGCTCCCCAGATAAACTGAAAGGAACTTGGTTGAAAAGCGGGCTGCCGCCAGTCCATTTGCAGCCAGAAAGGTTGTGGCTGCTGATTACGCGCGGCGTTTTTTTGGGCGAATCCCAAGGCCTCTTTTGCGTAATCAAAGCCAACAACTTTTGCCCCTGCCTTGGTGGCTGCAAGAGCGGTCAACCCCAGACCGCAGCCAATATCCAGACAGCATTTGCCCCGCAGAATGTTTTGGTTTTGCAGCAGCCAGTTCCCAAGGGCAATGGCTGCCGGCCAGATTTCGACCCAGTAGGGGATACGCTCGTCCGCATCCAGGTCGTCTTCATCCATGGCTTGCCATAAGGTTTCAATGTCCGCGCCTCGTTCAATATGCCACAATCCGTCCGAGAGTTCAACGGTCAAAATTTCATTTTTATCGGCTAAAGAAAGACTCATGGCGGAAAATTTCAGGAAAAGGTTAGGTGTTTTTTGCAGGCCGCGATGCCGTCAGCTTCAGGTTCCTGCCAGAAAGCGGATTTTTCCGGTTGCAGGCGCAGGCTTTGCTCCACGCATCCTGTCTGGCAAATGTCAACTTCCATGCCCCTTGTTTTGGGGGCGAACCAGGCTGTTTGTTTTGCCGCTTCCCGGAGAACTATTTCTGGTATATGTGATTGCGGCGACCGCAGCAGGCCGACCGGCCCCGGGTGCTGCGCCAGACGAATCTGCACGTCTGTTTTCCGCGCCGCCTGCGCAAGCCGCTCGTTGTCAGCCTGATTGCGGCCAATGGTCAGCCAGAAATTGTCGTGCCAGAACTGGCGGCCAAGACCTGTCAGGATAAAATCTTCAGGAGCGGGGCAGGAGAAATGAGTCAGAACCGGGGCGTAGCATCTGGCCCGTTCCCGTTCTGTCAGCAGGCAGCCCCCGCCCGGGTTCGGAATTTCTGTAATGCCGAATTGCCGTGCCAGTTCCATCTGTATTTTGCGGTCCCGGCCGGTGATGCGGGGCAGTTTTTCACGGTCAATCAGGCCGTTTTTTTCCGGCAGGGTTGGTTCCTGAGTGAAAGCGCACAGCGGGCGCAACAGGCGGTCTTCGGCCTGCGTCATGTTTCTGATGGAGTTCATGGCGTCTTTGCGTTGTGACATGGGACGCTGACCAATAACCTCTCCCGAAACGAGGAAGCTGGCTCCATAAGTGGACAGTAATTTCAGGCCGTGACGAATCATCAAAATTTTGCAGTCAACGCACGGGTTCAGATATTTGCCAAAACCGTAACGTGGCTGGCGGAGCAGGTTCAGGTACTCCCGGCCGATGTCAACAGTCGTCAGCTCCAGATCGTATGTCTTCTGCCAATGCATGATACAGGACATGTCGCCGAAGAATGGCGAGGTAAAGTGCAGTCCAAGAACGTCAAGGCCTTGCCGCTGGATAACCTTGATTGCGAGAATGCTGTCCAGACCGCCGGAAAAAAGGGCCAATGCGTGATACTGTTTTTGCATGCAATGGGCTGCTAGCGAAATATGGTCCGCAAGGCAAGGGGCCTTTTTCTGTCTTCACTAAAAAGAGTAATGAAGTAGAAGGCTGCTAACCTATTCTTAACGATATGTTTTTTACCCGGTTCTCCCAAAAATAGGTTGACATGGGGAAAAGACAGATTATAGAAAAATACAGAAAGAAAATAATTGATGGTTTCGCTGGGTCTGGTTGTGCATAAAATCGTTATCGTCTGTATGGTTAGTGGGTGTGCATTCTTCTGGAAACTGGTTGAGCTGTCTCAAGCAGAGCATGTCTTTAGCGGGATAGTCTGCCGGACATGACGGGTTGAAAAAACCGAAAAGGAGCTGGTTATGAGTGATGCAAAGCAGGTTCACACCGTTCAGGTGCAAATTCCGGACGCAGGACAGGTCAATCGTTATGAATTGACACCCAATGGTCGTTTGGCTCTTGGTTTTTCAGTAGAAGACGCGATTGTGCGCAATGAAGGCCGAGATCTTGTTTTTCGTGTGGAAGGGAAAGGCGATGTTGTTTTTTCTGATTATTATGGAATGGCTCAGGGAGAAAGCGCTCCGGCTTTCCTTTTTCAGGGGCAAGAGGTGCCTGGTGACACTTGGCTTCCTGTTTTTGAAAATGTTGAAAATGCAGAAGAGATTGAAACCGCTGCCGGGGTCGTTGCTGGCGGGGGGCTGGGCGAATATAAAGACGTGGCCGGGTCACTTTTTTCTGGAGTAGATCGTCTTGACGGTCAGGGCGATTCTGTTCAGGCGGAAAGAACTTTTCCGGCAGACGAAGGAGTTTTCCGTTTGTTGCGGCCTGAATCCGGTTCTGAACCACAGCCTGAGGCTGAGCCAGAGCCGCAACCTGAGCCTGAGGCTGAGCCAGAGCCGCAACCTGAGCCTGAGGCTGAGCCAGAGCCGCA
>CAUUHW010000011.1:0-74978 GCA_963545205.1 uncultured Desulfovibrionales bacterium
CAACTCTGACTGATACGTTTAAGTATTCCGCGGTTGACGGTGAAGGTGATGCCACAGGTTCCACGCTGACGATTACGATTGAAGGCACCAATGATGGTCCGGTTGCCACTGATAACAGCAATTATGTTATGGAAGACGGAGAGCTTATTGCGGAAGGTAATGTTATTACTGATGATGATGGTCAAGGAGTGGACAGCGATCCTGACGGTGATACCCTGAATGTAACCAATGTTGTTGGAGTGACTTCTGGAGATGCCGGAGCAGAGATTCAGGGGCAGTACGGTACAGTTACAATCAATGCTGATGGTAGCTATGAGTACACGTTGAATAATGATCTTGATGCGGTGCAGAATCTGAATCAAAACGAGACTCTTCAGGATTCGTTTACATACACTGTTTCTGACGGACATGGCGGCACAGATACAGCCAAGTTGGAGATCACGATTAAGGGCCAAAATGAACCTCAGCCCAAGCTGATCATTGAAAAAAACAATGATAATAGCTTAACTGGCGGGGACGCGGGAGATGTGCTGGCCGGTGATATGGGTGGAAGTGAGCACCAATCCTCTGTTGCCCCTGTTGATTACAAGTATGTACTCATGCTGGATGTCTCTGGAAGTATGGGGGGACATACTCATTCAGGTGCTACTCGTTTGGCTCATCTTAAGGAAGGGGTTCAGAAGATGCTGGAATCTTTTCAGGAGCAGGTCAATGTGAATGGGGGAACTGTTACTGTTCATTTTACTCCTTTTGGTAGGCGGGTTCGCGATCAGAAAACTATAACAATAGAGCAAGGTGGGAATATTGCTGAGGCATTGGACTATGTTAATGGTCTGAAACATTACGGGGGGACAAACTTTGAAGATGCCTTTATCAAGACAAAGGAATGGCTGGACAGTTCTGAAAGCCAGAATTCTGGTGCTGACAAGGCGCATACCCATGCTGTGTTTATTACTGATGGTTCTCCAAATCATTATAATGACACATCCGGACGTATAAAGAGTGGTTCTTTGGAAGAATCAAAGGGACATCTTTTGGGAACATGGCCTGGTGATAATGTTAACGATGTACAGTCTGTTCTGGATCGGGTAGGTTTGTTTCGGGCAGTAGGCATTGAAATGGGTAACCAGGGAAGAAAGGTATTGGGAGAGATCGATCCATCAGGAAATCCGATTAATCTTACCAATGCGGAACAGCTGGTGGATACTCTTGAAACAATTGCCAATGAAACTCTGAATCTGGTTGCTGTCGGGGCGGATGAGATCCATGGTGAAGGAGGCAATGACATCATTTTTGGTGATGTTATGAACACTGATGCTCTTGCCGCGAAACATGGCATTACTGATTTGCCAAATGGAGCTGGAAAGGCTGTTTTTGAGCGGCTGGGCTGGACTGACGAGCAGATTATGGAATATGTTCGCAATCATCATGAGGCCATGGCAGAGGAAACTCTTGATTCGCAGAGCAACCACCGTCAGGGCGGTAATGATACCCTGTATGGCGGCGCTGGTGATGACATCATCTACGGCCAGGAAGGCAATGATGTCTTGTATGGCGGGGCTGGCAATGATATCCTGAACGGTGGTTCCGGCGATGATACGTTTTTCGTGGGTGATGGTTATGACACGGTTATAACCGGTGAAGGCTCGGATACGGTCAAGATCGCGCCGGAAGCAATGGGTAATCCCGGTGAAACAGGATTCAAATCCTATACGATTGGTGAAGACCATCTGGAAGTACGTAATGATTTGACATTACTGCAGGTTAATCATGAAGGAGATGCCGTAGAACTGCTTCTGGATGCTGATAATGATGGAAAAGCGGATGTGCTTACCACGCTCAAGGGTGTTGAACAGGCTGATTTCACGGCCTTTGAGTCACAACTGGATTCTGTCACAGTGACGGATCATCTCCAGTATGTTATTGATTCCGGTCAGAATAATGGATAACTGCTGCTGATAATAGATAAAAGCCTGCTTCTCTGATGAGGAGCAGGCTTTTTTTGTGGACAGTTTTCTGTATGCTTTTTGTCTTCTGATTGCTTCTGAGGTGTTTTTTGTACAGAAAACGGGAAATTGTTGCTTGTCAGGAATAGATTCCCTGCGTATTGTGCCGGAGTATAGAAGAAGAGGAGAGCAACATGGTTGCAGTGAAAGAAGAAAATGGAGCCCCTGTCCGGCCCGCAAAAGTGAGCGCAAAGCCCAGGTCAAGGGAAGCCGTGGCCCGGGTAGGAACAGTATTGTCTCCGGGACGCAAGGAGGTTGTTGCGGGCCGCTCCCAAAAAAAATCAACTCCCAGAACGGATATTGGCCCGATTTTCAGCGGGCAAGAGACGGTTCAGAAAGTGGCAGCTACGCGGCCTGTTGCGCCTGCTCAGCCGAGGATACAGCAACCTGCTCCGGCTGTGGAATCGGAGGATAAAATTTCCATACCCAAAATGGTTGAGGAAGAAAGAGAAGAACGATTAACTCCTCAGGATATTGACTATCAATCGCCCCTTGTTATCTGTCTTTCCATTATTAGCCGTCTGGCCGGCAGTCCTGTGTCGGCCGCGACTTTGAAAGCGGGCCTGCCCCGTACCGACAATACCGTGACGGCCGCGTCTCTGGTGCGGGCAGCAGAGCGTATTGGTTTTATTGCCAAGACCGTTCATCGTCAGAAAGTCGTGAATATTTCCGAGCTGGTCATGCCCTGTATCTTGCTGTTGCGGGGCGGCAATGCCTGTGTTTTGCAGGAAATTATCGGCAACAAGGTCAGGATCATTGTTCCCGGGTACGGCATGAAGACCATTGAACAGCCGCTTGAAGTGCTTGAAAAAGAATATACCGGGTACGCCATTTTATGCCGCAAGCAGGTGCAGCTCGACAAGCGTATCCGGGATATGAAGCTGCTTAAAAGCAAGCGGTGGTTTTGGGGCGTTCTTTTCAGTTTCTGGCCTATTTACCGGCATGTATTTTTGGCCAGTATCATGATCAACCTGATCGTTATTGCCTCTCCACTTTTTGTGATGAATGTCTATGACCGGGTTGTGCCTAATAACGCCTTTGAAACACTGTGGGCCTTGGCCGTGGGAATCGGGATTGCCTATCTTTTTGATTTTTTACTCAAAAATTTACGGGGCTATTTTGTTGACGTGGCCGGACGAAATGCGGACGTGCTGATTGGCAGTCGGCTTTTGCAGCATTTAATGTCCGCCCGTCTTGATTACATGCCGGAATCGGCCGGAGCAATTGCCAACAATGTGCGGGAGTTCGATTCCCTGCGGGAATTTTTTAGCTCCAGCTCTCTTATCGCCCTTCTGGATCTGCCCTTTTTGCTGCTTTTTCTGGTCACGGTGTATTATATTGGCGGTGTCGTGATTTGGTCCATGCTGGTTGCGGTGCCGCTTGTGCTGTGCGTGGGCTATATTTTGCAGTTTCCCTTTCAGCATGTTGTTGCCAACCATTACAAGGAAACAACCCAGAAAAACGCCCTGCTTTTTGAAATCGTTCAGGGCCTTGAAACCATAAAAACAAGCATGGCTGAGGGCCGGATGCAGGCACGGTGGGAAAATATTGTCGGCCGTTCCTCAATGTCCAACAGTCGGGCCAAAACCCTGGCCAATATTTCAGTGACCTTTTCCGTGCTTGTTTCCCAGCTTGTCAGTGTGTGCGTTATTATTACCGGGGTATATCTTATTGCTGATGGAGAGTTGACTATGGGCGGCCTGATCGCCTGTAATATTCTGGCCGGCAGAGCAATGGCTCCACTAAGCGCCGTGGCCGGCCTGCTTTCCCGCCTGCAGCAATCCCGTATTGCGCTCAATGCCCTGAATATGTTGATGGAGCTGCCAAGTGAGCGCCCGGACGATAAAGAGACGTTTTATTATGGAGATTGTGACGGTTCTCTCAGGCTTGAGAATGTGTCGTTCAGTTATCCCGGAACTGAACGGGCTGTTTTGAGTGATGTGAATCTGATGCTGCGGCCGGGTGAAAAAATCGGCATTATTGGCCGTACCGGAGCCGGCAAAACGAGCTTGGGCAAATTATGTGTTGGCCTGTATCAGCCGACCAAAGGGGCTGTGAAAGTGGGCGGTATTGATCTGCGGCAGATGGATGTGGCCAATGTCCGGCGCAGTATCGGCTATATAGGACAAGATCCGCTGCTGTTTTATGGTTCCCTGCGGGACAATATTGCTTTTGGCCTGCCGGAAGCTGATGACCTGGCCATCAAGCGGGCAGCGGAGATTGCCGGAGTCGATGAATTTGTAAAAGAGCACCCTGCCGGGTACGGTATGAAAGTCGGAGAAAGAGGATCTTCCCTTTCCGGCGGGCAACGACAGGCTGTTTCCATTGCCCGCGCCCTGCTTGCTGATCCAAAGGTGCTGATTATGGACGAACCTTCAAGCAACATGGATAATCAGTCGGAGCTTAACCTGAAACAACGTCTTGCTCCCTATATTGAAGACAAGACAGTTATTTTTGTCACCCATCGCTATTCAATGCTTGATCTTGTGGACCGGATTTTAATCATGAGCCGGGGACGTATCGTTGTGGACGGACCAAAAGACCAGGTTTTCGCTGGACTGCAGTCCGGCAAAATCAGGATACCCGCGTGAGGTGGCCATGAGTAAACATACTGATTTTGAAAGAGATGTCTTGCTCTATATGTCCGAGGTTGACCAAGCCCTTTACGGACGGGGACGAAAAGCCGCGTATATTGTGTCAGGTTCTGTTTTTTTTATGCTGATCGGTTTTCTTGTCTGGGCTAATTTTGCCCTGCTGGATGAAGTGACCCGTGGTTTTGGCAAGGTTATCCCATCGCAGCGGGTGCAGGAAATTCAAAACCTTGAGGGTGGTATCCTGAATGAAATTTTTGTTATTGAGGGCCAGCGGGTCCGAAAAGGGAGCTTGCTCTGCCGGTTAAGCAATGAGCAGGCCGCCAGCTTTTATCGGGACGCGGCATCAAAGGCGCAGGAGTTGAAGGTTGAGATTGTCCGCCTGCTGGCGGAAGTTGACGGAGTTGCCCCCAGTTTTGACAAGGAATTACAGGAAAAGTCACCACAGCTTGTAAAACACCAGGAGCGTATTTACCGGGCCCGTCAACAGCAGTTTGCAATTGAACTGGAACTGCTGACCAATGAACATGAGCAGAAGAAGCAGGAAATCAGCGAGATGGAAAGCCGGCTCCGGCAGTTACGAAATAGCCTGAAAATCGCCCAGCGCCAGCGTGATATTGCCAAGCCTCTGGTTGCCAAACAGATCCATTCCGAGCTGGATTATCTGACATTGGAGCAGAAAGTCGCCCAGTTAAAAGGTGACGTGGAAAATCTGGCTTTGGGAATCCCGCGGGCTGAATCAGCCGCGGCCGTGGCCTATGGGCGTATCAAACAGCGCGAGAGTGAATTTAAGAACCAGGCTCTTAAAGAATTAAATGAACACCGCCAGGAGCTTGCTTCAATCAAGGAACGTTTGGCTGCCGGTGGAGACCGGGTGACACGTACCGATATCCGTTCGCCTGTAGACGGTATTGTAAAGCATATTCTTATCAACACCGTGGGCGGCGTTGTTCAGCCCGGTCAGTCGATTATGGAAGTTGTTCCGCTTGACAGCACCGTGCTGGTTGAAGCCAAGATCAAACCCGCGGATATCGCTTTTGTGCATCCGACCCAAAAAGGCGTGGTCAAAATAACAGCGTATGATTTTGCCATTTATGGAGGGCTTGATGGCAGGGTTGAACATATCAGTGCCGATACCATTATTGATGAACGGGGAGACAGTTATTATCTGGTAAAGGTGAGAACCAATGAGAACGCCTTGAAGTACCAAGGCGAGCTACTGCCGATTCTGCCCGGTATGACTGCCCAGGTTGATCTGCTGGCCGGAAAAAAATCAGTACTGGATTATCTGTTAAAACCTATTTTGAAGGCCAAGCAAAACGCGTTGCGGGAACGCTAGGGTGTCATGGACGGGTGCGTCAAACTTTTTTGTTTGAGTTTGTTGCTTTTTGTGGGGGGGGGGCTGTCGTGTGGAAGCGTACAGGCCGCGACTACAAAGAAAATTCAGCCTCTGTTCGGCACGCTTGAATTTAAGGGAACGCTGGAAAAACTACCCAAATGGAACGGGGTGTTGAGGCGGATGCGGACGTGGAAAGGCTATTTTCAGGACAAGGAAACTGCTGCCCTGCCTGCCAAGGCGGGTTGGCTTAAACTCAAAAAAGAGATCTATGGTTTACCGCTGCTCCAGCAGTTGACTAGGGTGAACCGTTTTTTTAACCGCTGGCCGTATCGTCAGGATTTGACCAATTACGGAATACAGGATTATTGGGCTACTCCGGCAGAGTTTTTGCAAAAGTCAGGTGATTGTGAGGACTACGCTATTGCCAAGTTTTACGCCATCAAGGAGTTGGGCTTGGCAGACGGCAATATGCGTGTTGTGGCGATTCGGGATACGATTCGCAATATAGGGCACGCTGTTCTGGTTGTTTATGTCGGCGAGACTGTCTATGTTCTGGATAATCAGACCAATATGTTGCTGCCGCAAAGCAAATATCTCCACTATGTTCCGCAATATTCAGTCAATGAACAGTACCGGTGGATGCATATTCCGCGACAACAGGAGAAGTAGAAGAATTTTTATGAGCAAATAAGAACGGAGAAGACATGAAATCACATTTTACGCAAAAGGTGAATGACGCGCGAACGGCAAAAAGCAGACAACGGCTTAAATTTGGCGTGCTGGGCTTTTTTGTGCTTGCTCTGATAGCAGGCAGCTTTTTGCTTGCCAGCCATTTCACAGCGAAAAAAAATGATGAACTTGTAGAGAATGTCAAGCATCGCCTTGAGCTTGTTGCCCAGGGACGGGCAGATGTTTTTGGTACTTGGCTGACAGATCTTACCCACCGGGGCGACCGGCTGATCAAGTCTGATCTTTTTCGGCTGTACGCATCAGAGGTTGGGAGCATCAGAGGTGATCTGGCACCGCTGTTCGGAGCCTCTGCTGTGGCCAAAGAGGAAGGGGGCAATGAACTTGCCGCTCAACTGCCCATGATGCAAAATATCATGCGGGAGTTTTGTTCTTATTCCGGTTTTCTTTCCGCCCGGATCCTAAATGGAAGCGGTGTGGCCTATCTGGCCACGGACGGTTATCTGCCGCCCATGAAACCTGAAGCATTGACCTTGTCGCGGCAGGCTTTCAATTCGGGGAGTCCGGTTTTTTCCGCCTTGTATTTAAGTGAGTATGGCCTGCTGCTGGACATTTACGTACCTATTTATCCACCAGAAGGAGGGAGTGGAGAAAAACCCGTGAGCGTGCTGATGATGACTGCTCAGGTGTCAGGAAAAATTACCGAACAGCTTTCCAACTCCGTTCTGTCCGCCAAGGGGGAAAAAACCAGGCTCATGCAGCAAGCGGCTGGCGGGTTGCAGGAAATTATGCCTTGGACGCAGGAGGGGTTTGCCCCTGTTACCAGCAAGATTGATTTTACCAGCAAGGGCAAGATTGATTTTGCCGTCCGTTCCAGCCTAGCGAACGACCGGCAGCGCGTATATTCACTGGGGGTCGGGCTGGCCGGTTCCAGCTGGTGGATTGTGCAGGAAATGGATTTTGCCACGGCCAATGCCCCGATAGAGACTTATGCCCGAACAGTGTATATTTTGACCGGATTTGTGCTGTTGATCATTTTACTGGCCACTGTGTTGGTCTGGTGGGTGCAGGCCGGAATTAACAGTCAGCGTTCGGCGGATCGGTTCAAGGCTCTGGCCGAACAGATTGACGAACAAAAGCGGTTTATTGATTCTGTTAATTCGACCATGAAGGAATTTATCACCTTAAAAGATCTTGACGGCAAATATATTTATGCCAATGAGGCGTTGGCCGAAGCTGTGGGCCGAACCAAGGAAGAAATTATCGGCATGGACATGGAAGCCATTTTGGGCTTTGATACTGCCAAGCGCTTGGGAATATCGGATAAAAATGTCATTGAACGCCAGGAGCAGGTTTTTATTAACGAAGCTATTTACCTGCAATCCAAGCTGCATCAATTTCAGATTTCCAAGTCGCCTTGGCTGGACAGTCAGGGTGTGTGCCGGGGCGTGCTTGAGGTGTACCGTGATGTTTCCGAATTCGTGGCGGCGCAGGAAAAGCATCGGCGGCTTATTCAGCGGGCAATGGAAGCCCTTGGCTCAACCATTGAGGCCGCTGATCCGTATCTTGGCGGGCACACAAAATTGATGGCCGCCCTGACAGTCGAGGTCGGAAAGACTCTGAATTTGCCGGAAGCCGAAATTGTTGAACTGGAAACAGCAGCCAACCTGTCCCAGATTGGAAAGATGTTTGTGCCCAGAGAAATTCTGACCAAACCGGAGAAATTGAGCGCGGAAGAAAAAGAGGTTATGGAAACGCATGTGGAATACGCGTACCGCATGTTAAAAAACATTGATATTGACGAAAATGTGCTGCGGGCTATTTACCAGATGAACGAACGCCTGGACGGAAGCGGTTATCCGCAACGGCTCATTGGTGAGCAGATAAAACTGTCGGCCCGGATACTCTCGGTGCTCAATGTTTTTTGCGCCATGGTCCGGCCACGTTCACACCGTGGGGCCATGGAGGAAGAACGGGCGCTGGCAATACTGAAAGAGGGACAACATCAGTTCGATCAGACGGTTGTTGACGGATTGGCGCGTGTTTTGAAAACTCCTATTGGTGAACGGATTTTACGTGGCTGAGTTGTATGTTTTTTGAAGCCAGATTTTATTTATGAATGGAAAAGGCTTGCTTTATGGTTCTGTAATAGGGTAAGGGTTGCAAAAAATGAAAGCTACTTTGGGGGGAGCTGTATGAATCGTATTTTATTTTTTTTAAATTGTGGTTGTATCTTTTTGCTGGCTTCTTTTGCTTATGCGCAAGAACAGGTTAAACCGGCAACACTGAAAGACTCTGTTGTGCTCGCGGTCAAAAATCATCCGAAAATCAAGGCCATGATGCACAACCGTGATGCCATGAGAGGCAATAAAGCTGCGGCCCTTGGCCGTTTTTTTCCTTCCTTGGATCTGCGTTCTTCTTTTGGAACACTGCAGCAAAGCGATCCCCTGACCAGGACAAGCAAGAAAGATGATGACTTCAATACCTATATTGATACGAGCCTGAGTCTTCGGCTTAATCTTTTTGCCGGTTTTGGCGATGTGAATACCTATAAAGGAGCAAAGCGGCGTTTAAGTTCCGCTGAATATCGGCTGCATGATAATGTTGAGAGTATCGCGCTTGACGCGATCAGGGCCCATTATGATGTTGTGCGGGAAAGACGGCTGCTGGAACTGGCCAGAAAAAATATAGAGGATCATAAAATTCTGCTGGGCGCCATTGCCGAGCGGGTTCAGGGTGGCGCAACCGACCGGGCAGATGAGACACAGGCCAACAGCCGACTGTCCAGAGCTGAAACTACGCTGATTTCCTATCAGGGTAAATTGCGTAACGCGGAAGCCGATTATATCTGGGCCACAGGAGTTGCTCCCCGCCAGCTTTTGCAGCCGGTTTATCATGAAGACTTTTTGCTGGGCGATCTGGAGGTAATTCTGGAAGACTGTGAGACCAATAATCCAAAGATTCTGGCGGCAATGGAAGATGCCCGGGCTCTTGGATATGATGTTTGCGTTACCCGCGCCAAGTATCTTCCTCGTGTGGACGCGGTGGCCTCCAGTCATTACCGGAGCGATGTGAAACATTCCGGAGAGTATGTCCGCGATCACCGCGGTGCTCTGGAGGCGTCCTGGAATCTTTTTAACGGTATGACAGATGTTCGTGTTACCCAAGTGGCCAAAGCCCGTGAAGAAGAGGGTTATGCCCTTTTTGAAAAAACCGCCCTGGACGTGAACCGAGATGTTGTGGCAGCTTGGTTTGATTATCAGACCGCAGTCAAGGAAGTGGAAAACTATAAGCGGACTTTGGATTTCAGCAGGGAAACCAATGAAATGTACATGGTACAGTTTAATGTTGGGCAACGCTCTTTGCTGGACATGCTGGATTCGCTGAACGAAGTCTTTAACAACAGCGTGTTGCTGGAAACCGCGCGAATGAACCGGAGCTACAGTCTGTACAAGCTGCTGGCCCTGCAGGGACGGCTGGTACGCGCGCTTGAAGTCAGCTATCAGTAGTTGTTTACACGATCAGGTGAAAGAGAGGGGGCGCAGGCTCCCTCTTTTTTGCAGACCGTCCTTACAGGACGGTTTTTTATTGGCGGCTGGAGACGAACTGCCGGTAACATTGGGGGCTGTTCTGCTATTTGCCCTGTTTGTCTGATTTTGTTACACTTTCCACCCTGCGGCAACAAGGCCGTTTTTATTCATAAAAAGAGTTGCGGGATCAGGCAACATGGAGGGTGTATGGTAAAGAAAGGATCTGCTTCCCCGGAAGATCTGCGAAAAGAGGCACTGGAAACCGCTCTGGTAACCATTGAAAGGAAATTTGGACAGGGTTCGGTTATGCGTCTTTCTGACGAGGCACATCAGATTGTTCCGGTTATTCCAACCGGTTCTATCGGCTTGGATCTGGCCCTTGGCGTGGGTGGAATCCCGCGTGGCCGGGTGAATGAAGTGTATGGGCCGGAATCGTCCGGTAAGACAACGCTGGCCCTGCATATTATTGCCGAGGCGCAGAAACAGGGCGGAGTGGCTGCTTTTATTGATGCCGAGCACGCCCTTGATGTCAATTACGCCCGCCGCCTGGGCGTGGATACGGAAAGTTTGCTTGTGTCCCAGCCGGACTACGGCGAACAGGCCCTGGAAATCGCGGATTTGTTGGTGCGTTCCGGGGCCGTGGATATCGTGGTTGTGGACTCTGTTGCCGCCCTTATCCCGCAGGCCGAGCTCGAAGGCAGTATGGGCGAGACCCAGGTGGGCGGACAGGCCAGACTGATGTCGCACGCCATGCGCAAGCTGACCGGAACCATTCACAAGTCCAAAACCTGTGTCCTGTTTATCAACCAGGTGCGTATGAAAATCGGCATGACCGGTTATGGCAGCCCGGAAACCACAACCGGTGGAAATGCCCTGAAATTTTACGCCACTGTACGCATGGATATTCGGCGTATCCAGACCTTGAAAGACAAGGAAGAAAGTTTTGGAAACCGCGTGCGGGTCAAGGTGGTGAAAAACAAGGTTGCTCCGCCGTTTCGGGAAGCAAACTTTGATATCTTATAT
This sequence comes from uncultured Desulfovibrionales bacterium, assembly GCA_963545205.1. Classification (GTDB taxonomy): domain Bacteria; phylum Desulfobacterota; class Desulfovibrionia; order Desulfovibrionales; family Desulfomicrobiaceae; genus CAUTYU01. The sequence goes on from CAUUHW010000011.1 coordinate 11,177, forward strand.
GGCACGGGTATTTCCCGTGAAAGCGAGCTTATTGACCTGGGCGTGGAACTCGGTGTGGTGGAAAAAAGTGGTTCCTGGTTCGCCTTTGGCTCTGAGCGATTGGGACAGGGTAAGGAAAACGTGCGGGCCATGCTGCAGGAAAATACCGAACTGCGCCAGCAAATCGAAGACAAGCTACTGGAACATCTGGGAGTAAAGGAAGAAGTGGTTGAAAGGTCAGAACCCGTAGAGCAGGGTGAGGAAGAATAAATGAAAGCCGCTGACATTCGCGCCAGTTTTCTTGACTATTTTGGCCGCAATAAACACCAGCCGGTTGCAAGTTCTTCACTTATTCCCAGAGACGACCCGTCTCTTTTGTTTACCAATGCTGGTATGGTGCAGTTCAAAAAGCTGTTTCTGGGACAGGAAAAAAGAGACTACGCGCGGGCTACAAGCTCTCAAAAATGTCTGCGGGTGGGCGGGAAACACAATGATCTGGAAAACGTGGGACGTACGGCCAGGCACCATACCTTTTTTGAAATGCTGGGTAATTTTTCCTTTGGTGATTATTTCAAGGAACAGGCCATTGAACTGGCCTGGAATTACGTGACCAGAGAATTGGCTTTGGATAAAAGCCGGTTGTACGCGACTGTCTATCTTGATGACGATGAGGCCTGGGATTTGTGGAAGAAGATATCCGGCCTGCCTGACGAGCGGATTTTTCGGCTGGGAGAAAAAGAAAATTTCTGGGCCATGGGAGATACCGGCCCTTGTGGCCCGTGTTCGGAAATTCATATTGACCAGGGTGAACACATGGCCTGCGGCCCGAACTGTGGCATTGGCAAATGCGATTGCGACCGGTTTCTGGAAATCTGGAATCTGGTTTTTATGCAGTTTGAGCGGGACGCGGGCGGCAAGATGACCCCGCTACCCAGACCGAGTATTGATACAGGCATGGGACTTGAGCGCATCGCGGCCGTGTGTCAGGGCGTGTATTCCAATTTTGATACGGATCTGTTTCAGAACCTGATTGGGTGTATGGCCGAGCGGGCCAGGGTCGGATACGGCAAGGACTCTGACGTTGACACTGCCTTGCGGGTCATCACTGATCATAGCCGGGCCATTGCCTTTTTGATTGCTGACGGTATGTTGCCTTCCAATGAAGGGCGGGGCTATGTTTTACGCCGTCTTATTCGCCGCGCACTGCGTTTTGGGCGGCTCATTGGTCTGAGTGAACCGTTTTTGTATAAAAGCAGTATGGACGTGGTGCGTGAAATGGGCAACTGCTATCCTGAACTGCACGGCAACAAAGATTTTATGGTTCGGGTGGTACGCAAGGAAGAAGAAAGTTTTGGCGAAGCCCTTGATAAGGGATTGCGGCTGCTGGAAGATGAAATGGACGCTTTGCGGCAGGCGGGAAAAGCCTGTCTGGGCGGAGCAGCGGCCTTTAAGCTCTACGACACCTATGGCTTTCCCCTTGATATTGTCAACGATGTTGTGGAGAAAAATGGATTTTGTGTTGATGATGCTGGTTTTCAGAAACTGATGGACGAGCAGAAACAAAAGGCTCGTCAGGCTTGGAGCGGCAGCGGCGAAAAAGATATTGCCTCGCAGTTTGCTCCCCTGCTTGCGGCCGGACTGGAAAGCGAGTTTGTCGGCTATGAACTGGCCGAGGTCAAGAGCCGAATTGTGGCCCTGCTGGACAAGGACTCACGGCCCGTAGATGAGCTTGGGGAAGGCCAAAGCGGGTATGTGGTGACAGCCCGGACACCCTTTTACGCTGAATCCGGCGGTCAGGTCAGTGACAGCGGCGAAATGCACGGTCCGACAGGGGAGGCAAGAGTGGTGGCGGTTGTCAAGCCTGCTGCGGGGCTCATTGTGCATGGCGTTGAAATAACACAGGGGGCTTTTCTGGCTGACCAGAATGTGGTGCAGCGTCTGAACCGTACCCTGCGCCGGGCCGTGGCTGCGAATCATACCTGCACGCATCTGCTGCATGCTGCCTTGCGTTCTGTTTTGGGCGATCATGTCAAACAGGCGGGATCGCTGGTCAGCTCTGACCGTTTGCGCTTTGATTTCAGCCATATTTCACCGCTGACATCTGAAGAACGTCAGCAGGTTGAAGATCTTGTTAACAAGGCCATTAGCGAAGACCTCAAGCTTGAGGTCTCGGTCATGGATTACCGGACAGCGGTGCAGGAAAAGGGGGCAATGGCCCTGTTTGGCGAAAAATACACCGATGCAGTCCGGGTAGTTGATATCCCTGAGATATCACTTGAACTTTGCGGCGGTACGCATTTACAGTCAACAGCTCAGGCCCTGAGTTTTTGCATTCTTTCTGAAAACGGAATTTCTTGCGGTGTGCGCCGGATTGAAGCCATAAGCGGTCAGGCCGCTCTTGATTTCTGGCGGGAGCGCAGAGATGAAACTGAAAAGTTGGCAGTTCTGCTCAAGTGCCGCCCTGCGGATGTCAGCGGCAGGGTTGCGTCTTTGCTGGAAGAAAACAAAAATCTGGCCAGGGAAAACAGAAAATTACAGGACAAGCTGATGTCTGCGGGAAGTTGTGATCTGGTACAGGGTTGTCAGGATGTTTGTGGGATCCGGCTGCTGGCCCATCGCGTTGACGGCGCGGATATGAACAGTTTGCGGTCTTTGATGGACGATCTGCGATCAAAAATCGCTTCCGGCGTGATTTGCCTAGCCGGGGAAAATCAGGGCAAGGTGATGCTTTTGTTGGCGGTGAGCAAGGATTTGCACGGCTGCTTTACCGCTCCCCAACTGATACGGAACGTGGCCAGTCATATTGGGGGCAGCGGCGGAGGCCGTCCTGATCTGGCTCAGGCCGGAGGTTCTGATGCCGCTGGTATTGAAAGGGCCTTTGCCTGTCTGAAATGTGAACTGGAAAAGAAAAAGTGAGTGGCAAACAGCTATGAGTCAGGTTGTAGGGCTAAAATTCAATAACTATCGTCCGGTACTTTTTTACCGCGCCGCGCCGTATCAGTTGCAAAAGGGAGAACACGTGCTGATCAAGGCGGAAGAAGGTGTCAGCCTGGGGCAGGTGGTTATTGTCCGCGAACAGGAAGAAAGGGACGCGGAACTGGAACCTGTGTATCGTCTGGCTACCCGGGAAGACCTGTGCGGCTGGGAGGAAAATCAGTCTCTTGAAAGGGAATCCTTTCTGTTTTGCCGGCAGTGTATTCAGCAGCAACGCCTGAATATGAAGCTGGTTGGAGTGGAAGTCTTTTTTGACCGCACGAAAATGATTTTTTATTTTACCGCGCCGGGCCGGATTGACTTCAGGGATCTGGTCAAGGAACTGGTCCAGCACTACCGTACCCGCATAGAATTGCGCCAGATTGGCGTGCGGCATGAGACCCAGATGTTGGGGACAATCGGCAGTTGCGGCCAGGTATGCTGCTGCCGCCGTTTTTTGCGGCAGTTTGAGCCGGTGACAATCAAGATGGCCAAGGATCAGGATCTGTTTCTCAACCCGGCCAAGATTTCCGGTTCCTGCGGTCGATTACTGTGCTGTCTGGCCTATGAAAAGGACACCTATATTGAGTTCCGCAAGCGTCTGCCTAAAATGGGACGCTGGACCCAGACTCAGGATGGCCGGATGCGGCCGTTGCGAGCCAATCTGTTTCGGAACTCATTGACCGTGCTGACAGACCAGAATGAAGAGAGGGAAATTTTTCTGGATGAATGGCAGGGGCTTGTTCAGGGCGCAGAAGACGCTGAAAAGAAGCAGGAAAGCAAGGTACCTGGAAAGCTGCATGCCGATAGAGAGGAAAAACCCGGCTCAGACAAAAGAAACAGACCGTATAAATCGGGCAAACCAGTACGCGGTCACAACTACAACCCAGATAAAGATGCTTGTGAAAGCGAGGTTGTCAGCTGAATTGTTCAGGTGCCCAGGCAGATTTGCGGACCTTGATGGCAATTTTAAGAGCAGGAGGTTTTTTTGAGCCAGTTTTATATTTCAACTCCAATTTATTATGTGAACGCGCAACCGCATCTTGGGCATGCTTATACAACCATTGTGGCTGACAGCCTGAACCGCTGGAACCGTCTTGCCGGAAAAAAAACCTTTTTTTTGACAGGCACGGACGAACACGGCGACAAGATTGTCAAGGCAGCGGAAAAAAACAACCTGGCCCCCAGGAAATACACAGATACAATCAGCGCCCAGTTTCAGGATTTATGGCCTTGTATGCGGGTGGAGTATACCCGTTTTATCCGCACCACAGACCCTGATCATATCGCTTGCGTGCAGGATTTTTTACAGCGGGTGTACGACAAGGGCGACATCTATTTCGCCGAATACGGTGGCCATTACTGTTTTGGGTGCGAACGGTTTTACACAGAAAAGGAACTGGAAAAAGGACTGTGTCCTGACCACCAGGCGGCACCGGAATTTATTCAGGAAAAAAATTATTTTTTCCGCATGCAGAAGTATATTGAGCCGCTTCGCAAACATATTGAAGACACCCCCGATTTTATTCAGCCGGCCCATTACCGCAACGCTGTGCTGGCCATGTTGCGTGAAGATTTGGGCGACTTGTGTATCTCACGTCCCAAATCCCGTCTGACCTGGGGCATTGAACTGCCTTTTGACACTGATTTTGTGACCTATGTCTGGTTTGACGCGCTGCTCAATTATATTACTGGTCTGGGCGGTCTTGAAAGTGACGGTTACAGGACATTCTGGCCTGTGGCTCAGCATGTGGTGGCCAAGGATATTTTGAAGCCGCACGCCGTGTTCTGGCCAACCATGCTGCTTTCTGCCGGACTGCCGTTGTATCAGAAATTACTGGTACACGGCTACTGGACAGTCAATGAAACCAAGATGTCCAAGTCCCTGGGGAATGTTGTGGCGCCTTTGTCCCTGGCCCAAAAATATGGTCTGGATTCGTTTCGGTATTTTTTGCTCCGGGAAATGAATTTTGGACAGGACGCCTCATTTTCAGAAGAGGCGCTGGTTGGGCGCCTGAATGCTGATCTGGCCAACGATCTGGGGAATTTGTTCAGCCGTACCCTGACCATGACCCATAAATTTCTGGACGGCAAAGTGCCGGAAGTCGCAAGCGAAAAACTGGCCGCAGACGAATGCGCCAAAACAGGGCAAAGGGCGTGCGCTAATTTTGGACAGCTGTTTGGGCAGTGTCAGTTCGCACGGGCTTTGGAAGAACTCTGGGCGTTTGTGCGCTATCTGAACAAATATATTGACCAGAGCGCTCCCTGGACACTGCACAAAAATGGAGAGACAGAGCAGTTGCGGATTGTGTTGAGGCTGGTGCTGGAAGGAATGCGCAAGGTCGCTGTTCTGCTCTGGCCGGTAATGCCGGACAGCAGCGAAAAAATGCTGGCCCAGCTTGGAGACGTGAAAGGTGTTTTTGTTGATTTGCGGGAAGACATTTCTCGCTGGGATATGCTTGCTACCGGAACAGAGGTGGCCAAACAGTCAAATCTATTTCCACGCTGTGAATTTCAGGTTCCGGCTGTCGAGCCGGTTGAAGAAGAAACAGAGTTGATTGAATTTGCCGATTTTCAGCGCGTACACTTTCGTATTGGCACTGTGCTGGAAGCCAGGGCACACCCAAAAGCGGATAGGCTGTACCTGTTGCAGGTTGATGTGGGTGAAAGCCAGCCGCGCCAGATTGTGGCCGGACTGGCTGAGTTCTGGAAACTGGAGGAGTTGCCGGGGCGGCAGGTGGTTGTGGTTGCAAATTTGAAGCCGCGCAAGCTGCGCGGGGAAAAATCCGAAGGCATGGTGCTGGCTGTAAAAGATAAAGACGGTCTGGCCCTGCTTGCACCCAGTCGGGAAGTACCTGACGGCTCTGCTGTTTCCTGAAAGTCAGCCCTTCTGAAGCCGATTTGCCGCTGTTACGGATTGGGGCCAGATTGTTGGCGGGAAGTAAAAAACAGAAAGGCGATTTGTGTTGACATCTTTTTGAGTCCGATGTATGTACTTTTTTCTTGTTTGGGGCTGTAGCTCACCTGGGAGAGCGCTTGAATGGCATTCAAGAGGTAGTCAGTTCGATCCTGATCAGCTCCACCAATAATACAAGGGCTTATGGTATGCCATGGGTCCTTTTTTGTTTTTCATAATTAGTTGCCAGATTGGCCAATGATGCCGTAAAAGCAGTAAGTTTTTTTGCACAGAACTTGAGAATAAATTGAAAAGGGATTATGGAGAGCAAAAACAGCACATAGCGCAGGAGGAAATATGAAAAAAGGTGTATTTTTTGGAGTAGGGCTTGTTTTGCTTACACTTGTAACAACAGCGTGCTGGGGGAGCGAATTGCCTTACATAGGTCTGAGCGTAGGGATAGTCATGCCAAATGATTCCAGTATGCGGGTTGTAGATGATGATATTTCGTTCAAGTACGACGATGGATTTGCCGCTGCTGTGGCTCTTGGGCAGCGTTTTGGGCGGTTCAGGGGCGAAATTGAGTTTTCGTATCTAAGATTTAAGTTTGATACAGCAACCTATCAACAGCTAAGTACTTCTGTTGACGGGGCGTTCTCGAGCCTTTCTTTGCTGGCAAATGGATATTTAGACTTTGTAAACGATAGCGCTGTTACTCCGTTTCTTACCGCTGGAATTGGCGGGAGTCGTGTAAGAATTGGCGATACTGGATATGCTGCCCTGGAAGGAGATAGCGATACTGTTTTTGCGTATCAGGTTGGAGCCGGGGTTGGTGTCGCACTGAATACGGAAACCAGCATTGAGTTGAAATATCGTTATTTTGGTACGGAAGACCTCAATTTTGAGCGTGGAAAGATGAATTTTTCTGCTCACAATCTTTTTTGCTGTCTTCGGTATTCTTTTTGAAGTATGAGCTGAATTTTTTACTGCGGATAAATCTCAGGATAAGTCATAACAATGTCCGGTTCCAGATCAGGAACCGGACATTGCCGTATTCAGGAACAAGGCAGACCCGCGCTCATCATATACAGAGCGGATTCTTCCTGTCCGTCCAGCCCGAGTAGGGTGTTGAGCCTGTCATCATAAAAGGCCGCGACAGGGCAACCGCAAAGTCCCTGCGCTGTAAGGGCCAAGGCCGTGTTCTGGGCGATATGTCCTGCGTCCAGCAGCATATAACGTGTGCCACGGTGACCGTATTTGACCATGTTGCGTCTGAAAAGCGCTGTCCAGATAAAGGTCAGGGCCGCCTGAGCGCAAAAGTTCTGGTCAATGGCCGCCTGCCCCAGTTCTTCCGCCTTTGAGCCCGGACTTACACTTTCCAGGCAAAAATCCTTGCAGTTCAAATGGTACACGCCTGGTTCCAGGCCATTGACCCGTTCCACACAGACATAGGTTTCAATTGGATACAAGGCTCCGGCAGATGGCGCGTTACGCAGATAATACGGGCCTTTTTGAGCCGTCAGTCCCTGAGCGGCCCATAGAATCAGGCCAAGCTGCTCAAGAGAGAGAGCTGCTTGCTGGTCGTAGTCCCGCCGGGACCTGCGTTTGCTTAAAATTTGCCACAGGTTGGCTTCCTGATAGGCGAACTGGCGCGGCAAGGCTGTTTTTGGCGCGTTGTCGTAAGTTTTCAGCCAGCTTTTGGCGGGCATAATTTCCGGTCGGTCTATTTTTCCTATTGTTTCAGGTGCAAATTTTGTCTCCTGAATATATTGCCAACCCTTACTTTTTTGTAAATCCGGCATAATCCCTCCCCCTGTTTGTTTCCAGGAAAAAATTATTTGCTCCCTTTGGCGGCTTTTCTCATCTTAACGGATTGTTTTTTAGAGTATTCACCCCAGAAAGTTGTTTTCCGGTTCTGTCAGCGCGGCTTCGTCCTGTGGCGTGGCCGCGCTGTTAATTGTATGGTGCGCGAGAGGAAAGAATAAGTCGGGGGATGGTGTGCTCAAAGGTTTATTGTTTATCCGGCATTGTAAAGCGTTGTCCGCGAGAATGGTAGAGTTTTTTGATATAGGCAATATTTTTCAGAGCTTCGTTGGCGATTTTACTGTCACCAGACGAAAGTTCCAACGCTTCACGAAAGGCTGCTGCCGCGTGCTCGTATTGTTTCAGGTTTAACAGGCTGTAACCTTTTTTCAGGGACAGTGACTCATTGACACTTTTTTTTTCGGCCTGTTTATAGGCCTCGCAGCATTTTTGGTACTTTCGCAGGCGAAAATAGATATCGCCGATATTCTCCCAGCGGGCGGCAGTTGGTTCAAGCTCTACAGCTTTTAATGCCGGAGCAAGGGCCATCTGGTAACGCTGGCCGCTGAGATAGATTTCAGCCAGCCTGTCCCAGGATTTCGGATTTTTGGGGTCAGACAGGGAATCTGCAAATATTTTGCCTGCTTCTGTTGGGGCTCCTGCCATTTGATACAGGCTGACCAGTTTTTCCTTGTCCGGCTTGCCATTTGATTGTAAACGGCAGGCAATTTCCATTGCTGCCGCCGCCCGCGCAAAATCGCCCTGTTGCTGATTGAACCAGACCGCCTGTCGCCATGTATTCGATTCTTCCGGCCACCCGACCAACAGTTGGTGCATGGCTTGCTGGGCTGTTTCTTTCTGGCCGCATTCCGTGCTTACATTGATCAGGGCTACGACCCAGGCATATTGGGCCGTGGAGAGCTGACAGATATTTTGCAGAATTGGCAGGGCTTGCCGGGCGTTGTTCAGCTTGTGCCAGATAAGGGCGCCCCGGTAGCGTATGCCCGGAGCCACAGTGTCGTTCAGATTGGTTTTACGCATTACGGTAAGGGCTTCTTCGTTTGCTTTGCGATCAATGAGCAGGTCTGCCAGTTCGACCAGCCAGCGCGGTTTGGGATTCGGAGTCTTAGACGCCAGCCTGAGCAGGGAAAGGGCTTTGTCAAGGTTATTGATTTGGCGCCAGAGAATGCCTGCGCTGAAATAATGTTTGCCTTCTTTGCTGATATAGGCGGCGGTTTCCATGCTCTGGGCCGCTTTTTTGTTTTGTTCCAGCATGAGATAGGTGTGGGAGAGCAACACAAACCATCTGGCCTCTGGTTTTTTCTGGCCGGTCAGGTAGGTCAGCAGCGGCAGGGCCGATTTTGGCTCTTTGGCCTGAAGCCACAGAGCTGCTGCCTGGTAGTAATGATTGTTTTGTTTGCTGATTTTAGCCGCGCGTTCCATATTTTGGGCTGCCAGGCCATATTCTTCCTTCAGAATTCTGGCGTTTGAAAGCGCCACAAACCAGTTGGCCTGCGGGTGGGGAAGCTCCTTAAGTGGCAAAAGACGGGCAAGCGCCTTGTCAGCTTCTTTCAACTGCAGGCGCAGTATTCCCGCCTGATATATGTGCTCAGGCTTCTGGCTTATATTGGCTGCCTTGTCCATTGCCTCGGCTGCCTTTTTGATCTCCTTGAGCGCGAGATAGGCCTGGGCCAGGGCTACAAACCATTTGGCCTGTGGTTGGGGCATGGAGCTCAGTCGTGTCAAATGGTTAAGTGCCTGTTGTGGTTTTTCAGCCTGTAACCACAACACTCCGCCGTTATAAAGATTTTCTGGCACCGGAGCTGTGGCTATGATCCGTTCCATTATCTGGGCGGCCAGAAGAGGTTCTTTCAAAAGCATATAGGTATTGCAAAGCAAAATCAGCCAGCTGGTTTTGGGTTTTGACAGGCTGGCCAGATGGGTGAGCAAAGGCAGAGCCTTTTGTGGCTTGTCGGCCTGTGACCAAAGAAAAGCGGCCTGAAAATACAGGGTTGGGTCGTTGGCTTCTTTGGCCGCCTTTTCCATTGTTGTGGCTGTTTCTTCCTTTTGCTGTAAAAGCTGTTGGGCCTGAGCCAGAGCCACAAGCCAGTCGGGCTGAACAGGCTGTACTTTCTCCAATTTTTTTAATAGCGGCAGGGCAGTCGAGGCTTCCTTGGCTTCCAGCCAGAAGACTGCTGTGAGATAGATGTCTTCGTTTGTGGATTTCAGTTTCAGAGCCTGCTGCATGGCTCCGGCAGCCTGGGTCGGTTTTTGCTGTTTTTGCAGACAAAAGGCCAGTAGTTTCCAGGCTTCATAAAACCGTTCGTCGACCTTGAGTGCCTCGCGAACAGCTTTTTCTGCTGCCGGATAATTTTCGGTCTGATAGAGCCAGTCTGACATCTTGAAATATAAATATGGATGTTGTTCACCTTTGCGAAGATATTTGGCCAGCAGGTCTGTTGCTTTTTTGGTTTGGCCTGCATCAAAGGCGTCTTTTGCCTGTTCCAGGACTTCAGAAGCCTGTTCACAAAGTGGACTGTCCGCGGTTTTTTTCGCGTAAGTGACAGGGGCGGAAAAAAACAGGAAACAGTACAAACAGCAGAAAAAAAGAGTGTGTTTTTGAAATTGCATAGTTTCGTCTTTATTTGTCGATTTAGTTCAGTTGAAAAAGGATCCGTGTTTTTACCCAGGTATCAACGGGCCTGCCGTTTTTTTGTCCTGGCTTGAACTTCCAGTGTGGAACTGTTTTTTTGACGGTGTCTTCAAATTCTCCTTCCGGTTTGGCCTCGAGGATCGAGAGCTTATGTGGCAGACCGTTTTTATCGACCAAAAACCGAACATCTACATATCCTTCAATCCCCATACGTCTGGCCTTGTATGGATACGGCGGCTGCATGGACGACAGGTACTGCGGCTGCCTGTCGACTTCTTTCATGTCAAAGGCCCGGTTGTTCAGTGCCGGGTGCGACAGTTTGGGCGGAACCAGCTGTTTTAGGTTCGGCGCTTCCATACGCACCGAAACTGTCAGATTACCCGTCGCAAGGGGAGCCATCTCAACATTAAGAGCGATTGCTGAAACCTCTGCCATGTCGTCTATTGCTTCCGACGATATGTCTGGTGGCTCCATTTCAGGTTCAGGTGGATCTGGTGGCTCCATTTCAGGCTCAGGTGGATCTGGCAACTCCTGTTCCGGTGGTTCGTCGGGAATAAGCTCTTCCTGGTTCAGAGGAATAAGCTGCGAGAGTTCCAGAAGATTTTTATGCGAATGCTGGGAGACCTTCTGGATTAGAAGAGGTAAGATGGCCAGAATCAGCAAGCTGATAAAAATACCTGCGCAGGCTTCAAGCAGAAGATGAAATAATTTTTGCAAGCGAGGTGAAACCTGCATGGTTATCTGCCTTTTTTGGTCGCGGATACCGCGATATTTTTCGCGCCTGCCAAACGGCACTGATCAAGCACTTCAATCATTTTTCCGGTTGGACAGTCCTTATCCGCATTGATTATGACTCCGCCCTCGGGATTTTCCAGTAAAAAGATTTCTACCAACCCTCGGATACGGCGCGGGGCAACCTGCTGGCTGTCGATAAACGCTTTTCCCGTGGCAGTCACACCTACAATCATGCCCACAGCTTCTTTTTTCTCTGCGGATGCCGCTTCCGGCCGATTGATTTCAACCCCCGCTTCCTTGACAAAGGACGCCGTGACAAGAAAAAAAATGAGCAGGATAAAGATCATGTCAATAAGCGGTGTCATGTCCATGTCCACATTGAACAGATCGCTGCCGTGCAAACCGCTGCCATCAGCGGAGCCGCCTAGTCTTTGCATCGTGTGCACTCCTTTTCAAGCCACTGGTTTACAGCCCGGTGGAAAATAAGAATATCCTGATGAATTCCGTATGCTTTTTTGTGCATGATCTGTCCCGCCAGTAAACCTGGAATCGCAACCAAAAGACCGGCCTGGGTTGTGAGCAGGGCCTCCCTGATGCCGGAAGCCATGGCCTGCGAGTTGCCAAGTCCGTACAGTCCAATGACACGGAATGTTTCAATCATGCCGGAAACCGTTCCAAGCAGGCCCAGCAGAGGAGCTACTGCGGCCAGCAAAACAATTGTTGGCAGAAAACGGTACACTTCTTTGAGTTGTCTGCGGATGCAGACTTCAAAAAACAGGATGTTGGCATCTGTGCACAGGGAACGCTGCTGGTTGCGGTACAGGCACATAAATTCACGCAGTGCGTTTTGTTTGGGGCCGGTACAGCCTTCGGGCAGATGTCCGTGGTTCAGACAGGTAAAGGCGGAATCATCAACAAGTGGACGCCGGCTCGAACACATCAACCATCTTCCCTTGATGACAATCAGTATCCACATCCAAGCGCACAACAAAATGATCGGAATCATAACCGGTCCGCCCATTTCAATGAGTCTGAAAATATTTTCCAGCATGTTTGACTCTGTTTTTTTGCTTAGATGCTGACGCAGTCTTTGTTGCGCTGGAGCAGGGCCCCCATCAGGGCCAGTCCTTTTTCTTCCATGTCAAGGGCAATACGTCTTGCCCGACCACTGAGGAAAGCCGCCATCATCATGACCGGAATGGCAATAGCCAGACCAACCTGGGTTGTGACCATGGCCTCGGAAATACCTCCGGCCATCAGTTTGGGATCGCCGGTTCCATGGATGGTGATGACCTGAAAGGTATTAATCATTCCTGTAACAGTTCCAAGCAGCCCCAGCAGGGTTGAGACTGCTGCCAGTACCTTGAGGGCATTAAGAAATCTTTCAAGGCGCGGGGTTTGCCTGAGTATGGCCTCTGAAATGCAGCTTTCCAGAATGGGACGCGGTTCATCGGCATTGGTCAGCCCTGCCAGCAGGACATTTCCTGTTGGGCGCGTTTTATAGGGGCGTGTTTTTTCCAGGGCCTGCATGTACTCACCGTCTCTGACCAAGGCCGTGACCTTCGTCATCAGACCATCGGTATTCTGTCTGACCCTGCCCAGGAAGATGAGGCGTTCAATAATCAACACCAAGGCGATACAGCCAACAATACCGATGGGAATAACAAGTACGCCGCCGCTGCGGATTTGTTCCATCATCGTTGTTTTTTGCGAGAGCTGAGCAATTGCCAGTCCGCCGGAAATATCGGCGTACAATCTCTGGTTGCCGTCAAAATAGCTGTCAATATTGCGGCGCACCCAAAATGACGGGCTGGCACTGGCAATGAGCTGAGAGGAAACAGGGCTGAAAAGGCCGTATCCAACTGTGTCCGGGCTGCGAAAAATCGAAAACATATGCCCGAAAGAAATAATATCCGCCTGCACATTTTCCCCGTTTCGAGCTAGGATTGAGGCCTTGTAGCGTTCCTGTAACTGCCCGCCTTTCATGTCTTGCAGATAAAGGTTGATGATTTCCTGTATCTCCTTCATTCCAAAAGAATATGTTTTTTTTGAAAATTCTTTCAGACGAGGCAGCAGATCTGGATTTTGGGCGCTGCGCGGGCTTTTTTCCGCGCGGGCAAGAAGATTGCCGGCATTGTCAACCAGCACGGAATCAAGTTCGTCCTTATTGGCCAGCCTTGAGGTAATTTCGTGCTGCAGGGCCTGGCGTTCAGCCTTGAGTACGTCAATTTTTTTGTTTTGCGCGTCCAGTTCATTGTTGGCGTGCTGGACTTTTCCTTTTAACTCCTGGAGCTTGTTTTTGAGTGCCGTTCTTTTTTGAGCAATCTCGTTCAGCACCTGACGCTGGTTATCTTGCGCGGAAGCGTAGTTGCTTTCAATCGCTTTTGAAACATCTGAAAGATTTTCTCCAAAGACAGGAGAAGAAATGAGAAGACCTGAAAAGACAAGTATGGAAAATTTTTTCACATTGCGCTCCTGACCTGACGTGATTGTTGAAGAGGAAGTTTTACAAGGCCAATGATGTGTTTGCCTTCCGCCATTTGCAGGGCCTTGCGTATTGTCCGGCTGTTTGGGGCGCGGACAAAGCCGGAGCTGTTCCAGAAAAAGGTCTCTTTTTCTCCCGTGCCCAAGGCAAAAAGAGCTGCCCGGCCAATATGCAGGAGACGGACTTCTTTTCGCGCTCCCGCGATCTCTACGCTTGTGTGTTCTATTTCTGTCGTATGTCCAAGAGCGGCTTCCTGGGAGAGCAAGTCAAGGACGGTTTGGGTCTTGAGCAATAAATTGGCGTCATAGTCGCTTAAAATGGCTTCGGCCAGATTCACCCGTTTGTGTCTGGTCGTTAGGGCGTAGGGAATATCTGTTTGTATGAACTCACGTACCTGCTTGACAGTATTATCAAGAGTCGGAAGCAGCTCCTGGCTGATTTGCTCCATCTGCTGTTTTTTTTCTTTGAGTACCAGTAACTTGGCTTGCAGATCTCTTGTGTATTGCCTGGCTTTTTCATTTTTCCAGGTCAGTAGCTCAAGTTTTGCCTCTTCGATATGGATTTGGCGTAAGAGCTCGTTTTCTTCGTCCAGCCATGTTTCAAACTGCTCTTGGGTCTTTACGTCGGTCTGTACGCTTTGTTCCGATGTTCTCTTTATTTTTATGGGATCCGGCTGAGCTTGTGCGATGCCGGAGGTGAAAAAAAGAAGCGGAAAGAAAAAGAAAAACAAGCGTTGAAAATTTTTTTTGGAGCTACTCATCCTGTTGTCCTTGGTATTAAAATTAAGTCCTAAAAATTATTAAGTGACATTCTACTATTATTTGTAGGGCAAGTCAATAGTTGCTTAAGCAAAGTTTTGAGCTCACTTTTTTTGGGGGGGATCCATTTTTGCGGCTGACTGAGACATGATGGCGGACGGGGCAGGCGAAGAGCATTATTGAAAAAGAGAAAGGGAGATAGGCTGACGTCTAACTCCCTCTGTTTTTACTTTTGGTAGCGGGGACAGGATTTGAACCTATGACCTTCGGGTTATGAGCCCGACGAGCTACCATACTGCTCCACCCCGCGCCAAAAAAAGAAAATATGCCCTGCTTTTCAGTGACTGTCAAGTTTATTTTTTGTCATCTTCTTTTTTCGGATACTGGTTGTCAAAACAGGTTGCTTTTCTGGTTTTATTTTTTCAGGGGCCACGGAGGCTGGCACGGATGGACGACTGCTCAGTAAGGACTAGCGTGAATTCAAGCCAAAATACTGTATTTTTCTGTATAAGGTAGCGAGGCTTATCCCCAATGTTGCTGCGATCTGTTTTTTGCCCCCTTTTTCGTGTCGATGTTGCTCCAGAAGTTGGACAAGGATATCGCGTTCATTTTGGGAACTGGGGGAAAGAGATTGAGTGGAAGTCTGGCTCACGGAGAGACTTGTCCGAGAATTTTCAGAGGCGGGCGGTACTTCGGTTGCGTCAAAACGATGGAGTAAAAGTTCCTCAGTGAGAATGCCGTTTTCGCAAAACGTTACACCGTACTCAACAAAATTTTTAAGTTCGCGGATATTGCCGGGCCATTGGTATCTTTCAAAATGATTGTAAAGAGTCGTGGTTATGATGTAGCGTTTGTTCTTGCTGGTGCTGAACTGTTGCAAGAAAAATTCAATCAGCAGTTTGAGATCTTCTTTTCGTTCCCTGAGTGGGGGGACAAAGATGGGAATGACATCCAGCCTGAAAAACAAGTCCTGACGAAAGTGCCCCTGGCTAACCAACTGTTTCAGATCTGTATTGGTGGCGGCGATAATGCGGGTGTTGATGGGGCGAACTGTGGCTTCACCTATGCGGCGGACAGTATGTTCCTGAAGGACGCGGAGAAGTTTGACCTGCAACCTTATGGGCAGTTCAGAGATTTCATCTAAAAAAAGTACCCCGTCCATGGCTTGTTCAAAAAGACCGTGTCGGCCTTTTCTGTCCGCGCCAGAGAAGGAGCCAGGAGCATATCCGAAAAGTTCACTTTCCATAAGGTGTTCTGGTATGGCGCCGCAATTGACGGCAACAAAAGGCTTGTCTTGGCGGGAGCTGTGGTTATGGATAGCACGAGCTACCAGTTCCTTTCCTGTTCCGGATTCTCCCTGTATAAGGACAGTACTGTCTATGCCTGCAATTTTTAGTATGTTTCTTTTTAAGCTTTGCATGGCCTCGCTTTCACCGACAAGGCCATTAAAAGCAGTGTCGACTGGAGTATCCTTTTTTATATGGTCGTATATTTCATATTCCCAGACAAAATTTATAATATGGCTGATAAGATTAAATGCATTTTCTGCTTTTTTTATCAAATTTGTACGTTGGATATGGGTGAATGCTACAATCTGGACAACAGCAATGATTTTTTTATTAACAATGATAGGCCCTGTAAAATTTGCCATGTCGGAACAATATTCACGTTTTGAGCACATTTTACAGACAATATCTTCTCCTGGATTGAGTACAAGTATTTTTTCTCCTGACCTTAAACTATAGCTTAGCACATTATCTTTTGGAACCTGCATTCCGATAACTTTTTTATATAAAGATGACCCCCCAACATATATTCCATATGCATCAATAATCGCAATTTCCGCGTTTAACAGTTTTGCAAGGGGTAAAATATATTTTTGAATTGAACTCCAGCGTCTGACTGTTGCCTGAGATTTTCCCTCAGAGCCATGCGTAAAACCGGAATTGATCCAACATGATTTTGCCCCCATGCCTTTTCTCCTTTTGCGAAACTTTCTCAAAAATATGAGAATTTTTCAAGAAATTTTCTCATTTTTGATAAAAATTCTTGAAAGGCGTAGTAAAAAATGTACTGCAACTATATGTATTAATAGGAGATAGCTGTCAAAAAATCTCTGGAATATTATTTGCTATGAAATAAAACGCATATGTTTTATTGGGATTAAAATCCACAAGGATTGATTGATGTCACATAAACAGACAGGAGGTTTTTATGGTCAATCGTATTCGTTTCTTTTTTGTATGTCTTGTGTTGATGTTTGTCTTGCCCGGGGTTTGTCTTGCCGGCGACTATCCTTCCCGTAACCCAAAGATAATCGTACCTTTTGCTCCTGGGGGAGCAGTTGATTTTACCTGCCGTCTTATTGCTGATGTTGGACAACAGTATTTTGGAGGTAAAAAGCTTGTTGTTGAAAACAAGTCCGGAGGAGGAGCTGTTATCGGGCAAACATTTGTCGCCAAGTCAAAACCGGATGGGTATACAATCCTGGCCTATACTTCTTCTGTGGTAAACAATCCTATCACCAAGAAGACAGTTTATACCCATACATCTTTTCAACCGGTTGTCATGTATTGTTTTGACCCTGAGGTGCTGGTTGTTCCATCAGGCTCTCCCTATAAGACGCTTGGTGATTTGCTGACAGCTGCCAGGAAAAAAGAATTATCTGTGGCGACTCCTGGTTTTTCCACTTCTCACCATGTTGCGGCTCTTGTTCTGGAAAAAAAAACCAGTGTTAAATTCAGCTTTATCCATAACGAAAGTGCGGCCATGCAGTTGCAACAGATCCTGGGAGGTCATGTTGATGCAGGCTTTATGTCTTCGGGTGAAGCCAGTGGATATATGAAAGATGGTTCATTGCGTGTGCTTGGTATTATGCAGGAAAATGCCCATCCTGAATTTTCCGGAGTTCCGACATTTCATGCCGCTGGCGTGGACATGCTCTGGGGAACTTTTCGAGGACTGGCCGTGCCAAAGGATACTCCCAAAGAGATCGTCGCGTACCAGGCAGAGGCCTTTAAGAAAGTCACCGAAGATCCAAAGTTTCTTGAGAGCATGAAAAAAGCTGGTTATCCTGTTGTCTATCGGGGACCAGAAGAATTTGAAGGGTATGTAGATGGAATTGCCAGGGTGATGCAGGAAATTTTGCCTACATTGAAGAAGTAAGTTTTTAAAGGGGTGTCTGTGGACACCTTTTTTATAGCCCGGAGGGGTCTTATGTTACTAAGGCGTATAAATATGTGGCTTTCCGTAATATTCTTCATTCTGGGAGGAAGTGTCTGGTTTGTTGCAGTTGATTATGATGTTGTTCCTTCCCGTTTTCCAATCTTATTGGCTATCTGTTTTATTTTATGTTCTTTTTTCCTTCTTTTCAATGCCGTGTTGGAAAGTCGGACTGGCAAGGATTTAGCAGAGAAATTCAAATGGCAATCCTATGTTACTCCTTTTCTGATTGCCGCTGGTATGAGTCTTTACGCTGTTATTCTTGATTATTGTGGTTTTATTGTTTCTTCCTTTTTTCTCATGTGTTATTCCAGCTGGATATTAGGGTATCGGCGGACAAGTTTTATGTTCCTTGTCTGCTTTTTGTTTGTTTTGATCGTGTATGGAATTTTTCATTTGCTTCTTGGCGTACCATTTCCGGAAAGCATTTTTTAAAAAGGGGGAGCAAGAAAGTCATGGAGCATATTTTTTCCTCTTTTGTCCATTTAACAGATCCGATAATTTTTTCTTTTCTTCTTGGCGGTGTGGTTGTTGGTCTTCTAGTAGGGTCTATTCCTGGCCTTAATGACAGTATAACGCTTGCAGTTCTTATTCCGGTGACATTTGCTATGGAACCTGATTATGCCTTTCCATTGCTGGTTGGTGTTTACTGTTCTGCCTGCTATGGAGGTTCTATCCCCGCGATCTTGTTAAAAATTCCAGGAACAGCGTCTTCTGTTGTTACAACTCTGGATGGGTATGCCATGACCCAAAAGGGAGAGGCTGGGCAGGCCCTTGGTATTTCGACCACCAGTTCTGTATTCGGAGGTATTACCAGCTCCATTGTTCTTCTCTTTTTTGCTCCTGTTCTGGCGAGTTATGCATTGAAATTCGGGCCTCCTGAGTATTTTGCCCTGTCTTTGCTTGGTCTTTCCACTGTAGCTGGAATGTCTGGTGACAATATGCTCAAGAGTCTTATCGTGTGCCTTACGGGCTTGCTTATTGCCACGGTTGGTATCAGCCCTCTAACCGGTTTTCCCCGTTTTACCTTTGACTGCCCTCATCTTTTTGACGGTGTTCCTTTTATTCCCATGCTCATTGGTCTGTTTGGCGTAACCAGCGTCCTGGAACTTGCCGAATCAATTGGCGCAACACGTCTGGATGAAAAGGAAAAAAGCCGTTCAGGTGTCCCAAATATCAGCCGCATTCTTCCTTCATGGTCGATGGTCAGACGGTTGCTGCCCACATGGGGTATCAGTGCCGGGATCGGGAATATTCTTGGTATTATTCCTGGAGCAGGGATGCTGATGGCCATCTATGTGGCCTATGACCAGGCTGTTCGTCGTAATAAAGACAAAAATTTCGGAGAAGGGGTGCCAGAAGGAGTGGCAGCCCCAGAAGCCGCGAACAACGCGGTGGTTGCCAGTTCCATGGTGCCTCTTCTTTCATTGGGAGTTCCTGGCAATTCTACCTCGGCCTTGTTTCTTGGAGCATTGCTTATTCAGGGGTTGCGGCCAGGCCCTTCACTTTTTCGTGATGCTCCTGATATCGCCTATCTGATTGTCGTCTGTTTTCTGGCTGCAAACCTGCTTATGGGGCCTCTTGGAATTTTGCTTGGCCGTACAATCTCAAGGCTGATTTTCAGACTGCCCCGGGCTCTGTTGGGGGGCGCTATCAGCGTACTCTGTTTGACAGGTTCTTTTGCCGTTGGAAACAGTGTTTTTAATGTCTGGGTCGCTATTGGCTTTGGTGTCCTGGGGTATATTTTTAATAAATGCAAGATGCCTCACTCCCCACTTATTCTGGCTGTTGTTCTTGGCAGTATGATGGAAAGAGGATTGTACCAGAGCCTGACTCTTTCACATGGTTCCCTTGCTATTTTTGTAGAGCGGCCAATAAGTTTTGTTCTAATTCTTGCTGCTCTTTTTTTTATTTTTTCACCTCTTGTCAAATCGTTTTATAAAAAACGCAAAATGCGTCAGAGGGAGCTATAATGAGTTCTCTTTCTTCGGCACTTGCTGCCTTTATTACCTCTTTACGGATTGAAGACATGTCTTCGCATGTTATTCATAAAGCAAAGTTGTGTTTGTTAGATTATCTTGCTGCGGCCTGGAATGCTCATGAACATGAGTTGGCAGATGCTTATACCCGTTATGCCTTTCAACTCGCAGGAGGTACAGGAAGAGCGCATGTTATTGGTGAGCAGAATTTGCTCCCCCCGATTTGGGCAGCTTTTGTCAACGCCGCCAAAGGGCATGTCACAGAAACCGATGACGGTCACAGACTTTCTATCATGCATATCGGAACGGTGGTATTTCCTGTTGTGCTGGCTCTGGCTGAAGACAAAAAACTGAGCGGAACAACCATGCTTGAGGCTGTTATTTGTGGCTACGACCTGGCCATCCGTGCTGGTCAATGTTTTGGCCCGGAACATTACGCGATTTTTCATACAACTGGTACTGCCGGAACATTTGGAGCCACTGCGGCGGCGGCAAAATGTCTGGGACTTTCCAGGCAGGAAACGCTGTGGGCCTTGGGACATGCAGGTACGCAGGCCACAGGACTCTGGCAATTCCTTCAGGACGGAGCCGTGCGTGCCAAGCCTTTCCATCCTGCGAAAGCCGCGCAAAATGGGATTCAAGCTGCCCAACTCGCGGCATCTGGTATTGAGGGAGCCTCACGTATTTTTGAGGGGGAAAAAGGGATATGTGCTTTTGCCGCTCAAGATCCAAGGTTTGATCTTCTGATTGAAGGTTTGGGCAAAAAATTTAGGATCGAGGAAGTGAATTTCAAGGCCTATCCGACCTGTGGTCAGACCCATAGTGTACTGGACGCTGCAACAGCCATTTTACAGCGCGAAACAATCTCTGTTCAGGACATCAAACGTGTGGAGATATGTATCTATCAGCGCGCAATTGATATCGCGGGTATCGCTCAACCTGAAAATCTGGAAGAAGCCAGATTTTCCAACCAATTTTGTCTGGCTTTTTTACTTGTTCACGGAGAACTGACCTTTGCCAATTTTCATGCGGATGCTGTTCATGACAAGATGGTACAGGAACTGTCCAAAAAGGTTGTATTGATATTTGATGAGAAAATGGAAGCAGGATTTCCTGCCAGTCGTCCTTGCAAAGTGGATATTCATCTTTTGGATGGGCGTGTTTTTTCACAGGAAAATCGTTTTCGACGGGGAGACCCTGAATCTCCCATGGATGTTGAGGACATGAGTCAGAAATTTGATCAACTGACCAGTTCTTTGCTCTTGGCAAGACAACGCCGAAATATAAAGCAATGGGTTCTTGACCTGCCTCATCGGACGAGCACGGAAGATTTTTTGTTTCATATTGAAAAATAAGGGGGAAATATGGCTCATATTATTGATTCTGAATTTTATGGAAATAGCTGGTGTACTCCTGAAATGCGCGCGGTATTTGATGATCGCAGGCGTTATCAGCGTTGGCTGGATATTGAAGTTGTTTTGGCAGAAGTGCAGTCCAAACTGGGCATTATCCCTGTTGAAGCCGCAGCTGAGATCAGGGAAAAAGCGATCGTGGAAGAACTTGATCTTGATTTTATAAAACAAGAACTGGAAAAAACAGGGCACTCTTTGGTGCCATTGCTCAAGGCTGTTCAAAAACGCTGCCAGAAGAATTGGGGAGAATTTATTCATTATGGCCCTACTACTCAGGATATTGAAGATACTGGTGGCGTGCTGGAAATGAAAGAAGCCGCAAAACTGATTTTTCGAGATTTTGGGCAGCTGGAAAAAAAGGTTTTGGAACTTTCTTCCAGGTACTGCACTTTGCCTATGGCCGGACGCACACATAATCAGCAGGGCCTGCCGATTACTCTGGGGCTGAAATTTGCCAACTGGGCTGCTGAAATCCGTAGAGGTCTGGAACGGATGAAAGATATGCGAAAACGGGTTTTTATCGGCATGTTACATGGCGGAACAGGAACCATGGCGGGTTTGGGTGAGCAGGCTTATCCTGTTGCCGAAAATGTTATGAAGAGGTTGGGTCTTGACCTGCCTCCAACTGGATGGGGCAGTTCACGGGATACTGTAGCTGAATATCAAACTGTTTTGGGACTTGTCGCTGGAACAACAGGCCGGATCGCTAATGAGATTTTTCAACTCGCCCGAACAGAGATTGCTGAATTTCAGGAACCTCTGGGAGAACACTATGTTGGCAGCAGCACAATGCCGCATAAACGAAATCCTGAGGTGACAGAATTTGTTGTTGCTATGACGAAGATTGTCATGAGTAATGTCCAGCTGGGGCTTCAATCCATGCTTGCTGAACATGAACGGGATACCCGTTGCTGGCGACTGGATTGGCATTCAATACCGGAAAGCAGCATGATGCTGCATAAGGCAATCAGCGCACTTGTTTTTGTTGTTTCAGGCCTGGATATTAACGAACAGCGGATTACTGAAAATCTGGATATGTTGCACGGGATGCTTTTTTCTGAGGCTCTGATGTTCCGACTGGGGGAAAAAATCGGGAAACAGACAGCCCACCACGTTATTCGGGACACTATTCTTGCCGTTGATGGAACAAGCGGACAGACTTTTCGCGAGCTTGTTATGGCCAATAAAGAAATTGCAGGACATCTTTCGGCTGAAGAACTAAATGCGTTGATGGATTATTCTCAGCATATTGGTCAGTCTGAGCGTCAGGTTGCCCATGTTGCTGAAGTTGCTGAAAAAATGGGCATGACAGACGAAGAGTTTATGCATTGTTAGGTCTGGCTGGGAGAATATCAGATGGATTTATCTACGTTTTTATATAATGAGGTGAAACCGGCTGTAGGCTGCACAGAACCCGTGGCTGTGGCTTTGGCCGCAGCCTATGCTGCAAGGGAATTTGACGGGGAGATCGCGGAAATCAATCTGGAGACTTCCCTGAATGTATACAAGAATGGGCGTGATGTTGGTATTCCCGGTACAGGTGGATTACGCGGAAATCGTATTGCGGCGGCTCTTGGCGCATTGGCAGGAGATGCGGGTAAGGGGTTGCTGGTGCTGGAGGGGGTGTTGTCCGGTGACATTGTAAGTAAAGCGAGCTCGTTGGTTGATCAGGGAAAGGTATGGGTTGCTGTTCGTGAAGAAGTACCATCCATTTATGTTCAGGTGACCTTACGTAATGCTGTTTGTGAGGTGCGCTCCTGTATCCAGGGCAGGCATGATTTGCTGCATCAGATTATCAAAAATGGCGAAACAGTTTTCGAGCAGCCTGTTTGCTCTGCGCAAGAGGCAGGGGCACTGTCTGATTGTCTTGCTGAACTCAAAAGCTGTAATATTCAGACATTGTGGGATCTGGCAGGTTCGATTGATGACGAAATGGCGGCCTATATGCTTGAGGGAGCAGACATGAATATGGCTGTTGCCCACCAGGGCCTGGCAGGAGTCTGGGGCTTGGGTGTTGGAATGACCCTGGAAGAGCATTTAGATCATCAGAATTTGCTCTCCACAGTGAAGAAGTTTGCTGGCGCAGCAGCAGACGTGCGGATGTCTGGAAAATCTGTTCCAGTTATGAGCAGTGCTGGAAGCGGCAATCATGGTATTACTGCGGTTGTGCCGGTAGTGGTGGTTGCTGAAAGAACTGGAGTTTCCCACCGGAAGTTGGCGGAAGCCCTTGCTTTTAGTCATTTGGTGACAGGATATGTAAAAACATATACCGGCCGTTTAACTCCTATCTGCGGTTGTTCGGTAGCTGCTGGAGCCGGTGCCGCTGCAGGGCTGGTTCGGATTATGGGAGGAGATGCGGATACTGCTGAACATGCAGTGGCATCACTTATTGCCTCGCTTATGGGTATGCTGTGTGATGGAGCCAAAGGTTCCTGCGGACTCAAAGTTTCTGCGGCCGCAGGAGAAGCTTATACTGCCGCTCTTATGGCTCTGGATAAACGCGGTGTTCAGCGAAATGAAGGTTTGGTGTCACCAGATCTGCACTTGACCTGTATGGCCCTTTCTGACTTATGCACTAGGGCCTTTGCCAATGTGGACAAAGTAATCGTGGATATTTTGCAATTGCGGCCTGAAAGTTAAGTGATTCCAGTAAACCTTGTTACTAAAGATTGTGGAGTTGATGCAGTCCTCATACAAAAAGTCATCTTCATGTGGTTGTGTCATGGCTGTTGGGGCAGAAGTTGCAGCAATTTATATAGAGGAACTGCACTGCAAGCAGAACGAATGGCAATAGCCCATTACCGGGAGCATTGTTAGGTATAATTTGTAATGGGGCTACTCCGTTGATGTGTTAAAAATTTTAAAAAAGGAGTAAAAAATGGAATGGAATGAAGAAGTTGTTGAAAGGGTACGTATGGCTATGCAAGATAGGGCAAGAAATATGGGGTGTATGTTTCGCAGTATTGTCCGACATAGCAATAGAGAAAATGCTATAAAAATTACACGTGATGCCATAACTGAATATGGCAATATTCGAGCGATGAGAGAATCTGAAAATATTACGCCTGATGATTGGGCAAATGAACATTATCAAATGATGGGGGGAGTTTTTAACAGTAAAATTATATCTAATGACAGATTTACAGAGATAAATATGCACTATTGCCCCTTACTTGAGGAGTGGAAACAAATGGATTTTTCAAAGGAAGACCAGGACCTTTTATGTGATCTTGCCATGGAATTAGACAGGAACAGGGCAAAACAACACGATATCCCATGTGACATAGTCGAGCGACTTGGCAAAGGAGATACATTTTGTCGGGTTGTGCTGTGGAAAAAAAAGAAAAAATGATAACAGGTTGTCCTGCGTTTTTATGCTAAAGATACGTTTTGGGAAAATAAGGATACAATGTGAAATATTCATCTGATTTCTATGTAAGTTTTATTCTGTTAGGCCTTTGTGCCCTTGGAGCATACGGAACGCTTACGAGCGATGCCTCAGTTGATGGAGAAATGCTGGGCCCATTGGCTCTGTCATGGATTGCTATCGCGGGTGGAACCTTTTGCAGTTTCTTGTTGCTTATTCAAAGTATTTTTGCCACGGCGCATTCCAATATACTGGGGAGTAAAAAGGTTATTGGTTGTATTCTTTTATTTTTTATCTTTTTTTGTATCTATCTTGGAGCTATGATTGTTTTGAAAAATATTATCGATCAAATTTCTTTCATATCTATTCCATATGGAAAAGGTTTTTCGTTAAGCACTTTTTTCTTCCTATGTGCTGCTATGCGTATACTTGGAGAACATCGTTGGAAGAAGATTGCGCTTATTTCATTTGGCGTTACTGGTGTACTTTTATTCTTATTTGGATATTATTTTGCAATTATGTTGCCATAGGAGTAAAAATATGCAAGGTGTAATAGACGGGATGTGTATGGCCTTTAAGTTAAATGCATTATTCGCAACAGCTTCTGGAGTATCTCTTGGTATAATATTTGGTTGTTTGCCTGGACTTACTGCAGCTATGGGCATTGCCTTGCTGATTCCTTTGTCATTTGGGATGCCTCCGGTTGATGCCTTTGCAATGCTTTTGGGGATGTATGTCGGAGCAATTTATGGAGGGTCTATTTCTGCTATTTTAATAGGTACACCAGGAACTGTTGCAGCAGCAGCGACCACATTTGAAGGGCCTAAACTTACAGCAAAAGGGCAGTCACGGAAAGCTCTTGAAATGGCAACGGTTGCGTCTTTTTGGGGAGGAATTGTCAGTGCAATATTTCTTATAACTTGTTCTCCGATACTTGCTAGCATTGCTATGGCATTTGGTCCTGCGGAGTATTTTGCTCTGGCTCTTTTTGCATTAACTGTTGTTGCGACGTTGTCTTCAGGCAATATCCTCAAGGGGATGATCGCAACGTGTATTGGTCTGTACTTAGCTTCAATCGGCATAGACCCCGTTTCAGGATGTTTCAGGAACACTTTTGAGATCACGCAGCTTATCAATGGAATCTCTTTAGTCCCGGCTTTGGTTGGCTTATTTGCAGTTTCACAGGTATTATTTTCTTTAGAAAATATTTTCAAAGGTGTATCCCAGTTTATAAGCACTCAGGCTATTTCCGCAGAAGGACTTACGTGGAAGGAAATCTGGGAAAACCGCATCAATCTTTTACGGTCTGCAATTATTGGTACATTTATCGGGATTGTGCCAGCTACTGGGCCGAGTGCAGCGACATTTATTGCCTATGGTGAGGCCAAACGCTTTTCCAAAGAGCCAGAAAAATTTGGAACAGGTGTTCTTGAAGGGATTGCTGCCACGGAGAGCTCTAACAATGGCGTGACTGGTGGAGCCCTGATTCCCATGATGACACTCGGCATTCCTGGTGATGTCCTGACAGCGATTATGTTGGGGGCGTTAATGATTCAAGGCTTAACTCCTGGTCCTTTATTATTTCAAAATCACAGCGAAACGGTTATTGGCATATTTGCAAGTTTTTTTGTTGCAAATATTTTTATGCTGCTTATCGGTTTTGTCGCAGTACGGATCCTTGGCCGGATTATCACTATTTCTACAGCGATTCTTATGCCTGTTGTACTTGTATTGTGTGCTATTGGAAGTTATGCAACTAACAATTCGGCATTTGATCTTCTTGTCATGGCAATTTTTGGTTTTATTGGTTATTTGATGATTAAAGTAAATATTCCTCAACCTCCTCTATTACTAGCTATGATTTTGGGGCCATTGGTAGAGTCAAATTTTCGCCGTGCACTTTCTGTTTCTAGAAATGACTTAAGTATATTTTTTGAGAGTTATATCTCTTGTGGTATATTACTTGTTACAGTAATGGTGGTTGTTAAAGGTGTTTTAGATGAATATAAAAAAAGAAAAAAAATAAAACAGGCGTAAAATTATATTTTAGGAGGATAATAGTATGAATAAGGTGAGGTGTGTCATTTCAATTTTTGTGATAACATTAGGGCTATGTTTGATACAACCAGTGAGTGCTGCTAAATTTCCTTCTCGGCCTATTAATCTTATCATGCCTTTTGGTGTAGGAAACGCCCCTGATGCAATGGCCAGAATTATTGGAGAATATTTGCAAAAAAAACATAATATTACACTTGTTATTGTGAGTAAACCTGGGGGAGGGGGTGTTCCTGCCATGATGGATGTCATCCATTCTCAACCGAATGGATATACGCTGAGTCTAACCTCAGCAAACGTCTTGACGGTATTGCCGCAATACAAAAACGTAGGCTTTACCTACTCTGATTTGGCGCATGTGGCTCAGCTAACCACTTTTACCATGGGGTGGGCTGTACATGTGGATTCAGGAATCACGAGCATTGAAGAGTTGATGAAAAAGGCAGAGGAAAATCCTGGAAAATATACTCTTGCAAGTCCAGGTGCTTTTAGTGGGCAACGTTTTTTTCATAATGCCCTTATGAAACATTTTCCCAAAGCGGATTTTCCTTATGTTGCTTACGATAGTGGAGCAGAAGTTGTAGCTGCTCTTCTTGGTAAACACGTTTCTGTTGGCTTTACTCCAATACAAAATTTTATACCGCATAAAGATCTCCGCATTATTGCTGTGAGTAGCGCACAACGCTCTCCACAAGTTCCTGATGCTCAGACGTTTGTAGAGGTACTGGGTAAAGATTTTGTATACGATTCTATCTATGGTATTGTAGCTTCCAAGAAAACACCGAGCAGTGTTTTGAAACAGCTGGAAGAGTTATTTGCAGAAGCGTTGAGAGATCCTGAAGTACAGCAGCGTTTTAAGAAAGTTGGAGTCGTGCCAAGTTTTTTGCCAGGATCTGGATTCACGCGGGTACTGGGTGCCTACTCTGCATTATTCGAAGAGCCAATACGCCAAGCCCGTGAAGCTGCTAAGAAATAAAATATATCTTTTCTTATCGTTAAAGGAATTATAAACACGCCTGTATAGCTGCGCAATAAACAAAGAGTTGTTTCGATTTTTGGGTCTCTATTGTCTAGCCATCCTCTGGAAGACCTGAAAAAAACCTTGAAAGCCGACGTATCATTTGGAGAGACGTCGGCTTTTTCTCGACTGGTAACTTCTGCTGCAGAAAAGATCTAACGCAAGATATACTGATAATATGCTCGGCAGGGCCCAAAAGGATTAAAAAAAGAAAACGGTTTTTCCTGTATGGTTCAGGTCAAGTATGATTTTTTGCCATATGAGTTGACAGTTTTTTTTTTCTGTTTCACAGACAAGAAGCAGGATAATAGGATAAGAGGAGATGAATCCATGATTCGGCGTTATTGTGATATTTGTAATACGGAAATTCGGAGTATCCGCGAGGGAACATATGACGACAGCTTCACTCTGATCATAAAAGACCCGTCCTGCCTGAGCCGGCTTGGCGGGCAGTCAGGAGAACAGCAGCCGGCTTTTTCTATTCAGATCAGAAATTGCAATAATCGGGACGTATGCAAAAAATGTCTGGGAGAGCTTTTAGCCCTGGAATTTTCAAATTCAAGATAGTGGGGGGGGGGTGAACTTTGGTAAAATTTCTTGAATCGGGGCTGTCACTTATCTTCAACATTCCTGCATATCTACAATTTTGAAGTTGTTTTTTTTGAATCTCTTTTTACTGTGTACATCGTTTTCCGCCACGCAGATATAATCATGCAGTTTTATATGCCGTATCGGAAGACCGTAAGAGTATCCTTGAGAGACCGAATATCCGACACCTGGGAATAGGGATGTGGTACACGTTTTTGCGATACCTGTTCCTGAATCTCTCGGGTGACCTCCTTGACCTCTTCGCGCGTGAGGTCTTTGCAGATAATGAGAAACTCGTCACCGCCGAAATGCGAGCAGAAGATGTCTTTACTCTTCTGGATTTTTTTCAGGACATCGGGCAGCATAACGATACATTCATCACCGACTTGATGGCCGTAGTGGTCATTAACGGCTTTGAAAAAGTTAATATCAATGTTGCTGACCGAGAGCGGGGTTCGATTGTTGCAAGCCTCTTCAAATATTTCCTCAAAATAACGGTTCAGGCCAAAACGGTTTGCCAGTCCCGTCAGCTGATCGATTTCGGATTACTTGCGCAGCATTCCTTTTTCCCTGAGAGAGTCGGCCAGAAGGTTGATTCCCATGGCCAGCTTCCCCATTTCATCGTTCGTGGAGGCTTCGAGCGGTTCGTCTGGAATATCCCCTTTTTTAAGGAGCGTTAGGTGGTTCAAGATGTTGTGGTTCATGGTAAACCAAGGATTGACGGATATGAAAAGAATCCTGCCGAGCAGGAAAATCGTTGCAACAATACGGAGCAGCATTATGTGGCTAATCTCTGTTATGTGCTGATGCAGTTCTAAAATATGCCGCCCGATAACGATTACTCCGATAACCTTCCCGGCCTTGTTTTTCAGAGTGTCATAGTGGCAATAAATCAAGCCTCTGGCGAGCATTAGCCTCGCCTTTATACGAACCATTTTCATCAAGGATGTCTGCCACGTGCTTGTCGATATGGGGGCCTACAATAGATTGCCCGGCAGAATTTTCGTGCTGCCGGCAACGCGCAGGAAATGCTCCTCATGGTAACCGTGTTGTGTAGGGGTGCCTTTTACTGCGGAGAGCCTTTCATCGCTGCATTTGATGAACACATAAGAGAGCGTGCCTGTCTTGCGTTCGTGTTCCAGGAAAGGAGTCAGATTCGCTTTCTCCTCCGTCCCGTCGCCAAAGGACATCTCCCGGATAAATGGTATTGGATTTGATGTGCCGGTCTCCGTTGCCAATCAAGTCCTCAATATAGTTAATATCCGCAGCCAGCCTGTCTGCGATCAGGGTCTCCTCCATTGGGGTCACGACATTCAGAACATTCCGTAACACAATGCAATTATCAAGAAGTTGAAGGGGATGAATATGACGCCGTACTTAAAACGAATGCTTTTGTTTTGCAAAAATTTCAGGGAAAGCATGATTAAAATTTTTTCTCCCCGCCTCTGGCGGGGGATTGGAGTTTGTTAAATAACGCCTTGGGCCAGCATGGCCTCCGCTACTTTGAGAAAGCCGCTGATATTGGCGCCCATGACATAATTGTGTGGTTTGCCGTAGGTCTGGGCCGTATCCAGACAGGTTTTGTGAATGGTTTGCATGATTGTTTTCAGGCGCTGGTCAACTTCCTGGGCCGTCCATGACAGGCGCATGCTGTTTTGTGACATTTCTAGGCCGGAGACAGCCACGCCACCGGCATTGGCTGCCTTGGCCGGACCAAAAAGAACGCCTTGTTCCTGAAAAATGTTTATGCCGTCCGGCGTGGTCGGCATGTTGGCGCCCTCACACACGACCTGAATACCATTTTTGACCAGATTCTGGGCGTCAAGCTCGTTAATCTCATTTTGCGTGGCGCACGGAAAAGCGCAGTCTGCTTTATGGTTCCACAGCGGATTGCTCCGACGGCCAGCCTCAACAGGAGTATACACCGTTTGCGGGTATTTCTTTGCGTATTCTTCAACCCGGCCGCGGCGCACATTTTTCAGCTCCATGAGATAAGCCAGTTTTTCGGCGTCAACCCCCTGTTCATCAAAAATGTAACCGGAAGAATCGGAAAAGGTCAGCGGTTTGCAACCAAGCTGAATGAGTTTTTGCATGGCAAACTGCGCAACATTGCCTGAACCAGAAACCAGTGCTGTGCGGCCGCTGAGGTCTTTACCTTTTGTGCCCAGCATTTCAGCGGCAAAATAGGACACGCCGTAACCTGTGGCTTCCGGCCTGATGAGACTCCCGCCCCAGGCCACGCCTTTTCCGGTCAGCACGCCGGTAAATTCGTTTTTCAGCTTTTTATACGTGCCAAAAAGATAGCCGACTTCACGGGCTCCAACGCCGATATCTCCTGCCGGAACGTCCGTGTTCGGGCCGATATGCCGGTACAGTTCGCTCATAAAGTTCTGGCAGAAACGCAGGATTTCATTATCTGATTTGCCTTTGGGGTCAAAATCCGCGCCGCCCTTTCCGCCGCCCATGGGCAGGGTGGTCAGGGCGTTTTTGAAGACCTGTTCAAAGGCCAGAAATTTTAAAATGCTGAGGTTGACAGACGGATGAAAGCGCAAGCCGCCCTTGTAAGGGCCAATGGCACTGTTCATCTGGATACGAAATCCCCGGTTGACCTGCACTTCGCCTTTGTCATCCACCCAGGGAACCCGAAACAGAATCACCCTTTCCGGTTCAACAATCCGGTCAATAATTTTGGCCTTACGGTATTGCGGATTGCGTTCCAGAGCCGGTTCAATCGACTCAAGCACTTTGCTGACCGCCTGATGAAATTCCGGTTCATGCGGATCTCTCTGCTTTACGGTATCAATGAGCTGCATATGCGCCTCCAGGTTGTAGAAAAGAATTTACAGGCCAACATGGCCAAAACTGGAGAGCAAAAATATCAGGATGCAAAAACAAGGTCAATTGGAAAACAAAAGTCAAAGAGGTTCTTGGAGAAAATAAATAAAAAATTCCAGAAAGATGTGGCCTGAAAGTTCAGAAGAGCAGCATGGAAGATGGAATGGAATGCGCACTGAAGGGATGTCTTGTGGTGCCGAGGGACAGAATCGAACTGCCGACACGGAGATTTTCAGTCTCCTGCTCTACCGACTGAGCTACCTCGGCTCTCCTCAAAGACAAGAATTGTTACTATGGAAATTCGGAAAGGAAAGCAAGCTTTTTTTCCACTTTTTTTAAAGTCCGCGGCGCAGGTCTTTGTGGAGCGGTTTCCTGTATTTTTTCATGACCCAAAAAGAAATGCTTGACAATTCAGATTTGGAGTGTATATTTCTTCGGTTCGTATTCGGAGCCATTTTGTTCGAGAGAAAAAGATACAGTGGTGAGCTTCGGTTTCGTATGCCGGTTTCTTTGCACTGAGAACTGGCCCGGCAGGCAAGTCTGGAAGGAGTGTCCTTGAATACCTATCTGCTCTGTTTTATCAGTCAGAGCTGTGGTGCCGCGCAGTTTTTCAGGCTGAGGTCTTGCCGGAATCTGCTGCAGATATCCTGCTGGTTGGGACGACAGAACAGACCTGCCGTTCTGGCTCCTCGTTGTTGATTATTGAACAGCCTCAGGTCAGGCAGTAATCGTGTTATCTGTTTTTCACGCGGTCTTATGCGCCGATGTCCTGACAGATTCCCGCAGTGGTCAGGTCAGTTATATCCCTTGATTGATACCCTGAACACGCCTCATGTTCCCGTCTGTCACGGGCATATGCCGGTATGCTGTGTCAGGGCGGAGCGGATAAAAAAGAGGAGCTGCGGCTTGATGTTGTTGGGCCGGATTCAACAGCGATCAATCTGAAAACCTTTGAAGCCGTGTTTAGTGGCAGTGTCCAGAATTTTAATCCAGCTTGAAGATATTCCAGGGCGGGGAACACCGGATTTTATGCAGCACCCGTGCCGGGGACAAGTAGCAGTCTTTGGATGCCTTGCCTGTTTTTGTGCAACTTTATAACTTCATAGGGAAAAATATGTTTATCAACCCACAGCCTTTAGACAAAAAAAATGATGTGGACCTGTGCATCCTGCCTCGCGAAGATTTTGCCTTTTGTAAGGATCAGCTTTCAGCCTTGGTGGGTTTGAGTGAGATCCTGCCCTGCTCCAGGGAATTGCCTGTGCTTTTCAGTAAATTTGAAGATACCTTTTCGCCTATTGTGCTGCTGGGAACACCCGCTTCCGGGAATATGGTCCTTGAAGACGGCCGGTGGAACGCTGGCTATATTCCGGCTGTTTTTCGGGCCTATCCTTTTTTGCTTTTGCAGATTGATAATGAGCAAAAACAGTTAACTATTGGCGTGGACAGAGATTGTTCCCTGCTTTCAACTGAAGACGGGGAAGCGCTTTTTAATGCCGAGGGGGAAGCAAGTGATATTCTGCTCAGTGCCGGTCAGATGCTGAGTTCCATTCGGGCCGATCAACAGCGGGCGGCATTGCTTGGTTCGTATCTGGCCTCTAAAAATTTGCTTGTGCCTTTTTCCATAACTGCGAACGCGGGTGGCGAACAGGCGCAGCCCCAGGTTTTTTCTTTTGACGGACTGTATTTTGTGGAAGAAAAAAGCCTGGCCCAGCTTGCGGACGAGGATTTTCTGTTCCTGAAAAATGAGGGGGCACTTCCCTTTCTTTATGCCCATATCTTTTCTTTGTCCCGCATTGGCCGTGTGTTCCGGACGTTGCCACCATCTGAAAGTGTGCCGCAATAATGTTGGCTTTTTTCGGTGGGTAGCGGAAAGATGCCAACGGAAGAGGTTGTGGGTGTGGAAGACGGTGAAGCTGATTTGAAACAATAAGGATTTTTGAATGAAAAGTTTTCTAGGTGTCTGGAAGAAACATTTGGCGTACGCAGCTTTTTTCAGCATGTTCATCAATATGTTCCAGCTTACATTTTCAATTTATATGTTGCTGATCTACGATAAGGTCTTGACGAGCTACAGCGTTTCAACCCTGATCGTGATTACGGTCATTGCCGTTGCCTGTCTGGTTGTCATGGCCATGCTGGAGGTTGTGCGTTCCCGGCTTCTGGTACGTATGAGTGTGTCGATGGATAAGACCATGAGTCCCAGCGTGCTGGCCGGAATGATTCGCAAGGCCGCTTTTGGGGGAGAACAGAGTAAGGCAAACCTGCGTGATGTGATGACCATGCGGCAATATTTGGCAGGGAATGCTATTTTTGCCTTTTTTGATGCCCCCTGGATGCCGATTTTTATTCTTTTGATTTTTGTGCTGCATCCATTGCTTGGTATGGTCGCGGTGTGTGGTGGTATCTGTATTTTTATTTCCGGCGTGTTGCAGGATAAGCTGTCACGCAAACCTCTTGGCACGGCGAATCAGATTTCCGCCCAGTCCCAGGAACTGGTGGGGCTTGGCATACGAAATGCTGAGGCTGTGCGTTCTATGGGTATGGTTGGTGCCTTGACAGAGCGCTGGCATCGACTGAATGACAATGTTATCCAGTTGCAAACTCATGCCAGCCGTAACGCAGGGGGTATTCAGGCTTTTACCAGTGGTCTGCGTATGTTTATGCAGGTCGCGATTTACGGAGTTGGCGCCTGGCTGACCCTGCAGGGAAAATCAACTCCCGGAGTCATGATTGCCGCTTCAATTATCATGGGCCGGGCTCTGGCTCCAATTCAGCAGGGTATGGCTGCTTATAAGCAGACAGCGGATGCTATTGGTGCCTATCGCCGGCTGAAAGAGCATTTTTCGGAGCCCCGGGAAAAGGAATCCATGGAACTGCCTGATCCGGAAGGAGAATTGCTTTGTGAAGGGGTCAGCCTGGGTTTTCCCGGAAAAGGGTATTTACTGCAAGGTGTGCAGTTTGGGCTGGCCGCTGGTGAATCTATGGGCCTGATTGGCCCCAGTGCGGCAGGAAAAACAACACTTTGTCGTTTATTGATTGGTCTTTGGCCGCCAAGTGCAGGCACTGTACGCCTGGACGGAGCTGATATTTTTGCCTGGAATCAGGAACGGCTCGGCAAGTTTATTGGCTATCTTCCACAGGACGTTGAACTTTTTAGTGGGACTGTCGCGGAAAACATCGGTCGTTTTGATACTGGTTTTCCTGACAAGATTGTCGAGGCCGCGAAAAAAGCCGGTGCGCATGAATTGATTTTGCATCTGCCTGACGGTTACGACACGAAGATTGGAGTTGGCGGTGCGGCTCTGTCTGGTGGGCAACGGCAGCGTATCGGTCTGGCCCGCGCCTTATATGGTAATCCTAAACTGATTATTCTTGATGAGCCCAGCTCGAATCTTGATGAAGCCGGTGAACGGGCCCTGATTGAGGCCCTGGCCCGTTTGAAAGAAGAAAAAACAACAGTTATTGTTGTTTCTCATAAGATGTCGACATTATCTTCCATGGACAAACTGCTTGTGCTGCAAAGTGGTCGTGTCGTTCATTTTGGGGAGCGGCAGCAGGTTTTGCAGGCTCTTATGCCGCAAAAAGCGCAGGCTTTTCCTAAACCTGTCGGGGCCATTGTCCAGGCTAAGGGGAATACCAATGCGTAAGGAAGAACTAAAAGAATTGTTGGTGAAAAAATTTAAGAAATTTCAGGCTGCTGTAGAAGATTTTTTTTCGGGGCGGTCAAAATTTCTGGCCGCAGCGAAAGAGCAAAAGGACACAACAGCCGCAGATTCAATTGAAACCTTATATCAGAAGACGTTGACGCCTGAAACTGCGGCCAGGCCCTGTATTATCGCGGGCATGATTATTGTCGGTATTTTCTTTGGCGGATTTGGGCTGTGGGCCGTACTTGGCAAGATGGAAGGCGCGGTTGTTGCTCCCGGTGTAATCAAGGTTGAACAGAATCGTAAGGATATTCAGCACCTTGAGGGCGGAATCGTACAAAAAATCTGGGTGCGCGATGGTGACAAGGTCGTCAAGGGGCAGAAGCTGATCAGTTTGCAAGGTATCAGTATCAATTCAAATGTTGATATTTTGAGCGGACAGTTGAACGCGTCTTTGGCCATGAAAGCCCGGTTGGAGGCTGAAAGGAAGATGGCGAACGCAATCTCCTGGCCTGATGAACTTATGCAAAATCAGGATGAGGCGAACACGCAAAGACTGATGCGGATGGAAACAGAAGTTTTTAATTCGCAGCGCAATACCCTCAGGGAACAGGAGAAACTGTTAAAGACCCAGGTTGAACAGATTTATAAGCAGATTGACGGACTGACAGAGCGGTCTGCGTCTGAGGATAATATTATTGCTGCACTGGAAGATGAACTGGTTGCCAAGCGGGAACTGCTAAGAGAACGCTTTCTGGATAAGCCACAGGTATTGGCTCTGGAGCGTGAGCTTGCTTCTCACCGCGGCCTGAAAAGTTCTCTGGCCGGCCAGATGGCTGAAAGCCAGGAGCGGATCACGGAGATCAGGGTCCGTTTGAATGCCTTGAAAACCCAGTATGTGGAACGGGCTGTCAACCAGATGGCGCAGTTACAGCCCCATCTGTTTGACCTGCAGGATCGTATCCGGCCCTTACTGGACGCCCAGGTCCGTTTGGATATTGTATCTCCCACAACCGGAACCGTGGTTGGAATGCAGGTTTTTTCCGAGGGCGGTGTTGTGCGCCCCGGTGAAGTTCTGATGCAGATCGTACCGGAAAAAGAGCCACTGATTGTTGAGTGCCATGTGCGGCCAATGGACATTGCCAAGGTTTTTATGGGGCAGCAGGCCCGTATTCAGCTCAATGCCTTTAATCAGCGGGAAGTACAGCCTGTAGGCGGTACTGTTGTGTATCTGTCTGCGGATAGTGTAGATATGCGTACTCCGTATGGAGAACAGCAGGTCTATCAGGCCCATGTTGAAATTGAAGTCGAACAGGTGATTGCCCAGGGAGTCGAAATTTCTCCCGGAATGCCGGTAACTGTCTTTTTCAGCACTGGCAAACGGAGCTTTCTTGATTATATCATGGAGCCTCTGATTGAAAATTTCAGGCAAGCTCTCAATGAATAGCACCCTCCTTAAAGTTGCGGGCGCTTGTGGCTGATGGTTTTGGCCAATAAGCGTCCGCTTCTGACAAGGTTCGTTGCAGGCAAGATGCCGTTCAGGTTGCTCCCAAACAGTTAAAAAAAGCAGTCCGGTTTCCCGAACTGCTTTTTGGTTTTTTTGACAGTGTTGTTTACCAGTCTTCAGAGGTAAACGGATCTGCCGCACCGCCGGCAAAACCGAAGTCGTCCCCGGCGTCACTGCCTGAATCTGTTGAAGCAGGAGCCGCCTCCGCAGCAGCTCCGGCCGCCACACCGACAACCACACCGGTTTTCTTTACTTCTTCAACCTCTTTGAGCAGAGCCTCAAGTTTTTCCGTAAATTCTTCCACCCGTTTTTCCGTGGTAATAAAAAGCTGTTCTGCCTCACCCTTTTTTTCGGATTCATATTCAGCGACCTTTTTTTCCAGCTCGGCCAGTTTTTTCTCCCTGTCAGCCAGATCGTCTTCCAGACCTGCTATTTTGCTCTGCTGGTCAGCGATTGTCTGTCTGTAGGAAGACAGTTTTTCCAGAATTTCACTGACTTCAGACTGGGCTCGGGCCGGCATTGGGGTGACAGAAACGCTTTTACCCAGTTCCACAATCTGGGATTTGCTCATCTCTGTCAGTTCAGGGTGCTGTTCATACAGCCAGGCTTTGGTCAATGCCGCAGCAAATGGTTCTGTTTCCTCATCAATCTGCTGCTGGGTCATATGAAACAAAAGACTGTTGATTTCCTGTTGTTGGGCTTCCTTGCCTTCGCCTTTCAGGTAGGCGACAAACGTATCCATGGCAAACATTTTACGGGCTTCAGACATGACATCTCTCCTTTTTATAAAACCAAAATGTTATCTTGCTTGATAAGCTGTTCAGAAATGGGCAGCCGGCCAATATAGCGGGCATAGACAAGGGCTGTTGTGCGGTAAACCAGATGACCAAGCTTTGACCAGGGCAGATACGCGAAAAGCATAAATACCGAGATCAGATGCAGGTAGTAGACCGGATAGGCAACCTGCGCCATTTCCTGCAGGCGAAAAATTTCTGCCAGTATACCGGTTATGGTTACGACCCAGATAACACCCAGCAGATACCAGTCATAATAGCTGGAAATTGTCTTGGACGGGTCTTCATTTAATCTGCGCTTGGTCAACAGAGTCAAGCCAATGACCAGAAAAAACGCGCCAATATTGGCCAGTATTTTGACCGGACTTAACAGCGGCATGGGGGTGTGTCCAAGCGGAGCAATAAATGGGACAATCTTTCCGCCCCAGTGCGTAACCGCGACAATTGATGTAACAATAAATAGGGCCACAAAACCATAAAATAAAGTGAGGTGTCCCCAGAATTTGTTGGAATCATCAGCCGTTTCCTTACCGCAGGTTCTCCATTTGGAATGAGTGACAATTTCATCACGGACAACAGCAAGCAGGGCCCGAAGAAGTGTTGTTGGCCGTTTGTAGCCAATGACAAAGGTTTTTTCTGTGTGCTTTTTGAAACCGTCAATGAGGTTTTTTATCCCCACTCCAAAACTGACAAGCGCGAAAAGCGCGACCAGACCAAAGACCGGGTCAATGGTAAAATCGCCGGGAAACAGATGCCCGTACACGATTTTGCCATCCAGCAGCGGAAAAAAGCTGCCCAGCTGGCTGGCCCGAATCAGCCAGATAATGCCGTAGATCAGGGCCGGAATGGCAATCAGAATCGGCAGATATACCGGAGAGCTCATCCATTTTCCCAAGGCCTTGGGCCGGACGAGTTCCTTGTAGCTCATGTTGCGCAGGGCGGAAAGCAGATCTCCAGGTCTGGCTCCACGTGGGCACAGATCGGAACATTCGCCGCAGTTATGGCAGAGCCAGATATCAATATCATTGGTCAGCTTGTCTTTTAGTCCCCATTGGGCCCAGACCATTTCCTTTCTCGGATATGGGGCATCAGTGGGAGAAAGCGGACAGATGACGCTGCAGGTGGCGCATTGATAGCATTTTTTCAGATCTGCGCCTCCAACAGCCTGCAAGTCTTTCACAAATTGCAGATCCGGCTGGAGCTTGAGCGTTTCAGACATATTGTTCTCCTTAATATCCCTTGAACGGGTTCGGACCAAGTTTGATGATGTTTTCAACAAAAGTATCAATCATGGTTGGTAATTGATCATATTCATCAATGGCGACCTGCATCTGCTGCACCCGTTCTGTTTCTATTCCCAGTTTGCCAAGGGTTTCGCCAATATTGTCCATGCGTTTATTACACAGTTCCGAACCTTTGACAAAATGGCACTGGTAGTCTTCACCGTATTTACAGCCCAGAAGCAGACAGCCGTCATTGCCTTTGGACATGGCGTCCGCAACCCAGATGGCGTTGACTGAACCCAGACAGCGGACAGGAATAATCCGTACATACGGACTCCAGCGTTTGCCGCGGATTGCCGCCATATCCAAGGCCGGATAGGCGTCATTTTCGCAGGCCAGAATCAACATGCGCGGGCCGCCTTGCTCCATATCGTCAGGTACGTTAATCTGCTTGATCATGGAGCCGATCTGATCGACATTGTAGTCATCAAAGGAGATAACCCGTTCAGGACATGCTCCCATACAGGTTCCACAGCGGCGGCAGCGGGAGACATTGGGCATGGGATTGCCTTTTTCGTCTTCGTCCAGAGCGCCGAAAGGACATTCTTCTGTACAGCGCTTACACTGGGTGCAGCGTACTAGGTTGAACTTGGGATAACTGCGGTCACCGGAGCGGGGGTGGACTGCCATTCCACGGTTGGCTGATTCCAGACATTGCACGGCCTTGAGTGCCGCGCCATGCGCATCAGCTTCAGCTGTGGCCAGGGTCATTGGCTGGCGTACGCAGCCTGCCGCGTAAATACCGGTTCGCCGTGTTTCATACGGAAAGCAGATATAGTTGGAATCGGCAAATCCATCAAAAAGTTCAAGGTCAGGAAAGGCCGGTCCCTGTCGGTATTGCAGCTGCAATACCGGCGTGAGTGCGGTTGACGGAGTCATAGCTGTAGGCAGGACAAGCATGTCTGCTTCCAGTTCCACGTCCTTGCCCAAAAAGGTATTTTTCAAGCGGACAGCAACACCATTATTTTCCGTGCCGGAAACCGAAACAACCTCGCCCTTGGAAAGCATGATACCCGGGTCATTCTGGGCTGATTTGTAATACAGCTCATTGATGCCCGGAATCATCATGTGTTCATACAGGATATAGGCGCTGGCCTGCGGTAGTTTTTCCCGCACATAGGTTGCCTGCTTGAGTGCGGCTAAAGAGGTCAGCTCTGAAGTATAGGGCAGATGTTTGTAGGTTTTGTTTTCCCTGAACAGCTGCTTTGGTGTTTCTTCCTCCTCGCCGCTCTTTTCGGTGGCTTCCGGCTCGGCATTTCTGGCTGCCTCTTCTGCTTCGGCAAAAGAACTCAGACTGTCGCCAAAGCTGGTCAGAAACAAAACGCTTCTGGGCGGCCTGCTGTCACTTGGACGAACAAGATTGTCCGCTTTGACCAAGGCTTCAAATTCACCGGCAGTGACCACGTTTTTCAGGCGTTTGTAGCCAAGCGGTTCAAGATACTTTTTATCCTGCGCTTCCCAGCCCGTGGCAATAACAACCGAACCTACGGGCAAGGTTTGTTCTCCCTCAGGAGTTTTGAGGACAACCGTATATTGACCGGGCATTCCAGACAGGCTTTGGACTGTTGTTTTGGTCAGTACCTGGATTTTTTCGTTGTCGGTCACGGCTGCGATTTTTTGCTCAATGCCGGTGTCCTGCAAGCGGTCATAAGGCGGCCCCAGAGGGATTGTCTTGTACATGGTCGCGGCCACGCCGCCCAAGTCAGGCTTTTTTTCAACCAAAATAACATGATAGCCAATTTCCGCCACACTTGCCGCAGCTGTCAGTCCTGTCCAGCCGCCGCCAATAACCAGTACTGTCTTGGTGGCCTCAACAATCTCTGTCTGCGGGGAGACGGATTTTTGCAGTTTGACGATCCCCATATTGATATAATCTGTTGCCATCTGGAACAAGAGTTCAGGCGTTCCGTTGCCGGACTTTGGCGTATCGGCGGGATGCGCATAGGCGAGTCCGCATTGTTCACGCAGATTGACGCGATCAACAAGAATTTCCTGGCCAAAATCAAAAAAATTCCAGTCCACGCGCGGGCTGCTGCCGCAAAGACAGACAGCATCCAGTTCATCAGACTGAATATCCGCTTCAATGGTTTTCCTTCCTTCTTCGGAAGCTGCGCAGGAAAGGGTTTTGACAACAGGACAGAGCGTACCCCATTTTTGCTGCACGCCCTGGGCCAGAACGTCAATATCAAAAAAGTCTGCGATGCTTGACGCATCAAAATAGACACCTATTTTTTCAGCCATCGTTATCTCCCCCTCACCGTTTGAATAGCTTTCATGGCGGCACAGGTGGCAGACTGGGCCGATTTCATTACATCCAGGGGTCTGGCGGCACATCCAGCGGCAAAAATACCGTTTTGGCTCTTACTGGTGATAAAACCTTCCTGATCCTGTTGTACGCACTCTGGCAGTTTTTCTCCTGCCAGACTTGGCTGCATACCAGTGGCCAGGACAACCATATCAAAGTATTCCGTGGATTTTCCTCCGCCCAGAATATCTTCAGCCGTGAGCCATACGCCTGTTCCTCCGTCACCCTGTCTGACTTCCGCAACCTTGCCCTTTACGGCATGGATTTTTTCGTCAGCCAGGATCCTGCGGGCAAAATTATCGTATCTGCCGGGGGTGCGCAGGTCGATATAAAAAATGGTAATATCACAATCAGGGTCTTGGGTTCTGAGGTAACTGGCCTGTTTGAGAGAGGCCATGCAGCAGATGTAAGAACAATAGGGAAGATGGTTTTCGTCCCGTGAACCCGCGCATTGCACAAAGGCCACCCGATGAGGTGAGCGGCCGTCGCTAGGACGGACGATCCTGCCGTTTGTCGGGCCGCCTGCCGCGGCCAGACGTTCCATCTGCATATTGGAAACACAGTCCGGGATTGTACCCGCTCCAAGATTACTCAGCCCGGTGACATCATAGGGCTGCCAGCCTGTGGCGTAAATGACGCTTCCGACCTGGAGAGTAACGGTTCTTTCCTCTTCTTCCAGATGGATATATTCATTTTCTTCAACTTTGGCCTGGTCAACGGCGCTCAGCTCATCTTTTTTCAGCACATAGCGGTGCGGAAACGCAAAAGGCATGTCCATATACAAGGCCTTGCGTTTACTCAGCCCCAGATTAAATTCGCTGAGAACTTCCTTTGAAAGCCCCTTGCTCAGCTGGCTGAAATCAATACTTTGCGGGGCCGTAAACCTGGGCCTGATTGTAATCTGGGCTTCAAAGTTTCCGGCCTCTCCGGTAAGCGAAGTCACTTCAGCCAGGGTAAGGCATTTGATATTCGGATTTTTCTTGATTCTTTGAAACTGGATTTCCAGCCCGCAGGATGGCGGACACAGTTTGGGAAAATATTTGTTGAGCTGTGCGACCCGTCCGCCCAGAAAAGGATTTTTTTCAACGAGAAATACTTCATGCCCCAGTTCAGCGGCTTCAAGAGCAGCGGTTATCCCGCTGAACCCTCCGCCAATAACCAAGATACTACTGGTGGTCATTCAACGCTCCTCCGTAGATAGTTCACTTACGCGGCTTAAAACATCGCGTTTTCTGATTCAAATGTCAGATACTGCACCCTGGAGAAGAATTCTTTGTGGGCAACAGGGCGTTGTCACAAACCTGTAAGTTTGTAGAGTTCGCGGGCGCTATGCCCGCGAACTCTATAGTGGTTAGTCAGGGATAATCTGGTAGTAGGCGCGTTTGAACAGCTTTGTCTCTCCCTTTTCAGGATCAAATCGTGAATTGACAAAGCACTTCCACTTGCTGTCATCAAGCGGCATGAAGTCCGCGCGATAGTAGAAGCCGGGGTAACGGGTCTCCTCTCTGAAATCAATGTGCTGCATGTGCAGACGCACTGTCCACAGACG
The DNA here is from genome assembly GCA_963545205.1 of uncultured Desulfovibrionales bacterium. Classification (GTDB taxonomy): domain Bacteria; phylum Desulfobacterota; class Desulfovibrionia; order Desulfovibrionales; family Desulfomicrobiaceae; genus CAUTYU01. The sequence goes on from CAUUHW010000011.1 coordinate 53,020, forward strand.
GTGATAGTTTTCCCAGCAACGCAACAGTTCATGCAGGTCGCGTGCAGCCAGCTTGGCTGAATCTTCTTCCAGCATCCGCATCAGATTAAAACCTGTATCTAGAAGGGCCTTGGATGTTGTATAGTAGGTTCCGACACCTCCGCCGTATTCATCAGTGCACTTAATAAGGCGCATCATGAAGTTTTTGGGGGAGATAAAGTTCGGGTTCACAACCGGGTCGGTTGAGGTGCCCACGTTTTCGGTAAATGTATACCAGGGCTGATAGATTTCTCTTTTCAGCTCTTCAGTGGTCTGCTTCAGAGCCGGCTTGAAATCCTTGTGGTCAACAACCCAGCGCACAAGCTGCTTTCCGGCAATCCGGCCCTCGGCGTGAGAACCGGAGGAGAATTTGTGCCCGGAAGCGCCAACACCGTCAGCAGCGGTAAACAAACCGTTCACCGTGGTCATGCGGTTGTAGATCTTGCCGTTATCTGCCCTGATCTTGTATTCATCCGGTACCCAGGGTTCATCCGGGCCGGAAGTCCAGATGCCGCAGCAACCGGAGTGGGAGCCAAGCAGGTACGGTTCTGTGGGCATGATTTCAGAGCCGCGTTCTTCCGGTTTGATATCTAAGGCGGCCCACAGGTTGGCCTGACCGACACACATGTCAAGGAAGTCTTCCCAGGCTTCGGATTCCAGATGCTTTTGTTCGTTTTTATCCAGAGTCTTGAAGGTGTTTTGCAGGGCACTTGCCGTGTCCATATAGATCGGGCCGCGGCCTTCACGCATTTCACGCAGCATCATATGGTTCCGCAAACAGGTGGGGATAATATTGCCTTTGGCGTATCCGCGCTTTTCGTACGGAGCCAGCATGGGGGCGTTGGTCACGCAGTAGTCTTCACCCTTGTAGTTGGTGGCTTTGGCCTTGAACAGCAGGAACCAGGCACCAACCGGACCGTATCCGTCCTTGAATCGGGCGGGCACGAAACGGTTTTCCATCATGGTCATTTCCGCGCCAACCTGGGCACACATGGTGTAGGTGGAACCGGCGTTCCAGACAGGATACCAGGCACGTCCCATACCTTCACCAGTGGAACGGGGGCGGTAAATATTGACCGCGCCGCCGCAGGCAACAAGCATGGCATTGGTTTTGAAGATAAAAATCTTATTTTCGCGGGCGGAGAAACCAACCGCGCCCGCGATTCTGTTTGGTTCGTTCGCATCAAGTAAAAGTCTTACCACGAAAATACGTTCCATGTACCGTTCTTCACCAAGGGCGTTCTTGGCCGCTTCAGCAATAATACATTTGTAGGATTCACCATTGATCATCATCTGCCAGCGGCCTGAACGAACAGGGGCATCGCCGTTACGCAGGGAAAGACCGGCCTTTTTGGCCTGGGCGCCGTCAAGGTTCTTGCCGTCTTTTTTGATCCAGCAGGGCAGTCCCCACTCTTCAAACAGATGAACGGAATCATCAACGTGACGGCCAAGGTCGAAGATAAGGTCTTCGCGAACAATGCCCATCAGGTCGGTACGGACCATGCGGACATAATCGTCAGCATCGTTCTCGCCAAGATATGTGTTAATGGCGGAGAGTCCCTGGGCAACAGCACCGGAGCGTTCCAGGGCTGCCTTGTCAACCAGAAGTATTTTTATATCGCCACCGACCTTGTCTGCCCAGCGAACAGTTTCAAAAGCAGCTCCACAGCTGCCCATGCCGCCGCCGACTATTAAAATATCAGTATCAATTTCTACAACTTCCGGCTCTGCCAGAGCCAAACCCTTGGTTTCGTCTTTCACTGGAATCTGGGGCATATCTCACTCCTTTTTTTGTTCATGAATTGTTTTTACAGCACATAACAAGTAAGGGAGAAACTAGGCACCTAGTTTCCAGCACTTGTTTGCGTCAGCGTCCTGAACATCAAACTTTTTGCCCAGAGCTTCTTTTGGGGTAACCAGCTCTGTTTCGGTGAACAGCAGTTCACTCTCAAGATCGCCAGGTTCCGGCTTCCCTTCAAAAGGCTTGAGCTGCCCTTCCGGTGTTGTGCGGATCGGAAACTTGAAGCGTTTGACTTCGCCACTGCGGAACTGGACTGTCCACATAATATCTTCCGCGCTGCGCAACGGAATACTGGTGCCTCCCATGGGAGCAAAGTCAGCATAAGGCCGTGCAGTGATCGCGCCCTGAGGACAGATCTTGACGCAAGAATAACATTCCCAGCAGGCATCCGGCTCCTGGTTATAGGCCTTCATCTCTTTCGCATCGAGAATCATCAGGTCGTTCGGGCAGATGTACATGCAGGCAGTCTTTTCGCCGCCCTTGCAGCCGTCACACTTTTCCGGGTTTACGTATGTTGGCATAATTCCCTCCAGTTTTTAGTTAGTGCCAATCCTTTTTTCCGCCCATGACAGGGCTTTTAATACAGATAACAGTATGTGCTTTTTGTGTCAAGCAGGATGTAAAATGTTTGTAGGTGGTTACAGGTTTAGCGTCTTTTTCTGGAAGAAGGGAGATCCAAACTCCCCTCTTCCGAGTACGGTTTATTTCATTCCTGAGCCAGATGCAGCCTTCTGCATCTTGATTTCAACCTTTTCAGTCAGTCCTTCGTAGTATTCGCGCAGGATAACCAGAACCTCATCACGTCCGAAGTGATCCGGTACATCGGCCTTTTCAGACAAGGCCTTGCGCAGCTTGGTTCCACTCAGGATAACGCGGTCTTCCTTGGTATGCGGGCAGGTACGCATGGAGGCCATGCCGTCACACTTATGGCAGTAGAATGTCCAGTCGATTTTCAGCGGTTGACACAGAAGAGCCTTGCCAGCGGCCTTGTTTTTTTCTGCTTCTGTCTGATAGGGGATACGATTAAAGATTTCCTGGGCCTCAAACATACCGTAGAAGTCGCCGACACCGGCGTGGTCGCGGCCAATGATCATGTCGGAGATGCCGTAGTTTTGACGGAATGTGGCGTGCAGCAACGCTTCACGCGGTCCGGCGTAGCGCATGTCAAGCGGATAACCGCCCTGGACAACATTGGCATCGACAAAATAGTTGTCAATCAGGGTCTGGATACATTTGATACGCACTTCTGCCGGAATATCACCCGGTTTCAGGTTGCCAACCAAGGAGTGAATGAACACGCCGTCGCAGACTTCCATGGCGATTTTGGCCAGGTATTCGTGAGAACGGTGCATGGGGTTTCTGAGCTGCAACGCGGCAACCCTGCTCCAACCTTTCTTTTCAAAGGTGGCCCGGGCTTCAGCCGGAGTCATGTACACGCCGGGGAAACGGTTGCGGTAGTCGCCTTCGCTCAAGACTTTAACTGTTCCGGCCAGGTTATATTTCTTTTGCGCCATAACCATCTTCACGCCGGGGTGGTCTTCAAGGGCTGTTGCCCAGAATTTGTCGTCCGCGCTGTCTTCACCGGATCCTTTGAAGATTTGGTAGCATTCCCACTTCTTATCCTCTTCAGTCATCTCGTATTTTTCAGAGACCTTCATGGTTGCGTAGGTTATGCCGTCACGCACCAGGGCAATCTCGTCACCGGCCTTGACCTTTTCATCGTCAACGTCAAGGGTGACCGGAACCGGCCAGAACGTACCATCGGCCATAGTAAATTTTTCACAAACACTTTTCCAGTCGGCCTTGGTCATGAAACCGTTCAGTGGGCTGAATCCGCCAATACCCATCATGATCAGGTCTCCCTTGGCCCGGGCAGAAATCTCTATCTGGGGCAGGGAAGCAGCTTTTTTTTGTTCTGCTTCAAGTTCAGCGCCTTGCAGCAGGCAACAAACAAGTCCTTTTCCTCCATGTGCTGGGAGCAGTGCCATAATTAAAACCTCCTGATTCAAATCGTTAAAATATTCCTTGGACACGAGTAACTGAATTCTTTCTCCAAGTGAAAAAAATGTCAAGATGTTTTTTTCTTTTTTTTGCTAGTGGTTATACTAACTAGATTAGCTCTTGTTAAAAAATAGACAAGCTCTTTGCTTTATTTGGTTTTGCAGGTAAGAGATTACTCTTGTACCGGACTTTTCTTTCCCTGAATTTTCAAGTAAATGATTTTCTTGTTTGCCGCGCCGCTTCCCGAAAACCATAAGAGAGTGCGGTTTTAATTTTTGCGGACCCGTACGCGGGGTATAAGTATGGAAAAAGAAAAAAGCCTTTCGCAGGAACTTATTGAGATTGACACCAGTCTTGCCAAACTGATTTTTGAACGGGCCAGATTGCTGGGGAAAGCTGCCAGTGCCCGAAAAAACAAAAAAATAGCCCTGGCAGATCCAAAGCAGGAAAAACGGTTGTGGGCGGTATGGAAAAAGGAATTGCACGACCGTTTGGATCACCCCGGGCTGGTTCGTGAACTTTTTTTTAATCTGAACGCCTTATCTTATATTCAAAGTGAGGAAAAAGAAGCCGAGGCCTATCGTCTTGCCCCCAGCTCACGGCCTTTGCAGGCGGAGCTGCCCGGCCCGCGGGACAGTTTTTATTTTCGGGCCCAGCTTTTTCTGGCTGCTTTAAGCGACGGTGCAACCCGTTTGCCGCACAATCCACAGGCTGCATCCGTACAGGAACTGATAACCGCGCTCAATAGCTGGAAAGGCTCCATTGCCCGTCAGGGAACTAACCTTGTTGTTGAGGGCACTGTTTTGCAGCCGTCAGAGGACACCGCTTTTGTCGGTGGGGAGCCCTTTACTTTTTATTTATTGCTTTGCCTGGCCTTGTCGCGGCCCTGCCAGATTCGGTTTGTTGGTTCGGCTCATTTGCGGCGATTGAAGATCCAAAATCTATGCGCGTTTTTGCCTCAGCTTGGAGCACGGCTGACTCCGGTGGAACCGGCTGGTTTTTCCCTGCCCGCCCGTTTGGAAAGCAGTGGTATGCTGCCGTCTGAACTCGTTTTGTCCGAAGATCTGCCCGTGGAGTTTCTTGCCGCCCTGTTGTTAAGTGCACCATGTTTTCCGCGGGGATTGCGTCTGACCTTTCCCGCCAAGGCGCGTGGGCACAGAAAAATTCTGGTCACGTTTGAACTGCTCGCGAAATTCGGGCTTGCCCCACAAGAAGAAATGCGTGGTGAACAGTGTGCTGTTTTTCTCGCTCCTGCCCATCCCCAGCCGCCGGAACCTGAACTGGACAGCCCGCTTGAGGCGTCTTTTGCCGCGGTATTGTTGCTGATGCCGCTTGTCTGCGGCGGCGTTTTCTGTTTGCGGGGCAGGTGGCCGGAAGATGAACAGGCCCAAAACATGCTTGTCTTTCTGGGGCAGACCGGAGTTCAGATCAGCCGCACATCTTCAACTCTTGTTGCTTCTCGCCAGAGTGGGGGGCAAACAGCTATTCATCTGGAACTTGAAGCGGATATGGATTTTTTCCATCTGGCTCTGGCCGCCGCTCTTTTGAGCCAGAAGGAATATAGAATCGCCTGCGATGAAAAAAGCCTGTCTTATTCTTATGGAATTGAATTTCTTGACTTTTTGGGCGCAAAGTACAGCCATGAAGCAGGGCGTTTACTCTTGCCCCCGCAAAAGATTGAACTGCCGGCTGAGGCCTGGACTAGTCCTGCTCCTGAGTGGACTCTGGCCTTCGCACTTCTGGCCTTTTCCTGTCCCGGATTGCGGTTGAATAATCCCGGACAGCTGCTGGCGTACTGGCCGGGCTTTTGGAATATCTTTAATTCACTGCCCCGGCCGGTTCTGGAAAAATGGAAAAAAAAGGAAATGGATACCGAACATGTCAGAAAAGGAAAAAGAATCCGTCTTGATTGACGCAGACAGTCTGCGCGCGGAAATTGCCCTGCTGGAAGCCCGTCAGCTTGCGTGTGAGCGTCAGGCTCGCGAATTTTTGGCCAGGGAGTGTCCTGGGCAGGATTTTGCGCAGGAGATCTTTGCCCTGAAACGGGAGAAACTGGAAGTTAAAACCCAGATCCTTTTTTATAACAACGCGCTTTCCAGGCTGCAATTTGAACAATAAGAACGAGGAGTTACTATGTCCGGCACATTAACCGAAAAAATTGTTCTGGCCCATCTCAGCCAGGGCCAGGTCGAACCAGGGCAGGAAATTGACCTTGTTATTGACCAGACCCTGACCCAGGACGCGACCGGCACCATGGCCTACCTGCAATGGGAAGCCATCGGCCTTGACAAGGTGCAGACCGAACTTTCAGTCAGCTATATTGATCACAATACCTTGCAGATGGGCTTTCGTAATCCTGATGATCACCGCTATCTGCGCACAACAGCCGCCCGTTATGGTTTGGTTTTTTCGCCTCCTGGAACAGGTATTTGCCACCAGTTGCATCTGGAAAATTTTGCCAGGCCCGGCAAAACGCTTATTGGTTCTGACAGCCATACACCGACAGCTGGCGGGCTTGGCAGCCTGGCCATTGGTGCTGGCGGACTTTCCGTGGCCATGGCCATGGCCGGACAATCCTATAAGATGGCCATGCCCAAAGTCTTTTGTATCTGGCTGGAAGGCAGCCTGCACGGTTTTGCCAGTGCCAAGGATATTATTTTGCATTTGCTTGGCCTGTTAAGTGTCAAAGGCGGTGTTGGCGCGGTTATGGAGTACGCAGGGCCGGGGCTGGCTTCGCTTACCGTGCCGGAACGGGCAACCATTACCAATATGGGAGCTGAACTTGGCGCGACAACTTCCATCTTTCCAAGTGATGAACAGACCCGTCTTTTTTTGCGGTCAATGGGCAGGGAAGCGGATTATGTTCCCTTGAGCGCGGACGAGGGCGCTGAATATGACCGGGAAATCTGCATAGACTTAAGTTTGCTTGAACCGCTGGCTGCTTGTCCGCATATGCCGGACAAGGTGGTGCCTGTCCGTGAACTGGACGGGTTGCAGGTGGATCAGGTGGCCATTGGCTCTTGTACCAATTCTTCGTATTCCGACTTGAAAGCAGTGGCCGAGCTGGTGCGTGGAAAAAAAGCCGCCTGCGGGTGTGATTTTCTGCTCTCGCCCGGCTCCAAGCAGGTGATGAAAATGCTTATGGACGAAAACCTGCTTGCCCCAATGCTGGATGCCGGAGCCCGTTTGCTGGAAAGTTCGTGCGGGCCGTGTATTGGCATGGGCGGCTCTCCCTGCTCCGGCGGGGTCAGTGCGCGCACCTTTAACCGCAATTTTGAGGGCCGCAGCGGTACACTTGATGCCAAGGTGTATCTTGTCAGCCCCCTGACAGCGGCCATGTGCGCCCTGCGGGGAAAATTTACCGATCCCGCGACCTGGGGGCAGGCTCCGCTCAAGGCGGTGTTACCGGAAAGCACACCCTCAATTCGTGACCTTTTTATTTTTCCGGGGGCAGACGCCTGTGTCCGAAACTGCACGGAAGTGTTGCGCGGCCCGAATATTGTTCCTCTATCTCCTTTTGACCCCTTGCCTGCTCGCTTGGAACTGCCGGTTCTGCTTAAGGTTGCAGACAATATCACAACGGATCATATCATGCCGGCGGGCGCGGAAATCACTGCCCTGCGGTCAAATATTCCAGCCATCAGCCGGCATGTTTTTTCCCGTGTGGACAGTGAATTTGTTTTGCGCTGTGATGAGGCTCAGGCCGGTATTATCCTGGCCGGTGAAAACTATGGTCAGGGGTCCAGCCGGGAACACGCTGCTCTGGCTCCGCGCCATCTCGGAATTCGTGTTGTGCTGGCCTGTTCTTTTGCTCGTATTCATCGCGCCAACCTTGTTAATTTCGGAATTTTACCCTTGCTTCTCAAGCAAAAGGATTATACTTGTTTGCAACTTGGCAGCAGTGTTGAAATTGATACCAGTCAGTTGCAGCCTGGTCAGGACTTGACGGTTCGCTGCGGGACAAATTATTTTGTCGTCCGTAACGATCTCAGTCCCTATGAACTTGATGTTATTCGGGCTGGCGGGTTGTTGAATACTGTGCGTAAGTGAAAATGATTAACTTTAACTGGCCGTATTACGGCATATTGTGGGGATAAGATGCTAGATGTTATTCGGAGCCATTCTCAATCATGGGTTGTTAAATTTATTTTTGCCCTGATTGTTCTGGTTTTTGTTTTTTGGGGAGTGGGAAGTTATAACAGCAGCCGGAGTTCTGTGCTGGCCACGATAAATGAGGCGCCGATTTCCCTGCAGGATTTCAGACAGACCTATGAGCGCAGCGTGCAGCAGCTCCGCCAGCAGCAGCCTCAACTTGGTCAGGACGATTTCAAGAAGATACAGCTTAAAAAACAGGTGTTCAATCAGATGGTGAACCGTGAACTGCTGCTGCAGGAAGCAGGACGCTTTCAGCTGGCTGTTTCAGCAAAGGAACTGCGTACTGTTATTGAAAGTATCAAGGATTTTGCGGGGAAAGACGGGAAGTTTAATGCTGAAGTTTACAAGAATCTGTTGCGGGCTAACCAGCTGACACCGGCGGATTTTGAACGGGAAATGCGTCAGGGCATGTTGATTGAAAAGTTGCAAAGAGTCTTGACTCTGCCTGTCAGCAGTGATGAGGAAGAAGTCCGGCATTTTTTTAATTTCGTGCGTTCAAGCGTGGATATGAGCTACGTGGAGTTTACAGACAGCCAGTATAAGGAACAGGTTGTGCTGGAAGAAAATGCGGCCAGGGACGTGTATGAATCCCAAAAAGACAAATATACCAAACCGGAACAGGCAGGTTTTACCTTGCTCAAGCTGACAGCGGCTGATCTGGCTTCGGGGGTCAAGGTGAGTTCGGAAGAAGTGGACAGCTTTTATCAGGGCAACCTGGATCAGTTCAAACAGGAAGAAAAGGTACACGCGCGGCATATCCTGTTTCAGCTGGAAGAAAATGCTGCTGAGGAAGAAGCCGCCAAGGTGCTGGCCAAGGCTGCGGAAGTACGCAAGATTTGTACTGCAGAGAATTTCGCCGAACAGGCCCAAAAACATTCCCAGGGCCCAACTGCTTCACGGGGAGGAGATCTGGGCTGGTTTGGACGCGGGCAGATGGTCAAGCCATTTGAAGAAGCCGCTTTTGCCCTGAAAAAAGGGGAGATAAGTGAGCCGGTGCGTACCAGGTTTGGCTATCATCTTCTTTATATCGAAGACAAGGCTCCTGCCCGGACTTTGCCTCTTGATGAAGTCAAAGACCAAATCTCCCAAAGTCTGCGCTATGAAAAAGCCTCGGAAAATCTGACAGGAAAACTGGATGAGGTTGTGGAGCTGTTGCTGACCGGATCGAGTCTGGAAGATGCGGCTGAAAAGATTGGTTTGCATACCTTTCCGACTCCGTTGCTGGCTAAAGGACAGTCCCCGGCAGGATTACGTTTAGACGCCAAGGGATTGACCGCTTTGAATGATTTGGAGTTGAACGCAACACTGAAAGAGCCGCTCATTCTCGCGGATGGATATTTGTTCGCGCGCAAGACCGAGCTTGTTCAGGCTACTCCCATTCCTTTTGAGGACGTGAAAGATGATATTGAAAGCAGTTTACGCCAGACAAAATCCCGTGAGCTGGCTTTACAGGCGGCCAAAACTCTTGTTGAAAATATTCAAAAGGGCCAGACGCCTGTTTCCGCCAGTATAAAACAGAAAAAAAATATTTCGCGGCAGGGGGGTATTCCTGAGCTGGGCATGAATCAGAAACTGACCAATGACCTTTTTGTGGCCAAGGCTGAACAGTGGTTGCCGGAAGCGTATGAAATTGGCAGTGGTGTTGTGGTGGCCCGTCTGGACCAGAGCAATTTGCCACAGCAAAAATCCTGGGAAGAAGAAAAACTCTTGTGGCAACAGTCACTCGCCCAGAATAAAAAACAGGATTTTTTTCAGGCGGCAATCCAGCGGTTGCGAAATGAAGCTGAAATTAAAATCCTCAATGAACATATCTTGACAGATTAAAAGAAAAAGCCCGCTTCGCGGGCTTTTTCTGAGCAAATACCGGACGTTTAACCTGTAAAGATAAAAACAAATACAATCTCGACTCATTGCTTGAACAAAATCAACTCAGCGGTATTTTAATTTGTCGCTGTAATAAAAAAGGGAATGCTTCTGCACGCCCTTTTTTTATTTTTTCTTAATCCGAACTGTCTAACAGGCTGTTAAAAAAGACTTTCACTCCAAAAAACAGGTTGTGTGAAGGCAGCTCTTCCCCATCATCCCTTATAACAAGGTATCGGTATTTAAGGTCAATGCTGACCTGTTTGTCCAAGGCGACCTCAATGCCGGCCCCAACTTGGTAGGTAAAGTCTGTATCGCTTTCTCCATCCCCAAAGGTCTGGCCAGATACTTTCATGTCGCTGAACGATAAGCGGCTCCCTCCAACGCCTGCGGTTAAAAAAGGTGTAATAGGGCCGTCGGTTATAAAATCAAGATATCCGTTTACCAACAGGGAAATACTTGTAATGTCTCCGTCAGGAGAAAAAGTAAGCCCCTCAAACTGAGCTTTGTCAACTTTATATTTTGACAACGAAAATTCAACTTCTCCCCTGAACCGGTCTCTGAATCTTTGTCCTAAAGCAAATACTCCGACAGGGCTGTTTTCAAACGAAAATCTTACATCGTCTACGTGCATTTCTTTCGGCATGAGGAGCCCCGCGTTCAGGCTCACATATGCTCTATCTTCGCCGTAACATGGTGTGAGAAAAAGTAAAAAGAAGAGAGTACCGCAAAGAAACCCCAGAGTTTTTTTCATGTCTTCCTCCTGCGCTACGTGCTATTTTTTGTTTCTCATTATCTTATTGTCAAGTGCCGTGGAAAACTGTTAAAAGCCGGGATATGAAAAAACAGCGATTTGGTTGTTGAGTTCACAGATATGAAAAAAGAGCAGGTTTGATATATTTGTTTTTTTCGCTATAAAATCTTCCGGTTTTTATGGAGCGGTGGTTGTATTGGTACTGCCGCCCGGCAGGTAAGGCTGGTGAAAATATTGGAAGTAGAAAAAGCAGAAGTTGAGACTGTCTGGAACAAGATTGTCAAGGCCCGCAGTGAGCTGGTTCTCGATCATCCGTTTTTTGGCGTGCTTGCTTTGCGTCTGCGCCTGAAAAATGATCCTGGCTGTGAGACGGCCTGGGCTGATGGCCGTACACTTGGGTTTAACAGCGAGTACGTGCAAAAGCTTTCTCTGGAGCAGACCAAAGGGCTGCTTGGGCATGAGGTCATGCACCTGGCCTGCGGTCATCATTTGCGCCGAAATGGCCGTAACGCCAGATTATGGAATCAGGCCTGCGATCTGGCTATCAACTGGTTGCTTCTTGATGCCGGCCTGACACTTCCCGAAGGTTTTTTTGATGACCCTGAACTGCGGGACAGGGAAGTGGAGGCCATTTATGAAGTTTTACTTGAACGCTCTGAAAAGCAGGGCGAAAGCGGTGAAAACGGTGAACAGGGAGAAAGTGAAGTCAGCGGCGGTGGACATGGAGAGGGCGGTCTGCTTGAAACTGACAGCTCTTCGCAGGCTTCTGAAGGAAAAAATAAGGAAAACAGCGGAAAAGGCAAAAAAATATTGCAACTGGCAGGCGCAGGAGGAGAAAAGGACGAGCAAGAGGCCGAGTACGGTGATCCGGGCAAGAGCGGTGAAGTCCGTGACGCGCGGGGAGTGGACGGCGGCGCGCCAACTCCGGCGGAACATGAACAGCTTGCGCAGGAAGCTGAGGCTGATTTTATCATTGCCTTTCAGCAGGCCAAATCTTTTGGATCCTTGCCGCAGGGAATTGCCCGGTTGGTGCGGGCCAGGCTTTTTCCACAGCTGAACTGGGCCGAACTTTTGCGCCGGTTTATTGAACTCAGCGCCAGCAATGATTATAGCTGGAGTCCGCCCAACAGACGTTATATTCACGCGGGATTGTATCTGCCAAGTACCCGCGCTCAGGATTTGCCGCATACCATTGTTGCTGTGGATACTTCCGGCAGTATTTCTCCGGCAGAACTTGACCAGTTTGCTGCGGAACTTTCTTCCATTTTATATGATTTTGATACCATAGTCAGTGTTGTGTATTGCGACAGTGCTGTAAGCGGCGTACAGGAATTTGCCCGCATGGATCTGCCTTTGAAGCTGTCACCAAAGGGCGGGGGCGGAACAGATTACTGTCCGGTATTTTCCTGGGTGGAAGAAAACGGTATTCAGCCTGCCTGTCTTGTGTATTTGACGGATCTGGAATGTAACCGTTATCCGGCGGAGCCGTATTATCCTGTGCTATGGGTCACGACAAGTCCGAACAGATTACCGCCCTTTGGAGAACGTATTCAGCTCGCTTTGTAAATGAATTGTATGACATGGAGGTACAATGCACATAGAATGGAAAATAGAAAAAAAGCGCGGAAATTATCGCCCCAAACTGAGCTGGAAAATCAGCCTTGATGAGTATGAAAAAAATCTGGCTCTGGGGAGTGTTGAAGTTGAATCAACGCTGCCCAAACCGCCGGAAGAATGGGAAGGGTTCTGCTATCCGGGACATAATGAGCGGGTTGCGAACTGGAAAGCGCAAGCCTATTACTCGTTAAGCACTCCTTGCCACAAAAATAAAGAGCTGGAGGGCAGTGTCAGGCTGCCTTGGCGTGAAGACAATCTGTACCCGGAGATTGAACAGAGTTTTGACCTGCTGCGTGGCGTTTTTGAGCAGGCCCTGCGGGCTGCCTATGACAGTCTGCCTCTTGAAACCGGGCAGCAGATGAATTCTTCAGCGCCGATGAAAAAACATATTGCTTCTGATCTGGCCGCGCAAAGGCTGCTGCGGGCTGTTGGGCAATAAAAAAACGAAATCTGAATTTTTCAGACAAGTTGAGGTTTGCGTGTTTCCTTTTTTCAAGACATTTGCCAGTTTGTCAAAAGCGAGGCTCCGGGGAATTTTTTTGTTTTGCGCTGTGATGGCCGTTGTTCTTGCCCTGGCCTTTGCCTTGGGATTGGGCTGGTTGACAGCTTTGCTGGAATACTGGGACACAGCCTGGCTGAATACGCTGGCCGGCTGGATTACAGGGACACTGGGCGGGGTGGTGGCCTGGTTCATGCTCCCGACTCTGGTTGTCCTGATTGCCGGAATTTTTCAGGAAACAGTTATCGCCCGCGTGGAAAAAGCCTGTTATGCTGAGCGGCAACGCACCGAACCGCCCCGACTGTGGCCGGATATTGTCCACGACATTCGTTTTACCTTGCGGGTGTTGGGGCTGAACTTGCTGCTTGTTCCTTTTTATCTTTTTGGAATTGGTTTTGTGCTGTCAATCCTGCTCAACAGCTATCTGCTGGGACGGGAATTTTTTGAGGTTGCTGCTGGCTATCACCTGGGTAAAAAACAGGCCCAGTTTTTTGGCAAAAAATTTCGTGGCCCGATTTATCTGGGCGGGCTGATAATCACTTTGGCAACCTTGGTGCCGATTTTGAATATGAGTGTGCCTGTTCTGGCTGTGGTCTGGATGACCCATCTCTATCATCATCTGGAGCTGAAAAAAGAACAGGGAGTATAAGCAATAAAAAAAACAGGCAAACAAATTACAGATCAATCCACTGAACCTGCGGTGGGCAGTTTTGTTCCAGAGTCAAAATGGCCATGCTGGCCTGCCCATCGCGCGGGTGGGAAACAGAACCGGGATTGAAGAGGCGCGCACCGGTTGAGGCCCGTGACCAGTCTCGTTTGTGCGTGTGGCCGTATAAAATAAGGTCGTAACCGGGGCCAAAGGCACGGGCCACGGTTTCTCCAACCAAAGACCGTCCCCAGCCATGTGCCACTCCCAGGCGCAATCCGGCCAGTTCCAGAGTCAGACTGGCAGGAGTCTGCAAGCCATAATCACAGTTACCGCGCACCAGCCAGGCCCGGTTATGGCCGCGCAGGCAGGCTTCAATTTCTTCGCCAACAACATCGCCACAATGAATAACAGCGTCCGCCGGCTGTAAATAGCGTTCAAAAAGTGCGGCAAAGGCAGGATTGACCTGCTCAAGATGGGTGTCGGAAAGAACAGCTACCCGCATGCTTGTCCGGTCATGGCCTGCTGAAACAGGGTGTGCATTTTATCGTATGGTTCACCTGTAAAAAAGGCGGAACCGGAAACCAGTACGTCCGCGCCGGTTGAGATAATTGCTGCGGCGTTTTTCAGATGTACACCGCCATCTACCTGAATGAGAGTGGAGGGTGAATGTTTTTGTACCATATCCGCCAGTTCGGCAATTTTATCCCATACAAAGGGAATAAATGACTGACCGCCAAAACCGGGATTTACACTCATCAGCAGCACCATATCAAGCTGGGGCAGGACGTAGCGCACACTTGCCAAAGATGTGGCCGGATTAAGAGCCACGGCACATTTTACGCCAGCTTCCCTGATCTGGCTGAGCACCCGTTCCAGATGCACGCAGGCCTCGGCATGCACGCAAATCAGATCGGCTCCGGCATCAACAAACTGGCTGATGTAATGCTGCGGCTGTTCAATCATCAGGTGGACGTCAAAAAACAGGCGGGAGCTGGGGCGCAGTTTTTTGATAACCGGCGGACCAAAGGTGATGTTGGGCACAAAAAGGCCATCCATGATGTCCCAGTGTACCCATTTGAGCCCGGCTTCTTCCAGGGCCAGCAGTTCCCGTTCCAGATTGCCAAAATCAGAAGAAAGCAAAGACGGGGAAAGTATTGGTTCAGTCTTCATCTGCGTTATCCCGCATGGCAAAATCAACCTTAATCTTAAAAACCTGCAAGGCCGGAAGATTGTGGATTTCAATGCCGGTCTTTTGAGTGATCGCGTGCAGGCTGTCCTGCACCGCCTGTTCTGATGGCCCGATATAGGTAAACCAGATATTGCGCTGATGCCGACGCAGATAGTTGTGGGTGACACCTGGATGCGAATTGACTTCATTGACAAAAGCTTCCATTTTTTCTTCTGGCACCTGAGCGGAACACAGGGTTGAATGCCAGCCCAGCTCTGATGTCTGGAAATTGGCTCCGATACGCCGGATAATGCCTGTTTCACGCAGGGCCCGCACTCTGGCCAGGGTTTCAGCCTCACTCAGGTCAAGCATTTCGCCAAGTGTTTGATATGGGCGGGAAACAAGCGGGAACCCGGTCTGGATAATATCAAGCAGTTTTTTGTCAGTTGTGTCCATACTGTTTGGGCTCTGTTTCGTAGTTTTTTGCGGGGGCAGAGGGTTGGTAGGTGCAAAGCGGTTCCGGCGCCAGATGGTTGCCCCGCATGGTAAAGGCTCGCGCCCGGCAACCGCCGCAGACGCGGTGATAGTCACAGATACCGCACTTGCCTTCGTAGCTCAAGCGGTCGCGAAATTGCAGAAAATAGGGCGAAGTGCGCCAGATTTCTGGGAATGGTGTCTGGGTTGTCTGGCCGCAGTCAAGATCAAGGTAGCCGCAGGGCTGTACCTGACCGGTATGGGAGATAAAACAAAAGCCAATGCCGCCAAGACAACCTCTGGTCATGGCATCAAGCCCGAAATTTTCCCGCGTGACAGGCAGGCCTTCGGCCTTGGCCCGCTGGCGCATGATGCGGTAATAATGCGGCGCGCAGGTCGCTTTCAGGTGCATGGATGTTGTTTTGCGAAAATCGTAAAACCAGTTCAGAACGTCTTCATATTCCTGTGCAGAAATAACCTGATTGCCAAGCGCAGCTCCCCGTCCTGTCGGCACAAGTAAAAAGATATGCCAGGCGGCTGCGCCCAGATTTTGCGCCAAATCAAAAATATTTTTGAACTGGTTTAAGTTGGCCCTAGTAACGGTTGTATTGACCTGAAACGGAATCCCCGCAGTTTTCAGATACTCAATTCCGCGCAGGGCGCTTGCAAAGGCCCCCGGCACACCGCGAAACTGGTCGTGGCTTTGCCTATCTGGCCCGTCAATGGAGATACTGCACCGCTGTATACCGCTGGCCCGCATTTTCTGGGCATTTTCAGGTGTGATCAGCGTGCCGTTGGGAGCCATGACGCAACGCAGTCCCAGGGAGTTCGCGTGGTCAACCAGTTGAAAAATGTCCTTGCGCAGCAATGGCTCACCGCCGGTAAAAATGATAATCGGGCTGCCCAGTCCTGGAAAGGTGTCGATCAGCTTGAGCGCCTGTTTCGTTGTCAGTTCTCCCGGATATGGTTCTTCGTGCGCTTCGGCCCGGCAATGCTTACAGGCCAAGTTACAGGAACGGGTGACTTCCCAGGCAATGAGCCTGAGCTGGGGCGCGTCGCCAAGTTTCTGGCCGGAATATTGAGCATGAGGATGCACAGTGTGTCCTTGCGTAATCTGTTATTTTAACCAGCCAAGTACGTCTTCTGTAAAATAGGTCAAAATCGTGTCTGCCCCGGCCCGTTTGATACCCGTTAAGGATTCCAGCACAAGCGCTTTTTCGTTCACAAAGCCAAGTTTGGCTCCGGCCTTGATAAGCGCGTATTCTCCGCTGACCTGATAGGCAGCCAGCGGCAGGGAAAAGCGGTCTTTAAGCAGACGGACAATATCCAGATACGGGCCCGCGGGTTTGACCATCAGTATATCTGCGCCCTCGCTGATATCGGCCTGAGCCTCACGCAGGGCTTCACGCGCGTTGGCTGGGTCCATCTGGTAGGCCCGGCGGTCGCCAAATCTGGGCGCGCTTTCTGCTGCGTCCCGAAAAGGGCCGTAAAAGGCAGAGGCGTATTTTACGGCGTAGGATAAAATGGGCAGTTCCTTGAATCCATTTGAGTCAAGAGCGCTCCGGATGGCGCCAATGCGGCCGTCCATCATATCGGAAGGAGCGACAATATCCGCTCCGGCCCGGGCGTGGGAAAGAGCTGTACGGGATAAAAGCTCCAGGGTGGAATCGTTTTCCACCTTGGCATCTGCAATCAGGCCGCAGTGTCCGTGCGAGGTGTATTCGCATAAACAGACATCCGTTACGACCAGCAAATGGGGCCAGCGTTTTTTTAAGCAGCGGGTCGCCTGCTGGACAATGCCGTTTTCAGCCCAGGCCTGTGATCCGGTTTCGTCCTTTTTACGCGGCAGGCCAAAGAGCATCAGGGCGCATAAGCCTTTATCCACAGCCTGCTCGATCCGTTTTTCCAGCATGGGTAGGGACAGTTGGTACTGGCCGGGCATGGACGCGATTTCCCGGTAAAAAGACGGGTTGTCTGTATCAACAACAAAATAGGGTTGAAGCAGGTCTTCTGGGCGCAGATGCGTTTCACGCACAAATGCCCGCAGGCTATCACTTCTGCGCAGACGGCGGCCACGAAAAAAGTTTTGCATAGTCTATTCTCTTTAAGCGATGCCAATTTCGGCATCAGTCAGATAACAGGCCGGATCTTCGGCCCAGATGTCATTGTAATATGCCTCTGCCCTGGCGCGAAAGTTGCCGCCGCAGATTGTCAGATACTGGCACTTGGCGCACCGCCCGCCCACGTATCTTTTTTTATCTTTGAGTTGGGAAAGCAGCGGAATGTCTGCATCTGTCCAGATCTGGGAAAAAGGCCGCTTAAGCACGTTGCCAAAGCTGTGGATACGCCAGAACTGGTCGGCGTGTACCTGCCCGTCCCAGGAAATACAGCCAATTCCGCGGCCGGAATTATTGCCCTCATTAAACTGCAAAAGGCGCATCACTTCTTCCGCCCGTTTGGGATTTTCCCTGAGCAAACGGAAATACACATACGGCCCGTCCGCATGGTTATCAACAGTCAGAATTTCCTTGGGAGTTCCGGCTTCAAAAAGGTTTCTGGTTTCGTCCATAATCAGGTCAACAACAGACCGCGTCTGGTCGTGGCTTAAATCCTCTTCTATCAGTTCCGAACCGCGTCCTGAATAGACAAGATGATAAAAACAGCAGCGTGGAATCTCCATATCCCTGAGTAGCCCGAAGATAAGTGGAATTTCCTGGGCATTGCGTTTGTTGATGGTAAAACGCAGCCCGACTTTCAGGCCTTCGGCCTGGCAGTTGGCCACGCCTTGCAGAGCTTTTTTGAATGCGCCTTTTACGCCGCGAAAATGGTCATGGACTTCTTCGCCACCGTCCAGAGAAATGCCGACATAGGAAAGCCCGACTTTTTTCAATTCCTGTGCCTTGGCCGGGGTAATGAGGGTTCCGTTGGTGGAAATAACCGCGCGCATACCTTTTTGTACGGCGTAGCTGGCCAGTTTTGGCAGGTCGTCGCGTACCAGGGGTTCGCCGCCGGAAAACAGCATAACCGGACTGCCAAAAGTAGCCAGGTCATCAATAATAGCCTTGCCCTGCTGAGTGGAAATTTCATCTTGTCCCTTGCTTGGCAGGGCCTGGGCGTAACAGTGTACACATTTCAGGTTGCATCTGCGGGTCATGTTCCAGACTACAACCGGTTTTTTATCTTTGGAAAACTGGAGCAGGTGGGAAGGCAGTTTTTTGGCCTCCCGGCCATAGCGCAACACATCGGAAGATTCGATATTGTCGCAATACAGTTTTGAAATTCCAATCATAAATAATTTACTCCATCTGCTTGGCTCATCGCCAGAAAATTTTCTAGGAAAAATTCCTATTTCGGTATATGGTTTTTGCCTCTTTTGTCAAAAAAAAACGCAGATGGTTTGTCAAAATAAACAAAGGTTATAGGGGCATACATTTGTACAGCTGAAAAAATCAGGCGGCTCCCATTGAAGAAATAAGGAGCAGAAGCAGGAACATCGCGATAAAAAGAGGAAGAAAGACAGCCATTGCCGCCCTGATCAGACTGACAGAATGAACGGTTTTGTACCCTAAGATAACACAGACAAGCGACCAGGCCGCGCTTATACCGGGTCCCTGGGAAAAAAGCACGGCAAAAACAGCGGAAAGAATAAACGGAGCACTCCCGTAACAGGCAACCCGAAACGTGGCTTCAAAGTCCTTGCCTGTCCCCCCGCTTAAAACAAGAAGCAGGTGATTGAGGGCGGCAACAAAAAACTGGCTGCCGGCAAAAAAGGGCGGATAGAGCAGCAAAAGTTTGGCTGGGTTGATTTCTACAGGCATCTGTCCAAGCATTTCATTGCCCTGAATAATTGTGCCAGTATTCATACCCTGCAACAGAAGGTTAAAAACAAGCTGGAGTTCAATAATGAGCAGGTAAAAAATCAAAGGCCGCAGCAACCCTCCGCTTGTACGCATGTTTTGAAAAAAATGGACAGGGTGGAATAAAACAGTAACCAGGGTCTGCATAAAGCCTGTAACAAAGCCGTATCTGCGTGTATCTTCCCAGGAGGGAAAAATTGTTTTGGTAAAAGCGGGTTCGTTTTCCGCTTCTTTTTCGTTTGTTCCCAGCTCCTGCAAGCCCTGCCAGAAATTTTTGTTTGTTTGCGAGGAACGCTGTGAAGTTTCCTGCTGCATTGGTTGAGGCTCTGGGCGGGTAACAGGCGCGGCCTCTTCTTTTTTTTCCTGCTGCTGTTCAGGAAGGGACACGAGTTCGCGAAACTGAAATTTATGCCGGCATTTGGGGCAGGTTGCCATTTGCGCCTGTGGAGGCAGTTTTTCTTCCTTGATATCGCGGTGGTAACCGCATTGTGGACAGGTGATATTCATTTTTTGTGTTGGGCTAAAGTGTACTGATGGATGGGTATCCCTAGCCCGAATACAAACGCAAATCAAGGCCTGGTCCATGCTGGAACCGGGGTCTTTGTTATTCTGAACAACAATCAGAAATTAAAAAATTTTGCGTCTGCGGATTTTTTTCTATAAATGGGGGCGCATGGCCGCGGTGTTGCCGCCATGTTTGAAAGCGGGCATGATGTCGTCAAAGGCTGATTTGAGTTTGCTCAAAAGTGCTATCACCTCGTCCAGTATTGAAATATCCAGGCGCAGATTGGCAAAAAGTAGCCGCTGGCGCATGTAAAGGTACAGGTCGTGCAGGTTGCCAGCCAGGTCTCCGCCCTTTTGCACGTTGAGCGTGGAATCAAGCTCAGCGATAATATCCAGCGCGTTGGAGATAAAAATACCTTTTTGGGCAAAGTCTTTTTCTGCAATCTTTTTTTTGGCCTCTCCCAGAAAATTGATGGCGGCCTCATACAGCATGACAACCAGCTCTTCCTGGGAGGTGGTGTTGACGCTGGTCTGAAAATAGGCCCTGGCGGCACTGCGGTGCATATATAGCTCCTTTTATATTATCTGTTAAGGGCGTGGGATTATTTACCGCCGCCCAGTTTTTTTATCTGGCTGTCAATAGATTTTGACAGACCGTCATAGGTTCCAAGCAGGGCCTCCAGTCTGGCAAATCTGCTGCGCAGCCGTTTTTCAAAGTCGATAAGACGCCGTTCCTCATACTCAATCTTTTTATTGATATTGTCATGAATATCCTTGTAGTTTTCCTGCAGGATATGAAGCGGACCTTCTGAGCCGGCCAGTAAACGGGCGCGGGAGGCAAGCTCGGATGTTTTTCCCTGCGCGATTTTCACTGTTCCTGAATATTCCTGTGGCCAGGTTGTCGGCATATTGGTTATTCTGACCATAAGACCTTTGGACGGGCCGGACATGGAGGTCAGAAAATACACACCGTCTTTTTTGCTGACCTTGACCGTCTGCCCGTTAATCGTGGCTTCAAAGGCATCGGCAAATGTCTTACCTGGTCCTAAAGAAGCAATAAAAGCGGGATCATTGGGATCACCAAGTATTTTATACTTGACCTCATAAACTCCGCCAGCCGTAAGGGCATCAATCTGCGATTCAAAGCTGAAATCCGTGGAGTCTGTTGTTCCTATGTTGTCGGCGCAAAACAGTTTGGCCACTTTTTCCGGGTTGTTTTTCAGGGCCTCGCTCAGTTTGGCGTCATCAATGAGCAATTCTCCCTGCGTGGGAGAGCCTTCCCTAGCATCAGTTGTAATGCCGATTGTAGCCAGTGTGGAATAGTCGTCATCAAAATCAAGACCAGCACCACGCGAAATAGCCAGCGTGCGGAGTTGGGTGCTGATCATTTGCAGGCCGTAGTTTCCTGTCAGCAGTGAACCGGCCTTGGTCAGCGGATCAACCTTGCTCAGGTCCCGGATTTTGGCGATAATGGCATTCAGGCCGTCAACAAACTTGGTGATATTGTCTTTGAGGCCGCCTTCGTCCACATTGGTGGTGATTGTTGCCTCGCCAATGCTTTTGGCCGTCATGGTCATGCCCTGGAATACATCACTAAACACATTTGAAGAGCGTTTGATTTCCTGGGCCCAGCCGTCAATCTTGATGATCGCGTCTTGGGCGGATTGGATTTTATCGTAGTTTTCAAGGGCAGGATTTGCCAGAACAGTATCTGGATATGGCTTTATTGTAAGTTGATGTGCTTCTCCCTGGTTTTTACCACGCAGTTGCAGGTGGTAGACACTGCCGTCGTAAACCAGATCGGCCCGTACGCCTGGATTCGCGCTGTCATTATTGATTCTGGTGACCAGCATGGACAGGGTCATATTGGGCGGAACTTCGACTGTGACTGATTCTCCGCCGTATTCATAGGCAAAGGAGCCTGGCTGACCGAGGGGAATAAGAGGATCTTCCTTGTTTGCCACACCTCCTTGAGAGACCAGAATTTCGTTTTGTGCCAGCTGCACAACTTCGACCTTGTGCGTTCCTTCTCCGGCATCACTTGTGGCTACCGCGGTCAAGATGTCTTTATTGCTGGATTCTGTATTTTTGAGAAAAAATTCATCAGGGGTGTCCATCATGGAGAGCTTGGAACCCCATGAACGGAGCAGATCCTTGACTTCTTCAAAAGCCAGTGATTTATCGTCCCAGTCTTTCCGCCATTTTAAGAGGCGCATGATATGAATGCGCTCTTTTTGCACCATTTTGGAAATCAGCGTGTCATAATCCTGACCTGAACCCAAGCCTGTGAAATGGATACCACCGCTTGTGGTATTGTGAAGGCCCGGATCAGGCTTGTCCTGCAGATAACTTTTTTTGGGCTTTGCCGTCCCGTCTGTTTTTTTTCCGGCTTGATACGCGTGCGTGCCAACCCCGGTTACGTCTCCTACACTGGACATATTTTCCCCTTTGTTTGTGATTAGCACTTAGATGCGAAAACTGTGCCGATCAGAAAAAAAACAGGGAGACCCGAATTGTTCCGGCCTCCCTGTTGCAAAGACAGATAAAGGTTCTTAACCGATAAGCTGCATAGCCATCTGGGGCAGGGAGTTGGCCTGAG
>CAUUHW010000012.1:0-71569 GCA_963545205.1 uncultured Desulfovibrionales bacterium
GATCCGACACCTACGCCGCAGCCGAATCCAAATAACCCGATACCTGGAACTGTTACTCCTATTCCTACACCGAATCTGCCAGGAATACCAATTCCAGTGCCAACGCCTGGGAGACCGTAACCGGCCTCAGAGCCAAGGTAACACAGGAGCCAATCAAGTGCTGTCATCCTGAATGCTGGCAAATGAAAAAATTCCTGCCTCCTGATTTCAGATAAGATAAAAGAGGCCTTTTATGAAAAACAAGACCTGTAATTTCTTGCTGACAATGTTTCTTTTGGGACTGTTAGTTGAGGCTGCATTTGCCTCTGACATGTCAGTATGGCGAAAATACGCTTTGTCAAAAAAGATTGAGACCACATCTCCCTCTGACACCTCTATCTCTGCTACCTCCGGCATGACCAAGACAAAAGCCGCAGCCCTTCTTAATCAACAAAAATGGACCCAGGCTCAATCCGCGTACACAAGCCTGTTTGTCCTGTTCCCCGAAGACATGGATATTGTTCGCGGCCTGGCAAAAGCTGCAAAAGGCAACCAGGATTATTCACGGGCAATGGTCTTTTTTGAACAGCTTGCAGTTCACTTCCCATCTGATACAACAGTGTGGCAAGACCTGGCAGATGTCTATACAGCGCTCGGCAACACTCCGGCAGCAAACTGGGCCAGGGCCTTGCAGAAAAAAAGCAGAGCCGCAAAAAAAAACAGTTTACTCACAGTTCATTCCTGGCTTGGAGCAGGAGTATTCCATGATGATAACGTCTTTTTCAGGCCCTCAAAAAAATCAATACATGTTGGCGACCGCACCTTTGACCTGAGTGATAAAAAATACAGAGCACAAAAATCATCAGGAGGATACGTACGAGCTGCCCTGAGCATGGACAAACCATTGCAGCCAAAAGGTCTCTGGTCTGTTGTTGCGGATGCAGGCGGGCAGTTCAGATACTATT
Source organism: uncultured Desulfovibrionales bacterium (assembly GCA_963545205.1). Taxonomy (GTDB): domain Bacteria; phylum Desulfobacterota; class Desulfovibrionia; order Desulfovibrionales; family Desulfomicrobiaceae; genus CAUTYU01. Next base: position 945 of record CAUUHW010000012.1, read on the forward strand.
TCAAAGAACCCGATGCCGTAACAACATCCGCACGCATTGCAGCAGGACTGCGTTACGCTCCATCTGACCACCAGATAACAGTAAAGGGAAAACTTGAACAATACACAGAAGACCTTAAAAATAAATCTGTGCTGTTTGGAATTGAGGCTATACTGTCAAACCGTATTCTCTCCGAAGTTTATCTGCAAACAAGAGGTTCACTGGTCAAAAATGAATATCAGGACATCAGCAGTCATGACGCGACCTGCGGCCAGATTGGAGAATATGTACGGCTTTTCTGGAAAAATAATGAACTCATGATTGGAGGGAGCCTGATAGACAACAAAGCAAGAGAAAACAAATACACCTATACCGGCTGGCAGACGTCTGCCATGACCAGCTGGGCCTTTACAGACAATATACAACTCCAGCTAACCCCCTCTTTTGAAAACAGAAATTATGACCGACCAGCCTTTCAATGGATTAGCTTTAAGCGCAAAGATGAAAAGACACGCCTGAACGCCAGGCTCCGCTATTTTTTTACACCAACACTCAACCTGGAAACAGGATACAGCTATCTGCGCAGCAACTCAAATACTGACATCTTTGATTACACGCAAAATGTATTCAATATGGGGCTGAACTGGGAATTTTAATAGCAGGGCACGATTTTTTTATTCTTCTGCTTCATCCGGGTATCTTTCCCTGATAGCCTGAACCGTTTCCATGATCTCTTCCAGGCAGGATACAATCTCAGGGTCAAAATGTGTGCCAGCGTCTTTTTTCATGATTTCCATAACCTTGCTTTGCGGCCACGCTTCCTTGTAACAGCGCCTGGAACTCAATGCGTCATAAACATCTGCCACAGCTGTAATTCTGGCGGCAAGAGGAATATCTTCTCCTGACAGGGAAGGCTCTGCTGTGCCGGTATAGCCTGTTCCGTCCCATTTCTGGTGATGATGCAGGGCAACCGCATATGCCAGGTGATCCATTGCTGTTGATTGACTGCCAAAGATATCAGCGCCCATGGCACAATGCTTTTGCATAACAGCGTACTCCTCAGCATCAAGTTTACCCGGCTTTTTCAGGATCTTGTCCGCTATGCCTATTTTTCCGACATCATGGAGCATTGCAGCCAGACGGATCAGACTTTTTTCATACCGCAGTTTATCAATATCCACATTATGCCGCCTGGCCCAGCAATGATAGAGCTCCGCGGAATAAGCGCCCACACGCTGTACATGAGGGCCTGTTTCGTGAGGGTCGCGCAGGGCTGTCATACGCAGCATGCGCAGGATGAAATCTTCTGCCAGATGCGCTTTTTCAATAAAGCCGGCAACAGAATTTGCCAGAAGCTGAATCTGAACTTCCATGGCCGCTGAAAAGGCCTGGGGCCAGGAGCCTGGCTGACTGTTTATCAGCTGAATGACACCAAGGGTTTCATCGCCCTTTCCTGTGACAGGAACAGTCAGCGTGGATACTGTCCTGTAGCCTGTTGTTTCATCAAGAGAGGAATTAAAATGATACGGCACTCCATCAGGCAGCTGATACATATCCTGAATATTCAAAAGCTGCTTTTCAAGAGCCACATATCCGGCTACAGAAGTATTGTTCAGGGGCAGCCGGGTGGCAGCGTAGGCATACTTGTTTGCTGTGGAGCCGGGAAACAACGTGTCGTTATGGATATTGGCAAAAACCAGATGCCCGTCCTCCACCAGGAAAATGGTGCCCGCATCGGCAAATGTCACCTGTCGGGCCTCCTGTAAAATGCGGTCCATCAACACTCCCATATCATCGTATTGGGCCAGCTCCCGGGAAAAAGCGTTTATCCATTGAAACAGGGGAAAAGCAGACGGATTGAGTCCGTCACAACCTGGTTCCTGACGTGCCTTTGTGAACCAGTCCTGTTTTTGGGGCCCGGCAAAGGACATCTTTTCAGAAGCAATGGAAAGGGTTACCGGCAGATCAGCAAACTGCTGTTTCAGCCCGGACAGTATACTGTCCAGTTGTTGGTCAGTACGGGCGGGATCGTGGTGGGAGAACACAAGCAGTTTAACTCCCGCGTCAGCCGCTTTTCGCGGCCAGGATGAAAACGTGGAATGTCCCCAGCCTTTTCTGGTTACATATTCTTTTTCTGTATAGGTCGCATCGACCAGAGCCACGTCCGCTCCGTGCATCAGGCGGGTCACAGGATCGGAACCATTCTCTTCAGGGGCACATTCATGGTCGCCGCTGAAAAAAAAGCTCCAGCCATCAGCAGTAATACGGTAAGCAGTACAACCTCCGGGGTGATTTGTGGGGCAGGTTTCCACAAGGGCTGAACCAATATGAAAAGACCCGCCAGCCGCGAATTCATGTATTGCAATCCGGGCCGGAAGATGCTCAAATTTAACGGGAAAATACCGGCTGTTCATTATTTCGCTAAGGGCACTATGTATCCCTTTCTGCCCGAGATTTTCCTGGGCATGGATACTGACAGAGGCTGAGGCTGAAAAGATCGGGGCAAACATGGAAAATCCCAGCAAATGATCCCAATGGGCGTGGGTGAAACACAGATCAAAGGAGCTGTTCCCCTGAGCCATAATTTCCTCGCCCAAAGCACGAATCCCTGAACCTGCGTCAATGATGATTCTTTCCCCGGCATTGGTCAGGATTTCAATGCAGGTTGTGTTGCCGCCGTAATACTGGGTATCAGAGGAAGGCACAGGTATGGAGCCGCGCGTGCCGTGCAAGGTAACTTTCATGCAGTCTTCTCGTTATTTAGCGGTAAAAGTCCACACTCCGTTCCATTCCTGAGGCGGAGTTTTACAAAGAGTTTCACACCGTGTGACATACAATTCATATAAAAGACAAGGCCAGGAAGCAGCCAGAGCTGAAAATTTCTCTGCGGCCAGGGCAAAGTCACCCTTATCCCACGCGCCAAGGGCCTCATCATAGGCCTGAAATTCACCGGCCCGCTCCTGAACCTGCTCAGGCCGAACAGGCTGAAAAATTTCCACGGCCTGTTTCTTTCCCTTGACCCGGACCCGGTCCAGGCGCTGCCAGAAAAAATACTGCTGGCAATGCCGGCGCACGTCCTCGCTAACAATGACATTCACTCCATACACAGGACACAGGCTTTCCAGACGGGAGGCCAGATTTACACTGTCTCCAATGGCGGTATAGGTCAGCAAATCCGAGGTTCCCATATTGCCTGCGTATACCTGGCCGGTATGTATGCCAACTCCAATACGCATCGTTGAACCATAGTCACGCCGCAGTTCGGTATTCAGGTCTGCCAGAGCGTCATGCATTGCCAGAGCTGTACTCACAGCCCTGGCCGCATGGTTGTCAACATCCAACGGCGCATTCCAGAACGCCATGATCGCGTCTCCAATAAACTTATCCACTGTTCCTTGACTGGAACGAATGAGCAGGGTCATTGGAGTAAAATAACGATTCAGCAGGGTTACAACCTGTTCAGGAGATAATTGTTCCGACATTGATGTAAATCCTCTGATGTCGGAAAAAAGAATGGACAGTTCGCGGCGTTCTCCGGCCAGCGCGGCCTGCCCCTTGCCGCTTTTCAGTATCTGGTTGACCACCTCTGGCGACACATACCGCCGGAATGTATGGTGAATCATTTTTTTCTGCCGTTCTTCATGCCAGAAACGCACACCTATTACAGTCAGACCCACAGCCAAAAGGGTCAGCAAGGCATACAGGGGAGAAACAAATACTCCGCGGGCAAAAAAAGTCTGGCCTATCTGCCACATGCCCCAACCTGTAACAATACCAACAGGTAAGGCAACAGCAGAATGACAAAGGCCAAACAACAGCAGACAGGCAAGACCTGTAAAAAAAATAAGAACAGGCTGAATGCCCGCGATAAGAGCCGGAGTAACCATGAATCTTTTGGAAAGAATCGCGTCCACAATGGCCGCGTGTACTTCCACACCCGGAAAATACGAATCAAAAGGAGTCGCCCGAATGTCCACAAGTCCTGTGGCTGAGGTGCCGACAAAGACAATGCGGTCTTTAAGAACTGCCGGATCGATTTTATTTTCCAGTATGTCCTTTGCACTTACTGTCTGATAAAGACCTGAAGGCCCCCTGAACAAAACAGGCATGGTTCCTTCCGGAGTCAGGGGCAGCTGAAAAGGGCCGCATTGGACAGATTGCAACCCGTCTTCACCTGAATGAAGAACCAGGGTTGTCTGGTTATACGCAACCATCAGGGTACGCAGGGCCAGGCAGGCATAAATATCATCCTGAAAGGCAAGCAGGACAGGAATACGCCGCAACAAACCGTCCGGGTCAATATGGGCGTTAAAAAAACCAAGAGGGGCGGATTCAGTAAAACCGGCAAGGGGCAGGGAAACCGAATGGGCCCGGGGCAGGGTCTGGTATGCGGAGACAGCTTTGGGTTGCAGATATTCTGCCACTCCGGGGCCGGCAAAGGGCAAGGTGGAAACAACCGGCCCCTTGAGCCTGAAATAACAGCCAAGAACAGCCGGATTTTGCCGGAGTACATGGGCAAGGATCTGGTCATTGTCTTCAATCTCCGCCGGCAGTCCCTCAATGGCAATTTTCAGCCCGAAATCTTCCTGCATACGGCTGCGCAATACAACCGGCGAGGTCTGATCCTGTTCAGCCAGCAAAATATCCAGCCCCACAGCCGCGGCTCCAGCCTGCCCCAGCCGGTCGATCAACGCGGCCAGACGGTACCTGGGCCAGGGCCATTGACCAAAACGGGCCAGACTGGCCTCATCAATATCCACAATAAGCGGCCGGGACGAAACCTGGTCCGGCCTGGCACTGCGCAACAGAAACTGATCATAGATTTTCAGATCAAGCTGCTGCAAAAAGTGGGGCTGCAAAACATACAGCCCCAGCATGACGGCTGTCATAAAAAAAGCACTTCCTGTTATCAGGCAGCCAATCCGGGAAAAAGACAGGTTCATATTTTTAACCGTCCCCTAACCAGGTAAGAGATGTTCCCTTTTTGAAGCCCCCAAAAAAACGAGCAATAAAATGATGAAACCAAACCCAAAAGGGCTTGCCCCGCTCCTGTTGAGGTACGGCGCTTCGGTGCTCCACTGACGACAAAATCAAAAATCAGCAATCAGAAATTCATTCAACTGAAACGAAAAAAAACAGGACTGCGGCTCCCCTGTACGTTTTTGTTCTGCCAGCTTTCTTTCTATACTTTCTTTTCTGTTATCTCTTCAAGATGATAGGGTGTTTCCTGATACACGCAATAATTCAGCCAGTTGGAAAAAAACAGATTACTGTGCGCTTTCCAGCGCACAGTAATCTCCCTGGAAGGGTCATTGTCCCTGTAATAATTTTCAGGAATGGCTGTTGCCAGCCCCTTGTCCGCGTCTCTTCTGTATTCAGCATCAAGGGTTGTTGTATCGTATTCGCCGTGCCCGGTTACAAAAAGCAGTCTGTTATCTCGGGTCACGGCTATATGCACACCAACTCTATCTGACGCAGCCACAATCTGCATATCGTCAATGCGGGCAATATCTTCGCGCTTACAGTACGTGTATCTGGAATGCGGAACAAAAAAACTGTCATCAAAACCGCTTGTAAGAGCGTTTCTTTCCAGAACATCCACTTCAAATACACCAAACAGTTTTTTCTCGTACTCATGCTTCTGCAGACCGTAATAATGGTGCCAAGCGGCCTGAGCAGCCCAGCAGATAAACATGGTCGAAAAAACATTGGTTCTGGCAAAATCCATAATCTTCCGCAGCTCGTCCCAGTACCGCACGTCCTGAAAATCCATTTTTTCCACAGGCGCGCCGGTAATAATCATGGCATCATATTTCTTGTGCCGAATCCGGTCGAACACCGTATAAAACCGCTCAAGATGGTCAAGACTGGTATTTTTCCCCACATAGGAATCCGTACGTAACAATTCAATATTGACCTGCAGGGCAATATTGGAAATGCGGCGCAACAGCTGAGTTTCTGTTTGAATCTTTGTGGGCATCAGGTTGGCAATAATCACTTCCAGGGGCCGTATATCCTGAGAACGGGCCCGATCGCTGTCCATCACAAAAATTCTTTCTTTTTTCAGAATATCACTTGCCGGCAAATCAGACGGTAAAATAATCGGCATCTCTTTCTCTCCGCATACGTGACTTAGCCGGCCAGGGCTTGTTCAAGATCCGCGACCAGATCCTGGACATCTTCGATGCCAACGGAAAAACGGATCTGTTCAGGCCGGATACCGGCCACCTTTTTCTGTTCCTCGGAAAGCTGCCGGTGTGTCATGCTGGCCGGATGCAAAACATGACTTCTGACATCAGACACATGCACAACAAGCGAAATAAGTTCAAGAGAATCAATGAATCTTTTTCCAGCCGCAAGCCCGCCTTTCAGGCCAAAGGAGATAATCCCGCTCTGTCCGTCAGGCAGGTATTTTTGCGCCAGCTCATAGGTTGGACTTGACGGTAGCCCGGGATAGGCAACCCAATCCACAGCCGGATGATTTTCCAGAAATCCGGCCAGATACAGCGCGTTTTGGCTGTGCCTTTCCATGCGCAGATGCAGGGTTTCCATACCCAAATTGGTTAAAAAGGCGTTCATCGGGCTCATTAAGCACCCAATATCCCGTACATAGTTTGTTCTGGCCCTGGTAATAAAGGCCTGATTCCCAAATGTCTGCGTATAACTCAGGCCATGATAGCTCGGATCGGGCAGGACAAATTGCGGGAAACGGCCGCTTTTTTCCCAGTCAAACTTGCCGCTATCCACTAACAACCCGCCGATACAGGTCGCGTGGCCGTCAAGATATTTTGTGGCGGAATGAAGGACAATATCCGCGCCAAATTCAAAAGGACGGCACAGAACCGGCGTGGCAAAGGTATTGTCCATGACCAGGGGCAGGCCGTTTTCATGGGAGATGGCGGCAAGATGTTCAATATCAAGAACCTCAACTCCCGGATTGCCAATGGTTTCAGCATAGACCAGTTTTGTCCGTTCATCTGTTCGGGAACGGATTGCGTCAAGCGGTTCGTTCATATCCATAAAGCGCACTTCAATACCCAGCTTCTTCAAGGTATGGCTGAACAGGTTGATGGTACCGCCGTACAGGTTCGATAAGGCAATAAAATTATCGCCACTGGAGCAAAGGGATAAAAGAGCCAGGGTAATGGCGGCCTGCCCTGAAGAAGTGGCAATGGCGCCAACACCGCCTTCAAGTGCACATATCTTCCCTTCCAGAACCTCGACCGTGGGGTTGGAAATTCTTGAATACATATGGCCGGCGGCTTTCAAATCAAACAGATCCGCGACTTCATCGGCTGAAGCGTACTGGTAGGTGGTTGACTGGACAATGGGCGTGATGCGCGGCTCGCCATTTTGGGGCTTGTAACCCGCCTGCACACATTGGGTTGCGATTTTACTGCCTTGCTTCATTTTTTGCTCCTTTTGTATAACAAAACCGCCAGTTCATAATCTGGAAACCAAACAGTAAGCCGAACCAGACAGATTTGCAATATATTCACCCAGGTTCTATAGTACACAAAGGACCTGTCTGGTTCACACCTATTGCCCATTGGAGCGCTCAATGCTGAAAGAACTGCATGGCCTTGGCAACAGATTTTTACGCCTCGACCCAAATGACCAACCCAACCTTGTCCTGCGCCACTTACTCAGATTCGCGCAAGACATCTTTTTGACCATTGCCCTTTTTTGGCACAAAAACTGTTTTTTACAGGCAACAGCCATGACGCTCTACACATTGCTGGCCATTGTGCCGGTAGTGGCCCTGGCCTACGGCATTGCCCAGGGATTTGGTCTGGAAAAAATCTTACAAAGATGGCTGGAAACCCAATTTACCGGACAGGAAGAAATTCTGTCGTGGCTGATGGAATTTGCCCGCAAGATACTGGGACGGGCAAAGGGAAGCGTGATTGCCGGCGTGGGCATTCTTTTCCTTTTCTGGAGCGTGTACCGCATATTGTGGCAGATTGAACAGGCACTTAACGCCATCTGGGAGATACAGACACCGCGTAATTTTCAGCAACGCCTGAACGACTACCTTTTTATGCTTGTTGTATGTCCACTTCTGGTTATGCTCTCAAGCAGTCTGATGATTTTTATTGTCTCCAATATCAGCAGTCTGATTGCCGGCGACTCCACGCTAAAGATTTTTTTACCGCTGCTCCGTATGCTGCCCGGCTGTGTTATCTGGGTGCTTTTCTATTTTATGTATGTTTTTATGCCCAACACCAGGGTAGAACAACGGCCCGCTTTGCTTGGCGGCCTCCTGTTCGGCAGCATTTACACCCTGTGGCAATGGATATATCTCAATTCCCAGATTGCCCTTTCCGCCTACAACGCAGTATATGGCAGTTTCGCGGCTCTGCCCATCTTTATTCTCTGGCTGAACATCAGCTGGATAATTGTGCTCATGGGCGCCCAGCTTGTTTTTGTGCGTCAAAATAACACTTCCGGCTCAGCCATTGACCTGTGGCCCGGAGAGAAAACAAGCCATAGCCAGGACATTATCTGTACTCTTCATGTGGCGGCTTTTTGCGCGAACCGTTTTTACCACAACCAGCCCGCGCCAACACAAACCCAAATTGCGCACAGCCTTGGTCTGCACCCGCACAAGGTACTCAGCCTCCTCAACCAGCTGCAGGCCGCAAAAATTCTTGCGGCCTGTTCAGGTTCACAAACGACCTGGCAGCCGGCTGTCCCACTCAGCCAGCTTACTCCGGCCCTTGTTGTTACGCGGCTCGAAGGCGAGGAGCACACACTCAGTCTTCCACCGCTTCTTGCACCTTCCTGCCTGAAAACAACCTACATGGCTCTGCGCTTAAATGGCCAGGAAGCGCACCGTCCACTGCATGAGTTCGCGGCAGAATAAATCCCACAACAGCCCGAACCCAGCGCGGAAGTTTATATTTCCTGTTTCTGTCTGACGTCAGAAAGCGTGCACAGATTCTTGCCTTTTGACTTTGAGATATACATGGCCTGATCCGCAAATTTGACAAGTTCTTCCGGGTGCAGAGCGGTATCAGGATAAACAGCAGCGCCGATACTGGCCCCCACAGAAACATTTCCGCAACGCAGCTCAAGCGGCCTGTTAATTTCCCTGATCAATTTTTCTCCGGCCAACAAAATTCCCTGCAACGAATCCAGCTGAAAAAGAAGAACCGCGAATTCATCTCCGCCAAGCCGGGCCACGGTATCTGTTTCCCGCGTAATTCCTGTCATTCTTTCACTGATCTTCACGAGCAGCTCGTCTCCGGTTTCATGACCAAAGCTGTCGTTGACAGCCTTAAATCCGTCAAGATCAATATACAACAGGCCCAGCTTGTTGCCGTATCGCCTGGCGTGCGCAATCCCTTCCCCCAGCTTGTCGAAAAAATGCTTGCGGTTCGGAAGAGAGGTCAATGCGTCATACAGGGCCATTGACACAAGACGCCTTTGATAGATTCGGTGTTTTGTGATGGCAAGAGCCAGAAACCAGGTTCCAAGCCCAACAAAAACAAGCAATCCCATTCCCAGAAAAAAAACTCTCAGTCGAAGCGGAGCCATATATTTTTCCATGGCTTCAGGAGAAAGATGAGAAACCAGCACCCAAAAATACTGGGAAGGGTCAAGTTCCCTCACACTGGGTTCATAAGCCTCCCGTGAGCCAGTACTGGTACGAAATCCTTCCTGCAGGGGGTAAACTGTTGTAAAGGTGAATTTTCCCTGTTCGGTATGCAACTGTCCTGTTTTTTCTTCCAGCATGGCCTGCCATTCCTGCGGATATTTACGGGCAAAACTGATATCTTCCCGCCCTTTGAACATAAATCCCCATTCTTTTTCAGGGTTGTCATGAAGCAACCAGTATCCCTTGCGGTTCAGCAACATAGGACGCCCTTTTGCGATCCTGCTGTTTCTTTTGATGTCATCAAGAAAATTCCGGGCCAGATAGTTAATCAGCACAATCCCCTGCTTGTTTCCTTCGGCATTAAAAACAGGTGTTCCAAGACGGAGCACCGGTTTGAAAGGCTGTTCAATTTTCCCATGTTCGATATTCAGATCCAGAGGAGAAATAAATATTTCTCCCTGTTCTAATCTGAATGCGTCAGTAAAATAGTAGCGTTTCAATTTGTTTTGCAGCTCCTCTTTGGCAACAGCAGCTGGGTGGCCATTGTTATAGTTGACCCGCACAATCTCCTGTCCCAGAGCATCCAGGTAACGTATCCGGTCATATTTCTTTTTTCTCAGTGCCAGCTCTGTGTATTCTTTTTCAATAGCAGATGTACCTACAATCGCTGAAAAATATCCCTGCAATTCATTTTGTTTGGAAAGAAAAAGCAGATCACTGACAATATCAGAAAGGTTATGTTCAATCTCATTTTTTTGCAGGCTTATGCTGTGAATTTCCTGTGTCGCAAGAGAATCAAAAATTAACCTGGACTGAAATCTGTAAAAAACAGTCAAGATAGCCAACAACAAGACACAAAAAAAGAAAAATAAAAAGAAAAAAAGATTGGCTGCTTTTATCGCAGGTATTTCAGTTTTTTGAATATGTAACGCCATACCAACTCCCGTTTTCGGATAACTTTATCTCTGCAAAACCGGCTGCAACAAACCACCTGTTCCTGCACACCATTCAAAAATATTCGCGCCCTTTCCCGCAGTCATTGACTTTGCCTTTTCCCTGAACCCTTGCTAAGGTTCGTGCGGCTCTTGTGTCAACATAAGAAAAAACCAGCAAAACAGATTGCTATGAACAAACAAGATACCATTTCTCCTGTTTCCATGCCAGAGGCGAAATTCACCGCGCAAGGAAAAATTCCCTCTGTTGCCCAGTGCAGGCAGCTTTGGGACAAATTTTCCATGATGGAGCATATCAAGGACCACAGTCGCCAAGTTGCGGCCATTGCTTCTGAACTGGCATGGCTGGAGTATAAAGATGAAAACTCTCCCCTGTTTCGTTCTGTTCTTGCTGCGGCCTTGTTGCACGACCTGGCAAAAACCTACTGCATTCACCATGGCGGAGAACACGCGGCAGTCGGCGGAGCCTGGGTACAGGCCCTGACTAAAAATCCGTATCTCTCCCAGGGAGTGATTCACCACGTGTACTGGCCGGGGCAGATTGACCTTGAAAAACATTTTCTGCCTCTTGTTGTCATTTACAGCGACAAACGGGTGCGCCACGACAAGGTTGTATCCCTGCAGGAACGCTTTGAAGATCTGATCAAGCGGTATGGCAGCACCCCAACAAGTAAAAAGCAGATAAAAATTGCCATGGACCAGGGGCTGGCAATAGAACAGGCCCTTGAAAAACGATTTGGAGTACAACTCAATGCGCATACTTTTGATAGCCGGTGGCTGGTCGAGCGAACGTGACGTCTCCCTGAAAGGAGCAATCGGTGTTGAGCAGGCCCTCAAAGAGCTTGGACACGAAGTGATTCGCCTTGATCCGCTGACAGAACTTGATCAATTATTTACCAGAGGCCAAGAAGCTGATTTCGCCTTTATCAACCTGCACGGCAGCCCGGGAGAAGACGGCCTTATTCAGGCTATGCTCGAAAACATCAGGTTGCCATATCAGGGGGCGGATTCCCGTTCGTCTCTTATCGCCCTCAATAAACACGCGACCAAAATTGTGTACCGTAACAACGGTCTGCAAACTCCGGACTGGATATTCAAACCATTCGGGTACCAGGTACAAAACCTGCCCCTCCCTTTTGTAGTCAAGCCCAATACTGGAGGCTCCAGCCTTGGCATACATATGGTCAGGGACATGGCGACCTGGGAGCAGGTCCAAAAAGACCTGCACGAAGACGTATTGCTTGAACAATATATCCAGGGCCGGGAACTGACCTGTCCGGTTCTCGATAATCAGGCACTCCCCCCAATCCTGATCCAACCCCGCCAGGGTGATTTTTTTGATTACACCTGCAAGTACGCAAACGGTGGCGCAGATGAAATCTGTCCTGCTCCTGTTGAGAAAACACAAAGGCAACAATTACAGCACATGGCTCTGACCGCGCATAAGGCCCTTGGCCTGCGTGATTACAGCCGCACGGATTTCATTGCCGATGAACATGGCCGGCTTTTTTTACTGGAAACCAATACCCTGCCGGGAATGACTCCGGCCAGTTTACTGCCCAAATCCGCTCTTGCGGCGGGCCTTTCTTTCAGGGAGCTGATCGCCCGCCTTATAGAACTTGGCATGCAGCGCTACAACCACTGAAAAGAGACAATATGCCGGACAATGCCCTAAAACAGCCCTTTGCCTTAAAAGTGGCCCTTGCTGCCTACAACCTGTTATGGAAGGGTGCCAAACCGTTTTTATACCCCAACAGCAGGCTCCGGCAAGGCTGGAACGAACGGACTGTGCGCTCATGCCCCCAAGGCCCTTTTGATGTCTGGATACAGGCCGCGTCTGTTGGGGAATCGTATCTGGCGCTTGAACTGTTAAGGACCAGCCCCTTTCCTGTCAGGTCCCTTATCACCACCTGTACAAGCCAGGGACTGAATATCTTGCGCGCCAAACAAACAGAACTTGGCTTTACCTGCACCTACTTTCCCTTTGATGCAAAAGACCTGCTGAAAAAATTCATATGCGCGGCGCGCCCGGCCCTGGCCCTGCTTCTGGAAACAGAAATCTGGCCGTCCATGCTCCAGGTCTGCAGACAGGAAAATATCCCTGTCTGCGTGGTCAACGCCCGTATGTCAGCACGTTCCTTTTCCAGATACCGGTTGCTCAGATTTCTTCTGGCCCACCTGTCGCCGGATCAGATTCTGGCTCTTTCCAGGCATGACCAGCAAAGATTTCAAACGCTTTTTCCGGTGGCCAAAACAGCGGTTATGGGCAACATCAAGTTTGACAGCTTTCTGCGGCAAAAAAAAATTCCGTGCTCTCAAAATCCTCTGGCCACTTTTTTGGGGCCGACAACTCCCCCCACTGTTTTTGCCTCTGTACGGGAAGAAGAAGAAGAAACGATTTTTGAAACCATCTCCGCGATCAGGGCCCAAGCTCCCAGTACCGTCATGGCTGTTGTTCCGCGCCACGCGCACCGCGTAACGGCGTGGCAGGACAGACTGCGGGAATACGCTCCGGCGCTGCGCTCAGAACTAAAACACCATGTTGCGGCGGGCAGTATCATTATCTGGGACACATTCGGCGAACTGAGCGCCCTGTACGCTCTGGCCAGGCATGTTTTTGTCGGCGGCAGTCTGGCTCCCCTTGGAGGACAGAATTTTCTTGAACCTCTGGCCCAGGGAGTCCGCCCGGTCATCGGGCCGTACTGGGACAATTTTTTGTGGGTCGGAGAAGAAATCTTTGAGCAGGGTCTTGTCAGGCAGGTCGCATCGGCCAGGGAACTGGCAGCCGCATTCTTGTCCGCTCCTGACAGCAATCCAAAAGATATTATTGACAGGGCCAAAAATTACGCAGAAAAAAAAGGGGGAGGTTGTAAGCAGGTATGGCAGATGGTACAAAACATACAACAATAACACCTAAGTTTCTGGGCATTATTCCGGCCCGCTATAAATCCAGCCGCTTTCCAGGCAAACCCCTGGCCCTGATTCAGGGTAAGCCAATGTTCTGGCATGTATATAATCAGGCCAGCCAGTGCACGGCTCTCAAACAGATTGTTCTGGCCACGGATGACAAAAAAATTATGGATATGGCCCATGACCTTGGCGTACCAGCCTTGATGACCAGTGGTGAACATTGCTGCGGAACAGACCGGGTACTGGAAGCTGCCTGCCAGCTGAACGCGGAACCCACAAGTGTTGTTGTCAACATTCAAGGAGACGAACCAACAATCGCCCCTGAAATGATCGCGGAACTTTTATCACCATTTTCCAACAGTGAGGTTGAAGTCTCCACACTGATCAGAAAAATAACCGGGGAAGAAGCTAACGACCCGAATCAGGTGAAAGTTGTTCTGGGATATGGCAATAAGGCCCTTTACTTTTCCAGATCAAAAATCCCGTTTTACAGGGAAGAAGAAAAACCTATTTTCTGGGGCCATATTGGCCTGTACGCCTTTCGGATGCGCACCCTCAAACTCTTTTCCAGGCTGGAACCCTCTTTTCTGGAACAAGCGGAAAAACTCGAACAGCTTCGTCTTCTAGAGGCAGGTATCCCTGTGCATGTTGTCAAAACCCGCTACAGGTCGTATGGAGTTGATCACCCTGACGATATTGTCAAAATTGAACGCATCATGCGGGAAACACAGCAATAACATTCACGAACAACAAAACAGGAAAAAAAATGTCCAACAGTTTCATGAAAGCCAAAAATCAGCTCCATCAAATCAATACCCTTATCAAACAGGGAAAGACCCTGGCGGCGGCCACTTCCCTTTACGAGGCGATCAACTTTGTCACCCGCCAGTCACTGCTCAAGCACGAAAAAAGTGATTTTACTCAGGCCATTGGGCAGGCTGTCTTTTATTTTTCAGATTCACCGGAATTAAAAAAAGTGTACCCGCTCCAGATTACGTACACAGAAGGCGAAGAAAAAGCTCTGCTGGAGCAGTTAAAAGAGGTGCTGGAGCTTTTACAGACAGAGCTGAATGAAAGCCTGACAGAAATTGACCTGGAGAATTTCAAAAAAACAAAACTTGAAGATGCGCGGCAGCTTCTTGAACGGAAAGAATACGATGAGGCCAAGGACGCCTTTGATAAACTGGCCAGCAAACTGGAAGATGATACCGGCCTCAAGGAGGAAATCGCCCGAAAATTCTTTAACGCCGGACGATATAAAGAATCCATTGAATACATTGAAAAGGCCTCAAGCCAAAACGCCGACTCCGCCCATCTGTTCAACCAATTTGGCATGGAACTCAGAAAGCGGGGCGACTACGCAGAAGCTGAATCCTTTTACCTGGCCGCGCTGAAAATCAAACGCTACGATGAATACCTGCTCTTTAATCTCGGACGGGTCTATCTGGACTGGAAACGCTGGGACATGGTGGAAAAAACAGCCAAGCAGGCCATCAACATCAACATGCATTTTGAAGAAGCCAGAAAAATGCTGGCCTTTGCCCAGAAAAAACTCAATGCGTAACAACGCGTAACAAACAGGCCCTTTCCCACTTCTGGCCGGTTATGCCCTGTCATCAGGGCTGCAGGCGCAGACGCATTCCCGCCTTGAGCACGCTTTTCTTGCCCAGACGGTTCCATTTCATCAATGAGTCCACTGGGATACGATATGTTCTGGAAATTCTGTACAGAGTTTCCCCTCGCCGTACAGTATGCCAGTGTTTTTTATTGGCAGCTTTTGCCGGCTCAGCGGTCTTGGCCGGTTTGACAGTTTTGGCAGGCTTGACAGTTTTGGCAGGCTTGACCGCTGCTAACGGCTTGTATGATTCCAGTGTCTTTTCTATTTTTTGACGAAAATTCTTGGGCAAGTTTACAGGAAAAGAAAAAATATGCCGGCCTTTGGGCAATGTATCCCCCAGCACTTCAGGGTTATATTCCCTGAAACATTTCAGAGAAACTCCGGCGGCATCAACCAGAATCTGTAAAGGCGTTACTCCCAGGGTCTGTATCGCAACATGGTGTTGTTCTATGGGCTGATAAATATCTCCAACAGAGGGATGAAAGCCATAGCGGCCGGGTTGGGACAAAAGCAGCTTGGCAGCGATGGCCTTATACACATAAAACATTGTCTCCGCAGGCAGCTGCAGATCATAATACGATGTTATCTTCTGCTGTTTCATGTGCTCTTCCAGACTTTCTCCTCCCATATTGTAGGCGGCAAGGGCAAGAGTCCATGAGCCAAACTGCTGATACAAATCCTGCAGATACGACAGACCGGCCTGAGTTGAAAATTCAAGATTCCGCCGCTGATCAATAAAACTGTCAATACGCAAACCGTACCGTCTTCCAGTTGTGGGGATAAACTGCCAGTATCCGACAGCGTCCTTATCGGAACCGACATGCGGGCGAAGCGCGCTTTCAATAACAGGGACATACTGCAAGTCCAGAGGCAGATCTCTTTTCTTCAGATGCCGTTCAACCACAGGCATAATCCGCCCGCTCCGTTTCAGCCACAAAACGACCTGAGCTCTGTCCCATAAAGAAACTAAAAGCACTTTTTCAAGTTCTTCCCGCACTTCACGCTGCTCAAGGGGCACCCTCTCTCCGCAAAATTCCAGATGAGCAGGAAGCTGTACCGCCTGAAAAAGATCCGGAATGCTTTCTTTTGGCCCGATAACCTGTGCCGGGCAGGGAAAAGAAAAAAACTGAAAAGAAAAAAACAGAACCAGCCCAACACCAAATATCTTCCAATCTTTCATAACCCGCCCCAAACGATTTGCTATCCTTATTTTTCATTGTGAAGATATGAACCCTATCTTGTCTGCCTTCAAATAGCAAACTCCGACCCGCCCTTCTCATTTTTGATTTTGGATTTTAGATTCTTGACTGGAAGAAATGAAAAGTCCACAGGTGAAAGACAGCTTTGATTTTGGATTTGAATGTCAACACAGCAGCGTAGCGCGATTTTGCCAACCGGCGACAAAATGCTCTACGCTCATCAGTATAACTGCGCTTCTCTCTTTCTTCAACTCAAAAATCAACCTTCAAAAATCTTTAGTCCGTGCCAAAAACAAAAAAATATGTCAAAGATAAAAAAATTGACTTCCCCTAATAAAAACTATTATTTTAGACCTTGCTGCCATCAGGGGCTGACTTTTTTTCTAAAAATATAACAAGATAGGGTTGAAAGATTACTTCAAAAGGAGACCTTATGAACCTTGACCAAATGAAGCCTCGTGAACACGGCACGATAACCAAACTTTCCGACTCAGACAGACTTGGGCAGCGGCTTCTTGACCTCGGCATTTATCCGGGGCTTTCTGTTACAATTCTCCGTAATGCTCCTCTCGAAGATCCGATGGAAATCGAGATCAACGGCTATTTTCTCAGCCTGCGGCATGAAGAAGCCCGGTCTGTGGAGGTTGAAAAACAATGAGCAAAGAGACCATACTTGTTGCTCTTGCCGGACAGCCAAACTGCGGAAAATCAACTGTTTTTAACATGCTCACCGGAGCGCACCAGCATGTTGCCAACTATCCGGGCGTAACAGTTGAAAAAAAGACAGGATTTTTCTCAATTGAAGATCAGAAAGTCGAACTCGTTGATCTGCCGGGCACGTATAGCCTGACATCATATTCACTTGAAGAACGGGTTTCCAGGGACTTTTTGCTCTACGAAAAGCCCAAGGTCTGTATTAATGTTGTTGACGTTTCAATCCTGAAAAGAAGCCTGTATCTGACTCTCCAGCTAATGGAAATGGATTGTCCAGTTGTTTTGGCCATGAACATGATGGACAAGGCCCAAAAAGACGGCGTGAAAATTGACACGGCAAAACTCCGCCACTCTCTTGGAGTAGAAGTCGTGCCAACATCTGCCAGGACAGGAAAGGGGAAGAAAGACCTTGGTCAGGCGCTCCAGAAAGTGGCAAATCACCCGCAGACCGCGAAACGGGTTGATTACGGTCCGCTCGAAGACAAACTCCTTCAGCTCCAGACATGGCTTGAAAAAGAAGGCGGTACCCTGGAAGTTCCAGCCCGCTGGCTGACAATCAAGGTTCTGGAAAAAGATGAATCCGCCATAGAATACATCCAGACAGCAATCAGAAAAAGCCCTGAGTTTCTCGCCTTGGCAGAGACATTGGCTGCCGAATATGAAAAAGAACATAACGAGAATATTTCTCAACATATTGCGACCTGCCGCTACAGAATAGCAGATGAAATAGTCCGCGACTGCCAAAAAAAATCTTTTACTTCCCGGGCGCTGACAAACGCCATTGACACGGTTGTTTGCCATAAAATACTTGGGCCACTCTTCATGGTTGGGGTTGTCTATCTGCTCTATGAACTTTCCATTGTTCAGGGCTATAATCTTACCAACTATTTCTGGCCTCTGCTGGCCAAGCTCAAGGAATTTATCGGAATAATGGCTCCGCCCCCCGGATTTATAGAAGACCCGATCCTGCGCTCACTCCTGATATGGATGATCGACAGTATCAATTCCCTGCTGAACTATATTCCGATCTTTCTCATTCTCTTTGCCCTGATCGCTATCCTTGAAGACAGCGGATACATGCCCCGAATGGCCTTTATCCTCGACCGTTTTCTGAACCGCTTCGGCTTGCACGGACAATCAACGCTGCCTCTTGTTCTGGGCGGCGTGTATGTTGGCGGTTGCGCTGTTCCGGCGATTATGTCCACCAAGGCCATACCGGATCACCGGGCTAGAATCGCAACAATATTGACCATCCCCATGCTCAACTGTCTGGCCAAGGTTCCGCTCTATGTCCTGCTGATAAATGTCTACTTCCCTGACCATAAGGCCCTGACGATGTTTTTTATCTCAACAATCAGTCTGATTATGGCCCTGCCAGCTTCAAAAATCCTGACACTGACCATTTTGAAAAAGGAAGAAAGCGCGCCTTTTATTATGGAGATGCCGGAGTATAACCTGCCCACTATCAGCGGTGTTCTGCGTTCAGCCCTGCAAAAGGTCTGGCTGTTCGTGAAAAAGATTATCACCATTGTAACGGCTGTGGCTGTTGTTGTTTTTGTTCTTCTGCGCTTTCCCGGCATCAGCAAAGAGGCCATGGACGGCTTCCAGGCCAGAGCGAACAAGGCCATAGACAGCTTTATGGTTGCCATTGACAAAAGCAGCAGCAAGGATAAGTTCAAACGGGCAGATATTACTGCCCTTGTCAACTTTGCTGCGGCCCACAAACAAAGTAAAATGCTGGCCCAAAGCCAGGAAAAATCCAAGCAGGTTGACGCCGACTACAAAGCCCAAAATCCTCTTTTTTACAACATTGTTCTTGGCCGGGGCGCGGAATACAAGCCCCTTAGCAGCGCCCTTAAAAAGCTGATCAAAGAGCAGAAAATGATCCGCATGGATATGCAAAAAGAACGGATTGACAGAAGTTTCCTGGGCAGAATCGGAAAAAGCATGGAACCCGTCACCAAATGGGCAGGGTTTAACTGGCGCATCAATGTCGCTCTGCTGTCCGCTCTGGCCGCCAAGGAAAACACCGTGGCCACCTTGGGAGCTCTTTACCAGGGCGGAGAAATAAACGGCAAGATAGAGGGGAAGGATGTCGGCGCATCAATGAAAGAAACGGAAAAAGGTTTTACCTCACTCCATGCTCTTGCCCTGATGCTGTTCATGATTATCTATCCTCCCTGCCTGGCAACCCTTATCAGCATCAGACTGCAAACGGGATCGTATAAATTTCTTTTGCTTTCACTGAGTTACCAGATCTTTCTTGGAACAGCGGTTGCTATCTTCGTCTTTACCGTTGGCAGTGCCCTGCATCTGACAGGTGTACAGGCAATGATAGGTTTTTATATCATTGCCCTGCTGATTGCGACAGCTATAGGATTTATCCCGAATCCTCCGCTGGAAAACAAACAACCTAACCCTTCAACCTAAAGGAGTTTATTATGTTTCGTGTAAAAGTAATTTTTCTTTCCCTGGCGACCCTGTTTTTTGCCGTGTCACTGGCAATGGCGCATACCCCTCTTTGTTCCTGCTGGGACAATGGAGACGGTACCATTACCTGTGAAGGAGGATTCTCAGATGGTTCTTCTGCCTCAGGAGTAGAGATCTATGTCAAAGATAAGGAAGGAAAAGAGCTTATTAAAGGAAAAATGAGCGAACTTTCAGAATTTTCTTTCAAAAAACCCAATAAAGACTATACTGTTACATTTGATGCAGGAGCAGGCCATCGGATTGATATAGAAGGAAAAGATATTTTCTAGGTATCAATGCTGTTTTTGTATCTGATGACAGAAACGTTTTTATGACACAAAACCAGCGCGGAAGAAATATATCTTTCGCGCTGATTTTGTGCCCTTACATTTTACTATTTCTGCTTGAACATCTTTTTCCAAAAGCCTTTTAACTTCATAACCAGAGAAGGAGAAGAGCTTGAACCCATCTGTAGCGCAACCTGCCCTTTCTTTTTTCCCTCCAGGTAAAATCAAGGTCTGTTATAGTAACCATTGCCGGTTGCGAATAAAAATTTCGTCCATGCCCAAAGAAAAAGCAGGCGCCAAAACGGTTCAGGAATATGTCAAAAACTTCGCGGAAGTCAGCTGGGTAAAAGTCAATCCAGTCTGCCGCTCCCTGACGCTTATTGTCCACCAGCCGCAACAAAGAGGAGCAGTTCTCAAAAAAATCCAGCAAGTATTTGGCAATATACCGGCCCCCCAACAATCCTCTGATATACTGGCCCCCAAACCCACCTGTTCCTGCCAGCTTCCAGGTTCGGTGAAAAGCTCGCTGGGCCAATTTCTGGGCCTGAGTGCTGTAACAGCCTGGATATTTACACGCGAAACACTCCTCAAACAGCCAATCAGTGCGGGCATTTTTTCTCCGCTGGGCATTCTTTCTCTTGTCGCGTCAATCCCGCTTTGGAAAGCAGGAATTCAAAAACTTCGCCAAAAAACATTTTCTCTGGATATCTTTTTGGCAACCAGTTGCTCAACAGCCACTCTGGCAGGTGAGGCAATCACCGCCCTTGAAATCTTATGGATCAATTCGGGTTCACACCTGATCAAAGACTGGATAACCGAGTGCTCACGCAAGTCCATTTCCGAAATCCTGCAGGTAACAACCAAAACAGCCTTTATCCTTGTTGATGACACCGAGGTTGAGGTTGCAGCTGACCAGCTCCAGACTGGCAATCTGGTCATTGTCCACAGTGGAGAAAAAATCCCTGTGGACGGCGTGATTGAAAAAGGTGAAGCCATGATTGATGAGGCGTCCATTTCCGGCCGCAGCGACCACATCCATAAACAAAAAGAGGAGCCAGTTTTTGCCGGAACCTTTGTCCGGCAGGGAGTTGTGTATATCCGGGCCACAAAGGTTGGCGACAATACCTATCTGGCCAGGATTCTGCACATGGTTGAAGACAGTCTGCAGCACAAGGCACCGGTTGAAGGCGCGGCTGAAGATCTGGCCAGAAAGCTGTTACAGCTTGGCGCCATCAGCACGACAGGCACTCTTCTTCTGACCCAGAATCTCTGGCGGGCCTTTACTGTCATGTTGGTCATGGCCTGTCCGTGCGCCACGGTTCTGGCTGCCTCAACAGCCATCAGCGCCGCGCTCAGCCTGGCCGCCAAAAGACATATCCTGATTAAAGGCGGGCGTTATCTGGAAGAAATCGCTCAGGCCGACATCATCTGTTTTGACAAAACCGGTACCCTGACAACCAACCAGCCCACAATTTCCAAAATTGTTCCACTGGGCAGAAGAAAACCAGAAACAATCCTGCGCCAGGCCCTGATCGCGGAACAGCACAATACCCACCCGGTTGCCGAGGCAATCAAGCTCACAGCCCTACAACACGGGATTGAAAAACAAAAACACGCCAGGTGCGACTACCACATGGGGTGCGGCGTGGAAGCCCAGTCAGATGGCCGGCTCATTTTAGTTGGTAATGAAGCATTGTTAGACCGTTTTGGCGTTGATTACTCCAGGACCCAAAAACAGGTGCGGGAAATACGGCTGGAAGGAAAAGGGGTTGTGTATCTGACGGTCAACAGGAAGCTGAGCGGTTTTTTTGCCATTGACAATACACCAAGGCCAGAAGCCAAGCCTGTTGTCGCCCTGCTCAAAAAAGAAGGGGTACGCACGGTATTGATCACCGGCGATGAATCCAACAGCGCGGCCGCCCTGAGTGCTCGCCTTGGACTTGATGAGTTTCATGCCTCTGTTTTACCTGAGCAAAAAGAACAACTAGTCACCGAACTGATGAGCCAGGGCAAGGTGCTCATGATTGGAGACGGTATCAATGACGCCCTGGCTCTGTCCAAAGCCGATATAGGAATCGCCATGGGAGCAGGAGGAACAGAAGTAGCGATTGAAGCCGCTGACATTGCTCTTGTAAAAGACGATTTAAGCGACATTGTCTTTGTCAGAAATTTGAGTAGACAAACTTTAAAAATTATTCAACAAAATTTCTGGATTGCTTCGGGTTCAAATCTGGCTGGCGTGGTGCTTGGATCTTTGGGCCTGCTTCCCCCTGTTGGAGCTGGTTTTCTCCATATTGCCCATTCCCTTGGAGTTCTGCTTAATTCCTCGCGTTTATTGAAATTTTCACCGGATGAAAAACTCAATGAAATATAAGGACCTCTTAACTTTACAGCCGTATTTTTCGGTTAAACAGCATATTCCCGGAAGACTCAGACTCAAGTTTGACCTCAAAATCCTTGACCTGCCTGAAGCAAAAGCGATCATGGAAGAACGAAGCGAAATTCCACAAGAAATAGTACATGTTAGGGTCAACAAATTTGCGCGCTCTCTTATTCTGGAATATATACCGGAGCAATTGCCCTTTGAACTTCTCGAACAACTGCTCAGGGCAAGGAATGAAGAGGACGGCGAGGCAGCTCTTGAGTTACTCGAAAACCATTTAGCGCGAACAGGAGGTAGCAATGCAGCAAAATGATAACCAATCTCCCCGGATGGCGCAGGGGCAGGAACAGGCCGCTCCATCCTACGGACAAAATCCGGCCGCGGGTAACCAGACAGGACAGGTTCATGCTGCCGGTTTTCCGGATGGAAACCACTATAACCAATATAACCAGGGAGTTCCCCTGGCCAATTTTCAGGCGCAGGGGCAAATCCCGCAAAATAATTACGGCCAGTATCAACAAACTGCTCCCTATTATCAGGCACAAGGCCAGCCTGGCGGCCAGTTCCAGAGCCAATATGCGCAGGATTCGCAGCAAGGCCCATACGGACCGGCAGCAGGAAACGGGCCAAACGACCACGGGCAGGAACTCAAGCACGAAGGCAATATGTCGCAACACGGGCAATTACTTGATGTGCTCGGCGGCATTATAAATGGCAATCCCGATATTCAGAAAATATCAAGGCTGTTAAGCTCAACAGACGCCCAGTTCTGGAAAGGCGCGGCCATAGGAGCCGGGGCCGCTCTTGTCCTCGGCAATCCCGCTGTTCAATCGGCCGTGACCGGTTTTGTCAGCAACATTTTGAACAAAACGACAAAAAACGAAAAGGAGAAATAAACATGACACACTCTACACCTCCCCGTGTTTCTGGCGGACTTGGACTTGGCGCGGGCTTTGCCGGCTTTCTTGTTGGCGGAGTTTACGCCGCGGCCCAGAACCTGCACAAGGTCAAAAATGGAGAAATGGCAACAAAAGAAGCCATCACCCATACCCTCAAGGAAGGCGGCAAAACAGGCATCGCCACTGGTGGAGCAGCCCTGCTCACAGGCGTCCTTGGTCTGCCTTCCCTGCTTGGAACGGCGACCTTTATGGCCGCAGGCTGTGGAATCAAATACTGGCTTGACGCTATGGAAAAAAATTGCGCCGCGAAAACAGAAAAACTACTTCCTGCGCAAAAATAAACAAAAAAGACAGGGAAAACCGGTACGCCCGGCTCCCCCTTTCTTTCATTAGTCAATAATCAATTCACAAAAAAACAGGTCAAACGACCTGCATGGAGAGAAAAAATGGAACAGCAGTATCAGGTACCCCCGCAAAGCCAGCAACAATACATCCAAACCAGCCACAATCAGGGGCAGCAATACGCGCAGGCAGCGCAGCAGGCAGGCCAGTATAAAAAAGAACCCCAATATGACCAGAATATGTATGGTTCTCCCAACGCGCAGTACCAGAGCGCAGCCTCGTCTTTTTCCCAGAACCTGTCTTCATGGTTTGACTACAAAAATCGCGCGTACCTCAAAGGCTTGCTTATCGGCGCGGGCGTTACTCTGGTTGCCACAAATCCGACTGTACAAAAAGCCATTGTCAAGGGAGCTGTTGCGGTATGGAGCGGCATTCAGGGCAGCGTTGAAGAAATAAAGGAACAGATCGAAGACATGAAAGCAGAACTGGCAGAAAAATAACATGACTTCCGCAAAGAAAAAAAAGCTGGCCAAGACAGGCATGACAGCAAGTCTGGTCTCTTTGGTTCTGACAGGAATGAAAAGAGGCAGACTTGCCCGTCAGCTCCATCTTGCCAGCGGCATCGCGCTTATCGGATTTTCGGTCTGGCATTACTTTCTTTATCAGGGCCCAAAAAAGGAAAGCAGCCGTGGCCGCTCCCCAAAAGATACAGATAAAGCATGAAACCAGAACCCGGATTCGTTTGCACTGGACTTTTCTCGCGCACCCGGATCTGGACCGCGCGGAATTGCAGGCCTACCTGGAAGGTATGCAGGGAATCCGCAAGGTACGGATATCGGCTGCCGCCAAAAGCCTGATTGTCGAATACAACGGCAATCCAGGCACGCGGCACAATATTCTGGATTTTTTGCGAACTCACCCCTTTTCCTTTACGGAAAACCCTGAGTCCCAGGAAACAATAGACCTGTATTCCCTGGGGGCCAGAATCGGGGCAACCGTCTTTTATCCTTTTCTTCCCCGCAGTTCAAGAAAGTATGCTGGTCTGGCTCTTGGGCTGCCCTATGTTGCCAAAGGGGTCATGGCCCTTTTAACCGAAGGCATCAAGGTTGAAGTGCTGGACGGCGCGGCCATTGGCCTTTCCATGCTCAGAAGTGATTATTTCACCGCTCTTTCTGTTGCCTCTCTTCTTTGCCTGGGTGAATACCTGGAACAAAGCACGGAAGAAAAATCAACAGAGCTGCTCAAAAATCTTCTGCGCCCGGTTGTCGCCCAAGTAACGGTGTTACAAGACAAGGAAGAACACCAGATTCCGATTGAAGAACTCAGACAGGGCCAGCATGTTGTATGCGGGCCTGGCGAGCTCGTTCCTGTTGACGGCACTGTTATGACAGGTGAAGCCCTGGTCAACCAAAGCTCCATCACTGGTGAATCCGTGCCGGTTCATCTACAGGCCGGAAGTGAGGCCATTTCAGGAACCGTTGTCGAAGAAGGCAAACTGGTTATCCGCGCGGACAAGGTTGGCGAAGACGCCTCCTGGGCCAGAATGTCCAAATACATCCGGCAAAGTCTGGAGCGTGAATCCAGTGGACAAAGACAAAGCCGGATTCTGGCAGACAGACTCGTTCCACTGACCTTTGCACTGGGCATTATCATCTACGCCCTGACCCGTGACCCTGCCCGCGCGGCATCGGTTTTAACTGTTGATTATTCATGCGCAATCAAGATTGCCTCATCCGTGGCCATCAAAAGCGCCATGCGACAGGCCGCGGTACGCGGCGTACTGCTCAAGGGCGGACAGGCCCTTGAAAACATGCACAATGTCAACGCGCTGGTCATGGATAAAACAGGCACCCTGACAACAGGCCGGCTGCAACTGAAAAAAGTGCTTTCAACCAGCTCACTCAACGAATCCGAAATACTGGCTTTGGCGGCGGGAGCGGAAGAGCATTACAGCCACCCTGTGGCCCAGGCTGTTGTAAAGGCAGCAAGGGACAAAAATCTTGCCCTGCCGCGGGCCAGCCAAGTGGACTTCGTTGTCGCGCATGGTGTTTCAGCCTATGTTGACGGACAGCAGGTGCTTGTCGGGAGCTACCACTTTATAGCCGAAGATCAAGGTGTTGATTGCTCGGGCATTGAAAAGGAAAGTCAGGCCTTACGCGCTCAGGGTTACAGTCTGCTCTACATCAGTCGGGAACAGCAGCTGCTTGGAGTCCTGGTGTTCAGTGACCAGATCCGCCCGGAAGCAAAGCAGGTACTGGCGGACCTGAAACAGGCGGGCATCGAAAAAATTGTTGTCCTGACCGGCGACCACGCCAGCGGAGCTGAATTTTTACGCAACAACCTGCCAGGGCTTGATGCGATCCACGCGGAGCTTCTTCCCGAACAAAAGGCTGAAATTATTGACCAACTCAAAGCAGCCGGCTATAATACGGCCTTTGTCGGAGACGGAGTCAATGACGCGCCGGCCCTGGTAAAAGCCGATGTTGGTATCTGCATGGCCAATGGCGCTGACCTGGCCAGAGAATCGGCTCAGGTTATCCTGCTCAAAGATGAACTGACAGCTTTGTGGGCGGCCAGAGACGTTGCCGACAAGACATTTTGTGTCCTGAATACTTGCTTTTCCGGCACAGTCGGGATCAACACTCTGCTTTTATTGCTGGCCACAAGCGGTCTTCTGCCAGCAGCGGTTTCAGCGACCCTGCACAACGCGACAACAGTCGGCCTGGTAGGCTATGCTGCCGCGCCTCAACGCTATGGAGCAAAAGAAAACAAATGATTATCGCTTTGACAGAAGCCTCAAAAAATACATTCTGGAAAGTTGTAAAAATGACTGACCCGAACCTGAAAAATCAGCTGCAAAAGATTGGAGTTGATACAGGCACCTATTTGATGCCCCTGGAACATATTGAAAAAACACTTCCTGTTCGGATGCGGCTTGTCGGACAAAAAAAAGATATTCTCATTTCTCCGGACATGACGATCCACATGGTGGTGCATTCTTCTGACAACCAAAAAACATCACTGGCGGAAATTCCCGTTGGCAGCAGCGCCCACCTTGAAGGCGTAACAGGTGAAGATGCAAGCCTGGCCCGGGACCTCGAAAAACTCGGTATTATTGTAGGGGTTACAGACTTCAAAATCCTGCGCCGCCTGCCGCCAATGCTGTACTTTGCTTCAAACGAAGATGGCAAACGAATACGCCTTACAGAAGCAATGGCGTCAAAGATTCTGGGAGAAATGGAAAACGAGACAACCCAGTTTTCCATGGCCGGCCATGCACGCAACTTCAAGGTACAAACCCTGCTTGGCTCACAAAAAAATCAAGCGGAACTGAGTAGCCTTGGCGTCAACATTGGCGGGCATCTGCTTCTTGACCATGTCGAACCATGCCCCTGTCCGGCACGAGCCTGTGACCATCAAAAAACTAATATCCGGCTGATAACAAAAGACAATATGCAGTTCTACCTTTCCGCGCAGGCTGCCGCTCATACCTATGTTGTTCCATAGGAAAAATACGCCCCTTATCAGCACTGGATCCGTTCTGTGAACCAGTGCTACCTTTTTACATTCTTTCTTTTTACATCTCATTTCTTTGATCCAAAAATTTATTTTCAGATTGTAACATTTATTCTGGATAAAAAAATAATTACAAATAACACATAAAAAGGCATTATTTATAATCAAGACTATACATATATAGCAATAAAATTTTTTTTTAACACATAATAATATTAAAATATTATTGATATAAAACTGAGTACAAATGTAAAACCTATAAATGACACTATCAAAAAAATACATTTCAACCCGAAAGAAGAAGTTTACAAAGAATATGAAAAAATTTTGCTTCTGAAATGTGAAAAGACCGGCAATCTCCCCAATTTTTATGAGCGGAATCAATCGATTCAGCGTTCAGACATACTATCCACCTGGAATTACATATTTTTAATGCATTATATGATATATTGGGTACAATTTACTTAAATCTCATCAGAAAGTCAGATGGTAAGTGCCCCCAACACGATAGGGACACTGTAAATTTTACATATGTTGCCCCTGATTTTTGGGGTAAGGCGTGTTGACAAAATCAGACAATCTGTGTAGATAGTACAAACTGGGTTAGCGAAAAAGAGGCTGGCGTTGTGCAGACAAAGATTGTTTGAGCTTGTCCACTACGACTCTGCCTGATGATTGGAGCTGGTTTCAACGGGACTATTTTTTTAATTGGAACTCGCTGTTTTATTTAGGATATTGAAAGAAAAAGGTGGTTATTATGAGGGACTCGTATAGAAGTTCTACAGTGGCGGGGTTGCTTGTTGTCTTGTTGCTTTGTTTTTTACCGGGTTCTGGTTTGGCAGTTCCTGATTATCAGGGCATGGCCAAACGGATTGAGGGATATTTTAACAAGGCGTTGAAACTGTATAAGGCGGGCAAGATTGAGGAAGCAAAGATAAGCGCTCAGGATGCCTATTTTAAGGTTTTTGAAAATATGGAAGGCCCTATTCGGGTGAATATCTCTGCCAAAAAGAATTATTTGCTTGAGGAGGAATTTTCCGGCATCAGGGATATGATCAAGAATAAAAAACCCTATGAGGCTGTAAAAGACCGCGCACAAAGCCTTGTGAGTGAAATTTATAATGTGGCCAAGGAGCTGGAAGGAGGCTTTGTGCTGAAGGCAGAATCTGCCTATGGAGACTCTTTGGAGGAAACGATTGCGGCAACGACACCGGAATCCGGTAAAATTCCTGAAGTCTGGAAGCTTGATCTGGACATGATCCAGACAGAAATGAAATCCGCTCTGGATGCCTTGAAGCTGAAAAATGATGCTCGCGCCCAGGAATCGGCTCTTCAGGCTTACTTCGGCGGTTATCGGTCGACCCTTTTAGAAAAGGCAGTAACAAGTCATCGGTCGCCTCAAAAAAATCAGGAACTTGTTGAATACTTTATGAGGATTATTGAGTTAATTCGGGCAGGCGAAACCGATACCACTGTCCGTCCGCATGTACAGGCCCTGCTGACAGCTCTGTCCCAGGAGCTTGTTGAACTTCCCCTGGTCAGGGGGGCTGTGGCCAAAGCTGCTCCCAGACTGGTGACCCGTGACACTATCCCTGATAAGGACTGGGAAAAAATCGGTTCTGACATGATGGCAGATATTGAGAAGGCCATTGCCAAATATGTGTCTGGAGACAAGAAAGGTGCTTTCAATGCTGTTCAGTCTATTTATTTTGATTCCTTTGAAGGGACAAAACTGGAAATTTCCATTGGAGTGCTGTACCAGGAACTGATGCTAAGCATGGAAGATATTTTTGGGTCAATTATCCGGGGTATGGAAGCGGGCCTTCCTGTCAAAAAAATCCGGGGCTACAGGGATGATTTGAACGAAAAGCTCAAGGAGGCTCTTGAGCTTCTGGCTGCGGAAAAAAAGAAAAAGTAACCGGGAACGGAAATGAACAGAGTACAAAAAAAAATCTTGTTCGGCAGGAAACTGTTGTACGTTACGGTTTTTATCTGTCTTTTCCCCCTGTTGGCATGGGGGGAATCTGATGGAGATAAAAAAGTCGAGCTGATCTGGAAACAGGTTGTAGACAATATTGAAGTTCAGCTTGGCCAGGCTTTGGTCCTTTACAAGAACGGGGAGGCAGAAAAAGCTGGTCTCCTTGTGATTAAGACCCTGTTTGACGAGTATAAAAACTCATTGCTGGAGACCGCTGTTCGCCGGTTTAACTCCCAGCAAAAAGACTTTGTAAATAATGCAGATTTTAGTCATATCGCAAGTTCTATGAGAGGGGGTGAGCCTTATGAGCAGATAGAGTTGCGTGTAAAAAAACTTGTAAAAGAATTGCGCCAGGACATATTGGGGCTGCCTTTAATTGAAGGAGCTGCTTCTGAAAAGGAGATCCAGAAGGTGGAAAATGAGCGAATAATCAACCAGGACTGGAGAAACATTTCGCAGAATTTTTCATTCCGGCTTCAAAAGATGGTTCAGCTCCACCGGGACGGAAAGCCTGAAGAGGCCTGTAGCGTATTGGAAAAGGCATATCTGGACATTTTTGAGGGAAGCGGGATGGAAGCTCTTGTGTCCAAAAAGGATCCTGACTCGCTCAGGCAGTTTTCCAGTTCGTTTTCTTCTTTGATGCAAAAGATAAAGGCAGGGGAACCGGTATCTGAGGTAGAGGCCTTGGCCAGACAGATGCAGCAGGATTTCGAAAAGGCTGTCGTTACGATAGAAAAAGGTAATAACTTTTTGTCTTTTCTGTCCTCTTACAAAATGATCATTGGTGGTGCTGTTGTTGTGCTTTTTATGATCATTTTGCTGCGAATAAGAAAGAAAAAAATATAAAAGGAGGTGATAACGCAAGCGGTGCGTTTTTTGATTATGCGTGTCGCTCTTATTGAGAGTATTTTTTGCATGATGGCTAGTAGGTTTAATTATAACTTTAAGGCAACGGAGTTAATCAATGAAAAAGTTAATGAATGTTCTTTTGGTCGTGGGAATGGTTCTGGGTTTTGCTTCAATGGCAGTTTCTGCTGAGTTCAAGGAATACCCGGCTGGCGATGAAGTCAGTATCAATAAAATGAAAATTGCTGCGGTCTATCTTGCTCCAATTGATATGGAGCCCAGAGGCATCGATATGCCTGCTTCACTGGCCGATATTCATATGGAAGCTGACATCCATGCCGACAAGGGCAACCCAAATGGTTTTGGTGCCGGCGAATGGATTCCTTATCTGACAGTCACGTATCGTCTGCAGAACAAGGACACCGGAAAGGTCAAAACCGGTACATTTATGCCCATGATCGCCAAAGATGGTCCTCACTACGGCAGCAATCTGAAAATGATGGGTCCTGGTAACTATAACATCGCTTACACCATTGAACCTCCTTCAAAGCAGGGTTTCGGTCGTCATACTGACACTGCCAGCGGCGTTGGAAAATGGTTTGAACCGTTTACCGTTGATTTTGACTTCAAGTATGTGCCTCTGAAGTAAGATGTACTTCTCTTGCAGAAAAAATAAATCTATCTGAATAAAAAAGGCTGTTTTCTCCCTTGCAGGGGGGAAAACAGCTTCTTGCTTACCTTACCAGGAATTTTTCATGATTACTTTCACCGCAGGTCTTTTTAAATTTTTTATAGCAACAACGCTTCTTATTGGCACTCTTGTCAGCTTGTGTGGATTGCCTGGAAAAAAACAATTTGCGAAGCATTTGTCCTGGAGTGCTGCTGCGGGTATTGTGACAGGGCTATTCATCTATATCGTGGCCTTTGATCAGGGAGTTGATGTTGAAGCAAAGGTCGTTATTTCTGGCTTGATGCTCATCGCTGGCCTGTTGACGTTTGTGAACGGCTGGAGAGAGAAGTTTGATCATCCTTTTACTTTCTTATACGTGTCAGGACCGCTGGTTTATATTTTTTTCCTCTCCGTGCTGGGAGTATTCGGATTTGTTCCCTTTGCCCTGTATCAGGCTTTGTCCCTGACAACTGTCTTGAATACCGAATTGATTCTGAATATTGCCGCTATCTGCCTGGGAACAGCAATTCTCGTGCTTTCTGCATTCTTTTCCGCACATGCACTTAATTTTATTGGCAAAAAAGCCAGTCTACCTCTTTTTGCGGTTTTGGTTTTCTTCCCGATTCTCAATGGTTCTGCTGAGGTGATTCTGGGAATGATGCAGATGCAGTTGATGGAAGTTACAAGTCTGGGGCTTTCCTTTGTTGCCAAGGTCATTGGTTTTCAACATCTTGTTTTATATTTTGAGATTTTTATTTTTTCTGTCGCAGGGTTCATGTTCTATCTCAAGCGTCCTGTTATGGATGCTGACGCGCTGAATGCGTTAACTAGCTCTGAACGACGGAAAAAAACAGGATATATTCTTCAGGAATATCGATGGATAAAAGGTGTTTTTGCTGGTATCCTGCTGGTTCTGGGGCCTCTGCTTTATTATGATCTTTATAACTCTCAGCCCCCAAAGATTACCAAGCCTACTCCCGTTACTCAAGGAGAGGATGGATTTATACGGTTCAAAGTTGAAGATGTGAAGGATGGCAATCTGCATCGTTATTCCTATGTAACGAGTGATGGCACCAAAGTTCGTTTCTTTCTGATCAACCGCTATCCCGACAGGGTCAAGATCGGAGTTGTTTTTGATTCCTGCCTGGTTTGTGGCGATATGGGCTATAACCAGGAAGGCAATGATGTGATATGCCTTGCCTGTAACGTGAGGATGTTTATTCCCTCCATAGGCAAACCAGGGGGGTGTAATCCTATTCCCATGAAGTCCAGAATAGTTGGAGACGAGATCGAGATTGCGGTGGAAGATTTGGAAAACGGTGCAGAATATTTTTCTGAAGTTGTTGAAATTGAAGTAAAAGATCCTGTTTCCAAGGGAACTCTGGTAAATCTGAAGGCTCCTTTTCGATACGATTATAAGGGGCACACGTTCTTTTTTGAAACTCAGGACAATTACAATAAATTCGTGGCAGACCCTGAACAATATACACCCAACTTGAAAAAAAGACCCACGAGGGTGGATGGCTATCCCTCTGAGGAAGGTATATAAGCAATGTTTTTTTCCATGTTAAAGCAGGCGTTTTTAAGGGGACGTAAACGGAAGGCTCTGGCTGTTATTACTGTTTTCTTTGCTGCCGGACTTATTACTGCCCTGTCCAATTTGTCCATCGGTGTAGGCGACCAGATGACTCAGGAGCTGAAATCCTACGGAGCCAATCTTACTGTCGTGCCCCAAAGTGAAAATATACCTCTGGAGATCGGAGGTATTGATTATAATCCGTTAAAAGGGCGTGTCTTTTTAGAGGAAAAAGATTTGCCTAATATCAAGGATATCTTCTGGCGCCACAATATTGTGGGATTTGCTCCCTACTTGAAAGCTATTGTTTCCACAGACAGCAATGTACAAGAAAAGCTGTCCTTGACAGGTACATTCTTTGACAAACATCTGCCTGTGCCGGATGAAGAAGAGTACCGAACCGGTGCCGTGTGGATTTACCCGTATTGGCATGTGGAGGGGAAATGGCCTGATGATACGTCGTTGGAACAGACTGTGGTTGGCTCAGAGCTGGCAAGACGCAAGGGCTGGCAAGTCGGCCAGGAAATCAGGGTTGCGCTGGCTGATGATCCTGCCCACTCAAGTCTGTTGAAAATTACAGGTATTCTTTCTACTGGTGGAGCAGAAGAAAATGCCATTGTGGCCCCTCTTGGTGTTGTGCAGAAACTTACTGGTTTGCAGGGGAAGATTCAATCCATTGATGTCAGCGCCCTGACTGTTCCTGAAGACGCATTGGCGCGCCGCGCCGCCAGAGATCCGGATTCCCTGGATTCCAAGGATTATGACATCTGGTACTGCACGGCCTATGTCAGCTCCATTGCCTACCAGCTGGAAGACGCCATTCCCAATGCTTCTGCCAATCCAATCTGGCAGGTGGCAGCCAGTGAAGGGGTGATCATCAAAAAGATCCAGCTTTTGATGCTGGTGGTCACCCTGGCAGCCTTTGTTGCCTCGGGACTGGGCATCTCCTCTTTGATGACCACAAGCATTATGGAACGTTCTCCTGAAATCGGCCTGATGAAGGCCCTAGGTGCTGCCAATGGGGAAGTGTATATGCTGTTTCTGGGAGAATCCGTGATTATCGGCATTCTGGGGGGCTTGCTAGGCTGGATTGCCGGAACAGGTCTTTCCCAGTTTATCGGTCTGGGAATTTTTGGTTCCTTTGTCCCCATTGTTCCCATTGTACTGCCTGTTATTATTGTTATATCAATTCTTATTGCTTTGGCTGGCTCCTTGATTCCTTCCCGCTTAATTACCAAATTATATCCAGCAGAGGTACTTCATGGGCGCAACTGATCAATCTGTCTCAAAAGGCCAGTACTTTACCCGCATGCTCTTAAAGTCCCTTCGGGTCCGGAAGCGGCGCGTGGCCATTGCCTTTTTTTCCCTTACCATAGGCGCGATGATTATTACTGCGTTTGCCAGTATTTATTTTGATATTTCCATTAAAATGAGCCAGGAACTGCGTACCTATGGAGCGAATTTTTTTGTAGGTTCTGATGAATCTACAGACAAGCGCACCATTGATTCTTCTGTTTATCAAGATGTCCTGAAAGCTATTCCTTCTGACAAGCTAGTGGGAGGATCTCCGTATCTTTACGGAATTGTCAGGATTGATCTGGGAAAAGTGGTTATGGTCGGGGTCCAGTTTTCCGGTCTGAAAAAACTCTCTCCTTTCTGGCAGGTGGACGGTAACTGGATCAATGTGGATTTTGACGAGGCCAATTGCATGGTTGGATATTCCCTGGCCAGGAGAATGGAACTGAAGGTCGGCGACATCTTTGACATGACCAACGCCGAAACCGGATTCCAGCACCGTCTGAAAATCAAGGGGATCATGGAAACCGGCCAGGCGGAAGATGAACAGATCCTTGTCAATTATTCCCTGGCAAGCAAGGTTTTGGGGATGAAAAATATCATCAACCATGCCATGTTCAGTATTGTCACCAACCAGTTTGATATCCAGGGACTGGCTGACACAATAGAAAGCCAGCATCCTGGAGTTACTGCCAAGGTGATTCGCAAGGTTTCCTATTCCGAAGGAAAGATTCTTGGTAAAATCAAGGGGTTGATGGCTCTTGTGGCGATCATTATTCTGGCCACCACCACTTTGTGCGTCATGACAACCCTTATGGCCATGGTAGTGGAAAGAAACCATGAAATCGGCCTGATGAAGGCCCTGGGCGCCGAAGACAGGGACATTGTCCGACAGTTTCTGGTGGAAACCGGCATTATTGCCATTGCCGGAGTCATTGCCGGGTTGATTGTCGGGTTTTTATTGGCCCAGATTCTTGGGCAGGCGGTTTTCAGTTCCTACATATCGTTCCGAATTGTGGTATTGCCCCTGACCATCGTAATTTCACTGATTGCAGCATTGATTGCTGCCGCAGTACCGGTAAACATGGCGGTAAAGATCGTACCTGCCCAAGTGCTGAGAGGAGAGTAACCCAACATGGATGAAAGAAAAATTATTCTTGAAATTAAGAATCTGTCGAAAAAATTTGGTGAAGTTGTTGCCCTGGACAGCTTGGATATACAGATCCGGCAGGGAGAATGGGTCTCCATCATGGGGCCTTCGGGATCGGGCAAAACAACCTTGCTGAACATTTTGTCCGAACTGGACAGTCCCACCTCTGGCAATTATATTCTGGACGGTGTGGAAACCGCTTCATTAACGGAACAGGAACGCACTGCCATCCGGCGGGAAAAAATCGGTCTAATTTTTCAGCAGTTTCACTTGGTTCCATATTTAAATGCCCTGGAAAATGTCATGCTGGCCCAATACTACCACAGTATTATTGACCAGGAAGATGCCAGGGCAGTCCTTGAAAAGGTCGGGCTTGGTCACCGTCTGGATCATTTACCTTCCCAACTGTCCGGCGGTGAACAGCAGCGGGTGTGCATTGCCCGTGCCCTGATTAATGAACCGGCTATTATTCTGGCAGATGAACCTACGGGTAACCTAGATGAGAAGAATGAAGCCATTGTTCTGGATCTTTTGCGGGAGCTGCACAAGGAAGGCCGCACCATTATCTTGGTTACCCATAACCCAAGCCTTGGCAAGCACGCGGATCGGATGATTATTCTCCAGCATGGAAAGCTCCAGCCAAACCCAGACAAAGTACTTGGGCACTAGAAATCATGATCGTGAAAGGCAAACAATCAAGATTCTTTGGCAGTTCTGCCTGGAAAGTGTTTCTGATACTCCTGTGTGCGGCTTGTCTGCTTTTCTGTACTGCCTGTGAAAAAAAAAAGCTGCGGATGGGAGACAGCCTGCCGGAAATTGGCGTTATGGATTTACAGGGCAACCCCAAAAAACTCCAGGATTATAACAGTAAGGTTCTGATCATCGTATTCTGGCAGGATGCCTGCTGCTCGGATCAGCTTCCCCTGCTCAACAAATTGTATCTTCAATATCGTGACCAGGGGCTGGGCATACTGGGAATCAACCTGAACGATACAAAAGAAAAAGTCGGACGTGTGATAAGTGCATTGCAGATAGATTTCCCCAATGTTCTGGATCAGATGCTCATTACATCAAAACGGTATCAGGTATATGGACTGCCCACTTATTTTATTGTGGGAGAAGACCGGGTGATTCAGGACAGAATCATGGGCAATGTCCCCATAACTCATCTGGAAAAGAAAATTCTTCCGCAACTTAACACACCATAGAAAAAAAGAGAAACTCTATGAAACGAAATATTCTGTATGCAGTAACAACCTTATTGGTAAGTTTTGCTCTTTTCCTGCCTGTCATGGCAGAAACTTCCTGGGAAGATGCCATACAATATCCCGCCTGCCCCTATTGCGGCATGGACCGCCAGAAATATGCCCACAGCCGGATGCTGACCACCTATGATAACAAGAATGTTGTTGGATTTTGCAGCATCCATTGTGCAGCGGCACAGCTTGCCGTGGAAATGGACAAAAGCCCCCTGACCATTGAAGTTGGAGACCATAATACCCACAAACTGATTGACGCGGAAAAGGCATTCTGGGTGATTGGCGGCTCCAAACCCGGCGTTATGACCAAGCGGCCCAAATGGGCCTTTGCAACCCAAAAGGCCGCATCTGCCTTTATCAAGGAATTTGGCGGCGAGCATGCAAACTTTGAACAGGCAATGGAAGCGACATACCAGGATATGTACCATGACAGCAATATGATCCGTGAAAAACGCAAAATGAAGGCCACAAAAAAATGCGCAAACTAGGTTTTGCCATTTGCCTTACTGTTCTTGTTTGCGCGTCAGCAGCATGGACACAGGATTCTGCGGTGAAGGGGGAAGCGCCCCCTTCATCCGGTGTCAGGGATAAATGTCCGGTATGCGGGATGTTCGTTGCCAAGTATCCAGACTGGGTTGCCTCCATGACTGACAAAGATGGCAAGATATTTTTCTTTGATGGGGTCAAGGATTTGTGCAAGTTTTATTTCGTTCCTGGGAAATATGGCTATAAAGAACCCCCTGCTGGATGGAAGGATATTTCTGTAACAGATTATTATGATGTTCGTCCCATTGACGGCCGAAAGGCATTTTATGTCATTGGAAGCGATGTGTATGGCCCCATGGGAAAGGAGCTGATTCCCTTTGAAAGAAAGGAAGACGCGCGGGAATTTTTACATGACCATCACGGGACAAGAATCATATCCTTTGAAGAGGTTACAAGGGATCTGCTTCTGTCCCTGGACCAGTAAGTGAACAAATCAAAATACTGGCTGATATTGATTCTGGCGGGATGTTGCGGCCTTGTGCTGATTGGGGGGCACGCAGGATTATCCCACACCCGGAACAAAGATCTGTTTGCCCGTGAATATCAACTGGTGAAACGGCTTGGTCTTACGGACATCTGTCTGTTTACCGAGGCAAGATACACCCGCCATCTTTCCCAAGCCGACCGTCATGCAGCGTTTCAGGATGGTCCCTGCTCCCTTGATCATTTTCCCACAGGTTCCATTGCCCTGCCCCTGACACTTGAAAACGCCTCCCTGTATTGTGACCTTTACGGAATCTGCATTCTGGATTCCCCACACTCCAAAAAAGAATATACAGATGAAAACCTGGTTCACTAGACAACGTTATCTCATTGAATTTACCCTTTCCGGCCTGGTCCGGCAAAAATGGAAAAATTTTTCCCTGCTCCTGATTTATACCCTGATGGTCTTTGTTCTTGCCTCTGTCATTTTTTTTTCCCAGGCCGTGAGAAATGAAGCAGGGCAGGTGCTGGAAGGAGCACCGCAGCTGGTTGTCCAGAAACTGACTGCGGGCAGGCATGGTCTTATTGAAGGTCAAAGGGCGGAGGAAATCCGCAGGATTCACGGAGTGCAATCGGCAAAACCACGATTATGGGGGTATTATTACCATCCCCTGGTTCAGGCCAATTTTACCATTATGGCGGCAGATGATTTTGGCCTGCAATCTTCACAGGCTGCCATTGGAGAAGGAGTCGCCAGGATTCTGGATACTGCCGAAGGTGGTTCCATTTCCATGACAGCCTTTGACGGCAAGCCCCGAATACTGGAAGTGGCCCGGATTTTTTCCCATGAAAGTTCTCTGTTTTCCTCTGATCTGGTTGTGGTGACAGAGCCGTTTTTCAGGGATCTGTTTAACATACCAGAAAGTCTTGCCACGGATATTGCCGTTGAAATCAGAAATCCCAGGGAATTTCTGACCATTGCCCGCAAGATCATCAAAAAATTTCCAGACACCCGTCCGGTGCTTAAAAAAGAGATTCGGAGTACTTATGAATCCTTGTTTCACTGGCGCAGCGGCATGGCCCTGGTTTTTTTTACCGGAGCAGTGCTGGCGTTTTTTGTTTTTGCCTGGGACAAGGCCACGGGGTTGAGTGCAACGGAAAAAACAGAAGTGGGGGTACTGAAGGCCCTGGGCTGGGACACTTCGGATATTTTGATGATGAAGTTCTGGGAAGGGGCTGTCATTTCCCTTACCGCCTTTGTGTTTGGCACCCTGCTAGCCTATGTCCATGTGTTTTTCGCTAAGGGCTTTATCATTGCCTCTGCCATCAAGGGATGGTCTGTTTTGTATCCGGATTTTCATCCCGTTCCTGCCGTAGACATATATCAACTGTCCCAGCTCTTTTTTCTGACGGTTTTACCCTATGCCTTTTTAACCATTGTACCGGCATGGAAAGTGGCAATTTCTGATCCTGATATGGTGATGCGCTGATGATTGAGCTGCACGAAGTATCCAAGATCTTTAACAAGGGCCGCCCAAACGAATTTACCGCCCTCAGCGGAATCTGCCTTTCCATTAAAGACAAGGACCTTGTGATTTTGAATGGCAGCAGTGGCTCAGGCAAAACCACCATGCTGAGTCTTATTGGCTGTATGGCCCGACCAAGCCAAGGCAGGATTTTTTTGCGGGAACAGGAAATTACCAGCCTGCCGGAACGGTTTTTATCGGTTTTACGCCAAAAACATTTTGGTTTTATTTTTCAACGTCTGCATCTGATTAAGGGCATGTCCGTGTTGGAAAATGTCATGATTCCGGCCTATCCAACAGGCCTGCCCTACAACGTCCTGAAAACCAGGGCCACTGAAATTTTGCAGCGGTTTGACATGCAAAACCGCAGCCAGGAAAAGGTGGAAAATCTGTCCGGCGGCCAGCAGCAGCGGGTTGTCATTGCACGGGCCCTGATAAATGATCCAGACGTGATCATTGCCGATGAACCCACAGCCCATCTGGATGCCCATTTGTCACGGGAATTCATGGAAACCATGAGGATTCTCAAACAGAAAGGAAAGACCATCATCATTGCCAGCCATGATCCTTTGGTATCAGAGTCTTCCCTTGCTGACCGCATTATCCATCTCAAAAATGGCATTATGACCAGGGACGAAATGTTTTGATTCTTCAGCCTGCCATTATTGCCCTGATAATCGACTCTTTTTGTGTTTGCCTGATCTGTGCCTATGCATCCTGGCTTGGCATTGCCATTGTCCGAAAATGGGATCTGGCAAGCGGCAGCAGCCAGCAGCTTGATTTTGAAAGAAAGACCTATCTCATATCCACCATTCTGGGATATGTGATGCTGTTTGAAATTCTATCCCTGTTTCTGCTGGTGGTTACCGCAGATGAGATTCACACCATGTTTACCGGAGCCATGTGCGCTGCCGGCACTTTTTTTGTCAATGGATTCGGCTATCCTGCCTTGATTGTGAAACTGATTAACACCCTGCTCTGCGGCTGTTGGCTAATCATCAACTATCTGGACAACAAGGGAATGGATTATCCCCTGATCCGCATTAAGTATGTCTTTTTGCTGTTTGTTACCGCCGGAGTATTGGTCGGCGGATTTTGCCAGTTTGCCTGGTTCATGGGGCTGAAAACCAATACCATTACCTCCTGCTGCGGCACCCTGTTCAGCGTCAGCCGTACGGGAATGATTTCTGATATTGTGGCATTTCCTGCGACTCCGGCCATGATCGCATTTTTCACAATGGCCGGACTTACCATCCTTGCAGGGTTGATATACTACACTACAGGCAAGGGAGCAGGGCTGTATGGGGTGCTTTCCGGGGGCTTTTTTCCTGTTTCACTGATTGCCCTTCTTTCCTTTATCTGCGTCTATTATTATCAGCTCCCCACCCATCACTGCCCGTTTTGCATTTTACAAAAAGAGTACTATTATATTGGCTACTTGTTATATACCTCCCTGTTTGGCAGTACTGTTTTTGGCCTCAGTACAGGAATTGCCCATCTGTTCAGAAACAAGCCTTCTCTGAAGGTGTTTATTCCTCCTGTACAACACAAACTTGCATTCCTGGCTCTTTTTTGTCAGCTTGTTTTTGTTCTGACAACCCTGGCCCCCATCTTGTTTACGGAATTCCGACTCCTTTGATTCAAAACAGTATGGAGTGGTAAAAATTTAGAGAAATAGCCGCCTTCCCAATATGATATAAGATGGGCATCGCAGGTAAATGGATACGCAAAAGAGACTGATAGTCCGGTACCTTTGGTTTTGAGCAAAAAGCTGCGCAAATTTTTCTCTCCTTTCCATAGGTTGTTACCTGATATGCCCCAGGTAACAACAAAATAATCCGTAAAAAGAACAGAAAAAATCAGCAACTCACTGAAAATAAATATTGATTTTTTAATACAAAAGCCTATGCTTCATCCTTGAACAGAAAATTACCTCACAAAAACTCAGGAGAAAAAATGCTATACCAATACATCATTACAGGTTTGATTGTGGTCATTGCTGTTTTATATCTTGGCATAAAGATCAAAAATGCCCTGAAGGGTGGCGGTTGTTCATGCGGCTGCAGCTGCGGAGACAAGGACAGCTCCTCACTCCCCCGAAAAAACAATACGGGCAGCTGCTGCGATTGTTCCCACAAATAATTTGCCCTGACCATGCCTTCAAAAATTTAATCCTTACTGCGACAGGAAAGCAATTTTCATTTCCCTGCCACAGCACCCAAACCTGAACGGACATTATTGCCAACAGATTTATTTCCCTCAGAAACCGACTGATATCAATCAAGCCAGGCTCTTTTTGAAGAAATATTCGCTTTTTGTTTGACAGCCCTATTCATATTTTATAAAAAATAAAAATTAGTCACCTTGACCTGTCTTTGGAGAGAAGATGAGAAGAAGAATTTGGGAACAAACACATTATCAATGCTCAATTATTGGGACATGCCTCAATATACGGGAGTTGCACAAGATTGTCAGGCAGTCCCAAATTGATATTCCCCCAAACATCTCTGAATTTGAACTGCATGGAACCATTGTCTCCTACTCCGGTTCAAAGGGCGTTGTTGCCAAAATAGTCGAGAAGATACTCAATAAAAAATACAGCGCCCATCTGAGAAAATTTTCCAAACTCCAAAACAAAACCGAACTGGTGCAGGCCTGGGAAGAAGCACTGGCCCAGGGAGACATTCCAGGGCCGTACTGGGCGCTCTTGAGTCACCCTCTGGCTTCAGACACAATCAGGAGCAAGGCTTT
Organism: uncultured Desulfovibrionales bacterium; assembly: GCA_963545205.1. Lineage (GTDB taxonomy): Bacteria > Desulfobacterota > Desulfovibrionia > Desulfovibrionales > Desulfomicrobiaceae > CAUTYU01. The sequence continues at coordinate 41,836 of CAUUHW010000012.1, forward strand.
TGGCGAGGTGCATATGCTGTCTCACCTTGTCGGCTCGGCCAACCGCGCAGATATAAAGGCGCTGGCTGTCCTGCAAAAACAACTTGAGGCAGAAAATGAACGTCTTGCTGGCATGAAAAAAAGCTATCGCCTGCGCCTCAAGGAACTTGGAGCGGCCAATACGGAAAAAAGAAAAAAAATAAAAACAATGGCCATGGAACTGGTTCAGTTGCAAAACATTTCCAAGGCATCAGCCACTCTTGATTTGCAAAAAGAAAATGAATCCCTGCAAAAAAGTCTGGGTGTACAGTCCGCGGCCTTGCTGAAAGCGGAAAACGAAAACATTGAGCTCAAAACAAGATTGCAGGAACAGGAAGAAATTATCGCCCGCTTCAAAGCTGAACTCAGAGAAAAAGAAACAGAATTGCAGTTCATAGAGCAAGAATTTGAAAACGCCCTCCGGCCACTTGAAGCATGTTCGACAGAATGTGAAATGGCCGGAACCAGCCAATGTCCGGGGCCACTTCTGTGCGGCCAAAAAATCCTGTACGTTGGTGGCAGAACCAACCTTGTCCATCATTACCGCTCCCTGGTTGAACGCCACGGCGCGAAATTCATTCACCATGATGGCGGGATTGAAGACACCAAAAACAGTTTGCCCAAAATACTCAACACAGTGGACTCTGTTATCTGTCCTATTGACTGCGTCAGCCACAACGCCTGCCTGCTTGTGAAAGACGCATGCAAACAACGGGTCAAACCGCTTAAATTCATTCGCAGTTCAGGTCTTTCCAGTCTGGCTCGCAGTCTGGTGGAACTTGGCGAAGCCGCGAATGAAGGCGCTCTGTATTCATAGCGTATCAGCTTTTAAGCAAGGAGGAGGATATTATGACCTTACGTAGCTCTATCTCCAGCAAGGACGATGGAAAACAGTTTCTGACCAAGACGCTGACTTCCTTTTTTCCGTCTTGCTCCCCCAAAAACAAAAAAACAACCTGGAAAAAAACACCCAACCAAAATTAAAAAACGTGCAGGCAAAATTTTTTGTAAGTTATAAACCAAACAAAGGAGACAAACATGAAAAAGGCTTTAATCATCTACGGTTCCACAACAGGCAACACGGAAAGCATGTCTGAAATTGTCGGAGCCGGCCTCAAGGCAGCGGACATGGAAGTTGAAATCAAAGAAGTCACAAACGCCAAAATCAGTGATCTGACTGCCTACGACCTGGTGCTCATGGGCTGCCCGGCCTACGGTGATGACGAAATCGAACTGCAGGATGACTTTGCTGATTTCTATGACCAAATGGATGGCATCAAACTTGAAGGCAAAAAATTCGCCGTATTCGCTCCCGGCGACACCTCATACGAGCATTTCTGCGGTTCTGTTGACCTGCTTGAAGGCAAAATTGAAGAGCTTGGTGGAACGCTTGTGGTTGAAGGCTTAAAAGTCGAAGGTGACCCATCTGATTCAGATTCTGACATTAAGGAATGGGCAGGACGCGCTGCGGGAAACCTGTAAGCAGGAAAGAAAAAATGTACTTGTCGGCAACGCGAATTGTGCAGGGCCGACAAGTACGCAGACCTGAACCGCCATGCCTGCTTTGCAACCAGCTCAGGAACAATCCTGTTTTTGGGCAGCAACGATTCTGTGTTCCCCCAAAAGAGTCTTTTGGAGCAGTGAATGAAAAAATTCACCGTAACCCATCGTGAAAGTTCCGGAAACCTTCATATCGCCATCACAGGAGAGTTTAATGGCCAATGCGCGTGGGAACTCATACGCATTGTTGAGACATATTATAAACAACCTGGAAAAATCTTTGTACAGACCCGGGATATTACGTTCATAGAAGAACAGGCCCTTGTTTTATATAAAAATCTTTATAACAGCAGGCGGATTCCCCCACATAATTTTTATTTCAAGGGTGAGACTGGATTCAAGATTGCCCTTAACGGCCAGCGGGTTCTTCTGACCACCAAAAACTGTCAATCTCCCAGCAAGCGAGGCCTGACAGCACTTCCGCGATTTGCCCCCAAAATACAAACCCGCCGCTAACAGCGCTCAACCCTCTCTCCAAAAAATTCTTTGCGAAAAAACAGCAAAAATTTTCTTCTTACTGCCCCCAAAAAAACCTGCAAAAAATCATTGAGCAGTGGAATCCCAGAATTCAGCTTGGTTTGATGGCTTACGGACACCGCAAGAAAGGAGACTGCGATGATATTGAACTCCTTGTTCCCATCAGCAGCTCCAATAAATCTAAACATGCTGACAACAGCTATGAACTCCTGGGATTCCGACCCTGACAAACCCGGCGAGCTACGGCTGCCCGTGGGAAAGTACGCCGTGGTCCCCCCCTATAATGAAAGAAAAGTCACAACTCAGTTTGTCATTACGGGAGGAAAAACAACCTTACTTGCTATAATGTGTTAGCAGCAAACAGATAATAAACACTGCCTTTATCCCCATCTTCAGTTTTTTGAAGATGGGAATTTTCTGCACAAGATTCGACATAGCTATCTTTTTTTTTATTAAAAAACAATATATTAAATGATTTTGTTATTGCCAAGCTCCATATTTTAACGTAGAAAGAAAAATTAAAATTTATTTTAGGAGCTAACCCTTTAACTCAGCTTCTTTTTTTAAGGGCACTCGCCTTTCAGGCTGGCTTCAGCCGAATATATTCAACCGAGAGGAGAAAAAAATGGCCAAAAAAATAAAAACCATGGACGGCAACTCTGCCGCAGCATACGTTGCGTACGCTTTCAGCGACACCGCAGCCATATACCCAATCACCCCTTCTTCAACGATGGGAGAAATTGCCGATGACATGGCAGCGGCCGGAACTAAAAATATTTTTGGACAGATTGTCAATGTCAAGCAGCTGCAGTCTGAAGCTGGCGCAGCAGGCGCGGTACACGGCTCCTTGGCTGCCGGTGCCCTGACAACAACCTTTACAGCTTCCCAGGGCCTGCTTTTGATGATCCCGAATATGTACAAGATTTCCGGTGAACTGCTCCCCGGAGTTTTTCATGTTTCGGCCAGAGCCATTGCCGGACACGCGCTTTCCATTTTTGGCGACCATCAAGACGTTATGGCAGCCCGTCAGACCGGCTTTGCCCTGCTCAGTTCCTGCTCAGTCCAGGAAGCTCATGATGTCGCCCTGCTTGCCCACCTAGTGGCCATTGAATCAAGCGTTCCCTGCCTGCATTTCTTTGACGGATTCCGCACTTCACACGAGATTCAAAAAATTGAGGTGCTTGAATACGAAGACATGGCCAAACTCCCCAATTACCAGGCAATCGCCGAATTCAAACGCAAGGCAATGAACCCCGAGCACCCAGATATCCGCGGTACAGCCCAAAACCCTGACATTTACTTTCAGGGCCGGGAAGCGGCAAACCGGTTCTATGACAAGGTGCCGGGTATTGTTTCCAACTATATGAAACAACTCAGTGAACTGACAGGCCGCACCTATAACCTGTTCGATTATGTCGGGCACCCGGAAGCTGACCGGGTCATTGTAGCCATGGGTTCCGGTTGTGAAGCGATTGAAGAGGTCATTAACCACCTGACACAAGATAACGAAAAGGTTGGTCTGGTCAAAGTTCGCCTCTACCGCCCGTTTGTCACGGAAGCCTTTTTGAAGGCTCTGCCCAAGACAGCCAGAACCCTGACTGTTCTTGACCGGACAAAAGAGATTGGCGCCATTGGCGATCCTCTCTACCTTGATGTCTGTACCGCGTTTATGGAGCAGGGTATCACGCCAAAAATTCTTGCCGGACGCTACGGCCTGGGTTCAAAAGAATTTACACCGGCCATGATTAAGGCTGTTTTTGACAACATGCTCGCCGCCGCACCGAAAAATCATTTTACAGTCGGTATCAATGATGACGTAACCAATACCTCGCTTGCGCCTGTCACCGGATTTGACACCACTCCTAAAGGAACCGTGCAGTGCATGTTCTGGGGACTGGGTTCTGACGGAACAGTTGGTGCGAACAAAAGCGCCATCAAGATTATTGGAGACAATACCGACCTCTACGCCCAGGGCTATTTTGCCTATGATTCAAAAAAATCCGGTGGTATCACGGTTTCTCATCTCCGCTTTGGCTCAAGTCCTATTCAGTCCACCTATCTGGTCAACGCGGCCAACTATATCGCCTGCCATAACCCAAGTTATGTCCATCTGTACGACGTTCTGGAAAATATCAAGGACGGCGGCACGTTTGTCCTCAATTCCCACTGGACACTCGCGGACATGGAAAAAGAAATTCCGGCTTCCATGCGCAGCCAGATTGCCAGAAAAAAACTGAAATTCTACAATATTGACGCCGTAAAAATCGCTACTGAAGTCGGGCTTGGCGGTCGTATCAATATGATTATGCAAACAGCCTTTTTCAAGCTGGCCGAGGTTATCCCGTTTGAAAAGGCTGTTGAGCTGCTCAAGGATTCCATCCGCAAAACCTACGGCAAAAAAGGCGATAAGATCGTGAACATGAATATCGCGGCTGTTGACAATACCATAGCGCACCTGGAAGAAATCAAATACCCGGCCTCATGGGCTGACGCTGTGGGCGAAAAAAAGATTGTCCGCGATGAGCCTGATTTTGTCAGCAAAATTGCCCGGCCGGTTCTGGCCCAACAGGGCGACAAGCTGCCGGTCAGCGTCTTTGACCCGGCCGGTCTGGTTCCTCTTGCAACCTCCAAATATGAAAAACGCGGGGTTGCCATTACCGTTCCTGAATGGATACCGGAAAACTGTATCCAGTGTAACCAGTGTTCCTTTGTCTGTCCGCATGCCGCAATCCGGCCGGTACTGGTAAATGATGAAGAAATGGCCAGTGCGCCCGCAACATTTTCCACTCTGGAGGCCAAGGGCAAAGAACTGAAAGGGCTACAGTTCCGTATGCAGGTCTATCCGCTTGACTGTCTGGGCTGCGGCAACTGCGCAGACATCTGTCCGGCCAAGGAAAGCGCCCTGGTTATGAAGCCGCTTGACACCCAGACTGCGGCCCAGATTCCGAACTATGAATTCAGTGAATCTGTCGCGATAAAGGACGACCTAGTCAAACGCAACACTCTGAAAGGTAGCCAGTTCCAGCAGCCGCTCCTTGAGTTCTCCGGCGCCTGCGCTGGTTGCGGCGAAACCCCTTATGTCAAACTCCTGACCCAGTTGTTCGGAGAACGTATGTTTGTGGCCAATGCTACAGGTTGCAGCTCCATTTGGGGAGCTTCAGCGCCCACAACTCCTTATTGCACCAATAAACAAGGGTTTGGCCCGACCTGGGGCAACTCCCTTTTTGAAGATGCCGCTGAATTTGGATACGGCATGCACATGGCGATCAACCAGAGACGCGCCAAGCTGGCCATGCTTGTTTCTCAGGCTCTTGAATCTGAACAACTCTCAGATGAGCTTAAGGCGAGCATGCAGGGTTGGCTTGAAAATCAAAAAGACGCTGACGGTTCAAAAGAGCATGGCGACAAGATGGCGGCCCTGCTCAAATCAGCCACAAGTCCCTTGCTGAAAGAAATTGCCTCCATGCAAGACCTGTTCACCAAAAAGTCTTTTTGGATCTTTGGAGGAGACGGTTGGGGCTATGATATCGGCTTTGGCGGTGTGGACCATGTTCTGGCCTCCGGAGAAGACATCAATATCCTGATTATGGATACAGAGGTGTACTCCAATACCGGCGGACAGTCTTCCAAGGCCACTCCGCTTGGTTCCATTGCCAAATTTGCCGCTTCCGGTAAAAAAACCAGCAAAAAACAGCTGGGCCTGATGATGACCAGCTACGGCTATGTTTACGTGGCTTCGGTTTCCATGGGCGCCAACAAACAGCAACTGCTCAAGGCCATCAACGAGGCTGAAAGTTATCCCGGCCCGTCTCTCATCATTGCCTACGCTCCCTGTATCAACCAGGGCATCAGAAAAGGCATGGGCAAAAGCCAACTAGAGGCCAAACTAGCCGTTGATTGCGGCTACTGGCCACTATTCCGCTACAATCCGCTGTTAAAAGCCGAAGGCAAAAATCCGTTCATTCTGGATTCCAAGGCACCTACCGGTGATATTCAGGAATTTCTCAGTGGAGAAAACCGGTACGCTCAGCTGGAAAGAAGTTTCCCGGAAGAATCCAAAAAACTTCGCGCCCAGATTGAAAAAGAATGTCAGGAACGCTTTAAAGAACTGACTGCCCTTGCCGAACAGGAATAACTGAAAACGAAAAACCGGAGAAACATATTTTCTCCGGTTTTTATAACTAGTATCAAAATGACTCTATACGAATGAAATGGAGCAGGGCAACTCTGCTCCCTGGATTTCATTTTTGCCTCAGGAGGGTACTGAATGAAAATTCATCTTTTTACGCAGTGCATGGTTGATATGTTTTACCCCGAAGTAGGGAAAGCCGCTATTGAGGTTCTTGAGCGCCTCGGCTGCGAAATCACTGTGCCTGACAAACAAACCTGTTGCGGACAGCCGCTTATCAATTCCGGCTATGTAAAATCAGCCAAGGCTTCCATGAAAAATACCATCACAGCTTTTGAAGACGCGCAAACCATTGTCAGTCTTTCCGGTTCCTGCGCTTTTGCCATCAAGCACGAATACCCTGAACTTCTGGCTGATGAACCGCAGTGGGCGGAACGTGCCAAAAATTTCTCTGAAAAGCTGTATGAATTTACACAGTTTATCGTAGATGTGCTGGGCGTCACAGACGTGGGAGCGCGTCTCAATAGAAAACTGACCTACCATAAATCCTGCCATTCAACACGTCTTCTTGGAGTACAGAAACAACCTCTCAAACTTCTGAAAGAGGTAAAAGAGCTGCAATATATTGAAATGGAACACGCTGACCGCTGTTGCGGTTTTGGTGGAACATTTTCTGTCAAGCAGCCGGAAATTTCTGAACAGATTGTGGCCGAAAAAGCACAAAACATTATAGACAGCGGCGCGGACATTGTCAGCGGCGCGGATCAGGCCTGCCTCATGAATATAGCCGGTTATCTGGAACGTATGCGTGACCAGGAACGACTCGGTCGTGACATAAAAGTCATGCATATTGCTGAAGTATTAAATTCTCGCTAGCACATCAACATAAAGGGAGAAAAATGGCATGGCCATTTTATATGATCAAAAACATTCTTTCAAAAAACGCGTCAAAACCTCTATCGCAGATGACTTTAAGCATAACGCGATAAAAACAGCACAAGATCTTTTTCATGGAAAACGAGCCGTACAGGTCGAAGCAGTGAAAGACTGGCAGGACTTTCGTACACAAGCTGCGTCAATTCGCGATCATGTACTGGAAAATCTTGATTACTACCTCAATCAGTTTGCCAATAACGCTGAAAAAAATGGCGCAAAAGTGCATTTTGCCAAGACAGACAAGGAAGCCTGCAAACAGGTTGTTGAAATTTTCAAAAACAGGCAGGCAAAATCCACTGTAAAATCCAAAACCATGGTCAGTGAAGAAATTGACGTCAACCACGCTCTTATGGACGTGGGCATTGAAGTCAACGAAACCGACCTCGCGGAAGTTATCCTGCAGCTTGACGACTGGAATCCGCCATCTCATATTGTTGTTCCGGCCCTGCATCTGGACCGATTTGCAATTCAAAAAATTTTCTCACGCTACGGCTATACCGGTTCTGAAGAACCAGCGGAAATGACCCGCTTTGCGCGGCAGTATATCCGCAAAAAATTCCTGAGCGCGGACGTGGGGATTACCGGCTGTAACTTTGGGGTTGCTGATACCGGCAGCACCTTTATTATCACCAACGAAGGAAACGGCCGCATGGTAACCACCCTGCCCAAGACCCAGATTGTTCTTATGGGCATGGAACGTCTGGTACCTGATCTGGCCTCTTTGAGCGTGATGATGGAACTGCTTATTCGCAGCTCTGTGGGCAGCAAGATCACCTCCTATTTTTCCATGACCAACGGGCCACGCAAAGTGGACGAAGTGGACGGGCCTGAAGAATTGCACATTGTGATTATCGACAATGGCCGCTCAAAAATCCTGCAAAGCGAATTTCGCAGTATGCTGCGCTGTATTCGTTGCGGGGCCTGTCTGAACATCTGTCCGGTTTACCGGCATATCACCGGACACGCTTACGGCTCCATCTATCCCGGTCCCATGGGCGCGGTTCTTACTCCACTGCTTGTCGGCTATAAAAAAGCCAAAGACCTGCCGTATGCCTCCACTCTATGCGGAGCGTGTACAGACCATTGCCCGGTCAAGATTCCCCTGCACGAACTGCTGTTAAAACACCGGGAAAACATCGTGGAACGTGAACGCATGAGTCCTGTAATCGAAAAAAGCATCTTTGGCATGGCCGGCATGGGCCTGGCCCGTCATCATATATACAATATCGGAACCAAAATCGCGGCCAGGGCCATGAAAATTCTGGCTGACAAAGACGGATTTATAAGAAGAAATCACCATATTCCTGTTATGCAGAACTGGATGCAATCACGCGATCTGCCCGTGCTGAAAAAAGAAAAATTCCGTGACTGGTTCAAAAAGCATCAAAAAGAAAAATAAGAGGCCGATTATGTCAACAGAACAAAACAGACACAATTTTTTTCATGATATTTCTTCAGCCCTGGGCCGAAAAGATATCCCAGATCATGTCACTCCCCAGGACCTGTCTGCGGGGCCGCAACACAAAATCATGGCGGGCATGTCCCATGACGAACTGGTTGAGGCCTTCAAAAAGGAATGCAACAACCTGGCAATCAAGTTTCGGGAGACAGACGAAAACAACCTGGCCGATACCCTGATGGAGGTTATCAGGGAATACGGCGGAGGAAAGGTTATCTACCCGCTGGTCGAGGAAATCACAGCCTTTCATATTGACAAGGTCTTTGAACAAAATGAAGGCCAGAATGGGCTCCATTTTACCCCCTGGGACAGCAGCAAAGGCAGCAAGTACAACATCCATAATGCCGAAGACGCCAATATCGGCGTGACCTTCCCGCTTATGGCCATCGCGGAAACAGGAACGGTCATGCAACCGGCCTCCAGTGGAAGCGGACGCAGTGTCGGACTCCTGCCGCTGACACATATTGCTGTTATCCGCCGCAGCTCAATTCTGCCCCGCATGCCCCAGACCATGGCTGAACTGAGCAAACGCTACCATAAGGACCCCAAGAATTTCCCTTCACTTATCGTTCATATCTCCGGCCCGTCCAGTACCGTGGATATTGAACTGGTGCGTGTTGTGGGGGTTCACGGCCCGATCAATGTGACCTATATCATCTTAACTGACTGACCTACCGGCAGAAAGCCTCCCTTTCTGAGAACCGACTTTCTGCCGGTAGGTAATTTTTATTGCCTGAACAGACAAACTCATATAGCAAAATCTACTTATAGAAGAAACTGTATTTACAACCTGGACCAGGTAGTTTTTTCACCCTTTAACAGAGGAGCAGTATATGTCCGTTCAACTACTCGCTTTGATTGCTTTTATCCCCATTGCACTGGCTCTTGTGCTCATGGCCGGGCTGCGCTGGCCGTCTACCCGCGCGATGCCGCTGGCCTGGCTTGTCTGCGCCATTGCGGCCGTTGCAGCCTGGAAACTCCCTGCCTTTTACGTTTTAGCCCTGTCCTTGCAGGGTGTTGTCAATGCCATCGGTATTTTGATTATTGTTTTCGGTGCGATTTTAATTCTCTATACGCTGCAGGAATCCGGCGGTATGGAGACCATCCAGTATGGCATGCAAAATGTCACACGGGACAGACGTATCCAGGCCATTATTATCGGCTATATGTTTGCCGCGTTTATTGAAGGTGCAGCCGGATTTGGGACACCAGCTGCCCTGGCCGCCCCCCTGTTACTTGCCCTGGGGTTTCCTCCCCTGGCCGCAGCCATAATCTGCCTGGTGTTCAACTCCTTTCCAGTCACCTTTGGCGCAGTCGGAACGCCGGTTATCATGGGCTTTGGCTCCCTTGCTCCGCTGGTTGACAGTGTGGTTGCAGCAGGTGCTCCCGGCCTTGGTTCCATCACCGACTATGAATCCTTTGCCAAGGTTATTGGTCAGTGGGCAACAGTCATGCACACGCCCATGGCCTTTATCATGCCTGTTTTTATGCTTGGCTTTCTGACCCGCTTTTACGGTCCGAACAAATCCTGGAAAGAAGGCTTTGCGGCCTGGCCGTTTTGCATCTTTGCGGCCATATCCTTTATTATCCCCTACCTGTTCTGTGCCTGGCTTATCGGCCCGGAATTTCCGGCCATGATCGGTGGCCTTATCGGCTTGGGCATCATCATTGCCGGAGCGAAAAAAGGATTTTGCATGCCCAGGGACATCTGGGATTTTGCCCCACGTTCTTCCTGGCTGGCAGAATGGACAGGCAGCATAACCAGTTCAACAAATACGGAATTCAAGGCCCACATGAGCCAGTTCAAGGCTTGGTTTCCATATATTTTGACCGGTATTCTTCTGGTTTTGACCCGCATTCCTTCACTCGGTCTGAAAGGTCTTTTAACTGCCCAGAAGATTCCCTTTACCAACATCCTTGGCTACGAAGGAGTGTCTGCGTCCATTCAGTACCTTTACCTCCCGGGCGCGCCATTTATCCTTGTTTCAATCCTGACCATCTGGCTGCACGGCATGAAGAGCGACAACACCCGCAAGGCATGGACGGAGTCCATCGCCAAGATGAAAGCGCCAACCATTGCCCTGATGTCCGCAGTTGCCTTGGTATCTATCTTTAAGGGTTCCGGCGTTCTTAATGCGGCCCTTAACCCGAACAACTATCCTTCCATGCCGCTGGCCATGGCCAAGACAATGGCTGCTTTTGCCGGTAGTCTCTGGCCCATGCTCGCGGCCTATGTTGGCGGTCTTGGCGCGTTCATCACCGGTTCCAACACGGTTTCGGATATGCTGTTTGCCAACTTCCAGTGGGATATTGCCGGACAGTTGAGCCTCCCGCGCCAGATTATTGTAGCTTCCCAGGCTGTTGGCGGCGCAATGGGCAACATGATCTGTATCCATAACATTGTCGCGGCCTGTGCCGTCACCGGCCTGATCGGACGGGAAGGCCTGATCCTCAGACGCACATTCTGGCCCTTTCTGCTTTACGGAATCGTAGTCGGCATTATAACCTTGCTGCTCGCCTACGTGTTCTTCCCCTCGCTTTACTAAAAAATGCTCTTGCTGCCCGGTTTTTGCCGGGCAGCAAGTCTTTTTGAATTCTTGCTCTTCGCCTCAAAAAAATTGAGGAGTCAATCGTACGAACAAACCAAAAATCTCTGCCAAAAAGAAGGGAGGCATTTATGATTTCTGCGACAGTTGTGAAGAAATTCAAGGAAATTGTCGGCCTGGAAAATGTCTTTGAAGACGAAGCAGACCTGCACGCCTATTCCTACGACTCCGCGGTACTGGACGCCGTTATCCCAGGCCTTGTTGTCCGCCCGATGACAAGTGAAGCCCTGGGAAAAACAGTCAAACTCTGCAATGAAAACGAGCTGCCGCTCATTGTTCGCGGCTCAGGCACCAATCTCAGCGGCGGCGTTGTTCCCAAGAAAACAAACGCTGTTGTTGTGTTGACCAATGGACTGAACAAAATTCTGGAAATTAACGAACAGGATTTGTACGCGGTTGTCCAGCCTGGTGTGGTTACAGCAAGATTTGCCGCTCAGGTTGCCAGCCGGGGCCTGTTTTATCCCCCTGATCCGGGAAGCCAGAATGTTTCGACCCTGGCCGGAAATGTGGCTGAAAATGCAGGAGGACTGCGAGGGCTGAAATACGGCGTGACCAAAGACTATGTCATGGGGGTTGATTTTTTTGATGTGAACGGAGAGCTGGTCAAATCCGGTTCACGCACAGTTAAATGCGTGACAGGCATGAACCTCTCAAGCCTGATGATTGGTTCAGAAGGCACAATGGGGGTCATGGAAAAAATCATTTTCAAACTCGTTCCCCCGCCGCTGGCATCAAAGGCCATGATGGCCATTTTTAACGACATCAACCAGGCCTCTGAAGCTGTGGCTAATATCATCGCAGCCAAGATTGTTCCCTGTACGCTTGAGCTGCTTGACAACTTCACAATCCGCACAGTGGAAGACTTCCGTAAAGCCGGTCTGCCGGTTGACGCTGACGCCCTGCTGCTGATTGAAGTTGACGGCGGGCATCAGGCCCAGGTTGATGACGAATCGGCAAAGGTTATTTCAATCTGCGAAAAGGTGGGAGCCCGCAAGGTGCAACTGGCAAACAACGAGGCTGAAAAAAATGTCATCTGGCAGGCCCGCCGGGATGCTCTTCCGGCCCTGGCCAGAGTCCGCCCGACAACCGTGCTTGAGGACGCGACTGTTCCACGCAGTAAAATTCCAGAAATGATCAGAGCAATCAACTTGATAGCCCAAAAATACGACCTGACCATCGGCACATTCGGCCATGCCGGTGACGGCAACCTGCACCCGACAATCCTGACCGACAGACGCGACAAGGCGGAATTTGCCCGCGTGGAGGAAGCTGTTGATGAAATCTTTGATGTGGCGCTCGGTTTACAGGGTACACTTTCCGGTGAACACGGCATTGGCATTGCCAAATCAAAATGGATGGAAAAGGAAACCTCGGCCGCCACTCTTGAGTATTCAAAACGGCTGAAAAAAGCTGTCGACCCCAACTATATCTTGAATCCCGGTAATATCATAGACTAGGAGGAGATATGTCACACGATCTGCACGAACTGACCAACAGATTGCAGCAACTTGATGACCGGCTCGTTGCCTGTATGAAATGCGGTATGTGCCAGGCAGTTTGTCCTGTTTTTGCCGAAACCCTTCAGGAAGGAGATGTCACCAGAGGCAAGATCACGCTGCTGCAGAATCTGGCCGGAAAAATCATCAGGGACGCGAAAGGTGTTCAGGAAAAGCTGAACAAATGTCTGCTTTGCGGCACGTGCCAGGTAAACTGCCCAAGCGGCGTAAACATCATGGACATTTTTTTCGAGGCCAGAATCATCGTCAATACCTACATGGGACTTTCGGCGATTAAAAAAGTCATCTTGCGGGGCATGCTCACCCGGCCCAAGCTGTTTAACATGCTTTTGGATATTGGCTCAAGATTTCAGGGGCTGATTGTTACTGGCAAGGACGAAACCACAGGTTCTTCCTGCTCCAGATTTTTAACGCCGGTCATCGGAGACCGCTACTTTATGCCTCTGGCCAAAAATCCGCTGCACAGGGAAATTCCCTGTCTTGATACGCCGGCCGGCAAAAGCGGAATAAAAGTCGCATTTTACCCCGGCTGCCTGATTGACAAGATGTTTCCTCATATTGCCAAGGATATCTTCAAAATTCTCGCCTATCATGAGGTCGGTGTTTTCATGCCCAAAGGACAGGCCTGTTGCGGGATTCCCGCTCTGTCTTCAGGAGCGAAAGACGCCTACGACAAACTTGTCGCCCTTAACATTAAAGCCTTTTCAGGACACGAGTTTGACTATCTGCTCACGGCCTGTGCCTCATGCACGTCCACAATAAAGGAACTGTGGCCCAAAATGGCGCCAAATTATCCGCGGGATCTGCGTGAGCAGATAGAATCGCTCGCAGAAAAAACTCTTGACGTGCATGAATTTATCATTGACAAACTTGGTGTCAAACCTAACAATGCGGCCAGAGAACAGCAGGTAAAAGTCACCTATCACGAACCTTGCCATCTGGGAAAATCTCTAGGCATAAAATCTCAACCCCGAGATATCATTCGCTTAAATCCGGCCTATGATTTTCAGGAAATGGCGGCGGCAGACCGCTGTTGCGGGTGCGGTGGCAGTTTTAACCTGCAGCATTACAATTTGTCGGCCAAAATCGGAGAACACAAGCGGGAAAACATTGTCCGCAGTGGAGCCAAGATAGCCGCTACAAGCTGTCCGGCCTGCATGATGCAGCTCGCGGACATGCTTGCCAGAAAACACGACGATATTCAGGTTCGCCACAGTATTGAACTGTATGCGGAAATGCTCCCGGCCAGGCCGTAAAGACAGGAAAGGCACGGGAGACAGCAACGACATTCAGCGGCTCCCGTGCCGGCTATTTTGTTATGGATACCAAAAAAATATTTTTTCTTTCTGTTTTCAAAATACCTTCCACTTTTTGGACTCTGGCCAAAGAAATGGATATTTCTTTTCATGCCTTTCAGCTGCAAGACGGATGTGACCCTGAAAACATACTGCCGCCGAAACACAAACCGGACATTGTACTGACAGATGTTAGCAGTATTTCCAGGATCAGGCAGCAGATCACGCGCTGGACAAAAGAGCAAAAACCCGTGCTTGTTTTTGGTCTGGCTGGCAGCAATCAGCACGAAACTCTCCCCCAACTCAGGGTACGCAACGGCATGATTTTCTGTCAGAAATTTTCCAGTATGCTCAGCTTGACAAAGGCCTTTTGCGCACCCTTTCAGGTTCAGGATCCCGGTGTAACCATTTTGACCAATTCCGGCAGTCTGGGAATTTTAGGGAGTGATCTTTGCGAAACAGAGGGATTATACCAGACAATACCGGATCCCGGCATATTGCAACACCTGCAAATGCTGCTTTCCAGGCATGTTCCGCTCTACAATCCAATCCTGTTCCCGCCCCAGACAAACTGGAAAACCGTACAAAAAATCCTTTCTTCCATGCTCGCGAGCAAACGAACGGCCAATCTTCTTCTTTTGCTGGCCCCCATAGGAGCTGCGTGGAAAGAACTTTCAAAGGCACCCGAATGGCTGATCAATACGGTGAAAAAAAGCCAGATTCCTGTCCATCTTTGCCTTGCCTCTCCCGTAAGAGACAGGCAGGTAAAAACTTTTTTGCAGGCGGGTCTGCCATGCCATAACTCCCCGCAATGCGCGATTCAGTCAATCCGCATCCTTTTTGACTTCTACTCTCAAAACAGTAAAAATATTTTTTGAACCAAGTACGTTTCCGTGACCCTTGGGAACATTCCTGTTCCTCAACTTTTTATACAGCAAGGAAAAAAATATGGCTAAAAATCTTTACATAACCGCGACAGATCCAAAAATTGGCAAATCTGCCATTGTCCTCAGCCTTATGCATCTGTTGCTCCGGGATGTTGGGAAAGTTGGTTTTTTTCGTCCAATTATCACAGGCAGCAATACCCAGCAGGATCATGATATAAACCTCATACTCTCAGAATATCATCTGGATATGCGCTATGAGGAAACATACGCCTACACCCTGGATGAAGCCAAGGATCTGATCAACAGCGGGCAGCGTTCCACGCTTCTTGAAGGGATACTAAACAAGTTCAAGGAACTGGAAAAAAAATTCGATTTTGTCCTCTGCGAAGGAACAGACTCTGACAGCGGAATTTCCTCTCTGGAACTTGACCTTAATGCGGACATCGCCCTTAACCTCTCGGCTCCGGTTCTACTTGTTTTCAATGGACAAAAAGAAACTATCGCACAAATAACAAGTTATGCCAGCATGGCTATTGATTCATTCACGGCCAAGGGCATAGACATCTTTGCCAGCATCATCAACAGAACCAATACAGCCCTTGATCAGGCCGCGATTCTAAAAGAACTGCGGAAAAAAACAGATACCATCGGGGCCTTATCCTTTGTGCTGCCGGAAGAACCGTCTCTTATCCGCCCAACACTCAAGGAAGTGCAAAAGGCGCTTAATGCCAAGGTCCTGTATGGTCACGATCTGCTGGAAATTCAGATTAATGATTTCCTGACAGCAGCCATGCAGGTCAACAACTTTCTTGAGCACATCAATGAAGGCAATCTGATCATCACTCCCGGTGACCGCGCGGACATCATTCTGACTTCTCTTCTTTTGAGTACTTCAAGCTGCTATCCGAATGTTTCCGGTTTGGTGCTGACTGGCGGCATTTCCCTGGACAAGAATATCTCCAAACTGATTGAAGGCTGGACAGGGGCTCCGCTGCCCATTCTTCTGGTCAACGACCATACTTTCAAAACAACAGAGGTACTCAATTCCATGCAAGGCCGTCTGGAACCGGGGGATTCCAAAAAAATTGCAACAGTGCTTGGCATGTTTGAAGCCAATGTGGACACCAAAAAACTTCGTGAAAAACTTATCTCCAGGCGTTCGGAAAAAATAACGCCCAAGATGTTTGAATTCAAATTGATAGAAAAGGCCAAAAGCGACAAACAGCGGATTGTATTACCGGAAGGAACAGGCAGAAGGATATTGCAGGCCGCAGATATTTTGCATCGACGGGGCGTGGCAGACCTGATTTTGCTTGGCAATCCCAAACATATCAAAGCCAATATCAGCCAATACCAGCTTGCTCTGAAAGATATTGAAATTATTGACCCGGTAGCCTCTCCTCTTTTTGAAGAGTATGTCCATACCTTTTTTGAACTGCGTAAAAAGAAAGGCGTATCCGAAGAAGTGGCCCGCGATACAATGGCAGACCCAACCTATTTTGGAACCATGATGGTCCACACAGGACATGCTGACGGCATGGTTTCAGGTTCACAAAATACAACAGCCCATACAATCCGTCCCGCTTTCCAGATCATCAAGACCAAACCGGGAGCCTCAATCGTTTCCAGCGCGTTTCTTATGTGTCTCAAAGACCGGGTGCTGGTTTTCGGCGATTGCGCGGTCAACCCGAATCCAACAGCGGCAGAACTGGCTGAAATTGCCATCAGCTCGGCCCATACGGCAAAAATCTTCGGAGTTGAGCCGCGAGTGGCCATGCTTTCTTATTCAACCGGCTCTTCCGGAAAAGGCGAGGACGTGGATAAAGTCATTGAAGCGACACGTATTGCCAAGGAAAAAGCCCCTGAACTTTTGCTTGAAGGCCCGATACAATATGACGCAGCTGTAGATCTGGAGGTGGCAAAAACCAAACTCCCTGACAGCAAGGTTGCCGGACAGGCCACAGTCTTTATCTTCCCAGATCTGAACACCGGCAACAATACCTATAAGGCGGTTCAGCGTTCAGCGGAACAGTCTGTTGCTATTGGCCCAGTGCTGCAGGGGCTGAATAAACCGGTCAACGACCTGAGCCGGGGCTGCACAGTCGCCGATATTGTCAACACCGTTGCCATCACTGCTGTCCAGGCCCAGGCGGAAAAAACAAAATAAAGCGGTGTACGAACTGTAAACACAAACAGTTGCCCGGTATCTCTCTACCGGGCAATATTTTTTAACACTTTACTCAACAAGGCAGGTTAGCATGAAAATACTGATCATCAACTCAGGAAGTTCTTCCCTTAAATACCAGATGCTGGACATGAAAAACAATTCTGTTCTTTGCTCAGGTCTCGTAGAACGTATTGGCGAAGCAATGGGCAACGTCAGTTATAAAAAATTTCCAGACAGCCCGCAGGAAGAAAAATCATCTTTTGAACAGCCCATTTCCGATCACTCGACTGGTATGCGTATTGTTGTCGATCTGATTACAGACAGCACCAAGGGTGTTATCAAAAACACTTCAGACATTGCCGCCATTGGACACCGTGTCCTGCATGGAGCAGAGGCATTCACTCAGCCCTGCCGTGTTGACGAGAGTGTCATTCAGGCCATCAAGGATTGTATTCCGCTCGGGCCGCTGCATAATCCGGCGAACCTAAGCGGGATTGAAGTCGCCCGGGAACTGTTTCCAAATGTTGACCAGGTAGCAGTCTTTGACACTGAATTTCACCAGACCATGCCGCCCAAGGCATTTTTGTATGCCCTGCCCTATGAACTGTACAAGGAAAACCGTATCCGCCGTTATGGCTTTCACGGCACTTCCCACAAGTATGTTGCCGCTGAAACAGCCAAACTGCTCGGGAAAAAGAAAGAAGAGTGCAATATCATCACGGTACATCTGGGCAACGGCTCCAGCCTCGCAGCGGTCAAGGAAGGCAAATGCGTTGACACGTCCATGGGCATGACCCCACTGGCCGGCGTGGTCATGGGGACACGTTCCGGCGATATTGACCCGGCCATTCATCTGTACCTGCACAAAACAAAAGGTCTTTCCTCCCAGGAAATTGACACGCTGCTGAACAAAAAGAGCGGATTCAAGGGTATCTGCGGAGTAAACGATATGCGCGATATTCACGCCAATATCGAAAGAGGTGATGAGCAATCCAAACTGGCCTTTGATATGTTCGCGTACAGTGTTATCAAGTATATCGGCGCGTACAGCACTGTTCTGGAACGAGTTGACGCGATCACCTTTACTGCCGGAATCGGTGAAAACGATGACATTGCCAGAGAAAAAATCTGCGCTGGATTAAAAATCTTCGGGGTCAAAATCGACACGGAAAAAAACAAGACCCGGGTCAAGGAACCAACGGCCCTGCACCTGCCTGACAGCAAGGTTCAGGTCTGGGTTGTACCGACCAACGAAGAATTGCAGATTGCCAGAGAAACAATGGAAGTGCTCGGTCTGAAAGCATAAAAACAAAAAGAGCAAGGCGGTAAAAATCTCACCCTGCTCTTTTTATACAACAAACGGCCAAATGCCATCAGGAATCTGGCGGCCCTGGTCAGGAACTGCTTTCACTTTGACGGGGCGGACGAAGTCTTCGTCTGCTCCGCTTGTTTCCTGTCTTTGGTCTGTTCTGACTGTTTTTTTCATCTCCTGTTGGCTGCGTGCTTTCAGAGCGCAGCAAGCCGCTGTAGTAATTGTCCAGCAGCATGGCCAGCAGCAGCCGCTGCTCCTCACTTTCATTTAATGACCCGGCCAGTTTGACAAAAGCGTCAATGCGTTCTTTTTGCAGAAACCCTTTTTCCCTAAGAGTTGTTTCAAGGGAAGCAATAACACGCTGACCAACAAGGGTTTCAATTTCTTCCTGTGTTGGCAGCGTGCATTTTTCCAGAGGAATACGAAATTTTTTCCCTATCGCCTGCAGTTTCAGTTCTTCCATGATATTAACCAGGGTGATGGCCCGGCCGCTGGCTCCGGCCCGTCCTGTACGTCCGGCACGGTGCACATAGATTTCAGGGTCTTCTGATGGCTCGTACTGAATCACGTGCGACAGATCAGGAATATCTATGCCTCTGGCCGCGACATCCGTAGCCACAAGAAAGCGCAGGTTGCCAGCCCGCAAACGTGAAAGCACCCGTTCCCGCTTGGACTGACTCAGACTGGAACTCAGTTCCTCAGCGTCATACCCAAAACGGCTGAGCACCACTGTCACATAATGTACGTTTTCCTTGGTATTGCAAAAGATTATGGCCGAAGCAGGATTTTCGTTTTCAATAATCCGCACCAGGGCGCGGTCTTTTTCCATCTGCGGAGCTTCGTAATACACATGCTCGGTTTCCGTAACATGAATCTGATCCGTGCTCAGACTCAACACTTCCGGTTCACGTAAAAATTCCTTTGTCAGCCGTAAAACCTGAGGTGGATAGGTCGCGGAAAACAAGGCGGTGAGATAGTTTTTCCCGGCCAGATAGGACTGAATCTGTTTCATGTCCGGGTAAAATCCCATGGACAGCATTCTGTCAGCTTCGTCCAGAACAAGCGTATGCAGGTCTTTTAATACCAGGGACTGGCGCAGCAGATGATCCAGTATGCGCCCGGGTGTCCCAACAACAAGCTGGGCTCCGTCCCGCAGACTTTCAAGCTGACTTTTATAGCCGACTCCGCCATAAACAGAAACGATTTTTATGCCGCTGTCTCCAATCAGCAGGCTTGCTTCCTTATATACCTGAGAAGCAAGTTCACGCGTGGGCACAAGGATAAGTACCTGACAGGCATTTTTTTGTCTGTCCATCTGTTCCAGAACAGGCAGGAGATAGGCTCCTGTTTTACCGCTGCCGGTACGAGACTGTACCATAACGTCCTTTCCCGCCAGAATGCAGGGACAGGTCACGGTTTGCACAGGTGTGAGCGTAGCCCAGCCCGCTCTTTTACAACATTCACGGGCAAAAGGAGAAAGGTTTTCCATTGTTACTTTCTGATATTCATCTTCTCTGCTCATACTCATCCTTTTTTTCATCTGATTTTTTTCATCTGATCGCCCCCAAAAACAGTTCGCCCACCCTGAATCTGCCTTCGGGCATTGCCTGGCAGATGCTGATTACAAAGTTGTTGCGGACAAAAAAATTTTTTCACTTCTAACCATCTGATATTTCTCAAATTATATCTTGATTTCTTCTTCATATCCAGTATAAAGATACGTGAAGCATGTCATAAAAAAGATGACAATCCTTATGGTTCCTTTAACTACTCGAACATATCCGTAAAATATAATCTGAAAAAAAGGGCTTGTAAATGAGTGAAAAAACAGGGTGGAATTGGGAGACTGGCGTAAGGCAGATTGCCAATATAACCAAACAGGACCAAGAAGTTGAATGGCGGGAAGAATCGCAGGTCAGCCCTAATGGCGAACAGATCGCAGCGGTTGTCAAAACCGGAGACATGGAATTTGGCTTATGCGTGAATGAAACCGTTCTGGAAGAAGTCTATGACCGGGCTTGGTACCCTCGCTACAGTCCGGATGGACGTCTGACCTGCCTGGTAACGGTTGCTGGAGAACCAACCCTGTCCATAGATGGCCAGGCCATGGAAGAGCGTTTCGGTTTCATCTGGAGAACCACATTCGCGGGCGACTCAATCGCAGCGGCCATACAAAACGACATGCGCTACGGCATGCTGCATAATGGCCAGATCTGGAAAAACCTCTTTATCAATGCCAACTCCTTTGTCCTGAGTGCTTCAGGCAAAACAACCGCTGCCTGTATTCAGGCAGAAGAAATGGCGCAGGCGGACATCAAGAAATTCCAGGAAGGCATTTTCAGTGTCGCGGTCAATGGTCAGGCGTGGAAAAGTAAATTTGTCAACACCTGGACTCCGGCTGTCAGCTCTGACGACCAACAGGTTGCCGTCCAGATCAGAAAGGATCTCTATACATACAGTATTGCGGTCAATGACCAGGCATGGCACCAGAATTTTGCCATGGTCTGGGAGCCCTGTTTTCACCCTCTATCACATGAGGTCTTTGCGCCTGTTCGGATTGGCGGCAAATGGGGTATGGCCCAAGATGGGCATCTCGTGTGGCCGGCGGTATATGGTCAGCTCTGGCAGCAGCAGTTCAATGCCGATGGTTCAGTTCTGGCGGCAATCACCTCTCCTGCGTACGGCAAATGGACAGTGTGCGTGAACAACACCCCCTGGAAGAGTACGGTAGACCGCATGCTGGCAGACCTCACAGTAAGTGAGGACGGAAAAACGCTTGCCGTGTTAGGCAAAAACACGCAGGACATGTGGGCAGTCATTGTCAATGACTGTCCCTGGAGTGGGAGCTATGAAATGACCTCGCCCCCGATTATCAGTTCTGACGGGGCCTATGTAGGCATCAGCGCGGAAAAAAATGGACGGCAGACCATTGTTGTCAATGACAGGGAATACGCAAAGGATTTTGTTCAGGTCTGGGAGCCGGTTTTCAACCCGACAAATGATAAGGTCCTGATCCGGGCCCTTGACGACCAGGGCAATTATCTGCGTATTGTTGAAGCATTGAGCACCTTTACCCAATAGGAAAAAAAGATGAAAGCATTTTACGATCTGGTAACAGGCCCTCTGGCCTGGGCGTCATGCCTTATCTGCTTGGGAGGAATTATTTTCCGTCTCTACCGGGCGTATGTATCTGCCAGAGATAAAGACCCTATGGTTCTTGACTACTTTAACCTCAAATACGCCCTGCGTTCCATTCTGCGCTGGAGTACGCCCTTTGCGACCTACAGCATGCGCCAGGAACCGATCATGACACTTTTCTTTTTTCTGTTTCATATCTGCGCCATCATTTCTCCGATTTTCCTTTCCGGACACATTCTTTTGCTGGAAGAAAATTTTGGTATCAGCTGGATAACCCTGCCTGACAAGATTGCAGACGCGCTGACTGTACTTGTTCTTGTTGCTTGCCTGTATTTCCTCTGGAGACGGATCGCAAAGCCGGAAGTCAGATATCTGACAACGCCAGGAGATCTCATTGTTCTGGCTATCACTGCGGCGCCTTTTTTAACCGGCTTTCTGGCCTATCACCAAATTTTTGCGTACGACCTGATGATCTCACTGCATATCTTCAGTGGCGAAGTTCTGCTGCTTGCGATTCCATTCACAAAACTGAGCCACATGATTTTCGCTCCTCTGACAAGGGCCTATATTGGATCGGAATTCGGCGCGATCCGGCGGGCCCGCGACTGGTAAACATAAACTAGGAGAAAAATGAATGAAAGAAAACATCGAGCAAGAGCTGATTGAAGATTTCGGCATCCAGTCCGGCGCGCTCAAGCTGACTCCCGAACATATCGAAAAAACCGTCAATGACGTACTGAACAATGAAACCGGTGCCAGGGTCAGAATATACGCAGAAATCTGCGTCCATTGCGGCCTGTGCTCCAATGCCTGCCATTTTTTCCTGTCAAGAAACAAAGACCCCCGTTTTTCACCGGCTGGCAAAGTCAAACAGACCATTGCCACCCTGCTCAACAGGAAGGGCAAGGTTTCTGCGGAATTTATCAAGCAATGCGCCCAGGTCGCCTATACCCAGTGCAACCTGTGTAAACGCTGCGTCATGTTCTGCCCGTTTGGCATTGATGTTGGCTATCTAATGAGTATTGTCCGCCGTATCTGCCACAAACTTGGTGTCACTCCTCAATATCTCCAGGATACGGCCCACAGCCATTCCGCGACTATGAACCAGATGTGGGTCAAAAGTGATGAGTGGATTGACTCCCTGCAATGGCAGGAAGACGAAGCACGAGATGAATTTCCCAACCTGCGAATTCCTATTGAAAAGGAAGGCGCGGATTTCATGTACTCGGTTATCGCGCCTGAACCCAAATTCCGCACCCAGCTCATTTATCAGGCCGCTGCTATTTTCAATGAATGCGATCTGAACTGGACCCTGCCCATGAACAGGGGCTGGGATAACAGCGATATGGCCATGTACAGCGGTGATTCAGAAATGATGGGCCGACTCAAACGCACGCACTACGAAGCGGCCCAGCATCTGCGCGTGAAAAAAATTGTCATGGGTGAATGCGGGCATGCCTTTCGTTCTGTCTATGATGTGGGCAACCGCTGGCTGGGCTGGAAAGACACCCCGATCCCGGTTGTCCATTCCGTTGATTTTTTCTGGGAGCTCCTTGATCAGGGCAAGTTAAAAATTGCCAAAAAATATGAGCCCCTTGTCACCCTGCATGACCCATGCAACATCATCCGCGGGCGGGGCCTGTATGAAAAGGCCAGGGACATCACTCGCGCCCTGTGCAAAAACTTTGTTGAAATGACGCCCAACCGGGAACAAAATTATTGCTGCGCGGCAGGCGGCGGCGTTATCAACTGCGGGCCGCCGTTCAAAAATTCGCGTGTGGAAGGCAATTCCATCAAGGCCGATCAGCTGCGGGCAACCGGCGCGCACACGGTTATTGCTCCCTGCCATAACTGTCATGGCGGGCTGGAAGATATTATCCACAAATACGAACTGGGCATGGAACTGAAGTTCTTTGGCGATCTCATTTACGAATGCATGGAAAAGCCCAATGCGGTATAATTTGAACCCGTATAATTTGAACCCGAAGACACAAGCGAGAAGCACAATGAAAAAAATTTTTATTCTCTTTACTGTCCTGATTTCGCTCTTTTGGTATCTGCTGCCGGTCTGTTCAGAAGAAAAGGCATCAGAAAGAAAAACAGATGAAGTCTTTGCTCCTTTTGAGGCGGCTTTCAAAAATCCGACCAGGCCATACGTGACCTTTGATCATGACCAGCATATTGAGCTGACCAACAATTCCTGTGTCAGCTGCCACCATACCTACGTTGACGGCAGGCTCACAACAGAAGATTCTTCTGACGAACCATGCAGCAGTTGTCACCCCAAGGATAACCCCAAAGGCACCAACTTGGTCATGGCCTATCACAAACAGTGCCGGGGCTGCCATAAGCTCCAGACTGGGCCTGTGGCCTGCGGCCAGTGCCACGTAAAAAGATAAGATACACGGGATCGCGGTACAGGCTTTCCGGCCCGGCCGCGATCCCGTACTCAAAGACTGTCCCGCAAAAACGACCAGAAAAAATACATTTCACCACGGGCCTTGTACGGCCATGTACTTTCAAGCTCCCAGCCGGCAACCTTTTCCTCCGGTTTGGCTGTTGAAGCCATGACAATAACCCGCCCTTTTGCTCCAGCAAGTCCGCCGCTGAGCGCCAAAAATTCTTTCCAGGGACAAAACGCCCGGCTCAAAACAATGTCTGCCGGCAGGAGAGAAGCGTCAATATCCTGATACCCGCAGTTCAGTACCTGTGTTTGCACAAGTCCCATATCACGCAGGGCCTGGCGCATAAAAACAGACCGCTTCTTTCTCGGTTCAACCAGATAATAGTTCCCTTTCGGCCAGAAACACCGAAGCGGAATACCGGGCAGTCCCGCTCCAGCACCAAGATCAAAGGTTACAGGAGCCTTGACGATATCCAGCGTGGATAAAAAATCAGCCAGATGCCAGCTGTCAGCCACAAGGTCAGTTACCATTTTTTCCCGGGAAAACGGCCCGACCAGATTCATCTTTTTGTTCCAGCGCGCGAGCAGATCAACATAGCAAAAAAGTTTTGCGCACTGGCGCGCGTCAAGTTTCCTGCCGTTTTGCAAGGCCAGGGCCGCGAGATCTTGGACTTGAAATGTACGCACTCTTTCTCCTCTCATTATCTCAAAAATAACCACTCTTTTTTATGGGAAGACAAAAAAATGGCCCGAAATTTGCTTAACGACTGACCAAGGAGAAAACGATGAACACTATTTCCACTATTCAGCACCAGCAACCAGCACCATTTTTTGTCAAACAGGAAGAGCGGGAAAAAATTGCCCTGAAAGAACTCCAAAACGACCAAGTTCAGATCAAGGGCGGTTTTGCCCATGTCGAGCAAAAAGATTTTGATCGCATTGCGAACTGGAACGCGCAGGACGCCCAAAACGCGCTTTCCCGCATTCACGGCAAAGAACTGACCTCCGTGCACGGCTATCTTGATCAGGATCGTGTCCGGGCGCTTATCAACCGTTTTGCGGCCTGATGAAAATTTGCGAGCCTGTAACAACAGTTACGGGCCCGCTTCCGCGTGGCAGGCAAGTTCAGTGACCGGACAAAATTCCCTTATTTATCTTTTATCCAGTACAACATTTCCCGCCCCTTACCGAGTTCGTTTCTGAGCTGCATTTCCTGTTCAGCACCCGGCACATGGGCTCTGATATACACATTGCACTGGTCACTTTCTGTATAGGTTGTCAACACGCTGACCACCCGAACACCATGTCCCTGAAAAATATCCATGACCCGTTTCAGTTCTTCAAGGCCTGAACCAAGACAAAGCCCAACCTGCAAGCCTCCCTTATTGCCGCCGGTAATCTGAATGAGGGCCCGAAACAAATCACTTTCCGTAATAATCCCGATGAGCCGTCCACTCTCATCAACAACAGGCAGACCTTCAAATTTCTTTTCCAGCATGATTGAAGACGCTGTCTGGATCGTATCGCACCCTTGCACGGTAAACGGATTTTGGGTCATAATATCGGCGACCTTGATTTCCGACAGCAGATAATTGAGCTCATGTACGTCAAGGGCAGTGGCCTTGGAGGGCGAGGCGGCCTTGATGTCCCGATCTGTAACAATCCCAACCAGATGACCGCTTTCATCGACAACAGGCAGCCGGCGAAACTTGTGTTCCCGAAGCAGGGTACCCGCCTTCATCATTGAGGTCTGCGGCAAAACAGTAATAACATCAGTTGTCATCCATTCCCTGAGTAGCATATTTCACTCCTTCATATTTGTGATAACAAATTGCAGTACCTTTTTCTCATCCATTTTTCTGCCTGTCCAGAGAAAAAACTGACGGGCCGCCTGAACAGCAAACATAGTCTGCCCGTTGAGTACCTGGCATCCCGCTAGACAAGCGTGTTCCAGAAGCGGCGTTTTAGACGGCGTATAGATCAGGTCATACACCAAAGAAAATTTTTCAAGACTCCCTGTCCAGGGTGAAAGCCCTGTAAATTTGCCGGTCATGCCAAGAGGAGTTGTATTGACCAGCAAATCGGCACGAAATTCACCTCTTTGTTCCCATTCCATAAATCCGGTATGAAATTTTTGGGCCAAGACCGCACCGTTCGCGGCATTTCGGGCACACACCGTAACCTGACAGCCACGCGACAACAGCCCGCTCACAACAGCGCGAGCCGCCCCTCCCGCTCCCAGCACAAGGGCGGTCACGGGAAAAACAGGAAGCGCAAGAAGCGGAGCCAAAAAACCCGCCACATCGGTATTGTCTCCCCAAAGTTCATCTTCTTTCCAAAAAACAGTATTCACCGCGCCTGTTTGGGCAGCCAGTGGTGTCAACCTGTCCATATACGGCATAACCTGTTGTTTATACGGCAGGGTTACGCTCAAGCCATGAATGGAGCGGGTGCGAACGGTTCGCATAAAAGAGGAAAAATCTGACGGGGCAACAGCAAATCTTTCATACCGGGCGGACAAGCCATATCCGGCAAAAGCCTGGTTGTGCAGAAGCGGGCTAAGGGAATGCCCAAGAGGAAAACCAACAACGCCATAGAGTTTCTCAGACATAAAAAAGAAAGCTGACCGGACATTCCGGCCAGCAATATTTTCAGTTCACGCCATACCTGGCGGCGTAATCAAATCCGGCCTGCAGGGCCTCACTGTTTTTAGAAATAAGATGGCTGTAATGCGCGGAAATAACCGAATGCAGACTTTCCTGCACCCGCTCAAGCCCTAGCACTCCGGTTGCCTGGACATAGGCCCCCAAAGCGACCATGTTTGCCATGCGGGTATTGCCAATGCCGTCAGCCAGCTCATTGACCGGAACAGCGTACACTTGAAGACGGTCTACCTCAGCCAGTTTTTTTTCAATCAGGGACGCATTCAAAATCACCACGCCGTTGTCACGCACCGTTGGCTGAAACTTTTCCAGTGACGGACGGTTCATGGCAATCAGGCCAAGCGGACGCCGGATAATGGGTGAACCTATTTCCTCTTCAGAGACAACAACCGTGCAGTTCGCTGTTCCCCCGCGCATTTCCGGCCCATAAACCGGAATATAGGTCACATTCAGCCCCTGATCCATGGCCGCGTAGGCAAGCAGATTCCCGATAAGCATGACCCCCTGACCGCCAAAACCGGCCATAATCACATCCTGATACTGGCTCATTTGCCCTCCGAAATATCTTTATAGGTTCCAAGAGGAAAAACCGGAATCATTTCTTCAGCAACACGTTTATTCGCGCTCACCGGATCCATACGCCAGTTTGTCGGGCAAGTGGCCAAAATCTCCACAAAACCAAAACCGGTTTCATCTTTTTGGCACTGAAAAGCCTTGCGCATGGCCTTTTTCGCGTCCTTGATATTCTTGATATCGTTGACGGCCACGCGGGAAGCAAAGGCTGTTCCTTCAAGCCCGGCAATGATTTCCGTCATGTGAATCGGGCCGCCAGCCTGCTCAGCACAACGTCCACCCGGACAGGTCGTTGTTTTCTGACCAACCAGGGTTGTTGGAGCCATCTGACCGCCAGTCATGCCATACACCGTATTATTGACAAAAACCACAGTGACTTTTTCCCCCCGGTTCGCGCAATGCACGATTTCAGCCAGCCCTATGGAAGCCAGATCGCCGTCTCCCTGATAGGTAAAAACAATCTTGTCCCGCCGCCCCCGCTTCACGCCTGTGGCCACAGCCGGAGCCCGACCATGCGGCGCTTCAACACAGTCCACCTCAATATAGTTGTAAATAAAAACTGAACAGCCGATAGAGCCAATGCAGATAGCCTCTTTGTCAAGTTTCATCTCAAGCAGGGTCTCCGCGACAAGACGGTGAACAATGCCGTGATGGCAGCCGGGACAATAATGTGTGGCGCGGTCCACAAGCAACGGAGAGCGCTCAAAAACGATTTTTTCTTCCATGACTTACCCCTCCACAGCCTTGATGATTGGAGCTTCAAAATCCTCTGGTGAAGGGAGATTGCCCGGCAGGTAACCAAAAAAATCACTGTCCGCGACAGTGCGGATAGCCAGACGGACATCTTCAACCATCTGTCCCAGATTATGTTCAATTGTCAAAAACCGCTTTTTCTGCCTGGCCAGCTCCAAAAGCGGCTGGTCAGGAAACGGATACAAGGTTACGGGACGCATCAGCCCAACCTTGTATCCCTTTTGACGCAGATTGCGGACCGTGCTTTTGACTATACGAGCGATGGAACCAAAGGCAACCACAACAAGCTCAGCGTCTTCGGTCATGAACAGCTCCTGATCGATTTCCGCCCGCATGCGTTCATACTTTTCTTTCAAACGCAGATTTTGTCCGGCAAGCGCGCCTTCGTCCAGAAAGAGTGACTTGAGCAGGCGCGGCTTTCTGTTTTCAGCTCCGGTCAGACACCAGCTTTCCTCACCACCTGTCTGCTGCTTTGGAATCCAGGGCGTGATCCCCTCCTTCATCTGTCCCAAAATAGCGTCCCCCAGTATCATAACCGGATTACGGTATAAAAA
This sequence comes from uncultured Desulfovibrionales bacterium, assembly GCA_963545205.1. Classification (GTDB taxonomy): domain Bacteria; phylum Desulfobacterota; class Desulfovibrionia; order Desulfovibrionales; family Desulfomicrobiaceae; genus CAUTYU01. Next base: position 70,284 of record CAUUHW010000012.1, read on the forward strand.
GGCCAAGTCAAAGGCCTTGATAACCAGATCATAGGCTTCCTGAGCAGTTGCCGGAGCCAGAACCAGCAGCCGGTAATCACCATGACCGCCCCCCCGCGTGGACTGGAAATAATCTCCCTGAGACGGGCCAATATCGCCAAGTCCCGGCCCGCCACGGCTCATGTTCACGATAACTGCCGGCAGCTCACTTCCGGCCATATACGACAGGGCTTCCTGTTTGAGAGAAACACCGGGGCTTGATGACGAGGTCATAGCCCGAATTCCGGCGGCAGCCGCCCCAAGCAGCATATTGGCCGCGGCAACTTCGCTTTCAGCCTGAACAAACTGCCCGCCGGCCTCAAAAATGGCAGAAGACATAAACTCAGGAATATCATTTTGCGGCGTAATCGGATAACCAAAGTAGCATTTACAGCCAGCGGCAAGGGCTGCCCGGGCAATGGCTTCGTTGCCCTTTACAAAAATCCGTTTTGGCTCATCCATTTGTCTTTCCTTGTTTTTTGGTACGGTATACAGTTATGGCGTAATCAGGGCAGATCTGCGCGCAAAAAGCACAGCCGACACACCTGTCTTTTTCTTCCACGGACATCTCCACGACTTTATACCCCTGCGCGTTAAAACGGCTTGACTGCACAAGGATTGTCTGTGGACAGACCTGTGTGCAAAGCAAACAGCCTTTACAGCGCTCTTCGCGGATTTCAATTCTTGACATTTTCTCTCTCCTGCAACTGTCTGATACTGTCACATGACTAACAAACGAACTGACCTCGTTATTTTCATTTCTTACGCAATAAGAGGCCAAGGCAAAAAAGCCTGACATTCAGCTATAGCAAAAAATCATGGGAAAAAGCAAGCGGAAAAGAGAAGTTGTTAGACAGTGTCATCAATAAATTTTGCCCAAATGGCGATACACTGGATGTGTACGGCAGCCAGAAATGATGCTGTGTTTTGGGCATAGCGGGTAGCAATCCCACGCCAGTGCTTCAATTCCAGAAACGCATGCTCTACCAGATGCCGGAGGCCATACAGGTACTTGTCGTAATCCCGTGGGGTTCTGCAAAAGTATCACTGTCATACCCTTTATCCGCCAGCAAATGGCAAGCGTCTATGCCTTCACAAGCCTGCAAGCTTGTGTGCAATCAGCAACGCTACCCGCTGTAACAGAATATTCGGACCGGCATACCAGCGCATCCACGGCCAGGTGTATCCTGGAGTTGAGCCCCTTTTGTGCGGCCCATGTCCCGATTTCTCCCTCGCGCACCTGCGGCGTGTGGATGCACTTTAATATG
>CAUUHW010000013.1:0-54167 GCA_963545205.1 uncultured Desulfovibrionales bacterium
CCGGTGCAACTGCTTGCCGGTCAGAGGAAACTGGCTGAAATTCAGGCTGCTTATCTGATCAATTTTATTAAATATACTCACTGGGAAAATCTGGAAGAGGAAGCTCCCCTGCATGTTTATATATTCGCGCCGGCAGTTTATGAGGTGCTGAAGGAAAACTCGTTGGCAAGCATCCATAATCAGCCGGTAATATTTACTGAAGTTAAAAAGAATAATGTTGAGTTCAAGGACGCGAATGTCGTTTTTATATCCAGAGATATGGAAAAATACGTTAAAGAGAGTGTCTGGAAGTCCTTTTCGCCTTCAACGCTTGTTGTTTCCGATGGTTATGAAACAGCCATGAAGGGAGGAGTAATTGAACTCCGTATCGTTAAGGGAAAACTGCGTTTTCTTGTTAACACCTCTCGTATATCGGGTATGACTATCAGCTCAAATTTATTGCGAATGGCTATCGAGGTTATTAAATAATGAGTTTTTTTTCTTTTTGTAATATATTGTTGGTGGTGTAATGAAGAAAAAACAACCCAGATTTGTTTCCCTGCGAACAAAAAGTATTCTGTTAATGGTTTTCACCTCCTTTATCGCCACCTTTTTTATTTCCATTGCTTTTGTCGCGTATGAATTATTTCTGTTTTATGAAAGCACGGAAGAAAAAATTTTGAGCGCGGGTAAAATTGTTGCTATCAACAGCATGGCCTCGCTCTCTTTTCAGGACCGGCGTACAGCGTATGAAACTTTGTCTTCCTTGGCTGTTGAAACCTCTCTTGTGTATTCCGCGTTTTACGATGCAAGCGGACATATTTTTGCGGATCAGAAAGGGGCACGCTGGCAGGATGATACCACTATTCCGCTTTCTGTTGACCCGCTTGTCGCGCAAAAGGAATATTGTACGTGGGAAGGTCTTTTTCTGACGGTGTCTGTGCCGATTTTTTTTGAAAAAGATTTTTTGGGCGTGGTGGTTCTTGCTACCAGACAAACAGAACTGTTAACTCGTTTTCAAAGTTATCTGTTTTTGGGCCTGGGATTCTTTTTCATCAGTTTTTTTCTTGCCTATCTGCTTTCTTTTTTCTCACAGCGATTTTTGACAAATTCTGTTCTGGCTCTGTGTAAAGACATGAAAGAGGTCGCGGATACCAAAAAATATTCTGTTCGTTCCAAGTTGCAAACAAATGATGAACTCCAGATGCTTGCTGAAGGCTTTAACTCCATGCTGGATCAGATTCAGGGACAAAATGAAGAGCTGGAAAGACAAAAAATGACCCTGGAAGACAGTGTCAGAGAACGAACAACAGAGCTATTTCTGGCAAATCAGAATTTGTCTCATATCGTAGATGAGCTGAAAGAGGCCCAGAAAAGTGCGGAAGAGGCTACTCAGGCGAAGATGCAGTTTCTGGCCAATATCAGCCATGAAATCCGCACCCCAATGAATGGTATTTTGGGTATGGCGGAACTGCTGACAAAATCAAAGATGAACAGGAAGCAGATGCAGCTGCTTGAAACCCTGCAGCACTCTGGCAGAGAACTGCTTGTGATGATTAACGAACTGCTTGACTTTTCCCGTCTGGAATCAGGAAAGTTCGACATCAATATCGCGGCCTTTGATCTGCATCAGCTGTGGGACAAGTGTCTTGATATATTTAAGGTCGGGGCGCAGAAAAAAGGGATTGAGCTGGCCATGATTCTTGACAAGTCAGTTCCAGACAAGATTCGGTCCGACCCTGATCGTATCCGTCAGATTCTGGTGAATCTGCTGGGCAATGCTCTTAAATTTACAGCAAAAGGTTCTGTTGTTCTGCGGGTCGGTGTTGAATCTCACGACGGTTCAAAACGGCTTATGTTCAGCGTCACTGATACCGGAATCGGTATCTCTCCTGAGCATCAGGAAAAGATTTTTCTGCCTTTTACCCAGGCGGATGAAACCATGGTCCGGGATTATGGTGGAACCGGGCTTGGACTGACAATTGTTCACCAGATTGTCACCCTGCTCAAAGGTGAAATTACGCTTGAAAGTACTGTTGGCAAGGGATCAACTTTTACCGTTTTTCTGCCTTTTGGGGATGTGGAAGGAGAACAGAAAAACGTCCAGGAACTGCTGACGGGAACGTCAGTTTATTCTTTTGGCATGTCTTCTCTTTCCCAGACGGCACTTGAAAAAATTATTGACCGTTATGGAGTGGCAGTTGAGCATTTTGAGGCGTTGGATGGAATCGTTGACAAGCTGGCAGGAAAATCTGAACAGGTGCTGGTTTTTGTCCAGACAGACGACAAAGCGGAACTCGCGGATATTATTGAGAGTTGTCTTGTCGGTGGAAAAAAGATTTTTGTGCGGGTTGGCAGCTTAACTCTTGAAGAAGAGAGTGAATCTCAAGATGAAAAAGCTGATTTTGTTATTCATACACCTGTTCATCTGTCTGATATTCAGTGTATTTTTCAGCGCATTGCAGGAACTGAAAAGATAACTGAAAACAAGGTGCAGGCCGATTATCCCGAAGGGGCCCGTTTTGATGCCAGGGTGCTGCTGGTTGAAGACAATGCCGTTAACCAGCTTGTGGCTACCAAGTCTCTTGAGCTTTTTGGCGTGCGGGTTGAAATTGCTGAAAATGGACAGGTTGCGGTCGACAGATTTAATAACGAAGATTTTGACCTTATTTTCATGGATTGTCAGATGCCGGTTAAAGATGGTTATACGGCAAGCAGGGAAATCCGGAAAAAGGAAAAAGAAGGCAAGAGAAAACATACTCCTATTGTTGCGTTGACTGCCCATGCCCTGGACAAGGACAAAACCAGATGCATTGGAATCGGAATGGACGATTATCTGTTAAAACCGTTTACGCTCAAAGAACTTTTTGCCTGTCTGGATAAATGGCTCGTTTCGGATACGCATGCGCAACAGCTTGAAAAGGCAAAACAAGCAGATTCAGGCCCGGATGAACAGGAGACAGAAGAAATCCCGGCCCTGGATGAAAAGATTCTCGCGGGATTGCGGGAGATTGAAGCAACAGGGGCCAGGGGCCTGATTGCTGAACTTTTCCGGACGTACAAGGTCTCTGCCGAAAATATGATGGACAAAATAAAAATCGCTATACAGGGCAATGATTGTGAGCTAGTGCGAAGAACAAGCCATGCGCTTAAATCGTCAAGTCATAATGTCGGGGCTGTTGTCCTGTCTAACCTAGCCAAAAAAATGGAGTTTGCCGCGCAGGAGAAAAAAAGTGAAAAATTTTCAGAGCTGGCCGACTGTATCTGGGCCGAACACCAGCGCGTTCTGGAAGCCATAGACGAGTGGAAAGCGTAGCTTTTTTGACTTCTTGTTATTGTTGTCTGTCGTGTTGAGATGAAGACGCGGGGCGCAGAAAATTTAAGCGGTGATCAAAAAGGGCGCCTGTTTCTTCTGCTTGCTGGTAGATGCTGATATAGGCCGCGATTAACGCCCCGCAGAACTTAAGCAGGGTATTCCATCTTTTTGTTTTGAAATGCGGTGTGATGCTCATAAAAAAGCGGTAGCGTCTGAGCAGGGGCGCGCATTTTTCCATCACAGCCCTGAAAACGATAATGCTGCGCCGTGTTGTTTTTCTCAGCGGCAGGCGCATGATATCGCTGAAAGTGATTTCCGCTAAAGCGAGTTTTACCGCTAAAAATGAACCCGGAAAAACAAGGGTTTTGATGGCCGAATCAAGCAGCCAGTCAGTTCTGCCCATGAACCGCAGCCAGTGGAAAAAAAGTCCGAATACAAACAGGCTGGCAATAAAGGGCAGGAGAAATCCAAGCACTTCTTTTGTGGCCGCGGCGCCATGCCTGAGCAGGTGGGTCAGCAAAAATATGGCCGTCAGCGAAGCCTGAACAAGTAAAGAGTCGTACCAGGGCCCAAACACAAACAGCCCAAAATAGACAGCAGGCAGGAAAAGCAGAAGCAGTACCTTGCAGATTACCATAACCGCTCCAGGCTCAGGTTGGTATTGTATTGATCTGTTTTTTGCAGGCGCAGGGCAAAGCCGTGCGCGAACTGTGTGTATAAATCGTTGCGGTCAAGATGGGAAACAGAAATAACCCAGCCAAAAGAGGCCAGGTCGCAGGCTTGTATCTGTTCGGGGCAAAGATATTTGTCAAACTCATCAATAATCAGCATATCTTTGTGCTTCGCCGCCTGAATCCAAGCCATGGCCAGTTCCGGCCCGGAAGATGGCGCGGATTCACCCAGCAGGGCAAGCGTGGAGCGCATGGTATTGTATTGCAGGTGCGTATCCTGGGCAATGTAGAGCAGGGAAAATGTCTGGCGCAAAAAAGGAATCAGCACATGCTCCACAAAGGTTGTTTTGCCCACGCCGTTATTGCCGGTTAGTGAAAGAAAAGAGTTTTCGGGCAGTCTGACGGATTGGGCAAGATGAAAATTCAGGCCGGTGGGTACCTGATGTGTGCCGGAAGGAATTTCTAGCATTTTTCTACCGGCTTTGGTCCCTGCGGAGTGAGACAAAAAAGTTCGGCTTCCGGCAGGGTGGAGCAAAAGGTATGTATGAGCCGTTTTTTGTTTGTGGCGCTCAGCGTTTCCAGCAGATGAACAAAAAGAATGCGCACGGGCTGTTTGGGCAGCAGGGCAAGCAGGAGCAGGGCGCAGATGATCGCCTGTTCGCCGCCGGAATATGAAAGAAGTTTGCGGTGGGCTTCAAGGCTGAAACCAAAGTTGCAGCATTGTCCGGCAAGGCCGGTCAGTAGTTCTTGCTTGCCGCCCAGCACAAGAATTTCGTCTTCCAGTGTGGTGCACACAAAAAGATTGTGCGTGTCAAGAATACAGTAGTCCTGAGCAAGGGCGGCAAGTTGATTGTGGTACATAGTACGGGGCCGGGGCTGATGGTAAAATTTTTTGTGTAACCTGCTTGGTTCACAATATCCCTACGGGAAAATGGACAAAAGGTCTGTGTTTGTCAACACGCGGAAAGATTTTTATGCCGACAACTGCCATTTGGGTGCTGAACCTTGTAACGGTAAGAAAACATAAGGATTACAGTTGACAGCAAGGTATTTTTCACTATCTTGTCTGGCAGAATAAAAGTCCTGGTGCGCGGTTTTTGAGGAGAGAAGATGGGAAAGATACGAGTTGCTGTTATGGGATACGGCAATCTGGGGCGGGGGGTTGAATGCGCCTTGTCCCAAAATGATGATATGGAACTGGCCGGAATTTTCAGTCGTCGCGATCCGGCGACCATCAAGCCGGTTTTTGATTCTTCCCGTATTTTTCATGCCGGCAAGGCCGTGGCGATGAAAAAGGACATTGACGTTATGATTTTGTGCGGCGGCAGCGCAACAGATTTGATGACCCAGACCGTGCAGTTTGCCGCTGATTTTCACGTGGTGGACAGTTTTGACACCCATACCAGAATTCCTGAGCATGTTGCCGCTGTTGACGCTGTGGCCAGAAAAAACAGTACCCTGGCCATTGTGTCTGTTGGCTGGGACCCAGGGCTTTTTTCCCTGAACCGCCTGTTCGCGCAAAGCGTGCTGCCTGTGGGGAAAGAATATACGTTTTGGGGTAAGGGAGTCAGCCAGGGACATTCCGAGGCTGTGCGTCGGATAGACGGCGTGGAAAAGGCTGTTCAGTACACAATTCCTGTTCAAAGCGCGGTTGAGGGCGCCCGTTCAGGTTCCTGGCCCGCGTATCAGACACGGGAAAAGCATGTGCGGGAGTGTTTTGTGGTTGCGGCTGCCGGCGCAGATCAGGAAAAAATCCGCAGTGAAATTGTGAGGATGCCCAATTACTTTGCTGAGTATGACACAACCGTTCATTTTCTTTCGCGGGAAGAATTTGAACAAAAGCATGCCGGTATGCCGCACGGCGGATTTGTTATCCGCAGCGGAAAAACAGGGGTCGGGCTGGAGCACAATCAGAGCTACGAATTGTCTCTGAAACTTGATTCCAATCCGGAATTTACCGCCAGCGTGCTTGTGGCCTATGCCCGCGCCGCGTATAAAATGGCGCGAACCGGGGCCTGTGGGGCCAAAACAATTCTGGAGATACCGCCGCATTATACTTCACCGCGGGAGCTCTCCTCTTTGATGAAAGACCTGTTGTAATCGCGAGGCATATAAGGCGCATGGTGGAAGTTGTTTTGGCGGTGGGGCTGGTTGTTGGCATCTCCGCTGTTTGCTCCCTGACAGAGGCGGTTTTGTATTCTGTTTCGTGGACCAATATCGAGCAGTTAAAAAAAAGTGGCAGAGGGTCAGGCGAGTTGCTTGAAAAACTGCGCCAGAACGTGGATCAGCCAATTACCGCTATTTTGACATTAAATACAGTGGCCAATACTGCCGGAGCCGCCATTGCCGGAGCTGCTGCGGTCAAGGTTTTTGGCGATGACGCGCTTCTTTGGTTTTCTGCTCTTCTGACCGGCCTTATTCTGATTTTTTCTGAAATTCTGCCCAAGACCGTTGGGGTTGTTTTCAGCCGTTCATTGGCTCCTGTTTTCGCTTTGCCTTTGACCTTGCTGGTGCGTCTTTTTTTACCGCTTATCTGGGTACTGCGTTTACTGGTTGGTTTTGTGGGTTCCAAAAAGGAACAACTGGCTTCAGAAGAAGATTTGCTGGCCTATATTACCCTGAGCCGGCGAACAGGAGCCATTGACCACGCGGAGGCCCTGTCCATGAGCAATATCTTGTCCATGGACAAAAAGGTGGTAAAAGACATCATGACCCCGCGCACGGTTATATTTTCCCTGCCGGTTAATATCTCTGTGCGTGAGGCCCGTGGAGAACGCCTGTGGCCGCACAGCCGGGTTCCCGTGTATGACGCGCAAAATCCTGAAGATATTGTCGGGATTGTTTTCAGGCGGGAACTGCTTGAGGCTCTTGCTGAAGACAGGGACGGAGAAACGCTGGGAAATCTTATGCGGCCGGTGCAGTTTGTGCTTGAAAACCTTTCGCTTAACAGGCTGCTTCTCCGTTTTCTTGACGCCCGCACACATCTTTTTGTAGTGCTTGACGAGTATGGCGGTCTGGCTGGAGTTGTCACTCTGGAAGATGTGCTGGAAGAAATTCTGGGACGGGAAATTGTGGACGAAACAGACCAGATTGTTGATATGCGGGAATACGCGCGGCAACAGAGAAAGCAACTTGTAGAACAGGAGTAGTATGCAACCAAGGAATCAGAAATTTCTTTATGTGCTGGCAGTGTTGTTGCTTCTGGGGGGAGCCGGCATACTGTTTTTCAGCGCGGCCACCCAAAATGCTGTCTATTTTCTGAATGTGGCCGAAGCCAGGGTTTTGCCGGACAGATACGAAAAACCTATCCGGCTGTTTGGAGAAGTGGTCAGGCATGACCTGCGCGAGGGAACAGCCCGTCTTGGCGTGAAATTCACACTGCAGGACAAGGACCAAAAAGACCTGCTGGTGCATGTTGTCTATGCAGGGGCCGTGCCTGACACGTTCAAGAGTGGTATAGAAGTCATTTTGGAAGGCTGTTTTGACCAGAAAACAGAGGCATTTGTCGCCACCAGCATGATGACCAAGTGTCCTTCCAAGTATAAAGCCAACTCGGAAGGAAAACTCCGGCCGCCGGGATATAAATCATAATTTTTTAGCGTAAGGATAATTATGCCTCTTTTTTGCCATATCTGTTTGCTTGTCGGTATGCTGGCCTGCCTTGGAGCCTGCGCCTGGGCCGCGCTCAGTGCCTGGAAGACGGAATTGTGTGACCTGAAATGGATAGAGCGGGCTCAGCTTGTAATTACGGGGCTGGTTGTCGTGGTCTCCCTTATCCTTTTTCGGGCTCTGGCTCTGCGTGACTTTTCCTTTGCCTCTGTGGCCGACTATACCGATACTTTTATGCCCATGTTTTATGCGCTGACCGCCTTTTGGGGCGGGCAGAACGGGTCAATGCTTTTCTGGCTGCTGGTGACGGCCTGTATGGGCTCTCTCACTTTGTGTCTGCCAGGCTATAAATCATTGCCGCAGAGTTACCGCCTCTACTTCTGGATTTTTTTTCTGCTTATTGAGGCTTTTTTCTTTTTGCTGCTGACCGGGCCAAGTAATCCCTTTGTTGAACTGTCGCCTGCTCCGCCGCAGGGCCGGGGCCTTAATCCTCTTTTACAGAATCCGGGCATGATTTTTCACCCCCCGCTGCTGTTTATGGGGTACGCCGGATTTACTGTTCCCTGTTGTATGGCCTTTGCTGGCTGGATACATGGCGACCAGAAGGGCTGGCTGTTAAGCGCCAGAAACTGGACAATCGTGTCCTGGGTTTTTTTGTCCGCCGGAATCCTGCTTGGCATGTGGTGGGCGTATATGGAACTTGGCTGGGGGGGCTACTGGGCCTGGGATCCGGTGGAAAACGCCTCGCTTGTCCCGTGGATCAGTGCTTCGGCCCTGCTGCATGCCATGATTATCGGGCGAAGACAGCGGGCGCTGTATAAAACCAATCTATTTTTGGTCGCCCTGACTCTTGTTTTGTGTTTCTTTGGCACCTTTGTTGTCCGCAGTGGGTATATTGATTCCATTCACGCCTTTGGAAACGGCGGAGTTGGCGTGCCCCTGCTCATATTCATGCTCGTTTTTGTCGCCCTGCTTGTTTTTTTGCTGCTGCAGTTCCCTTCGCAGGGACAGAAACTGGCCCATCTTGTCAGTCGTCAGGGGCTGCTGTTTTTAACCATGCTTGTTCTGGGGCTGGTAGCGGCTCTTGTTTTCTTAGGGACACTGTGGCCAGTTATCAGTCAGCTCTGGAGCAAAAACGCTGTTGGTCTGGACGCCGGATTTTATAACCGGAGCATTCTGCCGTTTTTTGCCCTGCTGGCGGTGTTTTTTGTTTTTTGTCCCTGGCTGGCCTGGAAAGAGGGCGCGGGCAGGCGTGTCAGCCTGCTTTTAGGGCTGCTGTTTTTAGCTGTGGGGACAAGTTTGTATCTGGCCGGAATGCGCCTTTTTGTTCCCTTGCTGGCCGCCTCTGCCGCCATTAGCGGTGGCCTTGGTCTTTTGGCCTTTTTGTCGTGTCAGCCGCGCCTGCTTCGTTCAGGCTATGGTTTTGGCGTGTACGGGCTGCATTTGGGGCTTGTGCTTATCGTGCTTGGAATTGCTTTTTCCGGGCCGTACCAGATGAGCAAGGAAGCCATTTTACGTAAGGGCGACAGTGTTGATATTGATGGCTACCGCGTTGTGTATACTGATTTTCGCGAGTTCGAGACCAGTGCCATGCGTGTGTGGGAAGCCCGTTTTGACGCCTTTGACGTTGATGGCAAAAAAATCGGGACCTTAACTCCCCAAAAACGGATTTATCGCAATTTCCGGCAGAATTTTGCTGAGGTGTCGGTTATTCCCGGCCTTGGAAAGGAACTGTACGCAACCCTGCTTGGTTTTGACAAGGAGCAGACAATCAGTTTGAAAATCAGTATCCACCCGTTGGTCAACTGGATTTGGATTGGGGGCGTGCTTGTCTGCCTGCTTCCGTTTCTGGCCTTACGGCGGGCCCGTGAATAACACTGTCGCGTCCCTGCGTCAAGTCAGCTTTTTTTTCGGGTTGCGACCTGTTTTGAAAAAAGTCAGTCTGGAACTTCCGTCCGGACAGGTTATGCTTCTTTGCGGCCCGAATGGAGCGGGAAAATCAACGCTGCTTAAGCTGCTGGCTGGTCTTGTTCGTCCGGTGAGCGGGCAGGTACAGCATTTTGTGCGGCCGGAAAAAATTGCGCTCATGGGGCATGAATGCGCTCTTTATTCCACTCTGACAGCCAGGCAAAACCTGCAGTTCTGGGCGGATATGTACAGGCTGCCGGATACGGGAATATCCGGGTTGCTTGCCTCTGTGGGTCTTGCTGATTTTGCCGGAGAAAAAGCCGGTATCTTTTCTCAGGGTATGTGCAGGCGGCTGGACCTGGCTCGTCTTCTCCTGCTTGAGCCTCATCTGCTTTTGCTTGATGAGCCGACAACCGGTCTTGATGAGCGTTCCAGAACTTTTTTGGGCACCTGTGTACAGAACTGGAAAAAACAGAACAAGACCGTTGTCTGGGTCAGTCATGACATAAACCAGGATAAACAAATGGTGGACACTGTCTTTTTTCTGCAGGCAGGACGTCTGGAACGAGAGGAGCAACGTATATGCTAGCTCGCTCCGTGGCGCTTTTTCGCAAGGATTTGAAACAGACTCTTGGCGGAGGGTCTGAACTTTTCCAGGCCTTTTTACCGGGGCTGCTTCTGATTTTTGTTTTCAGCCTGTCGCGTGAGCCAGGGCAGGTGCTTTCAACCCAGCTTGTGGCCACGGTTTTCTGGCTGGTCAGCGCCTTTGCCCTGGTGCTGATTGCCAATATATTTTACCGTCTGGAAGAGCGCGGCGCAATCCGTTTTGCCCTGCTGCTGGCACCTGTCCCTGTGCAAAGTATCTGGCTTGGAAAATGCGCTGGTATTTTTTGTCTACTGTTTATTTGTCAGCTCGTGTGGTGGCCGTTTTTTTTGCTTTTTCTCAGTGTTTCGTCTCAGGGCAGCTGGATAGATGGCCTGTTGCTTGTTTTTTCTGTTGATTTCGGGCTGGCCGTGCTTGGAAGTCTGCTTGGCACCTTTGCCATTGGCCGGGAAGGGCGCGACGCTTTACTGACTGTGCTGTGTTTTCCGCTGCTTTTGCCGCTGTTACTTGGGGCCATCAATCTGGGAGAGACGTTTTTAAATGGCGGCGGACAACAAAGTGCCTGGTGGGGGCTGATATTCGCTTTTGACGCTCTTTTTACTGGCGCGGCTCTGCTGCTTTTTCCTTTTGCCTACACCGGAGAGTAATTGTGAAAATTTCTTTTTTTCTTGGACTGATTGCCGCTGTTTTTTTGCCTGTGGCTCAGTATGGTATCTGGCAGTATGCTCCACAGGAACTTGTGATGGGTGAGGTGCAGCGTATTTTTTATATGCACCTGCCTCTGGCCTGGTGGGCGCTTTTTGCTTTTTTTCTGGTTTTTGTCCTCAGTATCCGGGTACTTTTGCGCCCCAGGCATCATTTAGACATACTGGCCTTGAGCTTCGCGGAAATCGGGGTGCTGTTTACGTCTTTGACCCTGATTACAGGGTCAATCTGGGCACGGGCGGCCTGGAACACGTGGTGGACATGGGACCCCCGTTTAACGACCGCCCTTATTATGTGGTTTATCTACGTGGCGTATCTGGTTTTACGCCGGGCCGGATTTGGCGGGGAAAAACAGATGCGGGTTTCAGCGGTCCTTGGCGTGATTGCCTTTCTGGATGTTCCATTGGTCTTTTTTTCCGCCAGGTTCTGGAGAAGTATTCATCCGGCTGTTTTTTCCACGCAGGGAACAGGTCTTGACCAAAGGATGCTGCTGACCTTGTGTGTTTCAATTCTTGCTGTGGGCTGTTTGTTTCTGGCCCTGGTACTGGTGCGCTGGAAACAGCTTTTGCTTGCGGCCGGAGTGGAGCGGATGTTTGGGGATATTGTGTCCCGTTCTTGTGATGATGAGTAGGAGGAAGATATGTCCTGGGTTTTTTACGCGAATGTTGCCATCTGGGCAGGTATTGGCGGATATGTCGCCTTTTTAGGCTGGCAGCAGATGAATCTTGCCGCGCGTATGCAGCAACTGGAGAAATTGTATCATGACTGAGACTGTTTCCGGCCCCAAAAAGATTGTTTTGCTGTTTGCCTTTGCCTGTTTGCTGCTCACGGGGGCGTCTGCCATGTATTACCGGGGGCAGGCCGGAGCGAAAGTTCAGGTTAAGCGCGGTGGAAAAATGCCTGCCGCCATGATGGGCGGGGAAGGGCAGATTATGGACATGATGCAGCAGCTGCAGAAAAATCCCCTGGATATCGCCCTGCTGACAAAACTTGGCCAGACCTTTATGTCTATGAAAGCCTGGGAACGGTCGGTCGCCTTCTGGCAAAGAATCGTTGCAATTCCCGGACAGGAAGACAATATCATGGCCCTGACCCAGCTTGGAAACTGTTTTTTTGAGCTGAAACGCTTTGAGCTTGCCGCCCGGACCTTTGAGCGCATTGTTGCTGTTCACCAGCATTCTGCTCCTTCTTTTTTTAATCTGGGCCTGCTGTATAAATATCATCTTGGTCAAGAGGAGAAGGCAAAAGCCGCTTTTTCTCGCGTAGTTGAGTTAAAACCGAAAAAACCGGGACTGATGCAAAACGCGCAGAAAGAGCTTGATTCCCTGCCCTGACAGGTTTGACGTGGCAGGCTTCTCTTTGGTAGATTTTCGGATGGCTTTTTGTTTTGGAGCCATACGCGACAAGCGTTTTGTATCCAATTTATCCCGTTAGCGAATGGAGAGCGTATGGAGAAAATCACAGGCACAGGTCTTACCTTTGACGATGTTTTGTTGCTGCCCGCCTATTCGGAAGTTTTACCCGATTCTGTTTCACTTGGTTCTTTTCTGACCAGAGATATTGCCCTGAATATTCCGCTTATCAGCGCAGCCATGGATACTGTCACGGAATACAAGATGGCTATTTCCCTGGCTCGGGCCGGTGGAATTGGCATCATTCACAAAAACATGCCCATCAGCCGTCAGCGTCTGGAAGTGGAAAAGGTCAAAAAATCCGAAAGCGGCATGGTGCTTGATCCGCTTGTTGTTCACCCTGATGACAGTATCGGGTTGGTGCTGGATTCCATGCTTGAGTATCATATTTCCGGTATGCCTGTTGTTGATGACGGCCAGCTTGTTGGTATTGTCACCAACCGTGACGTCCGGTTTGTGACGGACATGAACACCAAAGTCAGCGAGGTGATGACCAGCAAAAATCTGGTAACAGTGCCGGTTGGCATCTCTCAGGAAGAGGCCAAGCGGATTTTGCATGAAAACAGGATTGAAAAACTCCTTGTTGTTGACAAAGACAATACGCTTAAGGGGCTGTTGACAATCAAGGATATTGAAAAGGTTCGCAAATATCCGAATTCCTGCAAGGATTCATTTGGCCGTTTGCGGGTTGGCGCGGCAGTGGGGATTGGCAAGGGGAATATGGAGCGGGTTGAAGCGATGTTGCAAGCCGGCGCGGACGTCCTGGTGCTTGATTCGGCTCATGGACATTCCGCCAATATTCTGAACGCCGTGCGCGAGGTTAAATCCTGTTTTCCTGATTGTGCGCTTGTCGCGGGCAATATTGCCACTTATGAAGGCGCAAAGGCCCTGTTTGAAGCCGGAGCCGATACTGTCAAGGTCGGAATTGGGCCGGGTTCAATCTGTACAACCCGTATGATTGCCGGCGTTGGCGTTCCCCAGATTACCGCTGTGCTGGAAGCGACCCGCGCGGCCCGTGAGTTTGACCGTTGCGCCATTGCTGATGGCGGAATCAAGTTTTCCGGTGACGTGGTCAAGGCCCTTGCTGCGGGTGCGGATACTGTCATGATGGGCAGTATGTTTGCCGGTACAGATGAAAGTCCGGGCGAGACTATTTTGTATCAGGGCCGAACCTATAAGATTTATCGGGGAATGGGCTCAATAGACGCCATGAAAGAAGGGAGCAGCGACCGTTATTTTCAGGACAGAAGCTCCAAGCTCGTCCCGGAAGGCATTGTGGGACGGGTGCCGTATAAGGGCTCAGTCATGGAAAGTATCGAGCAGCTGCTTGGTGGCCTGCGGTCCGGCATGGGCTATGTCGGGTGTCGGGATATTCATCAGCTGCAGACCAGAACACGGTTCATGCGGATTTCTCCGGCCGGTCTGCGTGAAAGCCATGTCCACGATGTTATTATCACCAAGGAAGCCCCGAATTACCGGATAGAGGGATAACACGCCCATCATACAAACGAGGTTGCCATGCACATGCAGCACAAGGTTCTTATTTTGGATTTCGGTTCTCAGTACACACAGCTTATTGCCCGCAGGGTGCGCGAGGCCGGAGTGTATTCTGAAATTCATCCTTGCACGATTTCTCTTGAAAAGGTGAAAAACCTGAAACCTTCGGCGGTTATTTTATCCGGCGGGCCGTCCAGTGTTCTGGCTGACGGCGCGCCACTGGTTTCAGCGCAAATTTTTGCCCTGGGGCTGCCTGTTCTTGGTATCTGTTATGGTATGCAGCTGATGGCGCATCTGCTGGGCGGAAAAGTCGCACCGGCAAGTGACCGTGAATATGGCCGGGCCCAGCTTGCCTTTGCTGAAAAAATACCTTTGTGGGCCAATATCGGAAAGGACAGCCTGAATGTGTGGATGTCCCATGGCGACAAGGTGCTTGCACCGCCGCCGGGTTTTTGTGTCAGCGCCAGAACCGCGAGTATTGAAGTGGCAGCCATGGCGGACGTGAAAAAACGTTTGTACGCCCTGCAGTTTCATCCGGAAGTGGCGCACAGTGAAGACGGCGAAAAGATACTGCGCAATTTTCTTTTTGAAATAGCGGGCCTCAAGCCCACCTGGAACATGTCTTCGTTTATTGATTCTGTTTTGACTGAGCTGACTGAAAAAATCGGTGATAACAAGGTGGTATGCGCCCTGAGCGGCGGCATTGATTCCACTGTGGTTGCGGTGCTGCTGCACAAGGCCATTGGACATAATCTGCATTGTATCTTTGTGGATAACGGTCTGCTCCGGCTGAACGAAGCTGATGAGGTTGTCGGATATCTGCAAAAACATTTTGATTTGAATCTGAAAATGGTTGATGCCAGCAATCAGTTTCTTGGCTTGCTTGCCGGCGTGAGCGATCCGGAAAAAAAGCGCAGGATTATCGGGCATACCTTTATTGATATTTTTGAAAGGGAGGCCAAGGCCATTTCCGGTGTACAATATCTGGCGCAGGGCACACTGTACCCTGATGTCATTGAAAGTGAATCTTTCAAGGGCCCGTCAGCAGTGATAAAAAGTCATCATAATGTTGGCGGCCTGCCGGAAAAAATGGAACTCAGCCTGGTTGAACCGCTGCGGGAACTGTTCAAGGACGAGGTGCGCAGGGTCGCCCGTGAGCTGGGGCTGCCGGATTTTATTGTCTGGCGTCATCCTTTTCCCGGGCCAGGGCTTGCCATTCGGGTGCTGGGAGAAGTAAGGCGTGAACGGCTTGATATCTTGCGTCAGGCTGACAAGATTGTGCAAAACGAGCTTTTGGCCGCTGACCTGTATTACAAGGTATGGCAGGGTTTTGCCGTGCTTTTGCCGCTCAAGACCGTTGGCGTGATGGGCGATGAGCGCACATACGAAAACGTGGTCGCCCTGCGGATTGTTGACAGTATTGATGCCATGACCGCTGACTGGTCGCGTATTCCGTCAGATGTGCTGGCCCGCATTTCCAACCGGATTATCAATGAAGTGCGGGGCGTGAACCGGGTTGTTTTTGATATTTCATCAAAACCTCCCGGAACAATTGAGTGGGAATAACATTCCGTTTTTCTTGAGGAAAAAAGTATGTTTGGAATTGGAACTACGGAACTCATTGTTATACTTGTGGTGGCCCTGATTGTGCTTGGCCCCAAAAAGCTGCCGGGAATTGCCCGTTCTGTTGGCAAGGCGCTGGGGGAATTTCGCCGCGCAGCTGCGGATGTCAAGCAGACCATTGAGCGGGAAGCCGAGCAGATTGACATCAGGGAACAGGCCGGTACGGAAGAAAAATCAGCCCAGGGAGAGCCTGAAGACGTGAACAAAACTGCGGGAACAACCGACAATGAGTGAAGATGTCCGGACGCAGGACGTGCAGGAGATGACCTTTACCGATCATCTTGAGGAATTGCGTGTTCGCCTGACACGGTCGCTTCTGGCGGCGCTCGTTGGTTTTTTATGCTGTTACGGTTTTTCCGAGTACCTTTTCGGGCTGTTGATGCAGCCCCTTGTTCAGGTTTTACCGTCCGGCAGCACCCTTATTTTTACCAGTCTGCCGGAAGGTTTTTTTACCTATATCAAGGTGGCCTTTCTGGCCGGTCTTTTTTTGGTCAGTCCGTATGTCTTTTATCAGATCTGGGGATTTATCGCCCCTGGTCTGTATGCGGAAGAAAAAAAATACATGCTGCCTCTGGCCATACTATCCGCGTTTTTTTTCATCGGTGGCGCGCTGTTTGGGTATTTTGTTGTTTTTCCCTTTGGATTTCAGTTTTTCATTGGTTTTGCCACAGATGTTATTCAGCCCATGCCCACGCTCAGGGAATATTTCGCTTTTTCAACCAAGCTGCTTTTTGCCTTTGGCCTGATTTTCGAGCTGCCCCTGTTTATCTTTTTTCTGGCCAGAATGGGGCTGGTAACTGCTGAAAAATTGCGAGCGGTTAGAAAATATTTTGTTTTTACCGCCTTTATTGTCGCTGCAATCTTGACACCGCCGGATGTTGTTTCCCAGGTGCTGATGGCCGTTCCGCTTATTTTTTTATATGAGCTT
This sequence comes from uncultured Desulfovibrionales bacterium, assembly GCA_963545205.1. Lineage (GTDB taxonomy): Bacteria > Desulfobacterota > Desulfovibrionia > Desulfovibrionales > Desulfomicrobiaceae > CAUTYU01. The sequence continues at coordinate 16,253 of CAUUHW010000013.1, forward strand.
GGTATTCTGGTGGCCAGAATTTTTGGCAAGGACGCAAAAAACAAGGAGTCGTGATGAAACGCACTGCCCGTATTGAACGGCAAACCAAAGAAACCAGAATAGAAGTGGAAGTTGAGCTTGAAGGAAATGGCAATATTTCCGTGCAGACGGGTTTTCCTTTTGCCGACCATATGCTTGATCTGATGGCCTTTTGGGGCGGCTGGAATTTGACGTTGTTTGCCAAGGGCGATTTGCAGGTCGATGCCCATCACACGCTGGAAGACATTGGACTGTGTCTGGGGCAGGTCCTGCACAAAGCTTTGGGCGACAGGCGCGGGATTGCGCGTGTGGGGGCAGCCAAGGTGCCGATGGACGAGGCTCTTACAGAGGTTATTCTTGATCTTTCCGGCCGTTCCTACCTTGTCTATGAAGAAAAATGCCTGCCCGCGACTATTGCCGGGCAGGAAAAAGATGTGTGGCGGGAATTTTTCAAGTCTTTTGCCGCCGGCGCGCAGATGAATCTGCATGTTTTGCTTTTGTACGGCCAAAATGGGCACCATTTGCTTGAATCCGTTTTCAAGGGACTGGGGCTGGCTTTGAAAGAGGCTGTCAGAATCTGTTCTGATACCATTCCAAGCACAAAAGGGAGCCTTGATTTATGAGGCACTCTTTTTTGGTTTTTTTATTGTTCCTGGCCGCCTGCGCGCCAAAGGTTGTTCCGCCTGAGCCGCTTGAAGCCAGATACAAGCTGGCGGTTGCCGGTTTTTCCCAGCCCCTGCACGGCTGGGATTTTTTGTCAGGGGGAATGCCGCAGCCTGATAAACTTATTGACGAGAAAACCCTGCTTGTGCTTGACCGCTTGCTGCGTGAGGCCATGCAGGCAAAAAGGCGGGATTTTCAGGGGCCGAAATTCATCCACGCCTGTCAGGAACTTCTTTTGGCCGGACAAAATCGTTCGCAGCTTTCAGCCTATGAGTATTGGCTGGAGGTCGGGCGTTGCCTGGCTGTTGATTACCTGCTTATTCCTTTTGCCTTTTCCTGGCAGGAGCGAGAGGGGGGAGAGTGGGGAGCTGAAAAACCGGCCCATGTCGCTTTTGAGCTGAATCTGATGGAAATCCAGTCCGGTCGGATACAACGGTTTTGCTTTGATGAAAAACAAAAATCGCTCCTTGAAGACCTGTTTCGCGCGGGCAGGTTTTTTCAAAGAGGCGGGCGCTGGATTTTAGCAGAAGAGCTTGCCGCTGAAGGTTTGGCTCTTGGAGTAACGGAGTTGGGGTTATGATTATTTTTCCAGCTATTGATTTGAAAAATGGTCAGTGCGTGCGTTTGCGCCAGGGCCTTGAACATGAAGTGACAGTTTTTTCTTCTGATCCGGTCGCAATGGCCGGGCACTTTGCTGCCCAGGGCGCGCAATGGCTGCATGTTATTGATCTGGACGGCGCTTTTCAGGGGCGGCCTGTGAATCAGGAGCTTATCCGCCGTATTTGCGGCGTCGTAGAAATTCCGGTTCAGCTTGGCGGCGGAATTCGTGACTGTGGAACAGCTGCCGCGTATTTTGAATGTGGAGTGACCCGTCTGATTATCGGAACAATCGCCATTGAACAGCCGCAGCTTTTTCATGCGCTTTGTCAGGAGTTTCCCGGCCGGATAGGTGTATCTCTTGATGTTCGGGACGGACTGGTGCGCACTCGCGGCTGGGTTGGCGAAAGCTCGTTGACTGTTAAAGATATTTTGCCCCGTTTACAGGACATGGGAAGCGCCTTTTTTATCTATACGGATATCAGTCGTGATGGTATGCAATCTGGTGCGGACGAGCAGGGGCTGTTGAAAATTCTGGCTCTCGCTGAGGTACCGGTTCTGGTCGCGGGCGGGATTTCCTGTTTGCGGGATATCCAGTCTCTTTTTCCACTTGCGGCGCGGGGGCTGCAGGGCGTGATCAGCGGCAAGGCCGTGTATACCGGCAGCCTGAATCTGGCTGAAGCCCAGTCCTGGATAAATGAGCAGATGGCAAAGAGCCGGTAGCCTGTCAGCGGTTCTTGGCCTCAAGTTGGAGCAGGGCCTGTTTCATATCCAGACCTGAGCCGTATCCAACCAGTTTTCCATTTGATCCAATGACCCTGTGACAGGGGACAACAATTGACATGGGATTTTTGTTGTTGGCCATGCCCACGGCGCGGCATGCCCTGGGATTTCCTATGGCCAGGGCGATATCCTTATATGTTCGCGTCTGGCCATAGGGGATTTCACACAGCGCGGCCCAGACCTTTTGCTGAAAGTCCGTTCCCTTGAGCTGATAGGGAAAATCAAAGATTTTTCGTTTTCCTGCAAAATATTCTTTCAGCTGGCAGACGGCCAGATCCATGAGAGAACAGCCTGTTTGGGGAATTTTCAGGTCTTGCTGCGTTCTTTTTATCGAATACAGGCAGTGTTCTGTACCGGTCAGGACAAAAACACCAAAGCTTGTTTTGTAAACCGCGCGCATCCGGACAGGTTATGCACCGCTTTTTTGTACTTGTCGTCTGGGTAAAATCAGGTTGAGCAGTACCCCGATAATTCCGGCTAGGCCAATGCCCTGCAAGGAAAATTCACCCGCGGAAAAGGTCATTCCGCCCACACCAAAAACACAGATAATGGCCACGATAGCCATGTTTCTGGGAAAAAGAAGATCAAGCTGGGCCCGAACCAGGGTATTGACCCCAACAACCAGGATTGTTCCAAAAAGGAGCAGCATGATACCGCCCATAACCGGAGTGGGAATCGTCTGCAGTAAGGCACCAAGTTTGCCGATAAAGGCCAGGGCAATGGCGCAGATGGACGCCCAGGTCATGATTCCGGGATTGAAAGACCGGGTCAGGGCAACTGCGCCGGTCACCTCTGAATAAGTTGTGTTGGGCGGGCCGCCGAGCATAGAAGCCAGACCGGTGGCAATACCGTCACCAAGCATGGTTCTGTGTATTCCGGGGTTGGCGATGAAATTTTTTCCTGTTACAGAGCTGATGGCGATAATATCTCCAAAATGTTCAATGGCTGGGGCAATGGCGACCGGCATAATGAACAGGATTGCCTGCCAGTTGAACTCAGGGAAAGTAAATTTGGGAACAGCCAGCCAAGCCGCAGCCTGTACAGGAGCAAAATTAACCAGACCGGCAAAAACAGAGGTAATATAGCCCGCTGTTATCCCGCACAAAATGGGAAGCAGACGGAATAACCCTTTTCCTTTTAACGAGGCAAGGATTGTGGCCACAAGCGAAACCATGGCAATAACAATGGCTGTGTCTTCAGGAACAAGCACGGCCGCGCCATCACCTGTTTTTCCAAGCGCCATATTCACAGCTACCGGAGCCATGATCAGACCAATGACCATGACAACGGGGCCGGTCACAATCGGGGGCAGAATCTTTTCCAAAAATTCGGGGCCGCGCCAGGCAATGATCATGCTTAACACAATATAAAAAAGGCCGGCTCCGACCAGGCCGCTGAGTGTTGCCGCTATTCCCCAGGTTTGCACGCCGTAGATGATGGGCGCGATAAACGCGAATGAAGAGGCCAGAAAAATGGGAACCTGCCTTTTGGTTATGAGCTGAAAAACAAGTGTCCCCGCACCTGCGGTAAAAAGGGCGACATTGGGATCAAGCCCGGTCAGCAGGGGAACAACAACCAGAGCGCCAAAAGCGACAAAAAGCATCTGGGCGCCCAGCATGCAGTCTTTGAGACGAAAGGAATACGCGGTAGGGTCAGTCATACAATCTCCTGAAAAAATGATAAAAAAGAAACAAGCGTGTACGCGTTTTATTTGGTGCCAAATATCTTATCGCCCGCGTCTCCAAGACCGGGAAGAATATAGCCGTCTTCATTGAGTTTTTCGTCAAGTGCCGCCAGATAAATATCAACATCAGGGTGGGTTTCCTGTACTTTTTTTACTCCTTCCGGGGCTCCAACCAGAAAAATTCCGCAAATTGTCTTGCAGCCGGCTTTTTTGAGCAGGTCAATAGTCGCAACCAGGGTCCCGCCGGTTGCCAGCATCGGGTCAAGAATAATGGCCATGCGTTTATCCATTTCGTTTGCCAGTTTTACAAAGTACTGAACTGGCTGCAGGGTTTGCTCATCACGGAAAAATCCGACTACGCTGACCTTCGCTCCGGGAATAAGGTCAAGTACCGCGTCCAGCATACCGAGCCCTGCCCGCAGGATAGGAACAACTGTGATTTTTTTGCCCTTGATACATTCAACTTCTACAGGCCCGGCCCAGCCTTGAATTTTCTGCTTTTTTGTTTCCAGTTCCTTTGTTGCTTCGTATGTCAGAAAACGGGCAATTTCTGAAGCCAGTTCCCGGAAATTTTTTGTGCTGATATCGTGTTCACGCAGAAGCCCCATTTTGTGTTTGACCAGCGGATGGTCAAGAATATGTACGGCCATGTGTGCTCCTTGGTTATTTTCTGATTAAATCTTCAGATTTATATGATTGGCGTGGTCAGGTGTCAAGCTGTCTCAGTGCTTCGGGCAGAACCGAAAAGACCATTTTTTTGCCGACTGTCAGACTGCCAAGTTCGTTTTCCAGACCGAAAAAGCGGGCTGGATTGCGGATTAACCAGTCAAAAATCCGGGAAAGCGGCGGGCGTAGGTTTGGGGTTAAAAAAAGCACTTCGTTCCACAGGTCAAGGTCTGTATTGGAAGCCAGAGAGTCTGTGCCCAGACAAAACGGAATATTGTGTGCAAGCAGCATTTTTGCCGGTGAGGTTTTGGTTCCGGTAAATGCGTTACTGCGCGGACACAGGCAGGGCATGGCCCGGCTTTTTTTTATAAGCTCAAGTTCGTTTCGTTTGAGCTGCGCGCAGTGAATGAGCAGGGTGCGGGTTCCAGGCAGCCCCAGACGGTCTGCCAGGGCGAGGGACGAGCAGCCGGCAACGGGAGCGTTTGTGGGAATGAGTGTGCCGCCGAGCATGTTTGCCAGGTCTCCGGTTCCGCTTTCAAAGAATTTTTCTTCGGCGGCTGATTCTCCGAGATGCAGTGCAAAGGGCGTACCCGCTTTCTTTGTCCACTGGTGCAAGGTAGCTGCGGCCTGTGGTGAAACACCATAAAGCGAGTGTGCGGCAACAGAAACGTCTTTTGCCTTTTTCTGCCACAACTTCCGCGGTTTTGGCTGCCGCCAGCCCAGATACTCAAGAAAAAGGCAGAAGCGCAGACCGGAACCTTGCAGCAGCTCGTAAACTGTTTGCTCCCTGCCGCCACAAAAATCAGCCACAAAGGCTGTTCCGTTGTTCCGCAGATTTGATAAGGCGTTTTGAACAGCCTGCACGGAAAAATTTTTGGGTGTACTTTGCAGCTGCTTTGCCCAGGTACAAAAATCCGGCGCGGGTTTAAGACCTTGACCGCCGCAAAGTTCAAGATGGGTATGGCAGTTGAAAAGTCCCGGTACTATCCAGGCCTTTTTCAGGTCAGTAACTTCGCAGGCGGGATGCAGTTCGTCCCACAGGCCAACCTGCAAAATGTGGCGGCTTTCGGTGTCATAGACAATCACGCCGTCATCAAGAGGCGGTTTGCCGTCCAGGCAAAAAATTCTGGCCGCGCGCACGGCCTGTACTGTGTGGGTCATTTTTTTTCTTTGGCCAGCCATGACTGCAAAATTTCCATGGCTGCAACTGTATCCAGATGAGAGGCGAGATTTTTGGGGCTGATTCCGGCCTGGCGCAGTCTGTCTTCAGCCACAAAAGAGGTGAGTGTCTCATTTTCCATTGTAAGAGGCAGGTCTGTGCGCCGGGCCAGACTTTGGGCAAAGTTTCGGGCCTGACGGGTGACAAGTGTTTCCGTGCCGTCTGTATGCGTTGGCAGGCCAACGACAATCTGTTCGATTTTTTCCAAAGCAAGGATTTGAATCAGTTGTTCAAACATCTGCTCACGAGTTGTACGGATGATTGTTGTGAGCGGAAAAACCATACCGGTCGTTGTTTCCGCTACAGCCAGCCCGATCCTCTTGGTGCCGAAATCAATTCCCAGGCAGCGCATCAGTCTTGCGTGGTAAGGGTTCTGATGCCATTTTGCGTGTCGGCTTCTTTCAGGCGTTTGAGCAGATTTTTTTTCCAGTCCTGGCCGCCATAATGTGCCGCCAGAAATTCGCAGGTATGCAGAACCTGTTTTTTCTGGCCAAGGTCAAGAAGGACGCGCCTGATACCAATCCGGCAGGACGGGCAGCCAACCAGGATCGGCAGTTCCTGCGTGGTTGCCTGCAAATCTGAGGCAAGCTGGGTACTTTTTTTGTCGCGGATACGGTTATAGATAGCAGGTGAGGTTATGGCCCCCATGCCGCTTTCACCGCAGCAGCCCGGGCTGAGAAGCGGTTTGGTTTCCAAAATGCTTTTCAGTCCGTCAACGTACTGCTGACCGGATTTCAAAACCGGTACGCCAACCCATTCAGCGTGGCAGGCTGCGTGGTAGAGCAGTTGGCCGTCAAACTGTTTTTTGGGCAGCCGTCCAATCAGGTATTGGGTAATATCAAGCTGGGTGATTTTTTGACCGTTTGTCTCCGCGAGTTCGTAGCGCTGGATACCGTCCCGGCAGGTGCCACATGAGGTCAGGATATGGCTGACCAGGATTCCTTTTTGCCTCGCCTCTGCAAGCACGGTGTTCAGGACTTCAGTGTTTTCCTTTTCAATTCGGGCAAAAATATCAAGCGAACCAGCCGTCTTGAGCGGATAGCCGCAGCACAGGTGGTTTGGCGGCAAAATAACCGTGTTGCCGGAACACAACAACAGGTCAATGGCTGCCAGGCCGATGGAAGAATAAAACAGGCCCGCGCCGCATCCTGGAAAATATAAAACAGCCTGTGCGTCCGATGCCTGATTTTGGGGAACAAATATTGCGCCTTTTTTCAGTTCAAGCCTGTGGGCTAGCTGCTTCCATTCCAGTTCCGGGCCGCGTCCCCTGAACATTGGATTTTCAAAGCGTTTTTTCCATATTTCAGGTACAAATCCAATTGTCTCATTGAGTATGCTTTGTCCAACAGCCGCAGTCTGAGCGGCAAGCGGTACAAGTCGGTGGGGATTGCGGCTGAGCGTTTCCAAGATAATGGTCTTTATCGGATGTCCGGCAGCTTTTTTATCTTTGAGATAGGAGCGGATACTCAGGGCTGCTCCGGCGGAATCAATCCTGACCGGGCAGGCGGCCATGCATTTTCCGCAGGCTGTGCAGTGTTCCATAATACTGCGCAGTTGGCCCAGCAGTTTGGGGCTGGGGCTGCCGGTTATCAGCTGCGTGTAGTAAAGGGCTTCTATCAGCGAACCAAGGGTGATGTTTTTATTGCGGGGGTGAAAAAGCATGGCCTGTTGCGGCTGGTGCATGGGGCAGACCTGTTTACACTTGCCGCAACGGGTGCAGGTCTGGATACCGCACAGCAGCGAGGCCAACTGTTCCTTTCCAGGCAGAGCGGTTTTTTGAATGTCCTGAATCAAACGGTTAAAGGAAAAGGTATAGGGTGTCACCACAAGATCGCGTTGGGTCAGTTTACCCGGATTAAAGATATTGTACGGGTCAACCTTGGCCTTGTACGCTTTGAGGGCTTTCATTTTTTCTTCGTCCAGAAAGGCAATCTTGGTGATGCCGATGCCATGTTCACCCGATACCGCGCCGTTTAAGCGCAAAACTTCGGTAAACACCCTGCCCGCAGCCTCTTCAGCCAGATGGAGCATGACCGGATTATTGGAGTTGACCGGAATATTTACGTGACAGTTCCCGTCACCAGCGTGCATATGGTTGGCAATGATGATCCGGGTTGCTTCAAATTCCTGCGTGATCTGCTCAATTTCTTTTTGCAGATGCGGATAACGCCCCCGTACGTCCTGAAAGAAAAAGGGAATCTGGACCTGAAATTCCTGTTCAGGCAGTTCCTTTTTGGTTGTTTTTTGCTTCAAAACAGACGTGGCCACGTCCATTTCCATTTCAATGAACGGGTCGTTGACATCAACCCCTTCGAGTGTGTTGATTTTTTGCAGGGCCTGACGGTAGGCCAGAGCCAGGTAGTAGAGATTGAGGTCTTCCAGGAATTCAGCAAATTCGGGCACAACAGCCAATGGAATAACAATGTCTTCATTTATTTTGAAACCGCTTGTCCGGCGGGCTATGGCACTCAGCTGATGGCGGTCATGCCAGAAACGCTCTGCTTCTTTTGTATCAGAGGCCACAAACACGTCCACCTGGTCGTAGGGCGTGACAATATCAACAATGCGTTCTACAGCCTTTTCAAGCGCGGATTTGTCATCGGAATCAAGCTGAAGAATGAGAACTGAAATCGGGTCACCCTCGTACTGGCTGGATTTTTTGTTATAGGCAATGGCCTGCACGTATTTTGTACCAAATTCTTCCAGGGCCGATATTTTGACCAGATCGCCTTCCTTGCGGATAATATCACGCAGACCAACAATATCCCGCACAACCATTGCCGCCGGACGCATGGAGCTGCCAAAAAATTCCAGACACAGGACGCGAAAATGTTTAAGAGCCGGGTAGAGCGTAAAGGTGATTTCCGTGATAACGCCGTCCACGCCTTCTTTTTGAAGCCCAGGCAGCCCGCCAAGGAATTTGTTGGTCACGTCCTTGCCAAGTCCTGGTCTGCGCACTTCGTCACCAGACAAGGTAATCTCATCAGTGAGTGCTCCTGATTGGTCAAGGATTTCAAACACCGCGTTTTCATCGGGCATGATTTTATGGCGCGGGTGGTTACGGCGGCGCACCGTCAGGATTTCTCCTGTTGGGGTCACTATTTTATAGCTGTAAATATTGTCGATGGTTGTGCCGTATTCAAAGGCAAAAGGGCCGCCCGCGTTTTCCGAGACATTGCCGCCAAGTGATGAAGCCTGTTTTGAAGCCGGATCAACCGTGAAGAGCATGCCTTTTTGGGCCACGGCATTGATTGCGTTTTGGGTGATGACACCGGCCTGGGCTGTCAGCAGGTACGAAGTCTGGTCAATGTCGAGGATATTGTTCATGCGGGCCAGATTCATGATTACTGAACGGGGAGAGGTCGGAACCGCGCCGCCGGTCGCACCAGATCCGCCGCCGCGGGGAATAATGGCAAATCCGATTTCATTGGCCAGCCGGATAACGGCCTGAATCTGCTCCGTGCTTTCAGGAAACAAAACCAGCATGGGCAGTTCCATGCGCAGGTCCGTGGCATCTGTTGAACATTCCAGCAGCGAGTGGGCATCGGATACAACGTAGCGTTTGGGCAGTACCGCGCGCAGGCGGCCAATGAGACGAGCACGGAAACGCTGATCCCGCTGGTAGCTTTGCCAGTAATCCTTGAGGCAGATACTGAGCATCTGAAAATATTCCGGTGCCTGAGCTGCGCGTTCAGATTCCAGACGGCTTTTGACGCTTTTCCAGATCATGGGGGCAGGAATAAAGGGATTGTAGCGGATCATGAAGATTTCTGCGGCCAGAGAAAGTGCCAGTTCCTGCAGGGAGCCGGGCCAGGTCTGAAATTCTTCCAGAGTCAGGCGCAAAACTCTTTTTATCAGTCGTTCCGGGGTCAGAGATATATGTGGGCCTTTATGTCGCATAAGTATGTTTCCAAATTATATGAGCGAAAAAAATAAAGCGTAAAAAATATAAGCCTGGTCAACGTGCGTTGGCCAGGCCCCAAAATGCCTTTAACTGGCAGAAAAAATATCAATGAAGAAAAGGTGGTTGTAAAAAAGCTAGTTAGAACGAACGATCAAAGAGTTCCTGAATCGCTTTTTCCCCATTTGCTTCGATAAAACGAGTACCGGTTCCGGTAAAGTGGGTCTGGCTGATTTTGGGGTCAGGACAGCTTCGCCAGGTATTTTTATCCCATGTATGCCACACGTCCCGTGTCTGGTCGAAGACAAAGATCGGTTTGTTGCAGATTTTGGCAAACTCAACACCCCAGCCGGTTCCGCCCTTGACGGTGTTGTCTGTCTGAATGGCTCCGACAACAAAAACTTCCATGCCGTTTTCAATTTGGTACATGATGGTCTGCAAGACCTTGCGCATCAGCGGAGCATTGGAAAACTTGCGGTTCAGCAGCTGTGAAACATAGGTCAGGCTGACATCTTTTCGTTGCAGTTCTTCTGTGGTCAGGACGCGCAGACCGTTGTTGTATTCAACCTGATGCCCGTTAAAGGAAAAGTTGACAACCTGTATTCCAACACGCTCCGCGTTGCGGCCAAAAATTGTCTCCGCGCCTTTGGCACCGCCACTGTAAAGGATATAGTCTTGAGGGGTCATTTTTTTCTCGTCTTGCTTAGCGAATTACATATTGGACACAGATGTGTTTTGTCCTGAAAAGATAGAAATACGTATACCTGAAAAAAAAATCAAGGTAAAATTTTTTACAGACCAAGTTTTTGGGACAGAATGCTGTTGACCATTTTGGGGTTGGCCTGGCCTTTTGTCTTTTTCATAATCTGGCCGACAAAAAATCCAGTCAGTTTTTTATCGCCCTGGCGCAGACGGTCCGCTTCCTGCGGGTTTTCTTCAATGGCTTCATCTACGGCTTTTTCAAGAGCGGATGAATCAGAAATCTGTACCAGCCCCTTTTCTTTGGTGTAGACTTGCGGGTCCTGGCCTGTCTCGTAGATGGCTGTAAATACTTCTCTGGCCATGTTGCCACTTATCGTTCCATCGTCAACCATTTTGACCAGGGCCGCCAGATGAATCGGTGAAAGGGGAACGTCTGTGACACGTTGTCCGTGTTCGTTCAGGGTGCGCAGCAGTTCTCCCATGACCATGTTGCTTATTTTTTTGGGCGCGTTGTAGGCTGCGACAGCAGCCTCAAAATAATCAGCCAGTTCCCGTTCACCGGTCAGGATTGTCGCGTCATGTTCCGGCAGGCTGTATTGTTCCATAATCCGTTTTTTTCTGGCCTGAGGCAGTTCCGGCAGTTCAGCCGCCCATTTTTCCAGCCACGCCTCTTCTACAACCAGAGGAACAAGGTCCGGATCGGGGAAATAGCGGTAGTCATCGGCTTCTTCCTTGTCGCGCATCGGGCGGGTTATGTCTTTTGCCGCGTCGTACAGGCGGGTTTGCTGAATGATTTTTTCTCCGTCAGCCAGGGCGTCTTTTTGGCGTTCGACCTCACAATCTATGGCCCGCTGAATATTACGAAAGGAGTTGAGGTTTTTGAGTTCTGTTCGCGTACCAAATTCCTTTTGCCCTTTAGGGCGAATGGAAACATTGGCGTCACAGCGAAATGAGCCTTCTTCCATGTTGCCGTCACTGATGCCCAGATAGAGAACAAGCGCGTGCAGGTTTTTTAAGTATGCCACAGCTTCTTTTGATGAGCGCATATCCGGTTCGCTGACAATTTCTAGCAGGGGAGAGCCTGCCCGGTTCAGATCAACAAAAGAGGCGTTTTCCGCTGTTGAATGAATATTTTTTCCAGCGTCTTCTTCCATGTGGATACGGGTAATGCCGATTATTTTTTCCTGTCCGTTAATGGAGATGGCGAGTTTGCCGTGTTCGGCAATCGGCAGTTCCAGCTGTGAGACCTGGTAACCGTGTGGCAGGTCAGGATAAAAATAATTCTTGCGGGCAAAAACAGAACGCCGGTTAATGGTGCAGTCCGTGGCCATACCCAGCTTCATGCCATATTCAACTGCGCGGGCGTTGAGGACAGGGAGTGCCCCTGGCATTCCCATACAAAGCGGGCAGGTATTTTCGTTTGGTTCCTGGCCGAATGTGGCTGGACAGGAACAGAAAATTTTTGTGTTGGTTTTGAGCTGGGTATGGACTTCAAGACCGATGACAATTTCGTAATCTGGCATGAGAAAAAAACTCCTTTTGCTGCGTGCCGTATTGTTAAAACAGTATTATAGCCTCACTCCTGCCTGCTGACAAGTAACCAGACCTGTCCTGTTTCCTGCAGGTGACCGGCAATATGTTCTGCCTTTTCACCTGCGCCGCAGAACAGATCAAGATGAGAGCCCTTGATTGCCCCGCCAACGTCCTGGGGCAGACCAATGCCTTGCAGGGCAGGGGCATTTTGGGGCAGCTTGACGGAAAAAGCCATAATTCCGCCAAGCGCGAACAGTTTTTTGTCACAGGCCAGCGAAACCCATGGAGTCAGTTTTTTGCCCATGGCTCCAAAAGGGCCGTCTTCCAGCAGGCGAAAAAAAACATAGCTTGGGTTGGTATCCAGAAGTTCACTGCGCAGTTCAGGGTGTTGCTCAAGAACCCTGCGTATGGCGGGCATATTGACCTTACCGGGTTCAAGCAGGCCTCGTTCAAGCATGATTTTGCCCAGTGACACGTATTCATGCCCGTTTTTTCCGGCGTAAACAATATGCTGGCTGCTGCCGTTGGGATAGACAAGACGGCCGGAACCCTGAATCTGCAGAAAAAAAACATCAATCTCATCTGCGGCCCAGGCCAGCTCAAGATTTTTGCCCTGCAATATTTTGTGCCTGTCAATGCTCTGCCTGTCCCAGTATGGTTCAATCCTGCCATTTACGAGGCGGTACACAAGTTGCTGGCCCTGCCAGCGGGGGTGAAAAAGCCCCAGGTCGGCAGTTAGTAAATCATCCGGCAGGCCGTACATCGGCCAGGGATATTGCGGATCGGGTTGTGGGCTGGCCATGAGGGTTGGTTCATAATAGCCGGTGAACAGGCAGCCTTTTGTATGTCTGTACCAGGTAAATTGTTCGGCCAGCAGTTCTGGGTGCCGGTCAAGAAAAGGCAGTAATTCCAGCAGCAGGGCCAGACTTTTTTTTATTTCCCCCCAGGTCAGTTGAAGTGTGCCGGTTTGTATGGCGAACTGGTTTTGCGGTCTTTTGGCCGCGTAGTCAAGGCTGTGACTGAGCGGTTCAAGCAGGTCATTCCATGAACTCAGACCCTGTGTTGATATATCCATGTTCTGGACAATGGACAGGGCTTGTTGGGGTGAGATTTTTTCAAAGTCGGAGAGAGGTTCTGTCTTTGTACAGCCGCTTACAATGAGCACGCAAAGAAGAAGATAGAAGAAACGGCGCATACTAGACCTTTTCAATACTGGAATCAAAAAATTTTCCAACACCGTATTCTCTGCGCCGGAAGAATTTTTTGGGGTCAGGGCCAATGATTTGCAGTTCAGGGTGCTTTTGCTGTTCTTCAATGGCAATGTGCATTTCCTTGGTGCAGCCGGTGGAATAGGTGGCGTCCTTGCCTGTCCATAAAGAGGGCACTTTTTGCCCCATCAGTTCAAAACTGCGTTCAATATCAGCACCGGTCTGGAACCGCCAGACATCAATCAGGCCACTGCGCTGGACATGCTCCCACATAAACATCAGGTCGTCTCCGTCCATACCCTGCTCAAAATATTCAGCTGGATTGATGATGTACATGCCTTCAAGACGCGCACGCAAGTGGGAGACAAAGGTGTTGAGAATGGTAATGGCGGTAGAGGTTTGGCCAGGGATACTCCCGACAATGGCACTGTAGAACATGACCCGTTCGCCACGCATTTTGGCGGCCCGCATTTCGTTCATGATTTCTTCTGATTTGACCAGAATCTGTTTTTCCGTGAACTTGCGTACCCGCGCGGAGCGGGGTTTGAAAAAAGCGTGTTGCTTGCCGTTGTTGTCGCGATAAAAGCTGAAAATATCGCAGGTAAAGGAATGTGAATTCAGAATCAGGCGACGATAGTTTGCCTCTCCCTTGGCCACGATAAGGTCAGCCTCTTTCCAGACCCGGGCAAAGGTGACATTGGTGCGGTACAGGTTGAGTCGTTCTCGCGTGCCATTGGAAATAACCTGAAAATTGTTTTGGCGCTGAATGGCAAGCAGCTCATTTTTGCTTAAATCTGACCTGCTTTCCAAAAGGGCGTCTGCCAGTGCTTCTTCCAGTTTCATATCCTGCTCAACATCCCAGAATGTCGGCATGTCAAAGAAAAAACCTTCGTTTAAGGCCAGGGTGACACTGTGCCCGTAGCGCAGAAGCAGTCTTATCATCTGGATATCTATCATCAGGCCGCCGCAACAGTCGGGTAAAAACATGATTTTGAGTTTCTGGCGGTTGAGGATGCTGATAACCGGTTCAAGAGTTGCGTCAAGAGCAGCCTCGGATTGTTTGAGGCGCGCAAGTTCAGTCTCAGAGAGGGTAAAGCCGTCTTTTTGCCAGATTTCTTTCAGGGTTGAAAGAGCAAGGAGCCTTTTTATCTCAATCAGGTAGGTTGTTGTGCGCAACCCATTCAGGCCAAGGCAGGGAGGCAGAGCCGGGCAGGCGTCAAGATAGGCTGTTGTTGACGGGTGTACCAGGAAATCTGCCGCCCGTTTGTTGTATGTTTTTTTTTCGTCAGTCATAGGGTCTTCCGTGCCACACTGGGTAAGGAAGATTGTTGTCAGCTGTTTTTTCAGGCGGGAAGGAATGAGAAACAATGATTTTTTGGCCAGGTCAAACTGATACCGGCTCATATGTAAGACCCGTTCCCGGATATAGGGGTCGGTGATATACTTGTGTATCAGCCCGGTAACGTCTTTCCATTGCTGTTCGTACTGGGCAAGCAGCTCAGGGTGAGGTTTGGAAGCAAGAAGTCTGGTGAGCATTTCATCTGAACAGGGGGCGAAAACCTGATCGTCCTGCAGGTCGACCATAAAACGGATTTGTTCGGGCGAGGCGTTCTCCTGCGGATTGATATGTGGATCAATGTTGTTTTCATTCATAAAATGCAGGATCCAGGCGTCAAGAGCGGGATTTAAGCCAAAACGGAGGTCTTTGATGGAGACAGGAAGTTGCATTTTTTTATTCCATTGTCAGCCTATGGGGAGACAAAGCCTTTGGTTGTAAGTTTTTCAAAATAGGAAGTGCGCCCTTTGGGCTGGACAAGCAAAAGGTCATGGTTTGCCTGGCGGATATGGATTTCATCTTTTTGGCGCAGGGCAAAGCCAATTTGGCCGTCCAGGGTCAGAGCGGTTTCTGTTCGTTTTTCTTCCACGTGGATACATAGTTCCTGATCAGAAGGCAGTACCATTGGGTAAAAATTATGTAAAAAAGGAGAAACCGGGCAAAGAACAAGAGCGCGAAGTTCAGGATAAACAAGCGGGCCGCCGGCAGAGACACAGTAAGATGATGAGCCTGACGGGGTGGCCACAATCAGGGCGTCTGCCCTGACCTGTCCGATTTCGTGCTGTCCATAGCGGAGACGCAGATGGATCAGCCGGGCCAGCGGGCCACGACTCAAAACCAGGTCGTTGAAAAAATCTCCCTGATTGAGCAGTTTTTCCTTTCTTTGTATGGTAAAGGAAAACGCGATTTTGGAGCTGATTTCATAGTGCCCGTTGAAAATGTCTGGCAGTTCCTGCTGCCAGACATGCGGCTGGATTTCAGTCAAAAAGCCGACCCCTCCAAAATTGATGCCCAGCAGAGGAATGTTTTTGTCCGGCAGCTTACGGGCCGTGCTGAGCATGGTGCCGTCTCCGCCCAGAATAATTGCCAAGTCCGGCTTGACGCTGCTCATGTCGAGTTGCGGGTTGTCCAGATGGTTTTCCTGGATAGAAGCGGTGATGTTCTGGCGCGCGGCCAACTCTGCGATGGCCTCTGCCTGCCGGAGCAGGGAGCCGCTGTCCGCCTTGGTGACGATCAGAATATGTTGCGGGGATTTTGACATTTGGTTTTCGTACTCAATTTGCAGGAAAGGTTCAAGCTGGCATTTGGCCCTGAATATTTTGGGACAGGAAAATTGAAGCAAGAGGAAGAGCAGTATTGCCCATAAATCGACTTGACTTTGATTGTTACGTTCATTATAGACATTGGGATTTGCAGGGGTGGCTGTTGCCTGAGATGATACCCATAGAACCTGAACTGGATTATGCCAGCGTAGGGAATTGCAGGAACTGACTTTCTTTTCTGATTGTTTTCTTCTTTTTATCGTTTCCGCATTACCGGCCCCTGTTTCCTGATAATCCTTTAGCAGATACAGGGGAATCCTCATGACAGGGCAAGACCCAAAAACATATACGCGTGTTCTGACCATAGCAGGTTCGGACAGTGGTGGAGGGGCAGGGATTCAGGCTGACCTCAAAACCATCGCGGCAAACGGCTGTTATGGCATGTCGGTTCTCACAGCACTTACCGCACAAAATACCAGAGGTGTTTTTGCCATTCATCCGGTGCCTGTGGATTTTGTGCAAAAACAGCTTCAGGTCGTGCTCTGTGATATTGGCAGTGATGCCATAAAAATAGGAATGCTCTATTCGCCGGAACTGATTGAGATGCTTGCCACAGAGCTTGATAGAGCTGTTGCGGGAAATATTGTACTGGATCCGGTGATGGTGGCCCAAAGTGGTGACAGACTGCTTAAAGAAGAGGGCATTGCGGTTCTGAAGGAATGCCTTATCCCGATAGCGACCTTGATTACCCCCAATCTCCCGGAGGCATCGCTTCTCCTTGGAAGGGAGATTGCCACAGGCCGGGAAATGGAAGATGCCGCTGTTGAACTCAGTGCGCTTGGCTGTCCCAATGTCCTTATCAAAGGCGGGCATCTGGATGCGAACGATTGTAATGACCTGCTCTATATGGGAGAATGCGGTCAATTTTATTCATATCCGGCCAGACGCATAGAAACAAAGAACAACCATGGTACAGGCTGCACTCTTTCTTCCGCCATTGCCGCAGCTCTTGCCTGTGGTCTCTCTGTAGATGCTGCTGTTGCCAGAGGAAAAGAATATATAACCGGAGCAATACGTTCAGGGGCTGGCTATAAAATTGGTGGTGGTCACGGGCCTGTTGACCATTTTTACACATTTTTTTGATCTGTATGAAACACCCAGACAGCGATTGCAGGCCCACATATGCCATTCAGAGGGAAAACAAATGTTGCTGCTGGAATCTGAAGGTGATGGGAAGGTACTTTTTTTATAATGCGGTAGCCCTGATTGAAACAGGGGCTATCTTGACAGAGTGGTTTTCACAGCCTAATTTTTTCTTTTTGTACCTGTGAAACAAGCAATTCTGTAAGGAGGTTATGATATGGCATATGATATTCGACTGGTAAAAATGATCAATGGTGACATGGTGATTGGAAAATGGGGGGAAGTTGCGGGCAAGATCAAGGACCCCGTCATCTTACAGACCCTGCCAACCGCGCAGGGCGGGGTGCAGATGATGCTGCTTCCTTTTGGCTATCCTTTTGAGCAGGATATTGACGGCAAATTAAAACAGGAACACGTCATGTACGAATATAAGGCTGTTCCTGAAGAGTTGAAAACAAAGTATATGGAAGCCACAAGTAACCTGACCCTGGCCACGGCTGGAAGTATGAAAAACCTTGATACCCTGGCTGACGGGGCGGGCGGTATCAGCAACCTGCTCAGGAAGTAGGGCCGTAGTTTGTAACAACGTACAATCAAGAGAACCAGTATGAGTACGATCGCCAATTTAACCTTTTTCCCGCTGGATAAAGGCGAAGAACTGGTTGAGCATGTAACCGAGGTGATAAAAGTCATTCAGGACAGCGGCCTGCCTTTCATACTTGGCCCCATGTCCACGGTTATTGAGGGCGAATATGATGCGGTTATGGCCGTTACCCGTGATTGCTTTTTAACACTGCAAAAAAAGTCGCGGCGGGTATATATGACCTTGGCCATTGACTACCGTGAAAGCGATTCATTCCGTATGGCGGCCAAAGTAAACGGTGTCAAAAAACGATTGGGGATGGAATAACTATGCAATTACAGGATGTTGTGGAATTTTTAGACACAATGCGTACTACGCGTCCCCTGGTGCTCAACCTGACCAACTATGTGGTGGCTAACACCACGGCTAATGCCTTACTGGCTCTGGGAGCTTCTCCGGCTATGAGTCACTGGGACGAAGATGTGCGGGAGCTGACTGCCCTTGCTCAGGCTTTGGTCGTTAATATCGGCACACCAACTTCCGAATTTGTAAATGGCATGTTCGCGGCCGGAACAGTCGCCAGGCAAGAAAACATTCCGATTGTGCTTGATCCCATTGCCATGGGGGTTACTCAGGTTCGCACTCAGGCAGTCACCCGCTTTTTGGCCCAATGCCCCCCAGCGGTCATTCGGGGCAATGCTTCTGAAATCATGGCCACTGCCGGAGTGGCGGTCACATCCAAAGGCGCAGACTCCACTGCTGCGGTTGAAGAAGCCGTTGATTGCGCTAAGCAACTGGCCAGCCAACGAGGCTGCGTTATCAGCGTCAGCGGCGCAAGCGATTATGTCACGGACGGCAAGCACACCTGTAAAATTACTGGCGGGCATGAGATGATGCCGCTGGTGACTGGTCTTGGCTGTACGGCTACAGCTCTGACAGGTGCGTTTCTGGCGGTAAGTAAGCCGCTTGAGGCCGCGGCGGCAGCCATGATCGTGATGTCGGTTGCCGGAAGCAAAGCCATGGAAAAAGCGCAGGGGCCGGGTACCTTGCAGCTTTATTTTTATGATGCTTTGTATACGCTTGATTTGCAGGATTTGAAAAACCATGTACGGATAGAATGGATATGATTGATTACAGCCTGTATTTGGTTACTGACCGGGGACTCTGTCTTGGCCGTAACCTGCTTGACGTGGTGGCCGCCGCTGTACAGGGAGGTGTAACACTGGTGCAGTTACGGGAAAAAAACTGTGAAACCCGTGAATTTGTGGAACTGGCCAGGGCATTGAAAAAGCTTCTGGCTCCAACAGGCACTCCGCTCCTGATTAATGACCGCGTGGACGTGGCTTTGGCCTGCGATGCTGAAGGTGTGCATGTTGGACAAACCGACATGCTCATAAAAGATGTGCGGGCCTTGATTGGGCCGGACAAGATTGTCGGCCTGTCTGTGGACAGCGAGGACGATATCTATGCTGCCTGCGATCAACCTGTTAATTATATTGGCGTCGGGCCAGTCTATCCCACGCAGACCAAAAAGACGAACTGTCTGCCCTGGGGGCTTGAAGGCCTGAAAAAAGCCAGAACAATATGGAAAAAACCGCTGATTGCCATTGGTTCTGTCAACCACTCCAATGCCTGTCAGGTCATGGCCTGCAATGTGGACGGCATAGCAGTTGTTTCCGCGCTTTGTTCCGCGCCGGACGTACAGAAGGCGGCCAAAGAATTAAAAGCACTGCTTTAATTAGGAAGTAACAAAGTTTATTTTCCTCAGGAGAAAACATGACTGCTATGCAGGAGGCCGCGGAATATATTGCCAGAATTTTTCGTTTTGAATTCTGGCTGCGTTTTTATTTTGTCCAGGAAATTGACGGGGCTTTGCGTCTTGTGCTCAGTGAAGAAGAAATGAAAAAGCTGGCCAAATACAGTCCCTGGGACGAACTGGCTGAGGATTTACAGGGCAAAGACCTTGATCCGCAGCTTTGCCAGACAAATCTGAGTACCTTTCTTAATCGTCACTATGACGGGCGGCAGTTCGTGCCCGGTATGGTCGCCAGAGTCCTTGACAGCAGGGAACTAGAAGAGGCGCAGGAAGTGTTCATGATCTGGATTCAGGCGCATGAACACGCGCTGGAACAGAAAATCTGGGATTTTGATTACTGGGATACATCTTTTTCACTTTGGAAAAAATCTGATACCGGGCAGCAGGTCTTGCTTTCTACTGTCCAGCCGGAAAGTGATGTGCTGAATTAATGAACAAGCCCCATTGAACAAGCCAATTTTGCAGGTGTATTCAGCGGGGCTTTTTATTTGCGTTTTGCAGGATTATTTTTCAGTACAATCAGGCATCTTGTAGAGTCTGTACGCTTCATTCTCTTCTTTTTTAGGGTCGTTTCCAAGCAATAAAAGAGAATTTTCTTTTACACGAAAATAAAGAGTTTCTCCTTCTTTCTGTATTTGAAGAAGGGTCTTGTCTTCTGACAGTGTTACTCTCCCTGTAGAGATAAAGAGACCGTCTCTTTCTTCAAGATATTTTTCTGTCATTTTGAATTGAAGGCCATCTTTGTTTTTAAAAACTGCAAGCCATGTATCTATTCCAGGACAGCTTGCACAGGGAAACAGACCGTGATATATTGCAGAGTCTGCGCAGTTATGAGATGGGTGAAGAGCTTTATTCTTTTTTGAGGTTGGAGTATGGGTGCAGGATATAATTGTTGCGCAAAAGAAAAAAAGGAAAAAGAAAATTACATTATTTTTGTTCATAAAAAATCTCCTTATAAAAGGTTGAATATCATTTTGTATAAGCCAACATATTTGCTAATAAGCGTGGTGACAGACTGGTAAGTTGATCAAAACTCGCCATATAATCAAGACCTGTAACCAGCGCCCGAATAACAGGTAGTCTGATATCATCACGGGAAATATCAACATAAAAGATCTCATGCCCGGCGCGGAGAAGAGCCGTTTCAAGGAGACAGAGATTGCCCTGGGCACTGCCGGTATCAAACGAGGGGAAATTCCTGAGTTTGCGTAGCGGGAGGTTGCGCGGGCCAGGAGCGCTTGACGGGGAATTGGGGAAGGGCCAGGGCACTTCGGTCATGGCCGCGAGAATGGCGCTGCGGGCGTCGAGTCCGGCTCCGGTGGCCTTGATGATTGTTCCGTCCTGGGCCTGAACAAATGCCTTGAAAGCGGGCACGCCGATATGACCTGTTATGTCCTGAAAACACAGGTCAATATTTTTTTCGCGGTATTGGCGCAGCAGGTCGCCAATCGGGTCGTCTTCCGCTTGCAGACGAAAACAGGCTGCCGGATTATATGGAGTCACAACCTCGCTGTCCCGTTCAAGAATTTCCAGCAGCGCGCTGAGCTTTGCTTCTTCTGGCGTGTTGCCGGAAGCCAGACCGGTTGAGCCGGGAGCACAAAAAAGAGCGGGTTCGTCCAGATTGGCAAAAAGAAAAACAGCCTGGGCCGGAACAAGGCCGGTACTTTCACCTTTTGCGTCTTTTTTTTCAGCTGGTATCCAGTAAATTTTTTGTCCCTGATACGGAATTTCCGGGGCCAGACTGTCTGGATGCAGGGCATGTTGTCTCGCCACCTGTTCGTAACTGCCTCTGACAAGAGGCAGGGGATTCAGGCTGTCTTTTACTTCCTGTCCGTCAAAACTGGCAAAGGCTGACAGGCGTTCAACTATTTCCATTGCCAGTGATACTCGTGCCTGCTCCAGTTCCAGCCCGCGGCCATAACTGGTCATCAGGCCCTGCAGGCTCAGGTTGTTTCGTCCGGTGTGGACGGTTGTGTTCAGCCGCCACTGCCGGAGCAGGGCCCACGGGCTTAATGATGAAAGGTGGCGCATTTCCGGCCCGCTGACCAGACCGTGTCCATATAAGATGCCCATGGCTTTTTTATATGTTTCCATTGCTGGCGGCCTGGAAAGAGGCGGGGGAAAAGTCATTTCCTGTCGCAGACGCGCCAGATCCTGAACCGCAGCGGGCTGAATATCAGCCGCAAGAGCTTGTAGAATGTTTTGCGGCGGTAATGGCCGGTGCTGGAAGATGTTTTCTGCTACCTGTTGCAGCGCTTGTTCGTTTTTGGGCCGCAGGGCTCTTCGGAGTTCGGTTTCAGGGCTGCCTGAGGCAAGGGTACTGTCTGGCGCGGGCAGTGAAAGCCGGTTGGCCCTTTGGGGCTGGCGCAAAGCAAGTTCCGCCAAAATGGGCCGCAGGACATGGTTGTCAGCGAGTTTTGTAATTTCCTCATCTTCCGCTCTTGCGAGCAGATCAAGTACATAGCGGTACAGAAAAATATCCATTGGGCTGCGCGTCAGGAGGGCAACAGCATCAGTCAATGACATCTTTTCTTTTGGAATCGGGCTGTAAAAGGCAACTCCTTGGTGAGAAAAGTTATGCTCAAGTTCATACTTGATAGGGGAAGATATTTTTTCCATTGCCGGTCCCTGAAAATGTCGAAAATTCCATTGGTTGTTCGGGTGTAGAAAGAAGACCTTGTATTGTCAATGAGAAAATACAGGGAAATGAGCGGAAGTGGATTTTTTCAGATAAGTGGCATTGTTATTGCAAGGACAAGCAAAAAGGAAGGTGAAAATGAATGCTGAAACAAGAAGTGACACCCCCGCTCCCCTTGTCATGCGCCGAAATGAGCAGATATTTTTTTATGACATGGCAAGTGCCGATGACGGTTCGCAGTGGGCTGTGCCGTGGTCTGATCTGATGATGACCATGTTTATTCTGTTTGCCATGCTTTTTATTTTTGTCAGTTCAAAGCATGATGTGTTTCATGAAGTACTGCTCAAAATGTCGCAGGCTAACACTGGTCAAAAAAATGGCGGGGCTGAAAGCGATGTTCAGTTGCATCAGATACGGATGCGTATTGAGGGACGCAGTGAAAATGAAATATTGGCGGATGTTCAAAACAGGTCCGCGCGGCGGGTACTTGTGGCTCCGGCGGAACTGCCTGAGACGCAAAAGAAAGAGGCTGCTGTCTTTTTCCGTCCGGCCAAAGCGACACTTGAACGGACAACGCAGGATTTGCTGCTGGATTTCGGCACCCGTTTGCAGACAAGCAGCTCGCGGATTCATCTGGTTGGACACGGCGATGAGCACTTTGTCCCGACTGCTGATTTTGCCAGCAACCTTGATCTGGCTTTGGCCCGCGCAGCAGAGGTGGCCCGTTTTCTGATTGAAAAATGTGGAGTGGATAAAAAGCGTATCCTGGTTTCCGGTCAGATCGCTTCGGTTCCTCTTGTTCCCGGCAACTCTGGTTCCAGCCGGATTCGTAACAGGCGGGTCGATCTTTCGCTGCTTTAGGTCAGTATATCTGTGATGCGAACAGCCTTTTCAGCTCCGTTTTGTCGTGAGGAGAAAGTATGACAAGAGCGAATCTTTTGGGAGCGTTTTTCAGCCTGCTCCTTTTTAGTGCCACATTTCTGATTTGGGAAACCCGGTTTGTTTTTTTCAATATCACCGCTCTTGTTGTTGTCGTGTTTGGCACAATTGCAACTGCCTTTCTTGCCTTTCCTTTTCACCAGCTGCAAAACGCCTGTTCGGTCGCGTTCAATTCATACCGCCCTTTTGGAGTCGATCCGCGGTCGATTATTGCTGTTTTGCTTGATATGGCCATGCGTTCCAGACGTGAAGGAATTTTGTCCTTGCAGGAGAAGGCGTCAGGGGTAACGCTTTCTTTTTTGCAAAACGGCCTTGACGTGCTGGTTGATGGGTACAGCGAAGATGAAATTTATGAGATTTTAAGTACGGAAAGCAGTTTTTTTCGTTTGCGCAGGCAGCACAGTGAGCGTATTTTTCGGATTCTGGCTAAGACGGCCCCTGCTTTTGGCGTGGCAGGAAGTGTCATCGGCCTGATTGGCATGTTGGCTGGCATACAGGACACAAGTGTTATTTTCCAGACCATTCCAATGGCGCTTGTTTCCACTCTTTACGGCTTGATTATAAGTAATCTTTTTTTGCTTCCTGTTGCGGAAAATATTGTTTCCCGTACCCAGGAAGAGCTTTTGCTGCAAAAAATTATTCTGGAAGGCATACTGGCCATTAAAAAGGAACAAAATCCCCTGCGCCTGGAAAAAAGATTGTGCGCCTTTTTAAGTCCGCAGGAGCGTCAGGCTGCTCAAGCTGACTTTCAGGACAAAAAACAGCGCTATCTTGATTTGCTGCGAACTAAAAAAGAAGCCACGCAGAAATAAAATTCCTGGTGGCTTCATACGGGGAGGAGTCTCCGTAAAAAAGAGCGCCGCGCCAAGCGCCCTTTTTAAGTTTTAACCCGCCTGCACACAGCAGCAGCTGGATTCATATGTCCGTCTGTCTTTATATTCCGCTTTTTTCCCCTTGTTCCACAACTGGACCGGGCGGTAATAGCCAACCACCCGCGTATAGACCTCGGCGTCTTCTCCGCAGGTCGGACAGTTAAAGTGTTCGCCGCTGATATAGCCGTGTTGTTTGCATACTGAAAATGTCGGGGTGATGGAAATAAAAGGCAGGTTGGTATTGGTCATGGCCTTGACAATAAAGTTTTTCAGGGCCTGCGTGTCCGCGAGCGCCTCTCCCAGAAAGGTATGGAATACCGTGCCGCCTGTGTATTGCGGCTGGAGTTTGTTCTGGTGTTCCATTGCGGCAATGGCGTCCCTTGTTGCACCAACTGGAAGCAGGGTGGAATTTGTGTAGTAGGGTACCACGTCTCCTGAGGCGTAGATTTCCGAGTACAGGCTCTTGTCAATCTTGGCCAGGCGGTAGCTGGTTCCCTCGGCGGGTGTTGCTTCCAGGTTGTACATATTGCCGGTTTCTTCCTGGAATTTCACAGTCAGATTCCGCAGATGGTTGAGCACTCTTTGCATCAGACGGGTACCGGCTTCAGTTTCAATGCCTTTGCCAAGTAAATTCACGGCTGCTTCGTGTCCACCGACAAGACCGATGGTGCTGAAATGGCCGTTAAATCCATTTTTCAGATAGCGCTGCGAAAACGGAAACATGCCCAGTTTCATGTTGTCGTTAATCATCTTGCGCTTAAATTCCAGTGAATCCTTGGCCAGCTCTGCATATTCGGTGAGCAGGTCAATAAAGTCCTCCTCGCCCTCAGACAGATAGGCCAGTTTGGGCAGGTTCAGCGTTACCACGCCAATGGAACCGGTCAGGTCTCCGGCCCCAAAAAGGCCGCCGGTTCTTTTTTTGAGTTCCCGCAAATCCATGCGCAGGCGGCAGCACATGGAGCGCACGTCTTTCGGGTCAAGATCGGAATTGATAAAGTTCTGAAAATATGGCGCCCCGTACTTGGCGGTCAGCTTCAGAAGTTTTTGCCCCACTTCCGTATCCCAGGGAAAGTCCTTGCCCACATTGTAGGTGGGAATGGGAAAAGAAAAAACGCGGCCGTGAAAGTCACCTTCTTCCATTACTTCCAGAAACGCCTTGTTAAACATGGCCATTTCTTCGTTATATTCGCCATAGGTGGAGTCCTGCAGCTTGCCGCCAATAATAACTGCTTCTCCGGCAATATGTTTTGGACACACCAGATCAAAGGTAAAGTTGGTGAATGGGCTTTGTCCGCCCCAGCGAGAGGTGGTATTCAGGTTGAAGATAAATTTCTGCATATCCTGCTTGAGCTGCTCGTAGGTCAGCTTGTCATGGGCAATCAGCGGCGCCAGATAGGTATCAACATTGTTGAATGCCTGGGCACCGGCCCATTCATTTTGCAGGGTACCGAGAAAATTGACCATCTGGCCAAGGGCGGCGTCAAAATGTTTGGCCGGCCCAGAGCTGCATTTGCCCTCCAGATTAAATCCCTCCAGCAGCAGGTCCCGCAGTGACCAGCCCGCGCAGTATCCGGCCAGACCAAAAGACAGGTCGTGGATATGAAAATAACCGTGCTTGTGAGCTAGACGAACTTCTTCCGGGTATTTTTCCAGGGTGTAGCGAGCCTGAACCGCGCCGGACATGTGCAGCATCAGTCCCTGGAAAGAATGCCCCATGTTGGCGTTTTCATTCACCCGCCAGTCGGACTTGTCCATGTAGCTGTCAATAGTGTCTTTTATGTCCAGAAACGCTTGATCATGACTGCGGGATTCCCTGCGTTTTTCCCGGTACAGAATGTATTTTCTGGCCGTGGAAAAAAGCCGTGATTCCATGAGTACCTGCTCAACGCAGTCCTGCACCCGTTCCTGTTCCGGCGTTTCAACATTAATGAGTTTTGCTTCAACTTTTTTGGCCAGCCGTTTTGATAAAATCGGGTCTTTTATTCCGGTGGCTTTCAGGGCCTTGAAAATAGCGCGTTCAATGCGATCCAGTACCCATGTTTCCATGGATCCGTCACGTTTTTGGATAAACTTCGGCATCTGTTTTATCTCCTTATGCGTTGTGGTGGAATATATTTTTGTACCGTCAGGTCATGTCCTGCTGGCAGGTAGCTCCTTACGGTTTCAATATCGTCATCGTGTAAAAGCGGAACCTGTGTGCAGCGAAAATACACACGTCCCGGAAATTCTTCGGCCAGTCTGAACACCTCGGCCAGATTTGCCTCAGCGGTTTGGGCGTCAACTTTGCCGCCGCTGAGCTTCTGGTAGTATTTCCACGGCCCTTTTACGTCCACGGCAAAGGTATGCACAAGGTCGCTTGCCAGCAGTTCGCGCAGAATATGTGGCCGCTGGCCGTTGCTGTCCACCTTGACGGGCAGACCGAATTGCTTGAGGTCGCTGCAAATATCAAACAATTCGTTGTGCAGGGTTGGTTCTCCGCCGGTAATGACCAGGCCGTCCAGCCAGGATTTTCTGGAGCTGATCAGCGCAAACACCACGTCTTTTTCCAGTACCGGCAAACTGGAAAATTCCCAGGCCAGCGCACGGTTGTGGCAGGTTGGGCAACGAAAGTCACAGTCTGCCAGGAACAGCACCAAGGACATGTGACCCGGCCAGTCGCAGAGGCTGAATGGTTCTATTCCGCGCAGATGTGAATAGTTCGAGACCAATTTGTTTTCCTTATCCTTGTGTATTACGAAAAAGTGATGTCCGGGGAATACCCGAAAAAGTGCGCATAAGATAACAAGAATGTCTGACAGAACAAGAAGGTGCCTTTCAACAGGGGAGCGTTTTTGTATATTGAAAAGAGGGAGTTGTGCTTTTACTTATTGTGGAAGAACAGGGAACTCTCAGGAAACAAAAGGGTTGTGTTGTTGAAAACTGCAAAAGAAGTCGTGTCCCAAACAGGGCGAAAAAAATGCCGTATTTCTCCTGCGGAAAAATACGGCATTGAAAAACTATGATAAAAAGAACTATTTTTTTCTTTTTGACGCCTTCATTGGGTTCAGTTTCTTTTTATCGCCTCCGCTGTTATCCTGAATCATGTGCTGGTTCTGTTCAAAGATTTCAGCCGGAACCATGCCCAATGCTTCAAGACGGGTGCCGACATCGCTTCTGCCGGCGGTGTAGCGGTTAGGATCAGCCTGTTTGTTGCCAACATAGCGTTCGTCTGTAATGTAAAGACCTTTCGCATCAATGGCGAGCAGGCGGCCTACGCCATTTTCTTCAATGGGTTGAATAATCATGTCGGAGCTGGTGCCGAAACGGTTTGCCATAATGGGTATCCTCCAAATAACTCGTCTTTTTTATAAAATGAAATAACACATAAATTTTTAACTTAGTCTGCTGCTTTTGTGTTTGTCAAGGGCAAAGACCCAGTTCTATTTTTTGGTATCAAGACGCGAAATCATACGATCAAGTTTTTGGGCAATCTCAAAGAGATCTGTACAATTTTTCGCGCTGACCCGCATGGATTCGTCTGTTTCCTGCGCGACCTGATAAATATCGTTTGATGATTTGGCAAGTTCCTCTGTGGCGGCCGCCTGTTGTTCTGTTGCTGTGGCAATGTTTGCCATCTGAGCCGCAGCTGTTGTCAAAAGCTCAAGTATTTCACTTAAAGTCTGTTCCGCGTTCCCGACCAGTTCACTTCCTTTTTGAACGCCTGTAGCAACCTGTTCAGAATCATGGATATTGTCCTTTGTTGCTTTCTGAATAGCCTTGACTGTTTCGCCAACCTCCAGGGTCGCGGACATGGTTTTTTCAGCCAGTTTGCGCACCTCGTCTGCCACAACGGAAAATCCCCGTCCGTTTTCTCCTGCCCGTGCCGCTTCAATAGCTGCGTTTAGGGCCAGCAGGTTGGTCTGATCCGCGATATCGGTGATAACGGTCAAAATCTGGCCAATACTGTCTGCTTTTTCTCCCAGTTGCTCCATATTGTTTTTCAGCTGTTCCGCCAGGGCCATAATGTTGTGGATAGTAACAGCGACATTGCCAACGGCGTTTTTTCCGCTTATAGCCTGTTTTTTGCTTTTTTCCGCGTTTTCCGCTGCCTGTGAGGTGCTTGTCGCTATGCTCTGAAAAGAGTACCGCATTTCCTCTATGGCTGAAGCGGACGCAGTTGTTCGTTCTACCTGAATCTGGGCACCGTTCATGCTTTTTTGTATCTGTTCATTGAGCTGGGCGCTGGATATATTCATTTGTTCAGCCAGTTCTTTCGCGCTGTGAGCTGTTTCCTGAATAAGCTGCTGGGTGCGGATAATTTCTGTCAGATCAATAAGCATTACCCATGCGCCCTGCAGTTTTTTATACCCATCCATAATAGGGATTAAGTACGCTTCTATTTCTTGACTTTTTCCCCCTTCTCCAATGCGGGTGTCCTTTTTGTAAGCGTTTTGGAGCGTGTGAGGACCGGGATTGGCAAAAGCCTCTTCCAGTTCCGGCGGAAGAAATTTTTGGGGGGCTGCGCAGTAAATATCATCGGTTGCCGGATTGGCATAAAGAACATGGCATTGTTTATCCATGGCAAAAACGGGAATAGGCAGAGTTTCAAATGTGCGTTTGAAACTGCCGGCCAGGGTATTAATACTCGTTACAAGTCGGGCATAGGCACCTGAATATTTTTCAGCATTACCTGTGACCGAAATTCTTCCTGACTGTACTTCAGAAGCAAGATGCAGACAGTCAGAAATGACAGACTGTAATGTATCCGGTATCTTATTTATCACTCTGCAGATCTGTGCTATTTCATCTTTTGCTCTTGCTCTTGTTGCTTTAATTTTTGTCAGTTTTCCCTGAGCAATGTCATCTATAGATTTATTGATAAGCGCGAGTGGACGGCAAACTATATAAAGAAGTTGAGTAAAAACCAGTATCACGATAACTGCAATCGCAGCCAAGAAAATAAGGTTGATCAGATTGGTTGTGTTTCGGATTAAAAGATGGGAGGCTGATATGTCTTTTCGGATAACGAGTACGCCAACAGGGAGATTTTTATAATCTCTTACAGGCAAGAAACCCATTGCGGCCTTGGGACCAATAATGATATGCTGTTCTTGCAATCCTTTTTTCAGATTTTCAAAACTGATTGTATTGCCGTAACTTTGGAGAAAATCTTTTTTTGAAGCCGTTATAGTCACAAATTCTTTTTCAAAGACAGGGTATTTCTTTTTATCCTGTAATGTTGTCGTAATTGGCAAAAGAGCCGCGTCCATAAACAGGGCGAAAGAGGTGCTTTCGTCCCGTAACAGAGAAAAAATAGCATTGTATTCTTTGAGCACTTCAACAGACCCCAGTCTTTGGCCTTTTTCATCTGTAACCTGTACAACCGACCTGATGGCAAATCCGTTTCTGCCTGGTTCGATGCCTATGCGGGGTTGTCCGTCGCGGTTGACGTCCACGACGGTATTGCGGACATTTGAAAGATCGTCAGAGATATCAAGCAGCTGTCCCTCGCGTTCTACCTGTTTTTTTCTCCATAAACGAACCAGACTGCGGCTGTTTGGCAGATGAAAATGAAGTTTTAATTTTTCACCGGTGTTTTTTTCGTAGTCAGCCAGAATTGGCCCCAAAGCCTGGCGCAGGTATGTTCGTGCCTTTTGCGCGAATGCGTCATTTTCATCGTCCATATTGCCTTGCTGGGCCAGACGAAAAGCCTTTACCGCCTCTGGAGAGCGACCAAAAAGCGAGGCCAGCTCCAATCCCTGCCTGGTGATGGAGTTTGTTTTTTCTTGCAGGTTGGCTATTTCTTTCGTTAATGACTTGGTGACAAAGTTCCTTTCCAGTTTTTTGAGTTGCGGTTCAATAAATAAATAACCCGCGATCGCGACGAGTAAGGCAACTGGTAATATAGTAAAAAGAACCTTTTGTTTGATTCCCATGAGATTTCTCCTCGTTTTAGGGGGAATGTCCACAGTCTTTGTGGCCTGTCCCGGTAAAAAAATCAAAAAAGCATTATTGAGCTTTTCAGGAGAAGTCAATTTCTATGTGTCAGGGCTGATTCGATTTTACCGGACAACAGGCCGCTTCTTGCAATAGGCAGTGGTTCGGGATAAACAGCCACTATGACAGTTTTTCTCCCTTACGCGGCGCTAGGTACCGCGATGCTTATCTGGTCCAGCTCGTTCATCGCCCTTAAAATCGCCTTTGTGGATTACTCTCCCTTGCTGGCCATCTGGGGACGTATGACCGTGGCCTCAGTCATGTTTGTCCCGCTGTTTCGGATCGTGCCCAAAATCAGCTATGAAAAAGGCGACATCTGGCTGCTGCTGGGCATGGCACTTATGGAACCCTGTCTGTACTTTGTTTTTGAAGGCTACGCCCTGACCTATACATCCGCGGGGCAGGCGGGAATGATTACAGCAACCTTGCCGCTGCTGGTTGGGGTTGCCGCTTTTTTGTTTTTGGGAGAAAAAATCAGTACCGCCCGTTGGCTGGGGTTTTGTCTGGCCCTGATTGGGGTTGTCGCCATAACGCTGAACAGCCGAGAAGACAGCGTTAATGCCTCAAATCCTGTTTTAGGAAATTTGCTTGAGATGTTGGCCATGTGTTGCGCCACAGGCTACACTATCTTGATAAAAAAACTGACAGCCCGCTACCATCCGCTTTTTTTGATCGCGGTGCAGTCCACGGTGGGCATGTTTTTTTTCTTACCGGCCTTTCTTTTTTCTTCTGTCAATATCACAGCTATTCTTTTTTCTTCCTCAACCCTGGCCATTGTGTATCTGGGAGTTGTGGTCACCCTTGGCGGGTACGGCCTGTACACCTACGGTGTGAGCCGGCTGTCTGCCAGTCAGGCTTCAGCCTACACCAATCTGATCCCTGTGTTCACTGTGCTTATGAGCTGGTTTTGGCTTGGAGAGCAATTCACTCTGGTTCAGGCCGCAGGAGCGGCTCTGGTGTTTTTGGGCATTTATCTGAGCCGGAGCTAGAGTAGGTCTGAAACAGGCCGGAATTTCAAGGAAATTCCGGCCTGTTTATTTCATTATTTTCTTCTTCGTCGTCGTGCTCTTCAGATTTTGATGCTTGGCGGTCATCTGAGGACAGGGGTCACTGTGCGTAGCCCTTCTGGTCCATAACTCATCTGTGGCAACAAGTTCCAATGCGGCAAAGCCCCGTGTTGAGGTGAGCAGGGTGAAATAACCATAACCCGTCAGGACCAGACATGTTTTTCGTAAATAAGAAGAGGCGGCAATGGTCGCGGCCGTTGCGCACCATGATGTCATGCTGGCCGGAAACCAAGAAATGATCGTTGTGTACATGGGGAGCGTCATTTCAGATGGAAACCCGTTGCAGTATGAAACAATCCAGAACAGGCAGGAGGTGAACAGAAAAAGAAAAGTGAGCAGCGTCAGGCCGACGAATGCTTCTTCAAAATTCATTGGCGTATTGTGAATGGGAGCTGTTTTGTCATATCTTGCTTCTGCAAGGAACTGGTGCAGCTCTTCCTGTTGTAAAGGAGTAAAGATAGAAAGGCTGTTTTTTCTCATTTCCGCGCGCAGAATTTTTTGTCTTTTTTCAAGATTGGTTACAAATTGCTCTGTTACAGTTTTTATGCACTGCGAGCGGCAGCTCTAAATCATAACGGGAAAATGATCGCATAACATCTTTTTTTGATTCGTTTGCGATGATTCTGCCTTTTTGCAGAATTATGATTCTGTCAAGAACACTGTCCAGTTCCTGCACAATATGGCTTGTCGGCAAAACAGGTGTTTCATATCTGTTGACATACTCCCGAAAAAATTCAAGAAACAGATGCCAGTAGCCAACATCAAGCCCCAGAGAATAATCGTCCAGGACATGATTTTTGCGCGCTGGGCCAAAATGAGCCCTCAGGGTAACCTGTGAACGCTGCCCACAGGAAAGTTTGGCAATCCGTCTTGCTTTGGGAACGTCCAGTCTGCTTACAAGGTCATACGTAAAGGGATTTATTCCAGGCAGGATAAAATGAGATATAAAACTGTTCAATCTCTTCAATGGTCATAAAATCATACTGCACAAAACTTTCATGCAGTAAACTGATATTCCGGCGCAGGGCCGGAGGAATTGAATGGCTGGGGTGTCCGAGCACCGAACACCGGCCGGAATCCGGCTGCAAAAAAAACATCAGGAGTATTGATGGTTGTACTTTTCCCCGCTCCATTTTTTCCAAGAAGGCCAACAATTCTCCCATATTGTATTGTGAAGTCAATTCCATGCAGCACTTCTGTCTTATTGTAGCTATATCGAAGATTTTCACACTCAATAATGGGATTCACTTGCATCTTTCATTTTATTTTTCAGGTACGTGAGAGCTTTTTATTTCTACAAACGCTTTTTTACCGCTTAACATTTTTTTCAGTTCAATGCTGACCTCTTTTGGAGTAATGGAATCCAGGTCGTCAACTGTTTCATTATTCCATTTGACAACAGGAAGTCCGCTTTGCAGTTCTGTAAGCATTGTCCGTTGCCAGAATCTATTTGTATTACGGGCCGACTTCCATGACGTTTGCAGGGGAAGTACAGCTTTTTTAATCTCTTCCGCTGTTATTTCCCATGGCTGTATATTATTGATAAGTGTTTTTATCTCGGAAAGATGTGTACTTTCTGTCGCGATATTAAAGGCCAGGAAACCGTAACCGTTTTCTGCCAGAGGCATATTATAGTAAACCCTGGGGCTATAGGCCGCACCCATACGCTCCCGCAGTTCCTGACGGCAATAATCTCCCAGAATCGCTGTCGCCACCTGGCGCGTGAGCCACAGGTGTCTGTCGTGAATGTCCGGCAGCGGGCAAAAGCTGGCAAAGACCAGTCTGGCTTTATCAACGCTGTCCGCGATTGTCTTTTTTAGAGATTTGCCCGCTGGAAACTGGAGCTTGTTTTTCAGGGGTGCTTGAGAGGCCGAACCTGAAACAGCGGGCAGGGTCCCAAAGGTGCGCGCTAGTTGCGTGTAGGCTTCGTTCAGATCAAAATTACCGGAAACAAGGATGGCCGATGGATTTTCAGATCTGGTTTTTTGTAAAAAATCTTTAATCTCCCCGAGTTGTATTGTTTTGGCTTCCTCTGCTTCCAGAGGAGCAAAACGGGGTGAGCTGCCATGCAGGAAGTACTGAGTCTCAGCTCTGTCAACTCCGTCAACCGTATCAAAGCGTTCCTTTTTTTGCAGGTCAAGATTTATCTGCACGCGGCTGAGCATATTTTGGTCAACAGTTGGATCTTTGTATTGTGTCCAGGCTGCCAGAACAAGATTGGTGAGTTGGGAAGAAAAAGCCGTCCCTGCGATCACGCCGCCAAAGGAATCATATGATTCTGACACCCGGCCGCCAAGGTCAATAAAAAAACGCTGGCTGTCCGTGCGAGAAAGTTTACCCAGTCCGCCTTCGGCAAGCGTTTTTGTCGCAGCTTTGCTGAGAAGAACCTCTTTTGGAGTAGAGTCTTTCATCTTTTTCCCAAAAAGAACATGCACAGCAGCCATTTCTTCCTTTTCAAGCATGGTCGGCATGAGGTAGACTGGTATGCTGTTTTGTAATGTTGCGTAATGTAAAACCGGCGCGTCAGATTTTTGGGGGCCCAGCTTTTTAAGGGCCAGAGGAGCCAGGCTCTTTATTTGCGGCTGTTTTGCCAGTGGCAGATAAGGAAAATCTTGAACAGAGGCTGTCAAATGCGCTTTGACCGGACGTGAGATAACCTGTTGCCATTGTTTGAGAATATGTTCTTTTTCGGGCGGATTGTCTCCTTCAACTGAAATATTCATGTGGCGCACGTCAAGCGCCTGTACAAGTGCCTGTTTTACAGCCTTTGGCGTGATTTTGGGGCTGAGTTCTTTCAGCAGTTTCAGGTTAAAGCCTGTATCAGTATAGACCCTGTCGTTATTGAGGTAGTAGACAAATTCATCGGCCACCTGTCTGTTTAACATGGCTCCGTTCATTTTGTCTCTTTTCATAGCCATGGAAGACAGATAACGCACAGCTTGCTCAATTTCCTGCTTGTCAAAGCCAAATGTACACGCGCTGTTGATTTCTTCGGCCAGGACTTCAACAACACGCTGCCAGTTTTCCGGCGCGTATTTGCTTATGATGGCCGTCATTGGAAGCAATCCTTCCCGCCATCTGTTAATAAAGCGGGCCATACTCCACAGGTTGCTTTCTTTTTGCTGCCGTTGAATGAGGCGTTGCTGGAGACAGTATTGCGCGGCAAGGTCTAAAAATGATTCCAGTTGCGTCTGCCTGGAATCGGCTTGGTGAGTGCGGTTGTGCGTGAAAAAAAGATAGAGTTCCATGCCTGAAACAGGACGTTTTCTCTGGTGCGCGTGTACGCCGTTTTTTTGCGTGTCTCCCCATGAAGGAACCTGAGGGGAGTGTGTGGCGGCCAGGGAAGAGAAATTTTCATGTACAAGAGGGACAATATTCTCAGCTTTTACGTCACCTACGATAATCAGCACCATGCGGTCAGCATGGTACCAGGTTTTGTAGAATTCTGTGATTGAAGCAGATGTTGCGTTGCGGATACAGGCTTCAGTGCCGATAATGTCGTTTACAAAGGCTGTTCCCGCATAGACAGAAGACATGCGTTTTTTGCGGGCCTGAAACATTTCACTGTCCCGGGCACTTTTTTCGGCCAGGATAACGCCTTTTTCATCGTCAACTTCTTTTTGGCTTATGGTTGCCCCGTCAGCGAAATCCCGCAACACATTCAATCCCTTGCGTATCGTTTCTGTGTCTGTTCCGGCCAGATTCAGTTTATAGACTGTTTCGGCATAGGACGTATGCGCGTTTGTGTCGCCCCCAAAGCTCATGCCGTTTTTCTGGAAAAAAGGAATCAGGGAGCCTGCGGGATAATTGCGGGAACCGTTAAAAACCATATGTTCCAGAAAATGGGCATACCCAAGCTGGTCTTCACGTTCCATAAGAGAACCAACCTGGACATCAAGATACAGTGAAACCCGTCCAGGTGGGGTCACGTTGGGAATGATTGCGTAACGCAGCCCGTTTTTCAGCCGGGCAAAAGTAATATCCGCGCGTGGAGCAAGGTTTGATTTTTCATGCGCCCATTTGCCGTCATACCAGAATATTTCCGTTGGAAAGTTCTGGGGAAGAGGGCGGGCCTTTGTCGCAGCCTGAACCGGAAGATGAAAGGTTAAAAAAAGAAAAATAAAAATCCATATCAGGCGGGGTGCTTGTAGGGTATGCATACGCTCCTCGTGCGGCCTTTTCGGTAGTTAGGAAGTTTTGGTACCAAAGTTATTATTTGGCTTATTGATAGCCATAGGGACTGTCTTTCGTCAAGCCTATCTGTTTTTGATATGGGAAATGTCGAGTGTTCATGCAAAAGGCGAGATGGCCTCAAGGACGTCTGCGATGCTTATTTCCTGCAGGCAGCGCTGATTATGCGGACAGTCTTTTTTCCCGTGCAGGGAACAGGGGCGGCAGGGAAGATTTTTTTCCAGAACCTTGTCTTTTTCGCCGGACGGGAAAAATCCCCAGTGTCTGGTCGTCGGCCCAAAAAGTCCGACAACTGGAGTTTGCAGGGCTGTTGCCAGATGCATGGGGCCGGAGTCCGCGCTGACAAAAGCCCGCGCCTGAGCAATCAGGGCGCAGGTCTGGCGCAGATTCGTTTGATTTGTGAGGTCATGATTTGCAGCGGGGAGTAATGCAGCTTGACTGCGTCCGATAACCAGCCAGTTTTTTCCTTGTTTTTCCAGAACGTTGGTCAGTTCTTTCCATTTTTCCGGCGGCCATGTTTTGTTGTCGTGTTTGGCGTATGGATGCAAAAGAACTGGCGGTTGGTGAATACCAAGTTCGTTCAGAAAATTTTCAGCCCATTTTTTTTCCTGGTCGGTCAGCGTAATGTGCGGGCGAAGCAAGGACGCATCCGGTGGGGGCGTGGTTAGTACCTTGGCATACCGTTGCGGGACATTATGCTCAAGCAGTTTTGTCGCGAGACCGGAAGAACGGATGCTGTGAATGCGTTGGAACAGGCGGCGCTCAAGACCTTTTTTCGGATAACAGTAGCAGGGTGATGGCCAAAGGGTGCGTAAGATGCGGGAGCGCAGATTGCCATGCAGATCAAGAACAGGCATGTGTCCCATTTTTTTGCGCAGTCGCAGACAAAATCTGAGCCAGGCCAAGGTGGAAAGATCGCTTTCTCGCACGCCGACGATCTGGCTGATTACGGGATTGTTTTCAAACACTGGAGCAAAAGCCGCGCGGGTCACAACGCAAAAATTCATGTCATGGCGTTCATGCCAGTAGCGCATGACACCCGTGGTGAGAACGCAGTCGCCAAGGGCACTGAGGCGCAGAACAAGCCAGGTCGTATCCTTCATATTTCTGATACTTCCTGGTAGCAGGCCATGAGCCTGGCCGCGCTGTTTGTTTCGTGAAATTGCTCGGCATGCCGCCTGCCGTCAGCGGCCATGCGTTTTCTTTGTTCGCTGCTGTCAAGCAGAGTTGCAAGAGCTGTTGCCAGTTCCTGCGGGTCTTGCGGTTTGGTGTACAGGCTGTGCGGGCCACCGACTTCCCGCATACAGGCTGCATCTGAGGTGATGACCGGAACCTCGCTGAACAGGGCTTCGAGTATGGGAATGCCAAATCCTTCAAACAATGAGGGATATACAAAAACAGTGGCAAGCTGGTACAGGGCGGGCAGATCTTCAGTTGCCACCCGTCCTTTGAAATGGATGAGTTCGTCCAGTTGAAGCTGGCGGATAAGATCGCGCAGTTTTCGAGTGTAGGCAGAAGAACCGGTTCCCACAAAAACAAGAGGTAAACGCTGAGCCGGTGCAAGTAAAGATAGTGCCCGAATAAGGCAGTCAGGTTGCTTTCTGGGACTTAAAGAGCCTACGCAAAGGATAAAGGCCGGAGGCAAGCTGAGGCTGGTGGCGATTTTTTTTCGTTTGTTTTCGGTTTGTCTTTCATAAAAAAGAGGATTGCAGGATTGATAGACGACCCTGATTTTCGGGGACGGTATCTGAAAGTAATTGATAAGGTCGGTTTTGGTCTGCTCGCTGGTGGCGATAATCATATCCGCACACCGGCAGCTGGCCAGATATTTTTTTTTGTAAAGAAGTACGTCAATAGGTGAATAGAGTTCCGGATGGCGCATGAATATCAGGTCGTGCATGGTGAGGACCCGCTTTATGTTGTGGGCTTTTTTCAGAAGAGGAAGTTCGTGCGAAAGTCCGTGAAAGATGTCCAGATCGTAGGCTGCCAGTGTTTTTTCCATGAAGATACTGCGCCAGAGGGCAGGAAAGAGTTTTCCGGCCGGGTGATGTGGCGTGTGTACACTGGCCCCTGCTGCCTCTGCCTGCTTAAGACCCTGTGGAGTCGTTGCCGGTGTAAAAATATGGTACGTGTTTTCAGGATAAAAACGGCCAAGCTGGGTAATTGTTGAGCGGCTGTAGTTGCCAAGCCCGGTTGAATTGAAAAAAAAGCGTTTGCCGTCAAAACCGATTTTCATGTCTGCACCTGTAATTGTTGTAAAGAGCAGCCAGATCGTTTGCCACAATATCTGGTCTGCCAATTTGTGGGTATTTGAATCCGGCAGGTTCAGGGGAAATGCCCATTTTTGCCGCTTCTGTCTTGCCATGTCCTGTCAGAACCAGGGCAGAGCAGGCCAGTTGGCAGTTTTGAGCAAAGACAATGTCTGCTTTTTTATCCCCAATCATGAGTGTCTCCGCCGCCTTGAGTCCATGCTTTGCGCGCAGGATCTGCCACATACCGGTTGCCGGTTTGCGGCATTGGCAATTATCTTCCGGAGCGTGCGGACAAAAAAGAGCATCTGTAAAATAGACATCAAAGGCTTTGAGGAGTTCGCAAAGCCGTTCATGTACATTTATATAGTCACGCTCGTTAAAATACCTGCGGCCAATGCCGCTTTGGTTGGTGACCAGAAAAAGTCGCAGCCCGTTTTTTTGCCACTGTCGCAGGGTTTCACCTGCCCCGGGCAGGAGTTCGACTTCTTCAGGGCAATGCAGGTAATGTTTGTCGGCAATGATGGTGCCGTCCCGATCAAGGAGGATGTTTTGTATGTTCATCTGTTGTCTGCGTGGAAGATTTGTTGTTTGAGGAAAGTCATTGACTGAAATGGCTGACAGGTCAAGAAAAAAAATAGGATACAGTTTTTTTGAAAAATTTGTTGATTTTTTTGTTGACAAGAAATGTGAGTCTGGATAAACAGTCTATTCCCTTTCGGACGAAAGGCCCAGATGTGACAGGAGAAAAAGTTCATAAAGATTCTTGACAGAAATATGAAGATTCTCTTATACAGTAGTCTGCCTTTTGGTCTGTTCCTTGACAATTAAATAGCGAGTTGGGAATTTAAGAATTTGATTTTTTTGTA
>CAUUHW010000014.1:0-44441 GCA_963545205.1 uncultured Desulfovibrionales bacterium
AATTCACTAAATGTATATTTCGGTAAATATTTGTCTATCAGAGAAATCTGTTTCACTTGCTTGCTCCGAATTAAAAATTCATAGATCGTTCGATTTTGAGGCTAACGCAAAGTTCACCGGCAGCTTCAGCTGTCCGGTGAAACGACTTGTTATATCTTTAAATTTATCCCTTTCAAATTCAACGCCATGGTGAGCTCATTAAATATCAAGGCAGGATAGTATATTCAATGAAGTTATTGTGTCATGACTATTTTTGCATTGAAGAAACAAACCATATTTGTTTGTCAAACTCTCCAAGATATCCTTCAGCTAGACCTACAGTTATAAAGTCACATTCTTTATCAGCCAAAGTTCTTAATTCCATAACTTCTTTTTTTAAAAATACATATGAATCAAGTACTATCTTAAGAATTTCAGAAACTGAATAATCTTTATCTTCTAATTCCTCTACCTTGGTTAATTCTAAATATTTCTTCATAGATGCGGGGGGTAATTCTCCCAACATTTTCATCCTTTCAGCTATTTCATCATATTTGTTAAAAAAATCAGTATAAGAAGTTTCTGTTAAAAGATGTACAGATTCAAAATTCAGACCTACAACATTCCAATGCAAATTGTGAAATTTAACATTTAGAACATTTAAATCTGCAACTAACTGAGCCATTTTTTCAATCTTTTTCATTTTCTCTCTCCTTGTTTTTTGTTGATATAACGTTGAGTTCACCGGCGGCAGTAGCTGTCCGGTGAAACGACTTGTTAGGAGATCATAGTCCCAACTGTTGTTTTATTAGCCAGCATAAACTTTCATTGATTTCCAGATGCCTTGGAACAGGTGTTTTCTTTCCATTTGTGGGATTGGCGTAAAATCATGTTTGCTTCCATGTCGTTTCGATAACAGCCCTCGGTGACAAGGTACTTGATAAGATTTTTACGTTTCACAACACTTCCATTTGCAGTTCAGCGGACTGAAAATTTTGGCCAGGAATTGACGGACCTTCTTGAGACATAAGAATAAAAGCGTCTTGAATGTTTAATTTTAAATCTTCAAAAGTTTCCCTTTGGCTAAAAATTCCAGGGAGTTCACGAAGTTTTCCTATATACCATCCGTCGTCAATCCAATAGTCTAATGTAAAAGTTTTAACCATATTGCTCTTCGTAAGTTATTTCGCATGCTCTCTTAGTATCAAAATGGTCGCATCCAGCAACGACAGTTGCTTCTATTTGATCTCCTAACAGTTATTATTAACCTGACAGTGCATTTTCCTCTAAAAACCTCATGCCTGGTTGGCTCCCAAAAAAATTCAAAACACATCGTTCAAAAAAATACGTTATTGTCAGGTGGTTGCAAAAAACTCTCTTTCAAAAAACGTATAATTTCAACGAAATGAACTAAGATGATAAAAAAGCAACCTGTTATCAAAAGAACAGACTTCCAATTTCATCTTGTTTGGATTGCCTTTAATAGGCGCTCCCTGCAGAGCCATTCATAAAAAAGCTCTCTACACACGTTACCCAAGCTCCTCACTGTTCTTTTATTACACCTTTTGCGGGCAGGGCAAGGACACCACGCAGGTAGAGTTCACCCTCTTTTACCTGCTCGACATCGGTATAATAATACCGGCTGGGGTCAATGCCATTTTCTTCAAGAGAATGTGCCATGTTATCAAGCACAGAAAAAGATCTGGTTAAAAATGGCAGAAAACCATAAACAAAAGAAAAGGCCAGACTTAAAAATACAAAAAATCTGGTCCAACGTTTTAATACACTGTCTGTTTTCATAATAGAATTCATAAGGAAAGAGGCCGCCGGAATCTCCGGCGGCCTCTTTGGTTTGCTTTTAGATACGGGCTGTAATCTCAGGGAAGACAAGATAAAACATAACGTACGCCATTGTCAGTGTCAGGACAAGGTTGAGACTTTGTCCACAGACATAGAGAATGACAGGTTTGCCACCCTTAAAATATTTTGCCAGTTCACGGAAGTTCGTGGAAAGTCCGATAGCGGCAAAAGAAAGGGCAAAAAACCAACCGCGCAGCAAACGGGTTCCACCACGCACAATCCCCTGATCAATCATGGCATCGCCCATCGCACTTCCAAAAGAGCTGTAAAGCACAGAAAAAAGGATAGAGGCACCCAGAAAACCAAGAACAAACTTGGGGAAACGATTCCAGATTTCGCCTGCGCCAACGGTACGGTTGTCCTCTTTTTCAACTTTCGCGCACCAGTAAACCGCCACACAAAAGGCTGTTACACCGATGAGGACGTTTTGGATCATCTTGATTGTGGCAGCCACATACAGTGCTTTTTCGCCCAGAAATGCACCCGCAGCAGCAACAGCGCCTGTTGCGTCAATGGTACCGCCCATCCAGGCTCCGCCCAGAACTTCAGGCATTCCAACGGCCTTGATAAAAGCCGGCATGATAATCATCATAATGGCTGTAAACACCAGTGAGAGCCCAATAGAAAGAGTGAGCTCTTCTTTTTTGGCCCGACAGGCGGCAGCAGTCGCAATCGCAGCAGAAGTTCCGCAAACAGACATATCTGCTGACACAACAATATTTAAGGTTTTGGACTCCATCTTCAGCACTTTTTGCCCAAAAATAAAAGTGGCAATCAGAACGATAGGCGTAACGATCCAGGCAACAAAGATTCCCGGAACACCAATCGCCACGATCTTGCTGAATAAAACCTCTGCCCCCAGCAAGACAAGCCCGGTTTTAATAAAAAATTCGACCTGACTGGCAGCCAGCATTTTTTTAGGAGTTCCAACAGTATTGGCAATAATCATACCCAAAACAACGCCCCAGGCTTCAGCCCCGATACCGTACTGTTTGGAGACAGCCTGCCCGCCCAGAACAAAAGCCAGCAATGTAACGAGAAAAACTCCCCAAAAACCCTGGAAAAAAGCCGCTACGTCACGCCCCATCAGCCAGACACCAAAACCGAAAAACAAAGAAATAAAAATCGCAAGCACAATCAGGGACGGGATATAATTATACGCCTTATGACTTATCTTTGTTTTGGCTTTGTTCATCTTAGCCTGTGCATCACGCCACTGGCTAATCAATAATTTTGCCTCGCTGTTGAGCTGCTCATTTTTGAAAAGAGCTGTTGCTGCCAGATTTTCAGCTTCCTGAGCTGCCTTCAGGATTTGCTCAACTCTCGCTTTCGCCTGATCATAGGCAGACTGACTTTTTTCATTCAGCGCCCTAGCTTTTTCTTCAGACATAAAAAACGCGTCAACCGGATTGGTTTTCCATTTTTCGGGTTTTTTCGTCCAGTGATCAATAGCCTTGCCAAAGGCAGAGGATTTTGCCTTTAATTTCTTTTTCGCGTCACTTGCCTTGTACCAAGCGATGGTCTTAAAAGGA
This sequence comes from uncultured Desulfovibrionales bacterium, assembly GCA_963545205.1. Lineage (GTDB taxonomy): Bacteria > Desulfobacterota > Desulfovibrionia > Desulfovibrionales > Desulfomicrobiaceae > CAUTYU01. The sequence goes on from CAUUHW010000014.1 coordinate 3,372, forward strand.
CTGCGCTCTTCTTCCTGCGTCTGAACCACGTTTGCCTCCGTGATTACTTTTGCAAAATTCTCTTTTGGGACATAATTCAAGTACCCGAACATGAAAAACAAAATAACCGCAAAGCCCAGCCAGATAGCCAGGTAATCTTCCGTTGTCCAAAGCTCCTTCCACCCCTTGCCAGGGGCTTCTACCATACCTTTATCAGCCATACGAAAATCCCTCCGTTCAATGTTATTTTTTTTGACAAGAAGAACAAACCTTTTCAACTCGTTCTTTCTTGATAAATTCCTGCAAGTTTAGCTTTAACAAACCAGAAAGGCAATTCTGGTTATCTCATACGAAAGACAGGCCTTTCGGCCTGTCTTTTTTTTAATTCATTTCTCGTTCCTGAGGAAAAACAGGAAGGTAGCGGTAAGAAAGGCTCAAGATAAAAAAACCGTAGGCCACGATCATAAGCGATGTTGACCACTCAGCCCAGTTTGGCGAATATCCGAACCACTGATCAAAAGGCATAACAGGAATAGCCAGGGCCTGTACGGTAAAGACAAAACGATTTATTGTTACCCCAATACAGGCCAAAATAGCCGCAGTGTACAACACCCAAGGCACTCTACGCCACGACGGAACCAAAAACATGAGCGCCGGCACAATTCCGCACAGTCCAATTTCAAGCCAGAGCAGGCCTTTGCCATATCCCAGCTCAGGATTGAACATCTGATCAAAGGTCAGCCCCATACCAGGCAGGACTCCCTCTGCCCAGGCCCATGTATCAAGGATCTTGAAAAAAAGATAAAAAGACATGAGCAGGCCGCAAATTTTTCCCATCAGCATTTTTGTGCTGTAATCCACCAGGTTCTTGCCGGTAAGCATCTCTGTTAATTTGGCAATAAGAACCGTAAAACCGGGCCCTGTTGCAATAGCCGACGCAACAAAAAGAAAAAATGTCCAGGGCCAGATAAAAAAACCTTCCCGGAAAATAAAGGGACGGCCAAAAAGAACTCCGTACATACCGCCCAGTGACCCTTGGTGAAAACAGGAAAGAAAGGTTCCAATTCCGGCAAAAAGCGGCATATACACATGGAAATTATGCGCCAGATGATGGAAAAAAGGATTTTTATTCAACTGCTTCTGCTCAAAAATAAGTGGCAGATACTCAATAATCAGCACTGTGCAATAGCAGGTGATACAAAAGATAACTTCCGTGAGCATGGAGTGCACATTCGGGTGCCAGTAGCCAAACCAGGCCCGCAATGGCTGGCCAATATCCAGACATAAAATAACCATTGCTCCTGAATAACAAAGAAATCCAACAATGACAGCCAGATTTATAATATTTTTCAACTGGTCAAGACGAAGGATATAGCGCAAAAATCCCGTAAAAAACGCGCCCGCACCAAGGGCGATAACAGCCAGATCAAAGGTAATCCAAAGCCCGAATCCAAAATAGTTATCCAAGGCTGTTACGCCAAGACCGGTAGAAAGAATCCGAAAAGCCCCATAGGCGCCCCAAAGCAGAAAGATACCAATACCACCAAGCCAAAGGCAGAATTTTTTACCGGAACAACGCTGCGTTCCTTCCGGCCACAATTCATGTTCTTTTATCATTTCCTCACTCCTCTGGTCTTCTCGTGCCTGAGATGGTTATCACCCTGACGACGCACCCACTCCCGCCGTGACAGATAATATACCTGCGGATCAGTTCCCAGCCGTTCCAGCAAACGGAAAGCGTATGGGCTCTTACTCAGCTGATGCACCTTGTGCTCAGGATTGAGCAGATCCCCAAAGGTCATGGCCCCTGCCGGACAAATTTCCACGCAGGCAGGAACATACGCACCTTCTTCAAGTTCGCCGGGATCATTTCCTTCAATACGGGCCTTTTCTTTTGCCTCGTTCCAGCGATGGTGGCAAAAAGTACACTTCTCAACAACACCACGCGGCCTGACTGAAGTATGCGGCGTCAATGTTTTTTCCATACCTTCAGGCCAGACAGGATCATACCAGTTAAAATACCGTGAATGATACGGACAGGCGGCCATACAGTACCGACAACCAATGCAGCGTGGATAGACCTGACTGACAATCCCGCCTTCCTCGTCTTTTGTTGTCGCGACAACCGGACAGACAGTGGAACAGGATGGGCGGCCGCACTGCATACAGGGCCTTGGCAGATAAGCAACTTCATGCTCGGGAAATTTTTTGCCATTACTCAGTTTATACACAACCATCCAGCTTAAAGCACGCAGCTTATCTGAAGCATCCTGAACAGGGGCGACATTGTTTTCGATCTGACAGCCGACTGTACACGCGCCACATCCGGTACACTTGTCCAGGTCAATGACCATCCCCCATTTCACTTTCAATTCCATATGGTGCATAACTTATTTCCTCTTATGGCTACAGCATCTTCTTTTCAAGATGGACACTGGGGGACAAAAATACAGATAAACCAAGACGCTCATCAAGCTCAGTTCCTAGTACGCTCAAAATATTTTCCCCCTTGCCTCTTGAAAATTCGTCCCAGGCAGAACGGCCAAATCCCAAAGGAGCCCACACAACACCAGGCATAATTTCTTCGCAGATATGCACGCGAACCTTGCAGGATTCTCCGCTCAAACCGTTCATACGCACACGCTGGCCCTGAAACAGCCCCAGCTTGTCAGCTGTAAGGCTGTTGATATGGACAAAAAGTTCATTGCCTTTCAGGTTGGTATCAGGAATGCCCGGCAGGGAAAATGGTGTCATTGCCTGGCGGGCGTTTCCGGTAAGAGGAAGCCAGGAAACTGACAGCAACAGCTCTTTGGGTTCCAGTGGCCGTTTTTTCCAGGCAGCAAAAGAGGTATGCCACAAAGTGAGCTTGCCACAAGGCACAAGCTCATCATTTTCCCAGGCCTTCCCCGCGAGCAGGGAATCCCAGTTCGCGCCAAGAGCAAGTGTCCTGGCCTGCAACAGCTCTTCATAATTGGAAAAACCAAGATCAACATCCATCCTGGAAGCAAAGTCAAAAATAAAATCAGGAGTTGATCGTGTATCAAACAAAGGCTCAAGAACAGGCTGGCCTAACGAATAGCTGGCCTTACCTGAACCATATGGAGTATAGGTATCGTCCAGGCGTTCAAGAAAATAGGAATTGGGCAGAACCAGATCTGCCTTTGCAACAGTCTCGTCCAGAAAAGAACTGAAACTGACCAGAAAAGTCTTTTCCAGAGCCGCCATGGTCTGCCTGTATTCCGGCAGGGCGTACACCGGGTTGGCTTCGTAAACCAGAGTAACTCCACTCTCCTGTCCCTGTCCTTTCCGGTGCAAAAAAGAAAGCAGGTCTTTTTTACGCAATTTTGCTCTGGATGGAGCTTTCTCTAGAAGATTTTTCAGCTCCGGCAAACAGATCACCCCGCCAGGCACATTAACCCGCCCCAGCAAGATATTCAAAGACATAATCGCGGCAAAATCAAAAGGATTCATGCCCATACCGGATTCTGTGCCAGGCAGGACAAGCGGACGTTTCGCCGCGAGCAAGGTTTTGGCCAGCCGCGCAATATCTTTTACGTTCACACCGGTATCAGACGCGACCTGTTCCGGTTGAAAATCCTTCCTGACAAAATCACGAAACTGGTCAAATCCCTCAACTCCCGAACCAGGCTGAAAAATTTCCTGTAAAAGATGCCAGACAACACCAAGAGCGAGCCGCCCCAGCATACCCGGCAAACAAGGAACCCACCAGTCACAAAGAGAGGCTGTATTGTTTTGCACAGGCCCGACATACACAAAACGCGATTCTTCATTCCGTCCGGCAAGCAAACGGGTATTACGCAGGGTTGTTCCCCAAGCCGAGAACAGGTCCGCCCCCAGGGCGACAACGCAGTCGGCATTTTCAAGGTCATATCCGACCTGTCCTTTACCGCCAAAAACATCGTTCCAAACCACATTGGCCGGCCCCCATTCTCCAGGCATGAAAAAGATGTCGTCAGAGCCCAGACTGGCAACAAAAGCAGCAAGCACCTCAGTTGCGCTGCCGGTTTCATCTCCACTGATCAAGGCAACATTCTCTCCGGCCAGCTGCAACTGTTCAAACAGAATATTTTTTGCCTCGTCCCAGGTAACAGGAACAAGCTTGTCATTCACACGCTTAAGAGGCGTGCGCACGCGAGCCGGGCTATAAAGCATCTGTACGGATGCGGCTCCTAAAGCGTCTATTTTGCCCGAACTGAGCGCATGTTCTTCATTTCCATGCGCGGAAACAGGATTTCCCGCGACCTTGAGAACAGAAATCCCGTACACATCGCTGCCAAGTTTACATAAGGAAGCAACCCTTTCTTTGGCTCCATATTTGAGACGGGGTATCCAGGGCCAGTTCTGTGACCAGATAGAAACGTCATCAATCCCTTTCCAAACCAGAGGGGTGCATAAAATACCCGCTGTGCCGCCAGCCAGAAATGAAATAAATCCTCTTCGATCAAACCCCATTATTCCTCTCCGCTCTTATTTGTGACAGACAAAACAGGCGTTACTTACACCATACTCAGCATGACAACGTTCACATTCCCACATTTTCATTGTATTTCGGCTATATCCTGTCAGCTTGTTTTCCTGATATGCTGGCAGCTCGTCCATGGCAGCAACATTCAGATGGCATCGCGTGCACTCAATATCTGCATGGGCAGTATGCGAGAAATAAACATTATCCGGTTGTTTCTGATAAGCGTACCAGGGAACTTCCTTATAATTTCCCCCATTTATATACTGCTCCACGAATTTAACCTCTTCGGGATGATCTCCCAGAGCCTCCTCATGACATTCAGCACACTTCTTCGTACTCGGAAAGCCATTAAACGAACCGTCTTCCCGGAAAAAATGACACTGGTCACAAGTCATGCCAGCCCCTTCAACATGAACGGGATGACTGAATACAATCGGCTGGATCTTCTGGCTATAAAGGAGCTTGGGAAATCCCCACCAACCGACAAAAAGTGCCGCAACAAAACCCGTGATAAACAACAGCAGCATACAAAAGACTTTCTTCGCCACTTTTTCCTCCATACGATGACAGTTCCAAGTCATTGTCCAGCACGTCAGGATACCCGAACATAAAGCCAACAAAAAAGAGATAGAAATTGTACTAAAGAAGAGTTGGGGTATCTGTCAAGGACTAATGAAAAAGTTCACAAAAGCTAATCAACATGCTCAACTTGAACCGACGCTCTTTTTCAAAACCCGAAGGGACGTAACACTGTTTTGTTCAAGACAAAGATGTCCCCCAAGACTGTATTTTCCCAAAACAGACAGGGGACTGCTAAAAACAATATAAAAAGCAGTAAATAAAGTAACTGGCGAGCAGTTCACATTCGCTCTTCTCCAGAAACAGAGTCGCTACTCTTGATCTGCTGCGCCAGAACGGCCATAGATATCATTAAAACGCACAATATCATCTTCTTCCAGATACGCGCCACTTTGGATTTCAATAATTTCTGTTGGGACTTTTCCTGGATTGGACAGGCGGTGCCGGGAAGTTTTTGGAATATCAACAGACTGGTTCTCGACAAGCAGAATTTCTTTTCCGTCAACTTCAACCAGGGCTGTTCCTTTTATAACCACCCAGTGTTCACTGCGGTGATGATGCATCTGGGAACTCAAACGTGCTCCGGGCAACACAACAATCCTCTTGATTTTATAGCAGGCGCCCTCTTCAAGTACCGTATAGGATCCCCAGGGCCTTTTGACCCGCACATGGGCCTCAACAAGCTGACTGCCCTGCTTTTTCAGGATATCAACAGCGGCCTTAACCTTTTGCACCTGATCCGCATGACAGAGCAGAGTGGCGTCTCTGGTCTGGACCGCAATAATATTTTCAAGGCCAATGGAAACAAGTTTGCTACCGTCAGAAAAAAACAGACTCTGCCGACAATCAAGAGCCAGCACGTCTCCCCGGCAGGTACAACCATGCTCATCTTTTTGGCTTTTCCGAAACAAGGCTTCCCAGTTGCCCAAGTCATCCCAGACAAAACTGCTGCGCACCATGACAAGCGAGTCAACATGCTCTATTATGCCATAATCAACGGACAGTTCAGGTAAAAAGCGGTATCCGTCTACCAGCCTTTGCTCCTCACGGCCCGCCCACCACACATAAATTTCAGGCTGCAAGTTCTCCACGGCCTGCAAAAAGACTTCCGCCAGAAATACAAACATACCGCTGTTCCAGAAATGACGGCCACTTTTGACGTATTCACATGCCAGATTAAAATCAGGCTTTTCCACAAACCCTTCCACCAGACAGGCGTCTTCGCCCAAATCGTCTCCCGCCAGAATATATCCGTACCCGGTTTCCGGTTTATCAGGCCGAATACCAAAGGTCACAAAATATTCTTTTTGCGCCAGCTCAACACCGATACAGACATCCTGACGCCAGTGCCCTTCATCTTCTATTTCATGGTCAGCCGGAAATACCGCAACAACAGCGTGTTCATCAGCCGCAACAACACGCTCCAGACCAAGCAAAATCGCAGGCAACGTGTTCCGGCCGCTTGGTTCACTTACAACCTGATGTTCAAACTGCTCATCAAGGGCAACAAGTTGAGAACGGACCTCAAAAGCGTGTTCATTATTCGTCACCACCCAAATCCGCTGCGGCGGAACAAGCTCTAAAATCCTGGTCGCGGTTTGCTGCAGCAGGGATCTTTCACTTGTAAGTGCCAACAGCTGCTTGGGAAACAAAGAACGGGACAAGGGCCACAAACGGGTACCTGAACCGCCCGCAAGGATAATGGCATGAAGTTCACCCGCACTTTTTGTCTGGCTTTCATCCATTGGCCTTCCCCTGAAAAAACTATTCCGCAACAGGGGGCGTAAATGTCCGTTGCCCGAATTCGCGGTCAAGGAACAAAAGGGCTTCCGGCTGTTCATTCGCCAGCCGCAGTCTGCTCACAATGCCACCGGCTGTTTCTTCCTCTTCAACCTGTTCGGTCACAAACCACTGTAAAAAGACATTTGTGGCATGATCTTTTTCTTCAATTGCCAGATTCACCAGCTCGTTGACACGTGAAGTAACATACCGTTCATGCTCCAGGGCATTTTCAAAAACAGCAAGGACAGAATCCCATTCCTGGGTTGGGGCATCAATAGCTGCCAAACGGGAACGTCCACCACAGGAAAAGATAAAATCATATATTTTCATGGCGTGTAACAACTCTTCCTGCGCCTGTATCCGCATCCAGTTGGCAAAACCTTCCAGACCGGAATTCTGTAAATACGCTTCCATTGAAAGATACAGATAAGAAGAATACAGTTCAGCATTAACCTGGGCATTGAGAGCTTTTTCCATCTTTTCTGATAACATTTTTTCTCCTTTTTTGTTTAATGTTTTAAATAGCGAATAAAATTATCCCAAACAACTATTTTATTCCATAAATTTTCTTATATAGTTTATATATGATAAAAAATATTTATCTTGAAACATCCTGTCAATTTTTGGTTTATTGATGATTTCTTTCAGGGTCAACTAAATTCAAGACACGTGAGGCTTCATGCGAAGAAACTTCAAACAATTCTTTCTGATTTTCAATAACAGTATTCAGTTTACTCTTAAAAATATAATGAAGGTTATATATTACAGATCTCCATTCATTAACCTGACTAAAATCTGCCAATGGCCAATATTTTTATGTGGCGAACTAGCATTGATTTCTTTTATTTTTTTCATTGGAAGAAAATCAGATCCTCCTATTTTTATACATTCAGTATTTGGAGAAATCAGTATATAGACAAACCCTTCCTTGCTGTTCATTATCATTCCTTACCTGCAGAAAAAAACAGGACTAAAGCGTTCAACATATCATCAATTGAAAATTATTCGTGAATACCCAATAAGCCTTTCACCTCCTGCGGCAGACGAACAGGCTTTCCGTTTTTATCCACAGCCGCCAGCTGGGTAAACCCTGTTGCCAAAAGCTGCTCTTTATCTTCGCTTCTTATCTCGTAAACAAATCTGACACTGGCCCGGCCCGGCTGTTCCACACGGGAACCGATAGCAACAACATCATCATAACGGGCGGGCTTGAGATAACGGCAACCGGTCTCACGCACCGGCAAAAAAAGCCCTTTGTTTTCAAGGTGGCGATAGCATATCCCTTTGGCCCTGATATATTCTGTGCGTCCCATTTCAAACCAGTGCAGGTAGTTGGCGTAATACACAACGCCCATGGCATCTGTTTCCTGATAGCTGACCCTGTGCGGCAACCAGAACCATTCATTTCCCATTTCAGTTCCGCGCGACCTGCAGGACATACGGCAAGAGCTCAGCACCCGCCCCCAAAGCAAGGCCGGTTGCGCCAGCATTTTTCTCGGTCAACGCGGTTCCGCTGTCAGGCTCAATCCCCGGCCCACACACGGCAAAAGGAACCGGATCACAGGTATGAGTCCGCTCCTGAAGAGGCGTGAAATGGTCACAGGTCATGACAAGAACAGCCTGCCCTCCAATGGCCTGAAAAACAGGGGCAACGATTCGCTCATCAAAAAGTTCAATGGCCCGCTTCTTCAAATCAGGATCTCCCATATGACCACATTCATCAGGAGCCTCAACGTGCAGATAGACAAAATCGCCATGTTCAAGAAAATCAAGCGCGGCACGCATCTTTCCCTCATAGTTGGTATCAATCAGCCCTGTTGCGCCCTGAATTTCAAGGATCTCCATTCCCGCGGCCCGGCCAAGACCGCGCACCAGATCAACCGCGGAAACAACAGCCCCGCGCAGGCCAAAGGTCTGAAAAAAATCCGGCAGCAGCAAAGGGCGGCCCTGACCCCAGGGCCAGATACTGTTGGCGGCAGTTGTATTTTCCGGTCTGGAAAGCAGGTTGCTTGCGCCCTGTACCAGCTCAAAAAAATCGGGCATATCCCGCATCACGTTCAGATCAGGCGCAATGGACTGATCCAGAATATCATGAGGCGGACGGATACGCAGGTTGGCATATCCTTTATCAGCCCCGCCCTTTTGCACCAGCAAATGGCGATACTGCACACCGGCATAAAAGGAAACCCGCGAACTTCCCAGTTCCTGCTCCAACATTGCAAGCAGTCCTGTACTTTGCTCCGTTGCGATATGCCCGGCTGAATAATCACGCATGATTCCGGCATCTGAAAACTCACTGAGGGTGACCAGATTACACCGCCAGACCAGATCATTTTCAGCGAGCCTAAGCCCCTGAGCCGCCGCCTCAATCGGCCCGCGGCCTGTATGATACTTCTGGGGAGAAAAACCGAGAAGCGCCATATTGGCGACATCCGAGCCCGGTTCCATGCCCTGCGGAACCGTCCGGCACGTCCCCATGATTCCGCGCTTGGCAATGGTATCCATCCAGGGCGTATGAGCCGCTTCCAAAGCTGTTTTGTTCCCAAAGGCTTCGTGCGGCCAATCCCCCATTCCATCTGCAATCAAAAAAAGAAATTTCATGTTTTTCCTTGACTCAAAAAAGAACAGGAAGGGATTTTCCCTTCCTGTTCAAACTGGTTATAAAATCTTGTAGTGCACAGTTGGAGCAAGAATAAACTCACACTTGTCCAATTTTTGCAACGCCCTGGCAACGTCTTCACCAGAAGCCACATGAGTGAGAAAGACAATAGGCACGCCTTCATCTCCGCTTGCGGCCTTTTGTACCACCCGGGCAATACTGATATTTTGTTCTCCCAAAATTCCAGACAGGGCGGACAACACGCCAGGACGATCCTGAACAGTAAAACGGAAATAATGCGGCGAGGCAGAACTGACACAGGGCAAGATAGCCACTTCAGGCAGACTGGTCATTGAAAACCCGGTATTATTCGGGCGCATGCCAGCTCTGGCCAAAGCCATAATATCAGCCAAAACAGCGTTTCCTGTTGCCAGAGCTCCAGCTCCCTGTCCATACAGCATAATCGGGCCAACAGATTCGCCTTCCAGCCAGATAGCGTTAAACGGGCCTGTTACCTTGGCCAGAATATGTTCATGCGGCACCAGAGCCGGAAAAACTCCTGCCTGCAAAGACTGGCCGCAGACTTTCACCTGGCCTAACAGTTTAATCTGGTAACCAAAATCATTGGCAAAGGCGATGTCCTTGGCCTTGACCTGAGAAATCCCCCGCACGTCTAAATGGCTCAGCGGATAGTTCTGACCATGGGCCAGCCGGATAAGGATAACCAGCTTGTGAGCAGCGTCCATGCCTTCAATATCAAGTTCAGGATCAGCTTCTGCGTAGCCTTTTTCCTGCGCTTCCTGCAGAGCCTGCACAAAATCAATCCCGCGCAACGACATCTCCGAAAGGATATAATTGGCTGTTCCGTTCAAAATTCCCGTCAGACTGTTGATTTTATCTCCGGCCAGACTTTCTTTCAATGTCTGCACAACAGGAATGCCGCCACCCACACTGGCCTCATAGTACAACCCAACACCTTGTTTCTCTGCCAAAGCAAAAAGTTCTTCCCCTTTTTCAGCCAAAAGAGCCTTGTTGGCGGTTACAACAGACTTGCCTTTATTGAGCGCCCCGGACACAAAGGTAAAGGCCGCGTCTATGCCCCCCATCAGCTCCACAACAATATCAATGGCCGGGTCATTGAGTATGGCGTCCGGATCGGTGGTAAAAAGTGTTTCAGAGCTGAACTGAACAGCCCTTTGCTTTTTAAGATCTCTCACCAACACTGTCTTTATAACCAGTTCCCGTCCGGTACGTTTCGCTATCCAGTCCGTATTCTTCTGGATAATCTGTGCCAGACCACCGCCAACAGTACCACAGCCTGCAAGGCCAATAAAAATCTTTGTTATTTCCACTTAATCCTCCACACACTCAAAATATTTTTTCTGCCATTACAGTCTTACTCTTTTACACCGTTTCAAGCTTCCAAATGAAATCTCAGCGCAAAATTCAATATGACACGCGCGAAGAAAACTTGCAAGATTCTCACGCCCAGCCAATCAGACCTCAGCATAAAAACAGTACCAAATACAAAAAAGACGGCCCGATCGCGGTCTAAAATTCCGGAAGCAAAACCCGACTCAAAAAAAACGCCCCTGTCCATTCAGAACAGAGGCGTTATTCACTCAATAACAAAATTGCTATTTCTCTTTTTCTTCCTGAAAATCTGCTTCAACAGCTGGCTCTTGAGCAGCTGCAACAACAGGTTTTTCTTCAGCAGCTGCACCGGAACGAACGAACTCAATAAGAGCCATTGGGGCGGCGTCCCCTTTCCTGGGCAGACCAAATTTGACAACCCGGGTAAAACCACCCTGATTTTTCTGAAAACGGGGGGCAATCTCATCAAACAATTTTTTTACCAGTGAATGGTTCTCCAGGATACGGTATGCTTCACGTCTGGAAGCCACTGTATTTTCAAGTGCGTAGCGTACCAAACGCTCTACAACTCCCCGCAATTCCTTTGCTTTTGTTTCTGTTGTCCGAATCCGCTCATACGTCAGAAATGACTTGGCCATATTCCGCAACATAGCCTTTCTATGTGCCGCAGTTCTGTTCAGCTTCTTCCCTCTTACTCTATGCCTCATCGTCTTCGTCCTTTTTCTGCATCCATTCCTGACGCAATGCGTCAAAGTTGTCGATTTTCATTCCAAAATCAAGACCATGTGTATCAAGTACAACCCGAATATCTTCAAGCGACTTGCGGCCAAAATTTTTCAATTTCAGCATCTCACTTTCCTGTTTCTGAACGAGTTCTCCTACCCAGCCAATACCAACGGTTTTCAAGCAATTCCCCGCCCGCACCGGCAATTCCAAGTCATCTATACTCTTAAATAAAATAGGATTAACTTCTTTTCTGTTATCCTGCTGACTTTTTTCAACATCAGCGCTGCTTTCATCAAAGTTAATAAATACAGAAAGCTGCTCTTTCAAAATTTTTGCGCTATAGGCAATGGCATCTTCCGGAGAGACAGACCCATCGGTATAGACTTCCAAAAACAATTTATCATAGTTGGTCATCTGACCAACACGAGCCTGTTCAACCCGATACGCAACCTTTTTTACAGGAGAAAAACTCGCGTCAAGAGGAATCAATCCAATGACCGAATCAAGTCCCTCGTGCATCTCAGCAGGAACATACCCCTTTCCAACCCGAACTTCCAATTCTAGCCGGAATTCAACATCCTCAGAAAGAGTCGCGATCAATAAATCCTTGTTTAAGACCCTGACTCGCTGATTTTCCTGAATATCTCCGGCAAAAACCTCTCCTTTCTTATTCGCCATAAGCTCAAGGTGTTGCGGTACTTCAGAAGTAACAGCAAACCGTACTTGTTTTAAATTCAGAATAATGTCCGTTACATCTTCTATAACTCCCGGAATTGTACTGAATTCGTGTTGAATCCCTTCAATCTTGACAGAAACGATTGCCGCTCCCTGTAAAGAGGACAACAGCACTCTTCGCAAGGCGTTTCCTATCGTTGTTCCAAATCCCCTTTCCAGAGGCTCGCAACTGAACTTGCCATATGTATCTGTTGACTTGGAATCACGCAGCAGCTGTTCAGGCATTACCAAGACAGACCAGTTTTTAATATTAACAGGTTTGTCTATACTGTTTTCACTCATTGTCTGCACCCTGCTCATGTTTGACTGTGTAAAAAAACACATCATTATAAATAATTCTGGCGATCTTGCCTGTTGGCAAAACATACCAGCAACTCCCCCTCCCTGGTTACGAGTACACCGTAACCGAAAAGCTAAACTCTCCGCCTTTTGGGAGGACGACAGCCATTATGAGGAATAGGTGTAACGTCACGAATAAAAGCAACTTTAAGCCCTGCCGCGTTAATTCCGCGCATTGCTGATTCACGACCGGCCCCCGGTCCTTTTACCAGAATCCCAACAGTCTTCATGCCCTGATCCTGCGCTTTTTTTGCAGCAATCTCAGATGCTTTCTGGGCCGCAAAAGGAGTGCTTTTTCTCGACCCCTTAAAACCGGCCATACCTGAAGTCGCCCAGCTCACGACATTGCCGCCTGGATCTGTAAAGGTAATGGTTGTATTGTTAAATGTCGCATCTATATGCACAATTCCAGATGGAATATTCTTCTTCTCTCTTTTTTTGCTGACTTTCGCCTTTGCCATCTATTTTCTCCTCAATCTCCAACCTGGATTATTTCTTTTTCTTGCCAACAGCAGCGCGTCTTGGCCCTTTCCGGGTTCTGGCATTTGTTGAAGTTCGCTGTCCATGAACAGGAAGCCCTTTGCGATGACGCAGACCACGGTAGCACCCAATGTCCATCAGGCGCTTAATATTTGCTGTCACGTCACGACGCAGGTCTCCTTCAACCCGATAGTTCGCCTCAATCTCGTTTCGGATAAGGTTAATATCATCAGCACTCAAATCATCGCTGCTTCGCGTCCAATCAATGCCGCAACTATCCAGTATCCGTAAAGATGTTACCTTTCCGACACCATAGATACTTGTCAAAGCGATATCAAGACGCTTATTCCTTGGCAAATCAACACCTAAAATTCTTGCCACCTTTCACTCCTATCCCTGTCTCTGTTTATGTCTAGGATTTTCACAAATTACACGCAACACACCTTTGCGCCGAATCAACTTACATTTTGGACACATTTTTTTTACAGACGGTCTCACTTTCATCACAACTCCCCAAATGTAAAATTATCTCTTTGATGCACTTAAAATTTCCGGCCCGGAAGCTGTGATAACAATCGTATGTTCAAAATGAGCAGCCATACTGCCATCTTTTGTAACAGCAGTCCAGCCATCATCAAGTATCCGAACATCAGCTCCACCCAAAGTGATCATTGGCTCAATAGCCAGAGCCATACCCTGTCGAAGCAGAATTTTCTCTCCACCTCTTGGCACAAAGTTGGGAATTTCCGGTTTTTCATGCAAATTTCTGCCGATACCATGTCCGACAAAACGCTCTACAATCCCATATCCAAAACCAGAAGCATAGCCTTCAATGGCGCCGGAAATATCGTACAATTCGTTTCCGGCAACAGCCTGACCTATGCCTCTGTATAAAGATTCCTCTGTCACAGCCAAAAGTTGACTGACCTGCTCATCAACCTCGCCAACAGCAAAAGTCCGGGCAGAATCACCAAAGAAACCTTTATACTTTACTCCAAAATCAACACTCACGATATCGCCTTCAGCCAGCTTTCTGTCTGAAGGAAACCCATGAACAACCTCTTCATTCACCGAACAACAAAGAGCAAAAGGAAACCCATGATAGCCCTTAAATGCCGGTTCAACTCCATTTTTCCTGCAAAGACTGACGGCCTGCTCTTCAAGGTCCAAGGTTGTCTTGCCCGGAGCAACACTTTCCTCTAGTTCATCTAACACAAGAGCGACAATACGATTTGCTTCTCGCAACAACTCAATTTCATTCTGGTTCTTGATAAAAATGCCGCGCACTTTTTTCAACTCATCCGTCCCTTCACCCGTGCCTTGGTCAAAAGACCGTCATACTGGCTTGAAATAAGATGCGACTGCAACTGGTTCATGGTATCCATGGCTACACCAACAACAATCAAAAGCGCGGTTCCTCCAAAATAAAAAGGCACATTAAACTGCTTGATAAGAATCATGGGAATGACGCATACAGCAGAAACATAAATCGAACCCCAAAAAGTCAACCGGGAAAGCACCTTGTCAATATATTCATGTGTCTTGAATCCAGGACGGATACCAGGAATAAAGCCGCCCTGCTTTTTCAGATTCTCCGCAATATCTTTTGGATCAAAAATAATCGCTGTATAAAAATAACAGAAAAAAATGATCAGTCCGACAAACAGCACATTGTACAGCACAGAATCCGGACGAAAATAATTCGACACCCTGTTCAGCCACTCGACCCTGGAAAAGCTTGCAATGGTTGCAGGAAACATCAATATTGACGAAGCAAAAATCGGCGGAATAACGCCTGCCACATTGATACGCAAGGGCAGATGGCTTGTTTGCCCGCCGTACATTTTTCTGCCCATCATCCGCTTGGCGTAATGAATAGGAATCCGGCGCTGTCCCCGTTCCATAACAATAATCCCGATAAGTACGCCAACCATGATGACCAGTACCAGCAGCAACACAAAAAGCGACATCTCTCCGGAACTCAAGAGCCGAAAAGAATTGATTATTCCACCGGGCAAACCGGAAACAATACCGGAAAAAATAATCAGGGAAATCCCGTTCCCCAAGCCTTTCCCTGTAATCTGTTCTCCCAGCCACATCAAAAAGACAGTTCCTGCTGTCAGGGTAACAACTGTTACCAGACGAAAGGACAGGCCCGGATCAAAAACAACCGGAGCTCCGGTCGGGCTGGTCATGCTTTCAAGACCAACAGCAATCCCAAATCCCTGCACCAAGGTAATCAGCACTGTGCCATAGCGGGTGTACTGTGTGATTTTCTTTCTGCCCGCCTCTCCTTCTTCTTTCTTCAAACGGGACAGTGTCGGACTCACAACCGTCAAAAGCTGAATAATAATCGAAGCCGAGATATAGGGCATAATGCCCAGAGCAAAAATAGACAGATTGCGAAGCCCGCCGCCGGAAAACATATCAAACAGGCCAAACAGCGTGTTCTGCATCTCCTTGAAAAAATCCGCCAAAGCATTCCCGTCAACTCCGGGCACAGGCAAATGAATACCTACACGGTACACAGCAAGCAAGGCCAAAGTAACCAAAATGGCCTTACGAATCTTTCCAGCAGTTGTATTTTCAGCAGCCACAGCTTTCGGACCCGTTTCCTTCAATTGCGTTGACACTGCCGCCTGCGGCCTGAATTTTTTCTATCGCAGCCTGGCTGAACCTATGCGCAGTAATAGTAACAGCCCTGCCAACCTCTCCCTCCGCAAGCACCTTGATCGGAAAATTTCTTTTGATATTCAGTCCAACATATATGTCTTCCAGACCAATCTCTGCCGTGTCCGAAAAAAGAGTAACAAGCTCACCAACATTGATGACGTTATAGATCGTCTTGAATTTATTCTTAAAACCGCGTTTGGGCAAACGACGGGCCAAAGGCATCTGACCGCCTTCAAAACCAAGTCGAACACCGCCGCCGGCCCGGGCATTTTGTCCCTTATGGCCTTTTCCGGCAGTCCCCCCCTGACCAGTGGCTGTTCCCCGGCCAACACGCTTTCTGTTTTTTCTTTCCTCAGGAAAAGGATAGAGTTCATGCAAATTCATTATGCAACAACCTCAACGAGTTTATGGACCCGGCGGATCATACCCCAAGTACATTCATTATCAGGGAGCTCGCGGACCTGACGAATCTTTTTCAGACCAAGAGCCGCGACAGTCTTGCGCTGTACCGGCGTACAGCAGACCAGACTTTTAACAAGTTTTACTTTTATCACAATACACCTACTTTCTTTTGACGATAATCTGTTTACCGCGAATCTTGCTGATATCCTCAGCAGAACGCAGGCTCTCCAGGCCGGCAAATGTCGCTCTGAGAACATTATGGGGATTATTCGTCCCAATGGCCTTGGTCAGAATATCGGTCACTCCAAGTGCTTCCATAATAGCCCGCACCGGACCACCGGCAATAATTCCAGTTCCCTTTGAAGCGGGACGGAGCATAACCTTTCCAGCTCCGAACTCGCCTGTAATTTTGTAGGGAATGGTTCCGTCCAGCAGCGCGATCTTTGACATATTCTTTCTGGCTTTATCACTCGCCTTGCGGATTGCATCAGGAACCTGATTGGCCTTTCCAAGGCCGTAACCGACAGAGCCGTTTCCATCACCAACCACGACCAGAGCGCTGAAACTAAAACGACGACCGCCCTTTACAACCTTTGCCACCCGATTCAAATAGACAATTTTTTCATTTGTCTCTGACATATTTTGCTGCATCTATGACCTCTTAAAATTTTAAGCCCGCTTCACGAGCACCATCAGCCAAAGCCTTTACACGGCCATGATAAAGATAGCCGTTTCGATCAAACACGACTGAAGATATATTCTTTTTAAGGGCCAGCTGGCCAATATCTTCACCAACCCGTTTTGCGTTTTCAAGGTTCAGTCTTTTGCTCTCTTCCTTGAACGCGAGCGATGAAGAGGCAGCCAGGACATTTCCATTTTCATCATCAATCAGCTGCGCGTAAATATACTTGTTGGAACGAAAAACCACCAGTCTGGGATTTTCCGGAGTTCCATGTATTTTCTTACGCAGCCGAATCTTTCTCCGATATCTTGCTTCTTGCTTCGTGAGTTTCATATGCTACCTGCTATTTTCCACCTGATTTTCCGGCCTTACGCCTAATTTGTTCAGTTGTATATTTAATGCCTTTTCCTTTGTAAGGTTCAGGCAGACGCACACGACGTACTTGGGCAGCAAACT
The DNA here is from genome assembly GCA_963545205.1 of uncultured Desulfovibrionales bacterium. GTDB lineage: Bacteria > Desulfobacterota > Desulfovibrionia > Desulfovibrionales > Desulfomicrobiaceae > CAUTYU01. The sequence continues at coordinate 20,664 of CAUUHW010000014.1, forward strand.
CACCCAACAACTGCTTATCAAAACCTGTCAGAGAAATCTTGTTTCCCTCAACAGTTGCTTCAACTCCATCAGGCAATTTCATCAAAACCGGATGAGAATAGCCCACACTGAGTTCAAGATCTTTTCCTTTCAAATTAACACGGTACCCAACACCGTTCACCTCAAGGCTCTTGCTGAAACCATCGCTGACACCTGTTACAGCATTGGCCAGTAAGGTACGACGCAAACCATGCTGCTCACGGGCCTCTCTTGAATCATCAACCCGGGTGAGAGTCAGTGTGGCCCCATCCTGAGCAACTTCAATCTTGGGATGAAGAGCCACTTCCAGCTTCCCTTTCGGCCCCTTTACATTGACTCGGCCCTGCTCAATTTTAAGCTCGACATTGCCAGGAACGACAATCTCCCGCTTTCCTATTCTGGACATTGTTCCTCCTACCAGATCTCACATAAAAGTTCGCCGCCGACACCGACCTTATTGGCCTTATGTCCGGACATAATTCCCTGAGATGTAGACAGGATACAAATTCCAAGGCCGTTTTGCACCATGGGAATCCTGTCCTTGCTTACATACACCTTTCTGCCGGGCTTGCTTATACGCTTCAGTCCAGAAAGAGCAGCTTTGCCATCAACGTATTTCAGCGTAACTTTCATGTCTCTTTCAGAAGTATCAACTCCGGCGACATATCCTTCATCAAGCAAAATCTTGATAATGGCTGATTTCATCTTGCTTTCAGGAACACTCACTTCCTTGTGTAACGCCATCTGGGCATTTCTCAACCGTGTGAGCATATCTGCTATTGGATCTACTATCTGCATCTTATCCCCTTACCAGCTTGATTTTCTGACACCAGGCAATTCACCTGCAAGGGCCATGTTCCGAAAACAGATACGGCAAATGCCATATCTTCTCATAAACGCACGTGGCCGACCACAAACAGGACATCTATTGTACTTGCGCGTGGAAAACTTCGGTTTGGCCTGGGCCTTATTCATAAGCGCTTTTCTTGTCACAATCCATCTCCCTACTTTTTGAAGGGCATCCCAAGCATGGTCAGAAGAGTCTTTCCCTCTTTGTCGCTTGTCGCCGAAGTCACTAAAGTTACATTCATGCCCTTTACCTTTTCAACCTTGTCCATGTCGATTTCCGGGAAGATACTGTGATCCTTAATCCCCAGGGTAAAGTTGCCCCTTCCGTCAAAACCACGATCAGGGATTCCGCGAAAATCGCGGACACGGGGCAAGGCAATATTAATCAACTTGTCAAGGAAATACCACATCTTGTCCCGACGCAATGTCACACGGCAGCCAATCGGCATACCTTCACGCAACTTAAAAGACGCAATGGATTTTTTGGCGCGGGTCAGGACAGCCAGCTGTCCGCTCAACAAAGTGAGTTCCTTTACCGCGTCCTGAATAATTTTGTTGTTCTGACTGGCCTCACCAAGTCCCATATTCAGGCTGACAGCCTTAATCGTTGGAATCTGCATAGAAGAACTGTATTGGAACTCCTTTTGCAGTCCAGGGACAACCTGTTCCATGTAAATTTTTTGCAATCGAACCATTTCGCTACCTTACTTCATAATCTCATTGCACTTTTTACAAACCCTGAATTTTTTGCCTTCATCCGTAACCCGATAAGCCACTCTGGTTTGCTTGGTGCATGCGTCACAGATAATCGCGACATTGGAAATATGGACAGGAGCTTCCTTTTCCACAATTCCCCCCTGTTCCTGCTTGTATGGGTTGGCCTTCACATGACGCTTGACCATATTCAATCCCTCAACAAGAATCTTGCTTTTTTTCGGCAATACCTTCAGAACCTTGCCCACTTTCCCCCTGTCCTTTCCGGTCAGGAGCATCACTTTGTCATCTTTATGAATCTTACAGCTATTCATCTTCTTGTCCCTACAGTACTTCTGGAGCAAGAGAAACAATTTTCATAAAATTCTTTCCCCGCAGTTCTCTGGCCACGGGGCCAAAGATGCGAGTGCCTATTGGCTCCAGGTTTTTGTTCAACAGCACAGCGGAATTATTGTCAAAACGGATGTAGGAGCCATCAGGCCGGCCTATTTCTTTCTTGGTTCTGACAATAACCGCCTTCATCACGTCACCTTTCTTGACCTTTGAGTGCGGCATGACCTCTTTCACAGAAACAACGATAACGTCTCCCACACCAGCATAATGCCGATGAGATCCGCCAAGCACCTTGATACAGGATAACTTTTTCGCGCCTGAGTTATCAGCGACATTTAATTTACTTTCTACTTGTATCATTTCGCGCTCCTGCTATTTCGCTTTCTCAAGTATTGCAACAAGGTGCCATCTCTTCTTCGCACTCAATGGACGGTGTTCAATAATCTGAACCTTATCTCCCACAGAACATTCATTAGCGGGATCATGTGCCATATATTTTTTGTGACGACGAATATACTTCTTGAGCAAAGGATGCTTCACCAATGTCTCGACCCGGACAACAATGGTCTTGTCGTTTCGGTCGCTGACCACAAAACCGGTAAATGTGCGCTTGAACGCCTTACCCTGACTAGTCATTCTGCTTCATCCTCTTTTTTTCGTTTTCAACGGTCAGCAACCTGGCAATGCTTTTTTTCACATACGGAATACGCTGTGTGTTTTCAAGCTGCGCCGTGGCATGCTGAAAACGAAGATTCATCAACTCATGGCGGTATTCCTGAACCTGTTTTGTCAGTTCCTCACCTTCAAGCTCACGTATTTCTTTCATTTTCATCTTATATCTCCTTGACAACGATGGCTGTTTTCAAAGGAAGTTTATAAGCGGCTTTTTGCAAGGCTTCCTTTGCCAAGGCGAGGTTGACTCCACGGATTTCATATAAAATCTTTCCGGCACAAACAGGCACACACCAGCCAACCGGAGCTCCCTTTCCTTTTCCCTGCCGGGTTTCAAGAGGCTTGGCAGTTATCGGCTTATCAGGAAAGACACGGATAAAAACCTTTCCGCCTCTTTTGATATGGCGCATCATGGCAATACGAGCGGACTCAATCTGTTGGTTGGTAATCTTGCCAGGCTCAAGAACCTTTAATCCAATCTCACCAAACGCGACAGTCGTGCCGCGGGTCGCCATGCCCTTAATTCTTCCTTTTTGCTGTTTTCTGAATTTTGTTTTTCTTGGCACTAACATGCGCGACTCCCTTCATGTAAAATCTCGCCCTTAAAAATCCAGACCTTTACGCCAATAACACCATAGGTTGTATTGGCAACGGCCCGGCCATAATCAATATCAGCCCGCAAGGTATGCAGGGGAACACGCCCTTCCCTTACCCATTCAGTACGGGCAATTTCAGCTCCCCCCAAACGTCCGGCGCAAGAAATCTTGATTCCCTCAGCACCAAACTTCTGGGCAAAACTGATACTTCTTTTTATAACCCGCCGAAAAGCGACACGCCGTTCAAGCTGCAACGCGACATTTTCCGCAACCAACTGAGCGTCTGTTTCCGGCCTGCGAATCTCATTGACTTCTATGAGAAACTCCTTGGCAAAACGCTGCTTCAGCTCCTGACGCAATTTTTCAATCTCAGCACCTTTCCGACCAATAACAATACCCGGCTTGGCGGTATGCAAAATCAAACGTACCTTGTCTGCCGCCCGTTCAATCTCGATACGGGAAAGACCTGAAAAATACAGTTTTTTCTTCACATAATCGCGGAGTTTCTTATCCTCAAAGATATTTTTTGCATAGTCTTTATCCGCGAACCATCTGGAAATCCAATTTTTATTATATCCAAGGCGAAAGCCTATCGGATTTACTTTTTGACCCAAAGTTCTGCCCTCCTATAATTCGTCAACGATTATGGTTACATGACTGGTGCGTTTCAAAATCCGATACGCCCTTCCCATAGCCCTTGGCTGAATCCGTTTCGCCACAGGCCCACCATCAATCTTCACGAACTTGACATACAGGCTGTCGACATCACTTCCGCTCTGCTCGGCATTGGCAATGGCCGAATGCAAAACCTTGGAAAGAACAGCCGCAGCTTTTTTCGGGGTAAACTTCAAGATATTCACCGCGTCTTCAACAGGCTTGCCCTTGATATTAGCGGCAACGACCCGGGTCTTTTGCGGGGATATATTCACATACTTGGCAATAGCTCTTGCTTCCATCTGAGTTCCCTACCTTTTTCCTTTTTTCTTATCGGCGGCATGTCCATAATATGTGCGAGTCGGAGCAAATTCACCAAGCTTGTGTCCAACCATATTTTCCGTCACAAAAACCGGAATAAATTTCTTTCCGTTATGCACCGCAAAGGTCAGTCCTACCATTTCTGGAATTATTGTTGAACGCCGCGACCAGGTCTTGATAACCTTCCGATTTTTTTCCTCATTCGCCGTGGCAATTTTTTTCAGCAGATGACCGTCAACAAACGGCCCTTTTTTCAGTGATCTAGGCATATTTACTCCTCACTACTTTCCACGGCGTTTAATGATCAGTCTGGACGACTGCTTCTTCCGGTTACGAGTCTTGTAGCCCTTGGTTGGTTTACCCCACGGAGTGACCGGATGACGACCACCGGAACTCCGTCCTTCACCACCACCCAGCGGATGATCAACCGGGTTCATGGCCACACCACGAACCTTGGGGCGCCGTCCAAGCCATCTGTTACGACCAGCCTTTCCAATCGAAACCTTTTCATGGTCAAGATTACCAACCTGCCCAACAGTGGCCAGATTTGAAAGAAGAACCTTGCGGACTTCGCCGGAAGGTAGACGCAAAAGAGCGTACTTTTCTTCCTTGGCAACAAGCTGGGCGTATGTTCCGGCAGCACGGGCCATCTGGCCGCCCTTGCCCGGATACAATTCGATATTATGCAAAATCGTACCAACCGGAATACTGGCCATAGGCAGAGCATTGCCCGGTTTGATGTCAGCTTTTTTGCCAGCAACAATAACATCGCCGACCTGCACTCCTGAAGGCGCCAGAATATAGCGCTTTTCACCATCATTATAATGCAAAAGAGCAATCCGCGCACTTCTGTTCGGATCGTATTCAATAGTCGCGACCTTGGCCGGAATATCAAACTTATCCCGCTTAAAATCAATAATCCTGTATCTTCTCTTTGTTCCACCACCTCTACGCCTGGCAGTAACCCGACCGTAATTATTCCGGCCACTTGTCTTTGCCTGCCCCTGAGTAAGAGACTTTTCGGGCTGGGCACAGGAAATTTCATCAAAGGTCAAAATCGACTGATTACGTCTTCCAGGAGAGGTAGGTTTTAACTTGCGTACTGGCACCTTTATACCCCCTCAAAAAAATCTATTTTGTCACCAGGCGCGAGCGAAACATAGGCTTTTTTATAGCCACTCACCTTGCCGGTTACCCGCCCAAACTTTTTTCTCAGTCTGGGACGGACACGCACGACATTGACCTCACTCACGGAAACCTTAAAAATATTTTCGACCGCCCGCTTCACATCATGCTTGTTTGCTGCAGGATGAACAAAAAAAACAACCTTGTTGGACAAATCCTTTAACAGGGTCGCCTTTTCTGAAACCAGGGGCTTAACAAGAACCTGTGTATGTTCCATCTTACTTTAACCTCTCCTGCATCAGATCAATCGCCCCGGATTCAATCACCAGATGTGGCTGGCTCAGTATATCATAAGTACTGACCTTGTCCTGGGTCTTGATTTCAATCCCCTGAACATTACGCGCCGAAAGGGAAAGATTTTTACAATCCCCCTTGGTAATAATCAAGGCTTTTTTCAAGCCAAAACGATTCTGCAAGGCAACAAAATTTTTTGTTTTGATTTCTGGCAGTTCAAAATCATCAACCACTGTCATCTTGTTTTCAACAAAACGAGCGGTCAGAGCCATTTTCATTGCCAGTTTTTTTACTTTCTTGTTCACCTTGAAAGAATAATCACGAGCAACCGGGCCATGCACCACAGCACCACCGCGCCAGATAGGGGAGCGGGAGCTGCCGGAACGCGCCCGACCGGTTCCCTTTTGCCGCCAGGGCTTTTTTCCACCGCCACTGGCCAGCGAACGGGTCTTCACTCCGACTGTTCCCGCACGAAGCGCAGCCAGATGAGCCCGAACAACCATATGAAGTATTTCCGGACGTACTTCCGTCTGAAAAATCTCATCCGGAAGACTGATATCACCTACTTCAAGGTTTTCCTGATTAAAAACTTTAGCAGTTGCCATCTTGTCCTCTTAAGCCTGCTTACGGAGAATCACTACCCCTTCGTTCGGTCCCGGAACCTGACCTTTCACTAACAGGATATTATCCTCCGGTATTACGTCCACAATCACCAGATTCCCACAGGTAACCTTACGATTGCCCATCTGCCCGGCCATTTTCTTTCCTTTGAAAATCTTGGCGGGCCAGGCACATTGGCCAACAGAACCTGTTGATCTGTGCACCTTTTCATGACCGTGAGAAGCTGGCATGCCTCTAAAGTTCCATCTACGCATCGGCCCCATAAAGCCGCGCCCTTTGGAAGTTCCGCTTACGCTTATCTTATCTCCGAGTTCAAACATATCAACAGTCAGCTTTTGCCCGACCTCATATCCTTCTGTCGAAGGCAGCCTGAACTCTTTCAGATGGCGGTAGAAACCGCTTTCAGCTTTCTTTTGATGACCGACCTGGGGCTTGTTCAAACGATGCGCGGCCTGCTCGTCAAAACCGACCTGCAACGCCTCATACCCATCAGTCTCTTTCACTTTTTTCTGCAAAACAGCACAGGGACCAGCTTGAATAACGGTCACAGGAACAACATTCCCATCCTCGCCGAACACCCTGCTCATTCCAATCTTTTTTCCTATGAGTCCTATTGTCTTTTTCATCTCGTCCTCGTTATTGTGCTGCAGCTTCAACCAGTCTTACAGCTTAATCTCAACATCCACGCCAGCCGGCAGATTCAACTTGCCAAGAGAATCAACAGTCTGCTGGGTAGGCTCCAAAATATCAAGCAGCCGTTTATGCACCCGCATTTCAAACTGCTCTCTTGACTTCTTATCCACATGCACGGAACGCTGGATAGTTGTTTTATGAATACGGGTCGGCAACGGGATAGGCCCGGCGATATTTGCTCCGGTGTTCCGCGCTGAATCCACAATCTCGGCAACGGCTTTATCCAGAATACGATAATCGTACGCCCGCAACTTAATTCTGATTTTGTCATTGGTCATTGTTACCATATCATCTCCACCTTCTGTCGCTTGCTACCAGCAGACGAAACTAACCCTTTTTTACAATTTCTTCCGCCAGATTGGCAGGAACTTTCTCATAATGATCAAACAACATTGAATAGGTTGCCCGTCCCTGCGTCTTGGAACGCAAGTCTGTTGCATACCCGAACATACTGCTCAACGGCACATGGGCACGAATAATCTGCGTCCCCAGACGTGCTTCAAGATTGACAACCTTGCCGCGCCGCCCGTTCAGGTCGCCCATAACATCTCCCAGATAATCATCAGGAGTTAAAACCTCAACAAACATCATAGGCTCAAGCAGAACAGGACCGGCTTGCTTACTGGCGTCCTTAATAGCCATAGAACCCGCGATAAAAAAGGCCTGCTCTGAAGAGTCAACTTCATGATACGAACCATGCACCAGCCTTACTTTCACATCAACAACCGGAAAACCTGCCAGCACACCGTTTTTCAGGGCGTTTTGAATACCGTTGTCAACAGCGGGAATATATTCTTTGGGAATAACACCCCCCACAATCGCGTTTTCAAAAACATATCCTTCACCCGGCGCCTGCGGCTCGACCTCAATAACAACGTGGCCGTACTGTCCTCGACCACCGCTTTGCTTGGCGTACTTCAAGTCGGATTTGGACGGCCTAGTCAATGTTTCGCGGTACGCAACCTGCGGCTGGCCGACATTGGCATCGACCTTGAACTCACGGGTCAGACGGTCAACAATAATTTCCAGATGCAGCTCGCCCATTCCGGCAATCAAGGTCTGGCCTGTTTCCTCATCTGTCTTCACCCGAAAGGAAGGATCTTCCTTACCCAGCTTTCCAAGCGCCTGACTCAGGGCATCACGGTCTGTCTTTGTTTTCGGCTCAATGGCCACCTCAATAACCGGCTCAGGAAAATCCATGGATTCAAGCAAGACAGGATTGTCCATATCGCACAGGGTCTCTCCGGTTGCCGTTGCCTTCAAACCAACAGCCGCGACAATATCTCCGGCGTACGCTTCTTTGATTTCTTCACGCTTGTTGGCGTGCATTTTCAGCAAACGCCCAATACGCTCTTTCTTGCCAGTTGCCGCATTCAGCACTGTCATGCCGGATTCAATACTTCCGCCGTATATCCGTAAAAATGTCAAATGTCCGATAAACGGATCGGAAGCCAGCTTAAAGGCCAAGGCACTTAGAGGCTTGGCATCATCACATTCGCAGAAAATTTCTTCTTCTGTTCCGGGGATCGTCCCCTTAATAGCCTCAACTTCAGTCGGAGAAGGCAGATATTCAACAACAGCGTCAAGCAGCGGCTGCACCCCCTTATTCCGAAAAGCGGTTCCGCACAAAACCGGGCAGATTTTCAGACCGAGTACCGCGCTTCTGATACCCTGACGGATTTCATCTTCGCCCAGTTCCTCTCCGGCCAGGTATTTTTCAAGCAGAGATTCATCTTCTTCGGCAATGGCCTCAATAAGCTCCATGCGCGCGGCATCGACATCATCTTTCATGTCTTCCGGCACATCAACCAGTTCAAAACTCTGCCCCTTGTTTTCCTCATCAAAGATAATGGCTTTGTTCAGGACAAGGTCAACGACCCCGCGAAACAGGTCTTCCGCCCCAATCGGCAGCTGCAAAGGAACAGGTTTCGCGCTGAGACGCTCCTTAATCATGCCCACAACCCGCATAAAATCGGCACCGGAACGGTCCATCTTGTTAACAAAGGCCAGCCTTGGAACCCGGTAACGGTCAGCCTGCCGCCACACTGTCTCAGACTGCGGTTCAACGCCGCCAACAGCACAAAAAACAGCAACAGCCCCGTCCAGAACACGTAAGGAACGTTCGACCTCAATCGTAAAGTCAACGTGACCCGGTGTGTCGATAATGTTAATCCGGTGGTCACGCCAGAAACAGGTTGTCGCGGCTGAAGTAATGGTAATACCACGCTCCTGCTCCTGCTCCATCCAGTCCATGGTTGCCTGGCCATCGTGAGTTTCCCCCAGTTTATGAGAAACACCAGTATAAAACAGGATACGCTCAGTCGTTGTTGTCTTGCCAGCGTCAATATGGGCCATGATCCCGATATTACGCTGCTTTTCTATAGGAACAGTTCTCGCCACAAATACACCCTGCCTTACCAGCGATAATGCGCAAACGCTTTGTTTGCTTCAGCCATGCGATGAGTATCTTCTTTTTTCTTAATGGTCCCACCGCGACCATTAAAAACATCAACAAATTCCGCAGCCAGACGCTTTGACATGCCCTTTTCTCCACGAGAACGGGCGTAGGTCACAAGCCATCTGATAGCCAAGGCTTCCTGCCTTTCAGGACGGACCTCCATTGGCACCTGATAGGTCGCGCCGCCAACACGCCGGGATTTGACCTCCATAAGAGGCTTGGCATTTTCCACAACCTGCTCAAATGCTTTCAGCGGGCCTTCACCAGACTTCTCTCCCAATTCATCAACGGCCTGATAAAATATTTTCTCCGCAATGCTCTTTTTTCCATCAACCATCAAACGGTTAATAAAACGCATTGCCAAACGACTGCCAAATTTCGGATCCGGCAAAACCTCTCTTTTTGTGACAGGGCCTTTTCTGGGCATAGTTCAAACTCCTCTTATTTCGGTCGCTTGGAACCATATTTAGAACGGCTCTTGCGCCTGTCCTGAACCCCGGACGCATCAAGAGAACCGCGAATTATGTGATAGCGGACACCAGGCAAATCCTTGACACGTCCACCACGGATCATAACGACCGAGTGTTCCTGCAAATTATGACCTTCGCCAGGAATATACGATGAAACTTCAATTCCATTTGTCAAACGCACTCTTGCGACCTTGCGCAAAGCAGAGTTCGGCTTTTTGGGTGTTGTCGTATAAACACGCACACATACGCCTCTTTTCTGCGGACACTGCTTCAATGCAGCGTTTTTCTTTCTTTTTATCTGCCGGGTGCGCTGGCTACGCACCAACTGATTAATAGTAGGCATCTTTCCTCCTTGCCTGAATCCAGCCTTTTTTCGACACGAATATCAATACCCGCTGAAAGCGGGCATTGACTCTCATCCAGACGCTGAAACGAAAACAAATAGTCTTCTACTCAGTGCTTGTCAACAATTTATTTTACTTTCCATGCAGAGCAAAAAATCTGCCGCCACAAAAAGAACCCATGGTGGCAAGGCATGTTAACAGATTTAATCCAACTCGACCAAACATGGATTTTTTTCCAGATCTTCCAGAAACTTGTCCTCGCGTTCCGGCTGTTCAGGAACATTAATATCAAGTTTGAGATATGGACGGTAGCCTGTTCCTGCGGGAATCAGCCGGCCAACAATAACGTTTTCTTTCAAACCGGCCAGACTGTCTTCCTTCCCTTTCAACGCCGCTTCTGTCAGCACCTTTGTTGTTTCCTGAAACGAGGCTGCGGAGATAAAGGAATCGGTTGTCAGTGATGCCTGGGTGATGCCAAGCACGAGCGGCTCCGCTGAAGCGGGCACGCGACCCTTTTCAAGCATTTTCTCATTTTCCTGCATGAAATGGAACTTATCAACCTGTTCTCCAAGCAAAAAGCTGGTCTCTCCGGGTTCGATAACCGTCACCTTCTTGAGCATCTGGCGGACAATGGTTTCAATATGCTTGTCGTTAATCACAACTCCCTGCAAACGGTACACTTCCTGAACCCCTTCGACCAGATAACGGGCCAGGAATTTCTCTCCCTTGACCACCAACAGATCCTGCAATTCAGGCGTTCCATCGGTCAGTGTTTCACCGGCTTCGATAAAATCGCCTTCCTGCACAAGAATATGCTTTCCTTTCGGGATCAGATAGGTTGCAACCTCTCCAACCTCAGGGCGAACCATAATCTTTCTTTTTCCCTTGGCATCAGCCCCAAAGCTGACAGTTCCGTCAATAAAAGAGATAACAGCAGGGTCTTTTGGTTTTCTGACCTCAAACAGTTCAGCAACACGAGGCAGACCACCAACGATATCCTTTGTTTTAGTTGTTTCACGAGGTTTACGGGCGAGCAGGTCACCAGCCTGCACTGTGTCCCCATTTTTGACCATTAAAACCGCGCCGACCGGAAGCGGCAAAATAGCCTCATTTTCCGTTCCCGGCCGCAGCAACACATTTTTCTTGTCGTCCATAAGCATAATACTTGGACGCAGGTTCGTGGAACGGTATTCAATAATTGTCCGCGAAACCCTGTTTGTGTCTTCGTCTTCCTTTTCCTGCACGGTCTGGCCGTCAATGACATCCTTGAAACGGATTATACCGCTAATATCGGCGACAAAAGGTTCGTTAAACGGATCCCATTCAACCAGCAAATCGCCTTTTTTAATGTGCTGGCCGCTCTTGACCAGCAGGTGGGCACCGGACGGAATCGCATATTTCTCCCGTTCACGCCCCTGCTCGTCCAGAATGCGAATCTGGCCACTTTTGCCCATGGCCAGAACCTCTCCCTTCCGGTTCTCAATAATGCGCACACGGGAAAGCAGTACCTGTCCGTCATGCTGGGCAGTAAGAGACGACTGCTCAATTTCCTTGGAAGCCGTACCACCGATATGAAAAGTTCTCATGGTCAGCTGGGTTCCCGGCTCTCCAATAGACTGGGCGGCAATAATACCAACAGCCTCTCCCACGTTGACCAGGTGCCCTCTGGCCATATCCCGTCCATAACATAAGGAACAGACGCCACGTTCGGACTTGCAGCTCAACGGCGAACGGAATCTGACACTGTTGATACCAGCCTCTTCGATAAGCTGGGCCTTATGTTCGTCTATCAATTCATTGGCCGCGACAATCACTTCCCTGGTATCCGGGTGCACAATATCAAACATCGCCACCCGGCCAAGTACCCGCTCACTGACAGTCATGGCGATTTCTCCACCTTTATACAAGTGGGAAAGCTCAATATAGTCAACAGTGCCGCAATCAAACTCGCTGACAATGACATCCTGCACAACATCCACAAGACGGCGGGTCAGATACCCTGAGTTCGCAGTCTTAAGAGCAGTATCCGCCAAACCTTTTCGGGCACCGTGGGTCGAGGTGAAGTACTCAAGTACAGTCAGCCCCTCACGGAAACAAGATTTAATCGGCGTTTCAATGATTTCACCGGACGGCTTGGCCATCAGACCACGCATACCGGCCAGCTGACGCATCTGCTCCTGGTTTCCACGGGCACCGGATGTGGCCATCATGTACAGCGGATTAAAGCTCTTGTCCCTGGCTTTTTCACCGGTGCGGGGGTCAATAACAGTTTCAGTTGAAATCTCGGCCATCATATTCTGAGCAACGGTATTGCTCGTTTTTGTCCATACATCAACGACCTTGTTATATTTTTCCGTACGGGTAATGCTGCCTTCCCGGTATTCCCGCTCAATCGTGGCAATCTGGGCTTCAGCATCACTCAAAAGTTCTTTTTTGGAGTCAGGAATCTTCAAGTCTTCCACGCCAACCGTAACCGCGGCCCTGGTCGCGAACTCATAACCCATGTCTTTTATCCTGTCGCATAAAATAACAGAGGCCTTGGTACCGGCCAGCCGGTATGTTTCTCCGACCAGACGGGCGATACTTTTCTTGCCAAGGTCCTGGTTGACATAATCAAAAGGCACGCCTTCCGGCAAAATATCCCCAACCAGAACCCGACCGGGTGTTGTATCAACAAGACCGGAACGGCATTTCAGGGTCTGACCGGCCATTTCAACCATAAAAAACGGTTTGCCGTCTTCAATCCCTCTTTCAACCTTTCTGCCGCGGATAACCATTCCGCTAAAAGGGCCGTTTTCCACAATCATGGCCCGAACCTTGATTTTTGCATGCAGAGCAACGCAACCAGCGTCATACGCGGCCACGACCTCATCAAAATCGGAAAAGATACTTCCTTCACCCGGCTGAAAAGAACGACTGGCGGTCAGATAATACAGGCCCAAAACAATATCCTGGCTGGGAACAATAACCGGAGACCCATTGGCCGGAGCGAGAATATTATTGGTAGACATCATCAGTACCCGTGCTTCAATCTGGGCTTCCACGGAAAGTGGCACGTGCACGGCCATCTGGTCACCATCAAAGTCGGCGTTAAAAGCCGAGCAGACAAGCGGATGCAGCTGAATGGCCTTGCCTTCAACCAGAATCGGTTCAAAGGCCTGAATACCCAAACGGTGAAGAGTTGGAGCGCGGTTCAAAAGTACTGGATATTCCCGCACCACATTTTCCAGAATATCCCAGACCGCCACATCTTCACGCTCAACCATTTTCTTGGCGCTTTTAATGGTTGTCGCCAACCCCTGTTCTTCCAAGGCTGAATAAATAAACGGCTTAAACAGCTCAAGCGCCATTTTCTTGGGCAGCCCGCACTGGTGCAACTTGAGTTTTGGCCCGACAACAATGACCGAACGTCCTGAATAGTCAACACGTTTTCCAAGCAGGTTCTGACGAAAACGGCCCTGTTTGCCTTTAATCATGTTACTCAGTGATTTCAGCTCCCGTCCGTTGGTACCGGTAATGGCTTTGCCCCGCCGACCGTTATCAAACAGGGCGTCAACAGATTCCTGCAACATTCTTTTTTCGTTGCGGATAATAATTTCAGGAGCGCCAAGTTCCAGCAGTCTTTTTAACCGATTGTTCCGGTTGATGACCCGCCGGTACAAATCGTTCAAATCAGATGTGGCAAAACGCCCACCATCCAAAGGAACCAAAGGACGCAGTTCTGGCGGGATAACTGGCAAAACTTCCATAATCATCCATTCAGGGCGGTTGTTGGAATCAATCAGGGCTTCGACAATCTTGAGCCGCTTGGCCAGTTTTTTCTTTTTGGTCTGCGACTTTGTGGCCCTTGATTCTTCCCGTAACTCCTCACTTAAAACATGCAAATCCAGCTCTTCCAGCAGTTTTTTTATGGACTCGGCACCCATGCCGGCCTCAAAACTGTCTTCTCCAAGATGCTCAATATATTGTAAATACTGCTCTTCGCTGATCACCTTTTGCTTTTCCAGAGTACTGTTTTTGGGATCCGTAATAACATAGGAATCAAAATACAGCACCTTTTCCAGATCAGACATTGTCATATCAAGCAGGGTTCCAATCTTGGACGGCAGGCTTTTCAAAAACCAGATGTGCGCAACAGGAGCTGCCAGTTCGATATGGCCCATACGCTCACGCCGCACCTTTGAAGCAATAACTTCAACACCGCACTTCTCACAGACAATGCCCCGGTGCTTCATACGTTTATACTTTCCACAGTTACACTCGTAATCCTTGACCGGGCCAAAAATCTTGGCGCAGAAAAGTCCATCGCGCTCGGGCTTAAATGTCCGGTAGTTAATTGTTTCAGGTTTTTTTACCTCACCAAATGACCACTCCCGAATTTTTTCAGGAGAAGCTATATTTATCCGAATGCCTTTTAAATCCTGCCCGCCCATACTGGCGGCAGCATTCCCTCTTTGGCTGAACAGTTCATCAAGACTCATATAATACCTCTTTCTGCAACATGTTACAGACACAACCGGACAAGCGGCTGTAAAATTTCAGTGCCCCAAACACTTCAAATGAAAAATCAGGAGTTATTCTCTACTGTTTTTTCCCTTCACCTACCAAAGAAACATCAAGACCAAGGGCCATCATTTCCTTGATAAGAACATTAAACGATTCAGGCAGACTTGATTCAAGGAAATTCCCGCCTTTCACAATCTTTTCGTACATCTTTACGCGGCCAGCCACGTCATCAGACTTGACAGTCAAAAACTCCTGCAACATATGTGAAGCGCCATAGGCTTCCAGTGCCCAGACTTCCATCTCTCCCAGTCGCTGTCCCCCGAACTGGGCCTTACCACCCAAAGGTTGCTGGGTGACCAGCGAATACGGGCCGGTTGAACGGGCGTGAATCTTTTCGTCAACAAGATGGTGCAGCTTCAGATAATACATATACCCGACAGTGACCTTATTATAAAAAGGCTCACCGGTTCGGCCATCGTACAAAACAGCCTTGCCATCTTCCGGCAGACCAGCCTTCTTCAGCCAGCCCCAGATATCATCTTCACTTGCTCCGTCAAAAACAGGAGTCTTGGTCACCAGACCAGACCTGAAACGCCTGACAACAGATGCAAGCTCTTCTTCATCCATTTCATCTACAAGCTGGCAAACAGGACCAGGATTTGTTGCGCCTTCCGGTTCAAAAAGCTCCTTGATCTCTTTGCGCAAAACCTCTGTTGCCACGCCACTATCAAGCATATCAGCCAGCTTGACGCCAAGCTCTTTGGCCGCCCAGCCAAGGTGGGTTTCCATTATCTGGCCGATGTTCATTCGTGACGGAACACCAAGCGGGTTCAAAACAACATCAACAGGAGTACCATCCGCGAAAAACGGCATATCCTCTTCCGGCAAAATACAGGAAACAACACCCTTGTTTCCATGCCGTCCGGCCATTTTGTCGCCCACACTGAGCTTACGCTTCACCGCGACATACACCTTGACCATCTTGATAACACCCGGCGGCAGATCGTCTCCTTCGGTCACCTTTTCTCTTTTTTCTTCATACGCAGCCTTGATAAAACTCAACTGCCGCTCATAATCCTCAAGGATATCCTTGACTTGGGTATTGACCTCTCCGGCAACAAAAACACCCTTGAGCTTTTTCAGCGGCACACTGTCAAGCTGCTCTCTTTTCAAAGGGTGGCCTGCTTCAACCAGTACGCTGCCCTTTGTTTTTCCAAGGATTGAATCACGCACCCGTTTGCCCTCAATCGCGGTCCAGAGCTTCACCCTGGTCGCGGCATTGAGCCCGTTCACGTGCTGCTGTTCCCTGCGGTCAACATCATACAGTTCAGCGTTTTCAATTTCCCTGGCCCGCTCGTCCCGTTCTCCTGAACGGCGATTAAAGACTTTGACATCAATGACTGTGCCTTCAATTCCCGGCGGCACTTTCAAAGACGTATTTTTCACGTCTCTGGCCTTGTCACCAAAAATAGCCCGTAACAAACGCTCTTCCGGTGTAAGCTGGGTTTCGCCCTTGGGTGTGATTTTACCAACCAGAATATCATCAGGAACAATATTGGCTCCAATACGAATGATGCCGCTGTCATCCAGATTCCGCAACACATCTTCGCCAACATTGGGAATATCACGGGTCACCTCTTCCGGCCCCAGCTTGGTGTCTCTGGCAATCAAATCGAATTCTTCAATATGGACAGAGGTATACACATCCTCTTTTACCATGCGCTCAGAAATCAGAATGGAATCTTCATAGTTAAAACCGCACCAGGGCATGAAAGCGACCAGCAAGTTTTTTCCCAGAGCCAGTTCTCCATGGCTGATAGCCGGACCGTCAGCAAGCACGTCCCCTTTTTCTATTTTCTGCCCGGAACGGACCAGCGGCTTTTGTCCAAAGGAGCTGTTCTGGTTCGATTTATGAAACTTTTGCAGCTCATACACCTTGACTCCGCCACTTTCCTTGCTGACCTGCGCGGCATCATAACGGACAACAATGCGTTCGGCATCCACGTAATGCACATGCCCCTCGCCCTCAGCCAGAATACAGCTGCCGGAATCACGCGCCACAACCGATTCCATTCCCGTGCCAACCAGTGGCATCTCCGACTGCAGCAAGGGAACAGCCTGACGCATCATGTTTGACCCCATCAGGGCACGGTTGGCGTCATCATGTTCAAGAAAAGGGATAAGCGCGGCTGAAATGGAAACAACCTGGGAGGGAGTAATATCCATAAGCGTGATATCCCCCTTTGCTTCCATGGAAAATTCTCCTTCCCTTCGCGCGGCTACAAGCTCGTTCACAAAGTGGGAGCTCTCGTCCAGAGGCGCACTGGCCTGAGCAATAATATGACCGGACTCCCTTGAGGCATCAAGGTATTCAATCTCGCTGGAAACCGTGCCGTCTACAACTTTCTTGTACGGGGTCTCAATAAAACCAAAATCATTGACCCGGCCGTGCGTGGTCATGGACACAATAAGACCGATGTTTGGGCCTTCCGGTGTTTCAATCGGGCAGATACGGCCATAATGGCTGGGGTGAACGTCACGCACCTCAAAACCGGCCCGCTCACGGGTCAGACCTCCAGGGCCAAGAGCGGACAGACGCCGCTTATGTGTGACTTCAGAAAGCGGATTGGTCTGATCCATAAACTGGGAAAGCTGTGAGGTGCCGAAAAATTCCTTCAGTACGGCAGTCACTGGCTTGGGATTGATCAGATCGTGCGGCATGAGCGTTGCCACTTCCTGCAAACTCATGCGCTCCTTGATGGCCCGCTCCATACGAACAAGCCCGATCCGGTACTGGTTTTCAACCAGTTCACCAACCGGCCGCACGCGGCGATTGCCCAGATGGTCAATGTCATCAGCCGGGCCATGCGTATCTTTCAAATGATTCAGATGCTTAACTGTGGCCAGGATGTCTTCATTGGAAAGCGTTTTGAAATCAAGAGGCAAATCAAGATTAAAACGAGCGTTCAGCTTATAGCGGCCAACAGATGAAAGATCGTAATAGTCGGGATTGCGAAACAGATTGTCAAAAAATGTTGAAGCGACCTCACTGCTGGGGGGCGAACTCGGCCGCAGACGTTTGTAAATCTCAACCTGGGCCTGTTCGGGATCCGCCAGCTTGTCAAGCACCAGTGTATTGCGGATAGACGGAGAAACATCCGGGCCGCTGGTAAAAAGAGTGGAAAATTCTTTTACGCCTGCGGCCTCAAAAGAGCTCAGCAATTCCAAAGACAGTTGCTGCCCCGGCTCAGCAAGCACTTCTCCGCTGTCAGGATTCACGATCTGTGCCGCGCTGTACAGCTCATCGCCTTCTTCCAGGCTGACCTCCATCCACTCAACTCCGCCGCGAATGATTTTCCTCCATCTTCCTTTGTTCATAATGTCACCGGCAGCGGCAATTACCTCTCCAGCATCATTTTTAACATCAAAGCCCAAGCGTTCCTTACGGAAAAATTTTTCTTCCACTTTTCTGAAAAGACGACCGTTTTCAAGCCGGTACAATTCCTTGTCATAAAAGTAATCCAGGATTTCCTCGCCGCTCATTCCAAGCGCGCGCAAAAGCACCGTGGCCGGCATTTTACGGCGGCGGTCAATACGCACGTATAAAATATCCTTGTGGTCAAAATCAAAATCAAGCCAAGAGCCACGCATGGGAATAATCCGGCTGCTGTATAGCACCTTGCGGCTAGAATGTGTTTTTCCCGAATCATGCTCAAAAATGATCCCCGGTGAACGCTGAAGCTGGTTGACAATAACCCGCTCGGTTCCATTGACAACAAAGGTGCCTTTTTCAGTCATAAAGGGCAGGGTACCAAAATAAATATCCTGTTCCTTGATATCGCGAATGGAACGCACTTCTGTTTCTTCATCAACATCGTAGACCACAAGGCGAACCTTGATCCGAACAGGAGCTTCGTAGGTCAGGCCTTTGGAGATACATTCATCGACATCATATTTGGCCCGGCCGATTTCATAGCTGATATATTCAAGGGACGCTGTTTTATTAAAGTCAGTTATCGGAAAAACTGACTGAAAAACACTTTCAAGGCCGGTATCGGCTCTGTTGGCCGGATCGGCTCCGATCTGCAAAAATTTCTTGTAGGAATCAATCTGGAGAGTGAGCAGATGCGGCACTTCCACAGACGAAATAATAGAGCCAAACTGTTTGACTAACGTATTCATTTTTTCCTCAACACACAGGGACGGCTGATTTCGGTGTACGCGCTTCTACGTGTCCATACCGCACGTCTCTTACAGTATGGCACTTCTGGCAACGCAACCACAAAGAAAAAGAGACTACAATCTCTTCCAAAGGCAGGAGCTGGAAAGAACCAGCTTCAAAAAACAACAACTTTGTTCCCTTTGCTGAAGAAACAAAGCCCTAAAAAGATAAAAAAGTCAGGAACGCCAAAGAGTTTCTTGTACGTTCCTGACGAAAAAAGTATTACTTCAATTCAACCTTGGCGCCAGCCTCTTCCAGCTGCTTTTTGGCGTCCTCGGCCTGTTCCTTGGGAGCGGCTTCTTTCAGAACAGAAGGAGCACCATCAACCTTTTCCTTGGCTTCTTTCAGGCCAAGACCGGTCAGGGCACGAACAACCTTGATAACACCAATCTTGTTGTCACCAACCGCGGCCAGAACAACATCAAATTCGGTCTTTTCTTCCGCGACAGCACCAGCATCACTTCCGGCGGCAGGAGCAACGGCAACAGCGGCAACCGGAGCGGCAGCGCTCACACCGAACTTGTCTTCCAGTTCCTTGATGAACTCGGAAAGCTCCAAAACAGTCATATTGGCAATAAAATCAACAACCTGATCTTTCGTTACATCTGACATTTTCTTCTCCTTAAATAAATCTTTGACTCAATGTTTTCAGTTATGCGCTCTGCTCTTTCTGCTCTTTAATCGCAGTCAAGGCATACAGCGTATTACGGATGAGATTTGCAAAAAGACAGACAAAATTCGTCGGCACAGCGTTCATTGTACCAAGTGTTTTTGCCAGCAACTCTTCCTTGCCTGGCAAGGAGGAAAGCGCCTTGAGCTCTTCCGGGCCAAGAAACTTTCCCTCAAGGCTTCCAAAACGAACCTCAAGACTTTTGCTTTTTTTTGCGTACTCGACCAAAATCTTTGCCGCCTGCACGGGATCGTCATAGCCAAAGGCAACGGCACAACACTCTTTGAAGGAATCCTTCATTACGTCATGCCCACTGCCGTCAAAAGCGATCCGGGCCAGCGTATTCTTGACGACCTGGTAGTCAACATTTCCTTCCCGCAGCTTTCCGCGCAGTTCGGTCATCTCTTCGACCTTCATGCCCTTAAAGTCTGTTGAAACGGCAATGTTGGCTTTTGCCACCCGGGCTTTCAGGTTTTCAATAACCTTTGCTTTTTCCGCCCTGTTCACCTCTTTACCTCACAATAAGAGAACAAGTCTCTTTGTTTCGGACTAAGTCCGGTTAATAAACATGAGGAAAAGTGAGCCAAAGTTCGTCTCCGCAGGAAATTAAGGCATCGCCACCTGCTCTCTCTGACTCCAACCTCTGTTCCCTGCTAGAAGGAATTTGTATCAATTTTTACACCAGGCCCCATTGTCGTGGCGACACTCAGGGCTTTCAAATAGGTGCCTTTTGCCGAAGAAGGTTTAAGACGAAGAACCGCGTCAATAACGCTTTTTAAGTTATCAAACAGTTTTTCCGCTCCAAATGAAACCTTTCCAATAGGCGCATGCAGCACCCCTGCCTTGTCCACCTTGAACTCGACCTTACCGGCCTTGAGATCTTCAATAGCCTTGCCAATCTCAAAGGTAACGGTTCCGGTCTTGGCATTGGGCATCAAGCCGCGCGGGCCCAAAAGCTTTCCAATCTTTCCGACATGGGCCATCATATCCGGTGTGGCAACGGCCTTGTCAAAATCAAGCCAGCCTTCCCTGATACGCTCGACCAACTCATCGCTTCCAGCCATTTCCGCGCCAGCAGCAAGAGCTTCGGCCTCTTTTTCGCCCTTACAGAACGCAACCACGCGCACGGTTTTTCCCAAACCGTGCGGCAAGCTGACCGCGCCCCGCACCATCTGATCTGAATATTTCGGATTCACACCAAGGTTGACAGCGATATCCACAGTTTCATCAAATTTGGCATACGACGCGTCAACAGCCAGACCAAGAGCAGTTTTCGCGTCGTATTTATTCTGGGCATCTATCTTTTCAATGGCCTTGGTGTATTTTTTTCCATATCTGGGCATAATTCCCCCTCCTCCTCTATTTTTCAACCTCAAGGCCCATACTGCGCGCAGTCCCCATGATACTGCTCATGGCTGCGTCAATATCCTTAGCGGTCAGATCAGGCATCTTCAACCTTGCAATCTCTTCAACCTGTGCCCTGGTAATCTTACCGACCTTGGTCTTGTTCGGTTCGCCTGACCCTTTATCTTTCTTCGCGGCCTTGAGCAGCAAGACTGCTGCCGGAGGAGTTTTGGTAATAAAGGTAAAGGACCTGTCCTGAAAAACACTGATTACCACCGGGATAATCATACCTTTATTTTCCTGAGTCCTGGCGTTAAACGCCTTACAAAACTCCATAATATTCACGCCATGCTGTCCAAGCGCTGGACCAACTGGCGGAGAAGGGTTCGCCGCCCCGGCTGGAATCTGCAGTTTTATTTTTGCCATTAATTTTTTGGCCATATCACACTACCTCTTTACAGTTAAGATCAGCCTCTGCTCACCTGCACAAAATCAAGTTCCACAGGGGTCTGGCGTCCGAAAATAGAAACCGACACTCTCAACTTTCCTTTATCGTAATTGACTTCCTCAACCACACCGTTAAAATTGGCAAACGGCCCGTCAATAACCCGAACCTCATCACCTTTTTCAAAGAAAAATTTTGGCCGGGGCTGTTCCTTGCGATCCTCAATCGTGGAAAGAATCTTCTCCGCCTCCTTCGCAGAAAGCGGTGTCGGACGATTCTTGCCGCCAATAAATCCGGTTACTTTTGGAATATTCTGTATAATATGCCAGGTGGTATCGTTAAAAATCATCTTCACCAGCACATATCCAGGATAAAACTTCCGCGTTGAAGTCTTCTTCTGCCCCTTTACCAGCTCAACAACTTTTTCCGTTGGCACAATCGCGTCTTCAATCAGCCCCTGCGCCTGATTCGTGCGAATAAGTTCCTTGATAGACTGCTCTACCCGGTACTCAAAACCGGAATAGGCATGAATCACATACCAACGCGCCTGCGGTTGTTCTTCTGTCATAAATTTGCCTGCTGTCAGGAAAGAATACTTTCTACAATTTTTACCAGACCGAGATCTACAAGACCGAGATATAATCCCATTATCCCCACAAGCAGCAATACTGCCCATGAGGTAGCCATCACCTCTTTACGGGTCGGCCAAACGACCTTTTTAACCTCTGCCTGAGATTGCTCAAAAAACGCCCTGGCTCTCTGAAAAAAAGACTGTTTTCCAGACAAGGAAGCATCCTGAGCCTTCTGAGAACCGCTTTGCTTCTTCATTTCACTACCAATAATTGGCAGGCCAGGAGGGATTTGAACCCCCAGCCCTCGGATTTGGAGTCCGATGCTCTACCGTTCGAGCTACTGGCCTGCACAGTTAACGCTACTTTGTTTCCTTATGAACAGTATGCTTACTGCAAAACGGACAATACTTCTTCAATTCAATCTTTGAAGTCGTATTCTTCTTGTTCTTCTCAGTAGCGTAATTTCTCCGCTTGCATTCCTGACAAGCAAGAAGGCTGTTTACACGCATAACACTTACTCCAGAATTTCAGAAACAACACCGGCACCAACAGTACGTCCACCTTCACGGATAGCAAAACGCAGACCTTTTTCCATGGCGATAGGCGCAATCATCTGCACCTCAAATGTAGTATTATCACCGGGCATGATCATTTCCACGCCATCAGGCAAGGTCACAACACCGGTAATATCTGTTGTACGGAAATAAAACTGTGGACGATAGCCAGAAAAGAAAGGTGTATGACGTCCGCCTTCTTCCTTGCTCAAAACATACACCTCGGCCTTAAACTTGGTATGAGGAGTGATGCTCTTGGGAGCAGCCAATACCTGACCACGCTCAACCTCATCACGCTTCACGCCGCGCAGCAGCACCCCCACATTATCTCCGGCCTGCCCCTGCTCCAGAATCTTGCGGAACATTTCAACGCCGGTACAGGTTGTTTTGACTGTATCCTTGATACCAACAATCTCGATTTCCTCACCAACCTTGATAATACCGCGCTCAACACGACCGGTAACAACGGTTCCACGACCGGAAATACTGAAAACGTCTTCAATCGGCATAAGAAAAGGCTTGTCAATATCACGCTGCGGCTCCTGAATATAGCTGTCGCAGGCTGCCAGCAGTTCCTGAATGCACTTGGCCGCGTCTGAATTCGGGTCATCAGATTCCAGGGCCTTCAAAGCGCTTCCCTTGATAATCGGGATTTCGTCTCCAGGAAACTCGTACTTGTCAAGAAGCTCACGCAGTTCCATTTCAACCAACTCAAGCAGTTCAGGATCGTCAACCAGGTCGACCTTGTTCAAAAAGACAACCAGGTACGGAACACCAACCTGACGGGCGAGCAAAATGTGCTCACGGGTCTGCGGCATCGGGCCATCAGTTGCAGCACAAACCAGAATACCACCGTCCATCTGGGCTGCACCAGTGATCATATTCTTGATATAGTCGGCGTGACCAGGACAGTCCACGTGCGCGTAGTGCCTGGCATCGGTTTCATACTCAATATGAGAGGTGGAAATGGTAATTCCACGCTCTTTTTCTTCCGGCGCCTTGTCAATGGAGTCAAAAGCAACAGCCTCAACTCCACGCATCAATGAATTCTGCTTGGAAATAGCAGCAGTCAGAGTTGTCTTTCCATGGTCAATATGTCCAATGGTTCCAATGTTCACATGCGGTTTTGTCCGCTCAAATTTTGCCTTACCCATAACATTACCCCCTAAAAATACGTTTTTCATTTTGCTCTTCGCAAAACACTTCCACTTCCCTATACCGTAAAAATGCACTCTGATTGATTCATACTGGAGCCCACGACCGGACTTGAACCGGTGACCTCTTCCTTACCAAGGAAGTGCTC
>CAUUHW010000015.1:0-29810 GCA_963545205.1 uncultured Desulfovibrionales bacterium
CCGATGATACTGCAATCTTAATTGTGGGAAAGTAGGAAGACTGCGGTTCCTTTTACCAAAAAGACCATCTCAGATGGTCTTTTTTTATGATCTCATCCTCCCAAACAAAATCATGATGTGGTCAAGTAAAAACGGACAAATTTTTAAGAATTTTTTCCATTTCCCACATTTCAAGGAGATTTGTTTTTCGCTGGTTGGAAAGAAACGGTAAATGTTTCGCCGCCTCGTCTTTTAATAATAACCTGTTCTGAACGGGCAAAATCCAACTTTCAGCGGGTATTTTTGAAAAAGAAAAAATAACTTATTGGCAGTATAAAGAGACACGAAAAATCCGCAGTCTGCTCTGGTGTTTTTGCAATCAACAATCTAAAATTTGCTAAAGATGTTAGGAAAATTGCGCTCAGGCGAAAAAAGATATACGTAATCAGACCATCAACTCTTTATTGTGCAGGAGGAAATTATGGCTGTTCATCCTTTGGCCGGCAAGCCTGTTCCAGATGAAATGATTCCGGATATTGAGACATTGCTGTCTGCTTATTCCACACTGTACCCTGATCCAGCTGAAAAAACGCAGCAAGTCACCTTTGGCACATCCGGTCATCGAGGCTCTTCACTTTCTTCTTCTTTTAATGAGACACATATTCTGGCCATTACACAGGCCATCTGCGATTATCGTTTGCAGGAGGGTATTACCGGCCCGCTTTTTATGGGCCAGGATACACATGCGCTTTCAGCGGCGGCCTTTGATACAGCCCTGGAAGTTTTATGCGCCAATGGTGTCGATGTCTGCATCCAGACTGGACCGGGAACAGCCAGATTCACTCCTACTCCGGTTATTTCTCATGCTATTTTGAAGCATAATGCCGGGCATTCCCGGCAGGCTGACGGCATTATTATTACTCCGTCCCATAATCCGCCAACAGATGGGGGTCTGAAGTATAATCCGCCCACAGGCGGCCCGGCCAATACCAGTATAACAACCTGGATAGAGAGGCGGGCCAATGATATTATCCGCGCCCGGCTGAAAGATGTGAAAAGGATGCAGTTGGCTCAGGCCAGAAAACAGGCTGTGGAATTTGATTTCAGGTCAAACTATGTGGATGAGCTTGATCAGGTTGTTGATATGCAGGCCATATCCGCCGCCAGGCTCAAAATTGGCGTTGATCCGCTGGGAGGCTCGGGGATTGCCTATTGGGAGCCAATCGCGGAAAAATTTGGTCTTGATCTGACTCTTGTTCATGATCAGGTTGATCCTGCTTTTTCTTTCATGCGTATCGATAAAGATGGAAGAATCCGCATGGATTGCTCTTCTCCCTGGGCCATGGCGGGATTGCTTGAACTGAAAGACCGTTTTGACATCGCGTTTGGGAACGATCCTGATTTTGATCGGCACGGGATTGTCACCCGTTACCACGGTCTGCTCAACCCCAATCATTTTCTGGCGGTTGCGATCTGGTATCTTTTTCAAAACCGGCCACAGTGGCCAGGGAATGCCGCTATTGGCAAAACCCTGGTATCAAGCGCGTTTCTTGATAAGATTGCCGCCTGTCTGGGTCGGGAGCTTTATGAAGTCCCTGTTGGTTTCAAATGGTTTGTTGACGGCTTGCTTGATGGTTCTTTGGCTTTTGGCGGTGAAGAAAGTGCCGGGGCAAGTTTTTTGCGTTTGAATGGTCAACCCTGGTCTACGGACAAGGATGGAATCATTATGGATTTGCTGGCCGCTGAAATCACGGCCCGACAAGAACGCGATCCCGGTGATCTGTATCTTGAGCTCACAGAACGTTTTGGTTCACCTGTCTATGAGCGTTCAGGAGGTTCTGTCAGTTTGAAACAGGCTCAAGCTCTCAAACAGATTGATCCCGTCCGTGTTGGGTGCCGGACTCTGGCCGGAGAAAAGATTGATGCTGTACTGACCCGGGCTCCGGGAAATGATGCCAATATTGGCGGATTAAAAGTTATTACTCCCAGTGGCTGGTTTGCTGTCCGTCCTTCCGGGACAGAACCTCTTTATAAACTGTATACGGAAAGTTTTTTGGGAGAGGAGCATCTTCGTTTGTTACAAAAAGACGCGCAAAAAATTATAGACAGGATTCTGGCTGACTCCTGAACAGCTTATCTGTTACAGCGCATTTTTTTGCTTGACAAAGGGAAATGTTGCGATAATTATACCCTGCTTGAGCAACTTTCCCACGCTCCGAGAGTGAAATGGCAGCCCGTGTTTTGAACGGGAAAGCGCCGGTCAGTGCGCAGTTTGAGGAAAAGATTTTTTCCGGATATTGAGGAGTCTATTCATCATGAAGACATTCAGTCCCAAACCAGAGGACGTTAAAAGAGATTGGTATGTTGTTGATGCCGAGGGGAAGAACCTGGGCAGAATGGCAACAGCGATCGCCACTCGTCTTTACGGAAAGCATAAGCCGGAATTCTCCCGTCATATGGATATGGGAGATTTCATTATTGTTGTTAACGCTGAAAAGGTTCAGGTTACCGGCAATAAGCTGCAACAAAAAAAGTACTATCATCATACAGGTCATATCGGCGGAATCAAGGAAATCAGCTTGGAAAAGCAGCTTCAGGCTCATCCTGAACGGGTTATTTTTCATGCTGTCAAGGGGATGCTCCCGAAAAACAAATTGGGACGCGCCTTGTTGAAAAAATTGAAAGTGTACGCCGGGGCCGAGCATCCACATCAATCCCAGAAAGCATCTGCGCTGGAAATTTAATTTTCGCCGGAATTGGAGAATATTATGAGTCAAGATTTTTATTATGGAACAGGAAAAAGAAAATCTTCCATCTCCCGGACGCGGCTCTATCAGGGAAAAGGTGAGATCACAATCAACGGCCGCAGTCTGGAAGATTATTTCCCAAGGGCAACCTTGCGTATGGTTATTCGCCAGCCGTTAGTGCTGACAAAGACCCGTGATCAGTTTGATATTCAGGCCAGAATTGATGGCGGTGGTCTGGCAGGTCAGGCCCAGGCCTTGCGCCACGGCATCAGCCGGGCGCTGCTTGAGTATAATCCTGAACTGCGCGGCGTACTCAAAAAAGCCGGTTTTCTGACCCGTGACGCCCGTGTCAAGGAAAGGAAAAAGTACGGCTTGCGTGCGGCCAGAGCGCGTTACCAGTATTCAAAGCGTTAATCCTTTTTCTTTTACGTTCAAGAGGCAGAGCTGTCCCTGGCAGGTCTGCCTTTTTTTTTCAGGTGTTGCATGTCCAAAAAAAAGATTCAGCCCCGCCTTGTCTTTGCCGATAACAAAGGCAATATTTATGACCACCCTGACCTGCTGATGCTGGCCCAAAAAGGGACAGAACTGGTTTTGCCAAGGCCGGACGAACTTATTCCCTTGCCGCAGGGCAGTGATTTGTATCTGCTGCCAAAGCGGGCTGCTCTTGGTTTTGATCCGCAGAGCGGACGGATTGAAAACGAGGTTGATGCCTTTGCCGTGGCTGCTTTTGTCTGTCCTGGCTATACGCTTTCAGCGACCGCAGCTTACGAAAGACTGGACGAGGCTCCGGCTCTGCCGCTTTTTTCATACGGTGCTGTCGGGTTTGCTGATGACAGGTTCTGGGTGTGCGCTAAACAGGTTGACCAGGACAGGCGGCAGGTTTTTACCAATGTGCCGCAGGAGAAAATAGAAAAAGGCGCTCACAATCTGATGCGCACTTTTCCTGAGAACCGGCTGCTGCGTCATCTTGCCCGCTGTGCCCTGACCTTTTGTTGTCCGGCGGCAAAAAATCTGGCCCTGGGGCGGTTTGAAGCGCCGCTGCCAACCTCAAGAATCTGCAACGCCCGTTGCATTGGCTGTATTTCAAAGCAGGAGAAGGATTCCTGTTTTCCCGCGCCGCAGAACCGTATTGATTTCAGGCCAACAGTTGATGAAGTTGTCCAGATTCTGCAGCTGCATGAAAAACGGGCTAAAAAAAATCCGATTTATTCTTTTGGGCAGGGGTGCGAGGGAGAACCTTTACTGGAAGCTGATCTGATTGAAAAGGCGGTTGCCCGTTTTCGTCAGGCCGGAGGAACAGGCACCATCAATATCAATACCAATGGCAGCCGACCAGAGGCGATTGCGCCGCTGGCCCGTGCCGGACTGTCCTCTATCCGGGTCAGTCTGAACAGTGCCAAGGCTATAGTCTATGAATCCTACTACCGGCCTGTGAATTACGGCTTTTCAGACGTGTTGGCCAGTATTCAAGAGGCAAAGGCCAGCGGGATTTTTGTTTCGCTGAATTATCTGTTTTTTCCCGGTGTCAGTGATACTGAGGCTGAACTTGAAGCATTGGTTCAGCTTGTTGATACCTGCCGCCCTGATTTTATTCAGATGCGCAATCTCAGTCTTGATCCTGATATTTATAGCAAGCTGGCTGCCGAGCCTGTTCCCGGAATGGGGCTAAACAATTTTTTGAAGCGGCTCAAAAAAAGCTGTCCCTGGCTTGGCTACGGGTATTTTAATCCCTTTTTGGTGCCCGGAGCAGACGGCTGGCACATGCCATAATCTGCTTTATGAATACTTCAACGCCTTGAGGCCAACTGCCTGCCGGATTTCTTGAAGAAATGGCCGGCTGAGTTGTCTGGCTTTTTTCGCGCCCTGTTGCAGTATATCTTCAATTTTTTCAGGCTGTTGAACAAGGTCTTCGTAGCGGCTGCGCAGCCCTTCAATTTCTGCGTTGATTTTTTCAAACAGTTCTTCCTTGGCCTCCCCCCAGCCTATACCGGTCTGGTAGCGGTTTTTCATTGTTTCCTGTTCTTCTTTGCCTGCAAAGGCGCAGTACATTTCAAAAACCGAAGATGTTGCCGGGTCCTTAGGGGCTTCCGGGGGCAGGGAATCTGTTTTTATTTTCATCAGCAGCTTACGGAGTTTTTTTTCAGGCACAAAAAGTGGCACGGTATTATTATAACTTTTGCTCATTTTACGACCATCAAGTCCGGCCAGAACCGCGCATTTTTCGTCAACTTCGGCTTCCGGCAAAACAAACAGTTCCCCAAAATGGTGATTAAAGCGGGCGGCAATGTCTCTGGCCATTTCTAGGTGCTGAATCTGGTCTTTGCCAACCGGAACAGTACTGGCCTTGAACATGAGAATATCCGCAGCCATGAGTATGGGGTAGGAAAAAAGTCCCATACTGATGCCTTTATCCGGGTCCTTGCTTTTTTCGATCTGGTTTTGGTCAACGCAGGCCTTGTAGGCGTGCGCCCTGTTCATCAGCCCTTTGGCTGTCATGCAGGTAAGAATCCAGGACAGTTCCGGGATTTCGGGAATATCGCTTTGGCGGTAAAAGATAACCTTGTCCGGGTCAAGTCCGCAGGCCAGCCAGGTCGCGGCCAGTTCCAGCGTGGACTGGTGAATACGTTCAGGATCGTGACATTTTATCAGGGCGTGGTAATCCGCCAGAAAATAAAAGGACAGAATGTCGGGATTTTTACTGGCCGCGATTGCCGGTCTGATCGCGCCGACATAGTTGCCAAGATGAGGCGTGCCTGTTGTTGTGATACCGGTCAGAACTCGTTTTTTCATTTTTTCCCTGTATGTTGTTTTTGGAGGAAGCGTTAAAAAAGAAGCTGATAGATAAAGGCCGCAGCCACCCCCAGTGTCCGCTGAAAGACTTTCAACAGGGCGAGGCCGAGAATAATGAGAAAACCGTACCGTTCCAGACGCATATAGCTGGCTGCTGCTTTTGGCGGAAGCAGACAGGCCATGATTTTACTGCCGTCAAGAGGCGGAATGGGGATAAGATTGAAGATGCCGAGCATGACATTGACCATCACGCCGTAAACCGCGATGGCGGCCAGAGGCACAATGAATACCTGCTGCCAGTGAGGGGAAAATATTTCTCCGAAAGAGAGAAGTGAATGATAGAAAAGGTAAAACAGGATCGCGAGTAAAATATTGGCCACAGGGCCGGCAAGGGAAACAAGCAGAATGCCCTGTCTGGGATTGCGGTAGTATCGCGGATCAATGGGAACTGGTTTGGCCCACCCGATCATCTGGGTGACAATCAGGGCCAGAGTCCCTATCGGATCGAGATGCTTGAGCGGATTTAAGGTCAACCGGCCGGCATTTTTGGCTGTTGGGTCGCCAAACAGCATGGAAACATAGCCGTGTGCAAATTCATGGCAGGTAATACCAAGAAAAAAAGGAACGGCAAGAAGTGCCAGTCGTTGTATATCTTGAGTAATTTCCATATATTATGCGCAAAAAGAGGAGGGCGGCTCCTGTTTTTCCAGATGATACAGATTGTCCAATGAAATGAGCTTTTCAGCCTATATGGATTTGGGGAAAAAAGCAATTCTTCCTTCCTGTTTCTTTCAAAATTCCGGTTGACTTTTTCATTGTTAGGACCTATTCCTAAATGGAATGAAAACAGAAAAATGGAGGGGATATGCCACAACTCTTTCACTATAAAGATACTGTAATTGACTGGGAAATGACGCCGGAAGATGCTGTTGCCCTGTATCTGGAATGGGGAAATAATGGATACCGCGGCGGGTACCAGAATGCTGTTCGCAGCAAGGACGACACATCGTATTATTTCATTGTGGATACCTGGAAAAAGGATTTGAAAGTCCATTTTATTCGCAGAAATTCAGATGGTGCGGATTATCTGGCAGAACTTGACCTGCCGCCGGATATGGCCCGGAATTTTCTTGAAGAGGTTGGACACAACAAGGGAGTTTACGGTGTAAATCATGAAGTAAGGGACTGGCTGGAAAATCAGATTTACCAGTAAGTTGTTGTAGACAAAAAAACGGGTTGTCAGATGGTTCCGACAACCCGTTTGTTGTTTGTGGTGCCGAAGGGGGGACTCGAACCCCCACGAGCGTGGCCCACTACCCCCTCAAGATAGCGTGTCTACCAATTCCACCACTTCGGCTTCTTCCGTTTCCGGAAAGAAAAGATTCTTACGGCTTTTCCACTTTTTTGTCCAGTATTTCTTTTCCATTTTCGCAACTTGATTTTTTTCTGATAGGCTGGCATGAGCGGTGTACTTTTTTATAGCAGACAGAACAGGCCAAATTTGAAAAAATCAATCTTTTTTTTTCTTCTGCCCTTGTTTTACGGGCTGTTACGTCTTTGGTGGTTTACCCTGCGGTACACAATTATTGGGGACTGGCGGTATAAAACTCTTTCTGCCAGGCATCAACGTATTGTTTTTGTTTTGTGGCACGATGAGATGTTTTCTTTGATTCCACTTCACATTAATCAGGGTATTGCCGCTATTGTCAGTCAGAGCAAGGACGGAGAAATTCTGAGCCGGATTCTGTCACGTTCCGGTTTTGAACTGGCCCGCGGCTCCAATTCTCGGGGCGGCCTTGACGCTCTGCGTCAGGCCATGCGGCAGATGAAAAAAGGGCACGATATTGTGTTTACGGCTGACGGGCCGCGCGGGCCAAGACATAAGGCCAAGACCGGCCCTGTGTATCTCGCAGCCAGAACCGGAGCGGTTTTATTGCCTATTCGAGTCCAGATGCGCTCGGCTTGGAAGCTGCGCCGTGCGTGGGACAGGTTTCAGATACCGCATCCTTGGTCGCATTGCGAGATTCATTATGGTCGGCCATATACCTTGCCGGCAGGAAAAATGACAGAACAGGATTTTTTGAATGAAACGCGGCGGCTGGAAGAAATCATGTTTGAGCTGGTGAACCATGCGTGAACTTTTCTATATCTGTCTGGGTGGAATGTTGACGCTTTTACCTTTGCGCTGGCTGCAAAAGCTAGGCGCGGGTATTGGGTACAGTATGTGGGGGATACTCTGGAAACGCCGTGCGTACGCGATAGAGGCGGTGTCCCGGCATCTGTCTCTTCCTCTTCCACAAGCCCGGGAAATCGCCAAAGCCAGTTTTTTACATTCCGGGCAATCCTTTTTGGAAATCATGTACACGCGCCGCGTTACTCCCCGTTTTCTGGCCCGGCAGATCTCGTTCGCCCGGCCGGAGATCGCAGCCAGGTTGCATGCGGAAAAAAGGCCGATTGTACTGGTGAGTGCACATTTGGGCGCTTGGGAGATTTCTTTGGGGTATATGGCGAATCTTTCCCGTCAATGCCCCAAACAGATTGTTGTGCGTTTGCCGCGTGATTCGTCCTTGGTCAGTGTGATGATGTCATTGAGAAGTGTGGGGCAGGTTGAAGTTGTGCCGCATCGTCAGGCAAGCCGGTCTGTTGTGAACTGCCTGCGTCAAAATGGTGTAGCAGGGTTTCTTGTGGACCATAATTGTATTCAGGCGGATGCGATCTTTTTGCCATTTCTCAAAGAGATCGCGGCAGTGAATATAGGGCCGGCTCTTTTGGCTCTTCGGACCAAGGCGCTTGTATGTCCGCTTTTCGCGATCCGTGAAGACAAGGGCCGTTTTTGCTTTCATGGTGGAGAAATTCTTGATACCTTGACTGTGCAGGGTTCGTTGCGGGAACGGGTGGCTTTTGTGGCGGCCTGGTACACGCGGGAAGTCGAAAAGATGGTGCTTGCGCATCCTCAACAATGGTTTTGGATGCACAAACGCTGGAAAACCCGTCCGCCCGAAGAAGCAGGGGGGCACAATGAAGCAGTTCTGGCTGGTAAAAAGTGAACCAGGCAGCTTTTCCATAGATGACCTTGCCGGTGCGCCGGATAAAACCACAAGCTGGGACGGTGTACGCAACTATCAGGCCCGCAATTTCATGTGTGATGACATGTGTGGCGACCTTGTTTTTATCACAGCGTAAAAAATCCGGCCATTGTCGGCTTGGCACAGGTCGCGCGGGAAGCCTGTCCCGACCATACGGCGTGGGACGTTAGCTGCAAGTATTTTGATGCCCGTTCAACACCGGAAAAACCACTGTGGTTTATGGTTGATATTCGTTTTGTAGAAAAATTTCGTGATCCGTTTCCCTTGACCTTGCTGCGATCTGTTTCCGGTCTTGAAAACATGCTGCTGCTTAAAAAAGCTCCCGCTTATCAGTCATGCCGGTCAGCAAAGATGAATTTGCTCGTATCCTCAAATTGGCCGGAAGCGGTTTTCTGTGCGTTGATGAGCGAAGCGGCTACCGTTTCCGTATTTAGAAATTACACAGTTCTTCGCTGGTCAGCATACGCACGCCGCGTTTTTGCAGGACGGCAACTGCCTCGTCTATGCGGTCAAAGCGAAAAATAAGCGCGGCATTTTCGCCGCTTTGCTGGACAAAGGCGTACATATATTCAACATTGATGCTTTCTTCCTGCAAGAGCTGTAAAATGGAGTTCAGCCCGCCTGGCTGGTCGTCCATGGCCGCTGCCACAACTTCTGTGGTATCAACAATAAATCCGGCCTGTTGAAGAGCGGTTTTGGCTTTTTCGTGATCGGTGACAATCAGGCGCAAAATGCCAAAATCCGAAGTATCAGCCAGAGAAAGGGCGCGGATATTGATATTGTTTTCTCCCAGACAATCGGTTACGCCTGCCAGCCGTCCGGCCCTGTTTTCCAGAAAAATGGATAACTGTTTCACTTTCATTTTTTTCTCCCCATTTTTTTGCTCTATATTGTCCGCAGATCACAAATTCTTTTTGTCTTACCTTCGCCGCGCTCTATGCTGAACGGTTCGACAAGTTTGACTTTTGCTGTAACACCAAGAAATTCTTTGATGTTTTTTTTGACTGTCATTTCAAGCTGTTGCAGCTGTTTGACCTTGTCTGAAAAAAGTCCGCTTCCAACTTCAATCCTGATTTCCAGTTGGTCAAGCGCGCCTTCACGGGTCAGGATAAGCTGGTAATGCGGTGTCGTGCCCTGACATTCAAGCAAAATGTTTTCAATCTGGGACGGAAAGACATTCACGCCCCGAATAATCAGCATGTCGTCACAGCGTCCGGCAATGCGTTCAATCTTGCGGTGCGTGCGGCCGCAGGAGCAGGGAATGGCGTTGATAGAAGTTATGTCACGAGTGCGGTAACGGATAAGTGGCTGAGCTTCTTTTTGCAGGGTGGTGATAACCAGTTCTCCCTGTTCGCCTTCAGGCAGCACCTCGCCTGTATCCGGGTCGATGATTTCAATCAGGAAGTGGTCTTCCCAGATATGTAGACCGTCCTGAGCGTCTTGGCATTCAATGGCCACACCCGGCCCCATGATTTCGGACAGGCCGTAGATATTGATGGCCTTGATTTGCAGCTTGTCTTCTATATCCTGGCGCATGAACGGGCTCCACGGCTCTGCGCCAAATATTCCGATACGCAGGCGCAGGTCTTTACGGTCAATACCCGCGTCCAGCAGGGCTTCGTACAGTTGCAGGCCGTATGACGGTGTGCTGCAAAGAACTGTGCAGCCGAAATCTTTCATGATCATCACCTGCCGTCTGGTACCGCCGCCGGAAATGGGAACAATGGTCGCGCCGAGTTGTTCCGTGCCGTAGTGCATACCAAGCCCGCCGGTAAACAGGCCGTAGCCGTAGGCGTTATGCACAATGTCGGAGCGTTTGGTTCCGGCCGCCATCAGGGCACGGGCCATAAGTCTGGCCCAGCCATTGACATCGCGCTGGGTGTAACCGACAACTGTTGCCTTGCCGGTTGTACCCGAAGAAGCGTGTAGCCGGACAATATGTTCCTGGGGCACGGCAAACAGGCCATACGGATAGTTGTCACGCAGGTCCTGTTTTTCCGTAAAAGGCAGGCGGGAAATATCATTGAGCGTGCGAATATCTTCTGGTTTCACTCCTGCCGCGTCAAATTTCTGCTTGTAAAAAGGTACGTTATGGTACACCTTTTCGAGCTGGTAAGAAAGTTTTTTGAGCTGGAGCGCGCCAAGTTCATCTCTGGGCAGGGTTTCGTTTTCACTGTCAAAAAGCATGGAATATCCTCCAAAGCAGGTATAAAATTTTGCCGTTTGGTCCTGCTTGGTGTTTTTTTCAAAGAAATGGTAAGGTACAGACTGTTCAACAGAATACAGATGGTGTGATTCTTCTTACTTGTCCTTTGTCAGCGGCGCAAGAAAAAATCCACCTAAAAAAAGACAGGATTTGTTTATGCAGGAGAAAAAATGACGGAACTCACATATCAGGAAAAAACACGGCTTCTGGCCGCCTGGCTCCATGAAAAGAAAGGGGTTGATATAACAGCCATTGACCTGACCGGCACTTCCAGTGTGACAGAAGCCACGCTGTTTGTTTCGGGAAAAAATACGCGCCATGTCCAATCTCTGGCGGACTGTGTTCTGGAAGGTCTGGGGGGAAACAATCTTTTATATCTGGGCATGGAAGGCTATAACAGTGGTCTTTGGATACTGATTGATTGCAATGACGTTATCGTGCATATCTTTCAGGAATCAATGCGCAGCTTTTACAATCTGGAAGGGTTGTTTGCTCAGGAAACGCGGATTGAACTGCAACTGGAGGACAAATGAGCTCTCCTGTTCTGCTGTTGATTCTTGACGGCTGGGGGCAGGCTCCGGCCGGCCCTGGAAACGCTGTGTCTTTGGCCGAAACGCCTTGCCTGGACAGCCTGATGCAAAAGTATCCCGTGACCATGCTGCGCTGCTCTCAGGAAGATGTTGGTCTGCCAGCAGGCCAGATGGGCAATTCCGAGGTCGGGCATCTGAATCTGGGAGCGGGACGGATCGTGCATCAGGATATTTCCCGTATTGACCTGGCTCTTGCAAGGGGTGAGTTGGTGGCAAATCCGGTGCTGCAAAAGCTGGTGGAACAGGCCCGGCAGGGAAGCGGGCGGGTGCATTTGCTCGGTCTGGTTTCAGATGGCGGAGTGCACAGCCAGCAGGCACATCTTGAAGGATTGATTGTGGCCTTGCGCTCGCTCGGTGTCCGGGATATTTTTGTACACGCCTTTCTGGACGGTCGTGATACACCGCCAAACAGCGCATCTGGCTACTTACGCCGTCTTGTGGATTTTACCCAACAACAGCAGGCCGGAAAGATAGCAACTGTCAGTGGCCGCTATTATGCCATGGACAGGGACAAACGCTGGGACAGGGTGAAACTGGCCTTTGACGCTTTGGTGCATGGCCATGGTAACATGGCAGCAGATCCGCTTTTGGCCGCAGAGCAGTCTTATAAGCGAGAAGAATATGACGAGTTTGTCCGGCCGACGGTTATAGACCATAGCGGACGCATTCAGGCAGGTGACAGCGTGCTTTTTTTTAATTTTCGGGCTGACAGGGCACGTCAACTGTGTCGGGCTTTTTTTGATCCTGATTTTTCAGAGTTTGACAGAGGTGGCTTTGTTCCTTCTGTTCATCTGGCAACCATGACCATGTATGACGAATCTTTTCCGGTTCCAGCCTTGTTTCCGCCGCAGGTTTTGCAGGGGATTTTGGGAGAAGTGGCCGCAAACAACGGGCTTCGCCAGTTACGGATTGCTGAGACCGAAAAATACGCGCATGTGACCTATTTTTTCAATGGCGGGGAAGAAAAACCGTTTGTTGGTGAAACCAGGATTCTGGTTGATTCTCCCAAGGACGTGGCAACCTACGATCTGAAACCGGAAATGAGCGCGCCGGAAGTGAGCCAGATTTTACAAGACAGGATATTAGCGCGAGAATTTGACCTTTTTGTATGTAATTTCGCCAACCTGGACATGGTTGGGCATAGTGGAATCATTCCGGCCACAGTGGCCGCATGCGAGGTTGTTGACACTTGCGTGGGGCAGATTATTGAAACATTGCTTGAACAGGGCGGCAGCGCGATTATCACCGCTGACCACGGCAATGCCGAAGATATGCTGAGCGCAGATGGAAGCCCAAAAACATCGCATAGCCTGAATCCTGTCGCGGCAGTGCTAGTTGGGCCGGCTTTTGAAAAGTTCGCAGTTCGGCCGCAAGGACGGCTGGCGGATGTCGCGCCAACGATTTTACAGGTACTGGAAATTGAACAACCCTTGGAAATGGATGGGCAATCCCTGCTCGTTGAAAAATAACCCTGGCAGGCAGGACAGATATGAATAAAGAACCTTTACAGCCGGTCAAACCTGTTGGTCTTGAACTGATTTTTTTGTATCCGTGTCCGTTTTGCGCGCATCAGGTGCCAACGCTTTCGCCGACACAACCGGCTGAGATTCAGTGTGAATCCTGTGCCCGTAAATTCCCGATTTTGCCGGTGGACGAAAAAACAGTCGTGTATATCAAGACCGTGCTGGCAAACGGAGCCAGCGCCGTTGATCCGGCTTTTTTATAGCAGAACTTGCTCGTTTTTGGCAGTTTTTTCAATCAAAAATCCGGCTTTGCAAATCAAAAATTTGTGTGTTTATCTGCGGATTTTTCTTTTATTCAACAATCAGCACTTAAAAATCAGAGCCGTCTGCGGATTTTTATTCAAAAATCAAAAATCTCAAATCAAAAATACAGTTAGGCTGTGAAAAGAGATGGGCCAAAGGTAAAATCCGTAAAAAAAATTCTGGCTTGTTCCCAGTTGGGTTGTGGCGGCAAAAGGGCATTTTTCAGTAGCTGCAGAAAATCAGGGCGGCTGGTTTCAACAGCGCCAAATCTGGCTATGTGCGGTGTCATTTGCTGACAATCAATAAAGGCAAAATCCAGATGGCAGAGCAGGGCACAAAGGGCGATAAGAGCGGCCTTTGAAGCATTTGACACCAGATGAAACATGGATTCTCCAAAAAAGGCGCGGCCCAGACTGACGCCGTACAGTCCGCCCACAAGTCTGTTTTCTTCCCAAACTTCAATACTGTGTGCCAGATTGAGTTCGCGCAAGCGGCAGTAGGCGTCAATCATGTCTTGTGTTATCCAGGTTCCGTTTTGATCTGGCCGCTCCATTTTGGCGCAGGCCGTAATCACACCTGAAAAATTTGTATCAAGGTTGACACGGAACCGGCGCAGTTCCCGCCACAGGCGTTTGGGAACCTGAATTTTTGAGGGAAACAAAAGCGGTCTGAGCGGCGGCGACCACCACAAAATGGGGCTGTTGTCATCAAACCAGGGAAAAATGCCGTGTGCGTAGGCGTCAATAAGGTATTCAGGCGTAAGTTCACCGCCGGCCGTCAGCAGTCCGTTGGGGCGGGCCTGTTCAGGATTTGGAAAGCGGCTCTTGCTCAAAGGAAAAAACGAGTTCGTCACTTGTTTCAGCTCCACGGTCTGCGCGGACTTTTCCGCCTGCCTGCAAGCGGCCAAACAAGATTTCATCTGCCAGCTTGTCGCTGATCGCCGTTTGAATCAGACGGGCCAGCGGTCTGGCTCCAAAGTCAGGGTCAAAGCCTTTCCCGGTCAGCCATGCTTTGGCTGCCGCGCTGACTTCAAGCTGGATTTTTTGGGGCAGGAGGCGTTCATTTAACTGGTTGAGAAATTTGTCCACAATCTGTTCCATGACATTGTGCTCAAGCGGGTGAAACTGGATTATTTCGTCCAGGCGGCCCCGAAATTCAGGACTGAACAGTTTGTTGACCGCTTGCATACCTTTGTCCGCGCGGTTGTTATCCCCCCCAAAACCAATGTCGCGGCCGCTCATCTCCCGTGTGCCAGCGTTGGAGGTCATCAGTAACACCACGTGTCTGAAATCAGCCTGGCGTCCGTTGTTGTCGGTCAGCGTGGCGTGATCCATGACCTGCAGCAAAATATTAAAGATGTCAGGGTGCGCTTTTTCAATCTCGTCCAGCAGCAAAACGCAGTGCGGTTGTTTGCGCACCGCGTCTGTCAGTAGGCCGCCCTGTTCAAAACCAACGTAACCGGGCGGTGAGCCAATCAGTCTGGCTACTGTGTGCGCTTCCATATACTCGCTCATATCAAAGCGTAAAAAACCAATTTCCAGATGGCTGGCCAGTTGTTTTGCCAGTTCTGTTTTGCCCACTCCGGTCGGGCCGGTAAACAGGAACGCGCCAAGCGGTTTTTGTGGGTCGCCAAGTCCGGCACTGCTCCGTTTTATGGCCAGACTCAGCGCGCTGACTGCCTTGTCCTGTCCAAAAACAACAGCCCGCAGTCTGTCTTCCAGATCACGCATACGCTGCCTGCGCGAACTGCTCAGGGTGCGGTTTGGGATTTTGGCAATCATGGAAACAATCCGCTCCACGTCTTTTTTGCCAATGTTTTTTTTCTGTTTGCAATCAACAAAGCACATGGCTCCGGCTTCGTCCATGACATCTATGGCCTTGTCCGGCAAAAAACGGTCGTTGATATAGCGGGCTGAAAGTTCAACAGCCGCTTTCAGGGCAGAAGGCTGGTAGCGTACCTGATGGTGCTGTTCATAGGCCGGTTTTAATCCCTGCAAGATGGAAAGGGCTTCGTCCTGGGAGGGTTCGGCCAGCTCGATTTTCTGGAAGCGGCGGGACAGTGCCCGATCTTTTTCAAAGCTGTTTGTATATTCTTCAAAGGTTGTGGAACCAATGCAGCGCAGTGTTCCGGCGGCCAGAGCCGGTTTGAGGATATTGGATCCATCAAGACTGCCGCTGGTGGAACCGGCCCCGATCAGGGTGTGGATTTCATCAATGACCAGAATCGCGCCTTCAATGTCTTCCAGTTCGCGGATAACACCTTTTAAGCGGGTTTCAAAATCTCCCCGGTATTTTGTTCCGGCAACCAGCCCGCCCATATCAAGCAAAAAGATTTTGGTGCGTTCAAACTGACGTGGCAGCCGGTTTTGTGCCGCGAGCAGGGCAAGCCCCTCGGCAAGGGCGGTTTTTCCCACACCTGGTTCCCCAACAAAGACCGGATTATTTTTTCGCCGTCTGGCCAGCACCTGAATTGTCCGTCGTATTTCCTGTTTTCTGCCGATGAGCGGATCAATTTTTCCGGCCCGGGCCAGAGCAACCAGATCAACACAAAATTGTTCAAGAAATGATGCTGGTTTTGCGTCTTTTTTTTCCTGTTGAGCGGAAGCGTCAGTAATATAGTTGAGTACGTCCAGGCGTTGTACTCCCTGGATATGCAGAAAATAGACCGCAAAGGAATTTTGTTCTTCCAGCATGGCGGCCAGAAAGTCTCCGACCTGAACAGTGTCCTTGCCGGCTGACTGCATATGTAGGAGGGCCCGCTGTATCACCCGCTGTACGCCAAGGGTCTGGACAATGTTATCCTGATCCTCGTTTGCGCCGAGCATCTCTATATGATCGGCAAAAAAGAGTTCCAGTTCTCCCCGTAAGGAATCCATGTCTACGCCGCAGGCCAGTAAAAGCTGCTGACCACTGCCCTCAAGTGAAAACGCGTAGAGCAGATGTTCCAGGGACAAAAATTCATGCCGCCGGATTCGTACTTCGTTGACAGCAAGAGAAATGATGTGTTCAAGTTCCTTGCTCAGCATCAGGCAGCCTCCATTGTGCAGCGCAAGGGAAATGAATGTTGCCTGGCCATGGTTACAACCTGTTCAACCTTTGTTTCCGCGATTTCATAGGTGTAGATACCGCATACGCCGACCTGATGAGTATGCACGGCCAGCATGATTTCAACAGCTTCGTTTTTATTTTTTTTGAAAATCCGCATCAGGACCTCCACAACAAAATCCATGGTTGAGTAATCGTCATTATGGAGCAGTACCTTGTACTGCCGTGGTGGACGGACAGCCTCGTCAACCGGGGAGGTGAACTTTTCTGTATGCGTACCTGTGCTCATATTTTGTGTTTTGTTTGCTGGTTGAAGAAAAATGATTGGGGCTTTCGCACAAAAATCTCTTTTTCCTGCATTCTGGCTGGTTCGTCAACTTTAATTGGCGGCGTGTGTTAGCCGCCTAGAAAAACAGGCCAAGGGAAAGAACGGATTGCGTTTTTTCGTGGGCCTCTCCTTTTTCGTAAGCGCAATCAAGGGTCAGGTGCATGTTTCTTGAGAGTCGAAGGTTGGTTGAAATTGCAGCTTCAAAGAACGCTGAATTTGAAGGGTAAAATCTGAGGTGCCGTGAAAAAAGATGGGTTTTTAGGCCGTCCACGGGAGAAACGATCAGCCCGGCGGTCGCTCCAAACCCGATATCAAAGCCTTTTTTCAGTCGGTTTCCCACCTCACTTTGTTGTTCCAGCATTGCGTAGGCAAGGCATTTTTCTGAAAACAGAGAATAGGCACCCCCACCGCCAGTACCCAGTTGAAAGACCAGAGCGTCTTTTCCGGCAGGTGTTATTTTTCTGTTTAATCCTGTTTTGATTTTCCAGGATATGGGTTTGAAAATTTCATCTCTTGGAGAAACAGACAAAATGTCCAGAACATCAAGGTGTTGCAGGCGCAAGGTATCTGTTTTGGGAACATATTGTAATTTTGTATCCAAAAATTCAATTTTCGCACCTTTGCCCTGTATATAGTCAGGGTCGGTAAGGTCGGTAAAAGCGGGCCTGAACCGCAGCTCATGAAAGAACTCATTGTCCTTGAAGGTAAATCCTGATGACAGGGTTATTTTGTTTGAATCGTGGCCGGTATCAGGACTTGCGGGGGGCGTGATCAGGGGGGGGCTTGCCTTTTTCCCGAGAGCGCTTCTGAGCCGTAACAGGGTGATAAGCCGTGATTTGTATTCGTTGCCTGAAATACTTTTTTCTACCAGAAAAAGCTGGAGCAGCTCTGTTGCCAGATCAAGAATTTTTGCCTGTGTTGTTTCGTCCTTGCTGGCGGTTTCCAGAACCTGTCTGGGGTCTTCGGCAATCAGTCGCAGGACGATTTTTTGTTCGCTGGGGGCAAGGAGATCTTTTCTGGCCTTGATGAGTGTGGCCAGTGAGGGTCTGAAATTGACGGATTCAACAAGATGCTCTTTTTGCATCGCCCTGACAGTTTCGATGGGCATAACAGCCATTTTGAACCTGTTGACAAGATTGAGTGTGGGGCGCGCTGCTTCAAGAAGATACAGCAGGTTATAGGAACAGTTTTTCTGGAAAAAATAGTAGTTCAGATAAATTTCATTGAGTTCCGAGATATGCCAGATCATTCTTTTTGTTTCTTCTTCCGAAAAATTGAGCCTGTATTCCCACATATCCCGCTGGTTGATATCTGAATATTCCTGAATTTTTTTATAGTAGGGTGTGACACTGTAGTAGCCCTTAAAAAAACCGAAGATTCCTCCTACCGCGAAATGTATTCCATTGGTTGTATCTGTTTGTGCCGCGTAATTAACAGAATGCGCCAGTCTGATATTCTTGTCTGAACTGATTGTCAGCAATGTGTGCCCAAACATGGAAGCCGGATTGTTCATGTAATAAGTCGGAAAGATAACACTTACAGGCCCCGGT
Source organism: uncultured Desulfovibrionales bacterium (assembly GCA_963545205.1). Lineage (GTDB taxonomy): Bacteria > Desulfobacterota > Desulfovibrionia > Desulfovibrionales > Desulfomicrobiaceae > CAUTYU01. Next base: position 18,088 of record CAUUHW010000015.1, read on the forward strand.
TTGATTGCTTCTATTTCTTCGCAGCGTATGTCTTCAGAAAATATATTATCCGGGTCTAGTTGTTCCTTGATCCATCTGTAGCGCGCGTAAAATTTACATATTGTATCTTTGCTTTTTTGAGGTCCAAGAAATGTGGCTATTGTTGCCCGCAGTTCAGCAGCTGAATCTTTTTGTCCATTTTTGGCGAAAAAGAATTTGGGGTCATCAATTTCACTTTTTACTCCCCCAAAAACTGTTGCTTGATAATGCAGGAGTATCTGCCAGTATCTGTGATTTTGCAGATTAAGTGAAAAAGCTTTTTGGGTAAGAATTTCAGCAGTTGATTGTGAAAAAACATGGTCTTGCTGGGAAATAAAAAAAAGAAATACGGAACCGCAGATTGTTCCGTATTTCTTGAAAAAAGCAAAAAAGGAAATGACCATGCAAGAAGTTAGATTGTCCGGGCGATTTCCGCAATCTTTGCAGCAACAGCCAGATGAGTTACATCTTCATTCGGGAAAATTGTTGTAAAATTGTTTTGCAGGGAAGCGTAGAATTCAGCTTTCTTGTCAGAAGAAATCTGGGCAATTTCAGCTAGGGCGTCAAGGCTTTCTCCCTGCCCCTGAGCAATGTCAATGGCCAGACTGTCCATGTTGTCGGAAACATAGGTGTCAAGTTTGGCAAAAAGAGCTGTTTTCTTGTCGCAGTCAAGCGTACCGGAGGTCATACCAAAGGTCTGGTTGCCGCATGTCCCGTTCAGGAGGGTTCCAAGCATTTTCCACCAGAATCCTTCTTTTTCACCAATGGCCACGGCGCCAAGACCACAACCACAATCTTCACGGACAGTTGCGGCAGACACGGTCAGAACACTGGTTGCCAGAAAAAAAGCGGCAAGAGACAGGATAATGTACTTTTTCATAAAACACCTCTTTTGATAAAATGTTAAAAATGTTAAAAACGATTGCGGCAGCATAGCTGTTTTGTCCCGTAAGTCAAGAAAAAAAGTGTAATGCGTTTTAATCGTTTGCTTGTTTTTGAATTTGACAGAAGAAATATTTTCATTATGGGATAACAAGATTTCATGATTGAGGAGGAGATCACAATGCTCAAAGTGGGCTTTATCGGTTGGCGGGGAATGGTTGGCTCCGTTCTTATGGAAAGAATGCTGGAAGAAAACGGATTTGACGGTTATGAGCCGTTTTTCTTTTCAACCTCGCAGGCAGGGCAAGACGCGCCGGTTACGGCAGCGGGGAAGGTGGAAGATGCTACAGATGGCAACCGTCTGTCGCAGATGGATATTCTGGTATCCTGTCAGGGTGGGGGGTACACTGAAAAATACTATCCCCTGCTGCGTGAAAAAGGCTGGAACGGTTACTGGGTTGACGCGGCTTCAACCCTGCGTATGCGGGATACAAGTGTTATTGTGCTTGATCCGGTCAACCGCAAGGTCATTGACCAGGCCCTACGGGCGGGCACAAAAGATTTTATTGGCGGAAACTGTACAGTTTCTTTGATGCTTATGGCGCTTGGCGGGCTTTTTGAGCAGAACCTGGTGGAATGGGTGACCTCCATGACCTATCAGGCCGCTTCCGGTGCGGGTGCCAAAAACATGCGTGAGCTGGTCAGCCAGATGCGCTGTATCGGACAGGGAGCGGCAGAGCTTCTGGATCGTCCGTCTGCCGCTATTGCCGAACTGGACAGGCAGGTTATTGGCACCATGCGGGCTGATAATTTTCCGTGCGAAAATTTTGGCGCGCCATTGGCGGCAAGTCTTATTCCGTGGATTGACTGCGCTGTGGAAGATGGTCAGACCCGTGAAGAATGGAAAGGATTTGCCGAAACCAACAAGGTGCTTGGGCGTCTTGACAGTCCTGTTCCCATTGACGGCCTGTGCGTAAGAGTCGGGTCAATGCGCTGCCACAGCCAAGCCTTTACCATCAAGTTGAAAAAAGATGTTCCACTTGATGATATTACAAGCCTGCTTGCGGCGCATAATGACTGGGTGCGCCTTGTGCCCAACGAGCGTGAGGTCACGCTCAGGGAACTGACTCCGGCCAATGTAACAGGGACCTTAAACGTGCCGGTGGGCAGAATCCATAAACTTCGTCAGGGCCCTGATTACCTGACCGCCTTTTCCGTTGGCGATCAGTTGTTGTGGGGGGCTGCCGAGCCGTTACGCCGCATGCTCACTATCCTGCTTGAGCATCTGGGCTAGCGGGCAGGTTATTTTTTCCTGTTTTTGCCAGGCATTGTCCTTTTCAGGGACAATGCCTTTTGTGTTTTTTCAGGCCTGTTGGAGCTGGCGGATCAGGACATTGAGTTCCTCGGTCTGGCGGGAGAGTTCCTGGACTGCTTGAGCCGCTTCCCGCATGGCCTGTGAGTTTTCAGTGGAGATGGCGTCCACTTCTGTAATTGAGCGGTTTATTTCTTCACTACTGGCAGACTGTTCTTCACTGGCCGCTGCTATTGCCTGGATCTGGCTCGCATTTTCATCAACCAGCTTAACGATTTCCGTCAAAGAATCAGAGGCTGCCAAGGCCTTGACCGAAAGCTGTTCTATAACCTCTCCTGTTCTTCCCACTTGCCGGATATTTTTGGTCGCGCTTTCCTGAATCTGGGTGATGGTTTTGGACACGTCAGCCGTGGAAGCCATGGTTTTTTCAGCCAGTTTGCGAACCTCATCGGCTACAACCGCGAATCCTCGTCCGGCTTCGCCTGCTCTGGCTGCTTCAATGGCCGCGTTCAGGGCCAGCAGGTTGGTTTGATCGGCAATGTCAGAGATGACGCCCATAATCTGGCTAATGGCTCCGGCGTATTCGTCCAATTCGCCCATATCTGTTTTCAGGGTCTTGGCCTGACGTTGCAGCTCTTCCATGCTGTTTCCGGCTTCTTTGACCATCGCCGCCCCTGCCTGGGCCTTTTCTCTTGCCTGCCCGGACAGTTCTGATGCCTGACTGGCGTTTTTAGCCACTTCCAGCACTGCTCCGTTCATTTCCTGCATGGCTGTGGCTGTTTCGGATGTGCGGTGGGCCTGTTTTTCCGTACCTCTGTTGCTTTTTTCTATCTGGGCTGAAAGCTGTTGTGAGGCCGAAGCGACAGAAGAGGCGATTTTTTCCAGTTGCTGCGCCGTAGAATGCATGGCGTCCCTGCTGGATTCAGCCTGTTTTTTGGCCTGTTCGGCCTCAGCCAGAGCGGTTTTGCTGTGGGTCAGGGCCTTTTCCGCTTCCTTCCCTTTTTGCTGGATTTGCTCAAGCCGTCCGGCCATGGATTGAACAATGCTGCTTAATGCCTGGCGAATCCTTTCAACTTCCATAACGGAAAAGCGTTCTGGTGTGTGGGTTTCCCGTTCGGCAGCCACGTCATCGGCGTAGGTGATGATTGCTTCCATGGGTTTGGTGAGACTTCTTGCAAAAAGCGTTAAAACAAGAAGGCTTATTATGAGGATGCCTACACCCACAAGCGCGGACATATTTTTTATCCTGTCTACGGCTTCAAACAGTTCAGAGGCATTGGCAATAGTGATGACAACGGCGTTCAGGATAGGGATTTCACGGGTGGAGACCAGCACCTTGTCTCCGTGTGCGTCCACTGTTTCAAAGGTCACGGCCTTGCTTGAAAGAATGTTGTTGGCGTATCGCTCAAAACCAGGGATTGTCGCAAGCTGCGTTCCATTTCGTTTCTTGGTGGAGTGGAGCATGATTTCGCCGTTTTTACGAACAAGAAAGGTGAGACCTTTTTGTCCGATACGGGTTGAACCAAGGCGCTGGATGAATTTTGTGACATCCATGCCAACTGCAGCTATCCCCAAAAAATTTCCCCCGCTGTCTTCAATCCGCAGGTTCAAAAAACCCAGATTAGGGTAGTGAGGATCGTCTGGTGGGTGGATGTTGACATACAGTTTGCTGCCTGAATCTCTAAAGGCAAAAAACCAGCCATCTATTTCAGGATCAATCCGGCTTGTTTTTTTCTGACCATCAGCCATCATCTCGTAATAATTGAGTCCGGGAGACGTGATAATGCCGATACTGCGCGATGCGTATCTGGAGCGGATATTGTTTTCAATCGCGTAGATAAAATCCTTTTTGTCGGGGTCTTCACCGTTTTTAATCCATTCAATTAAAAAAGGATTACTGGCAACTGTTTCGAGTATGGTCGTGGGAAAGACAAGGAGCTTGTCAACAGTAGCAACAACCTCTGCTGCTTTGGCCGGAAGCGAGTTGGATACGATTTCTTTTTTCAGGGCGTCACGTGATAACAAAACGGAAATGGTAATAACAGAAATACAGGTTATAAGAAGCAATGTTGAAACCAGCAAATTGAGTTTGCGTCGAATAGGCATATTGTTCATTGAATCTCCCTCTACTTAAAAAGAAACAGGCATACTCTCTGTTTGTTAATAAGTCTGTTTTGGATGTGGCTTGTTTTGGTACAGATTTTTATAAAAATTCTTTAAAATAAATTGGTTTTTGATTGCAGTGTTCGTCTGGATAGGGCCCGGAACTGTCAATCCATGAGCTCGCGAAGCTGTTTGTTATGTCTTTTCAGCTCTTTTATATGCTGATCTTGATGCCGCATAGAGCGGATTGATCTGATAACCATGTAGGTTCCAAGGATAATCAGCATGGTGCTCAGGCCAATCAGCGGTAAAAGGATGTACAGGACATTCAGTACGTCATAGTAGTTTGAGGTGGCAATAAGCAGGCCCATAATTGACAGGGGAACAACCAAAATCGCGATTCCGGTCCGGGTGACGGCAAGGGAGGTTCTTTTTTCCGCTAAAATCATCTGGACTTCATTGATTATAATTGGATTGATGCCATCTATATTTGTTTTGTTTGTATCAAATATGGCGTTGCCGTCCATAACATCTCCACTAAAAATGCGCATGCAAAAAGCAGTTTTCTTTTTTGCCGGAACAGCCTGTTTTATGCTGACAAAAACATTGTTACTACAGCCGGTATCCAAACACAAGGTTAATTTTTTTGGGGTTATTTTTTTCAGTCTTCAGATTTTTCTTGACAAGTGAGATGCCGGTCGATAGAAATGGCGAAAATCTTGATTATGATGTGGAAAAAACAATGCACACACAAACAATCTTTCTACAAAACACGCTGCCTGGGTTCATAAACGAACTCACCGCTGCCATGTATTATTACTACGGATCCGGAGCCCCTGCGAGGAGGTACGGTCTGTTGTAATGTAAATAAATCAAGGCCGTCCACGTTACAGGAGCTCCTTACCAGTTGTTGGTAAGGAGCTTTTTTTATGCACATTCAAAGGAGGAAAATGAAATGTCTGAACTTGCTTTTTGGAAAAATGATGTTTTTCCGGTTGAAATGCACAAGGTACGGGTGATCCAGAAACTTCACCTGCCTTCCGTTCAAAGTCGGCTGGAGGCGCTGCGGGCGGCCGGCAATAATTCTTTTTTATTGAAAAATAAAGATGTGTTTCTGGATATGCTCACGGACAGCGGCGTGAATGCCATGAGCGACAGACAGGTTGCCGCGATGATGGTCGCTGATGACAGTTATGCCGGCTCTGCCAGTTTTGAACGCTTTGAGGCTGTGAACTGGAAATTGTTCAAAAAGGAGTATGTCCTGCCGGTGCATCAGGGCCGCGCGGCAGAAAATATTTTGGCCCGCGCCTTTGTGCGTCAGGGGCAAATCGTACCCATGAACTATCATTTTACCACTACCCGCGCACATATTCAGGCCAGTGGCGGAACTGTCAGGGAGTTCTTTTTGCCGGAAGCGGTTTGTCCGCAATCAGATATTCCTTTTAAGGGCAATATGGACACAAAGGCCCTTGCTGACTTTTTACAAAAAGAGCAGGGCCGGATTCCCTTTGTGCGGGTAGAGGCCGGAACCAATCTGATTGGCGGGCAGCCCTGGTCTTTGGCCAATCTGCAGGTGGTTGCGGCCCTGTGCCGGGAACATGGTATTCCTCTGGTTCTTGACGCCTCCCTGCTCGCTGACAATCTCTATTTTATCAAGGTCCGGGAAGCTGCCTGCCAGAACATGGAAATTCACGAAATCGCGGAAAAGATCGCTGGTTGTTGCGACATTATCTACTACTCAGCCAGAAAACTGGGGTGTGCCAGAGGTGGAGCCATTTTGACCTCGAATAAAGCCCTGTTCAAAGCCATGCAGCCTCTCATTCCTTTGTTTGAAGGTTTTTTGACTTACGGCGGCATGTCTGTCCGGGAAATCGAAGCCGCCTCGGTTGGACTTGAGGAAACAATGGATTTTGACATGGTCAGGCATGGGCCTGAATTTATTGCTTTTATGGCCAATGAGCTTTCAGCCTACGGAGTCCCTGTTGTGCTGCCGGCCGGAGGACTCGGTTGTCATCTGAACGCCCGTGAATTTGTCGCTCACGTGCCGCAAACGGAATTTCCAGCGGCAGCCTTGGGGGCGGCCCTGTATCTTGCTAGCGGGGTCCGGGGTATGGAACGGGGCACCTTATCGGAAGAAAGAAACGCGGATGGGAGCGAACATCTTGCTGACATGGAACTGTTGCGTCTGGCACTGCCCAGGCGGGTCTTTACCCTTTCTCAGGTGAAATTCACAGTCAACAGGATTTTGTGGCTGTATGAAAACCGCGAGCTGATTGGCGGCATGGAATGGGAAGAGGAACCGGAAGTACTGCGTTTCTTTTTTGGCAGATTGCGCCCCAAAGGGAACTGGCAGCAACGCCTTGTTGACAAGTTTGTCCAGGATTTTGGAGACAGGCGGTAGTTTTTTCCCTGCCGTGGAAACTTCTTTCGCGGCAGGGGAAAAAACAGGTCTTGTGAATCTGTCCATATCCTGCTAAAAATTTTTGGGTTAAAAACATCAGTCAGCAACATGGGAGACTGTCATGGCAGAGCAAGACCGTATTCAAACCCAAATCGTATCTCTTGGACGGGCAAGCATTCCATCGCCTCTTCCTTTTTGCCGTTTTGTGCCTCAGGACAAAAGATTGAAGATCAGGGTGCCAAAAGAGTTTCTGGAAGAAAAAAATCAGGATTCGTATTTTGTGGATTTTGAAGAAGCCGGGCCGCGGGAGCATGTGTATTTTGACGCGCCAAAGACAAAGTGCGCTCTTGTCACCTGCGGCGGTCTGTGTCCGGGCCTAAATGACGTTATCCGGGCCATTATCATGGCCGCTCACCACAATTACGGTGTGGCCGCCACTATTGGTATCCGGTATGGTCTGCAGGGATTTATTCCCAAATACGGACACAATGTTCTTGAGCTGACTCCGCACAATGTTTCTCATATCCATGAATTTGGCGGCACGATTCTGGCTTCTTCGCGTGGCCCGCAACTGCCGGAAGGGATTGTTGATGCTTTGGAGCGTATGAATATCAATATCTTGTTCATGATTGGCGGGGATGGTACCATGCAGGCGGCCTCGGCCATTTATCAGGAAATTTCCAAACGAAACCTGAAAATCAGCATTATCGGGATTCCCAAAACAATCGATAATGACATTCATTTTATTACCCAGAGTTTTGGTTTTGATACCGCAGTGGAAAAAGCCACAGAAGCCATTCGTTGCGCCCATACCGAGGCGGAAGGCGCGCTCAACGGGATTGGTCTGGTCAAACTGATGGGGCGGGAATCGGGCTTTATTGCGGCTCAGGCCACAATGGCTCTTAAAGAGGTTAATTTTGTCCTGGTGCCTGAAAGCAGGTTTTCACTCTACGGGCAAGCAGGTTTTCTGGCTGCCCTGGAAAAACGCTTACAGGAACGCCATCATGCCGTTATTGTGGTGGCTGAAGGCGCGGGTCAGGAACTGTGCAAGGCCAGCCAGCAAAAGGATGCATCGGGAAATGTTGTTCTGGGCGACATTACTTCCCTGCTGCGCCAGGAAATAACGAAGTATTTTAAGGAAAAAGATATACCGGTCTCGCTTAAGTATATTGATCCCAGCTATATTATCCGCTCTGTTCCGGCAAATGCCAACGACAGGATTTACTGCGGGTTTCTGGGCCAGCACGCGGTACACGCCGCCATGGCCGGAAAAACAAACACGGTTATCGGGAAATTGCAGGACAGATACCTGTATATGCCGCTTGATCTGGTCACGAAAAAAAGGCGGAAACTGGACACAAATTCCAATTACTGGAGTTCCGTGCTGGAATCGACCGGACAACCGGAGTCACTTTTTGATGCGGGCGCAGAATTTTGAGGTATGAAACGGTTTGTTGCTGTTTTGTTTTTTTGTTCTGTAATGGCATGCGCGACCAGCCCAACAGGGCGGTCGCAGTTAATGCTTATTTCTCCTGATCAAGCCGTAAGAATGAGCCAAAGCGCGTATGAGCAGATGCTCGCTCCGTTGCGGAAAAGTGGAAAAATTAACATAAACGCGGAGCTGACAGCCAGAGTGCGTAAAATTACAGGTCAGCTTGTTGGACAGGCTGTTCTTTTGTATCCGCATACCCGAAGCTGGAATTGGAGTGTTTCTGTTATTGACGATCCTGATACGGTCAATGCGTGGTGCATGGCTGGTGGAAAAATGGCTGTTTACAGCGGGTTGATTGAAAAGCTCAAGCCAACAGATGATGAGTTGGCACAGGTTATGGCCCATGAAGTCTCTCACGCTTTGGCCAACCATATCGCTGAAAAAATGTCTATGGCGCTGGCGACTCAGCTTGGTTTGGTTGGCGCGACCGTGATGACAAAAGAAAAACGGCATTCCAGGGAGATTTTGCAATCCGCCAGCGTTGCCGCTCTTTTTGCGATTACACTTCCCAATAGTCGCGCTGCGGAAATCGAAGCTGACCGTATGGGGATTGAGCTGGCTGCCAGAGCTGGCTACAATCCGTTTGCCGCTGTCAGCTTATGGGAGAAAATGGCAAGAGTCAGTGGCAGCGGCCCGCCTCAGTTTTTGTCAACGCACCCGTCTCCCTACAATCGCCAGCGAATTCTTGCGGGGCTTGCGACCAAAATGGCGCAGCATTATCATCCTGAGCACTACCATCCGGTTCTTCCGCTCAAATCCGGGTAAGGAGTTTTCTCTCGCACTGTGTTGCGTATTTTTTACAGAGGGTTAGGTGTGGCGCGCAGAAGAATCGCGAGACGGATTGCTCAACCTTCATCCTCATATCCTCGGTCCGGTTCACTCGGTCCTGACTGGGCTGCTGAGCGGGCCAGTTCATCGCAGCGTTCGTTTTCTGGGTGTCCGCTATGGCCTCGTAACCAGTGCAGGCGCAGGTCATGACGCTGTATCTGCGGGAGCAGACGCAGCCAGAGGTCTTTATTTTTAACCGGTTTTTTGGCGGAATTGAGCCAGCCTTTTTTTATCCAGCCATAAATCCATTTTTTTTCTATGGCATCGCACAGATAGCGCGAATCTGTGTACAGGCTGACTTTGCAGGAGACTTTCAGGGCCTCTAAAGCCATAATTGCGGCCAGCACTTCCATTCGGTTATTGGTGGTTCGCGTAAAAGCCCCTGACATCTCCTTTCTTTTATCCGGACAGGAAAGGATCGCGCCCCAGCCGCCCGGGCCGGGATTGCCCAGAGACGAGCCGTCAGTGTGGATCGTGACTTCAGGAACCTGTTTCATCTATTGCTATCAGTTTTTGAGAAATCATGTGGACGGCCTGGCCAAGTTTTTCGACCCAGCCCCTGTTGTGCCATGAGCCCCTGAAATGCCTGTTTTGCAGGTTATCACGAAACTGTTTACCCAGGGCCCCAAGCACAAGCGGAGGAAAGATAACAACAGCTTCCTGTTCAGCCGGACAAAGGCCGATAAAAAGGGTTTTGGAATCAACCTTGGGCGGAATCACTTTTTCTTTGGTGATACTGATTTTCAGCTTGATGCCAAACAGATTGCGCAAATCGTGATGAAGCTTGTGCAGGCTTTTTTTTTGTTCCTCACTGAGTGTTTTGGTCTGATCCCAGATAGCCATCTTGCCGGAAACGGTGTGCATTGCTTTTTGGTTGTTTTTCCAGAACAGGCTGCCGGCAATTATAAAAATGGAGATCAGGGCAAGAAAGCGCAGGATTTTTATAAGCGGGGGATCCTTTTTTGTTTTTTCGGGGAAAAATTTCACCTTGTTTCTCCTTGCAATACAGTCTATCTAACATTGCTTATGATGATTTGCAAGATGAGTTGCAAGAGCTGTGTATGTGCCTGAAAAAGAGGAACTCGTATGGATTTGCTGTTAGACGAACAAAGTGTTGTTGATATCTGTCTTGAGCGTCAGCCTGTTGTTGATGAGTACCGGAAATGTCTGAGCGCGTGCTTGCGGGAAAAAAGAAAAATCTGGTTGTACGTGGGAAGTGTGCAGACCATGCTTTTTTCCCTGCTCCGGGAGCTTGAAAAGGAAAACGATAAAAACGCAAAACCGTGTTCGCGCGATCAGCTCTTTGAAAAGGCCCGGCTTCTTTTGAGAGATTTCAGTCAGAATGTTCAGTGGCTGGCGGCCCTGGCAGGTGAGGGCGATGTGTTTGACAGTCCTTGCCCCCATGCCGAGCAGCTTGTCAGGGCGCTGCAACGCTTTTTTCCGGGCAGCGCGAAGATTTTGACCCGTGACCCTGAACTGCTTCGTCTGTATCCTGACAAGACAATTACTTTCTGTCAGTATCTGGACGAAAAGCGTCCCTTTCGGCCCATGCCGTTTGTTGATCTTGAGGCCCAGCAAAGCCACCTTCGTCCGCGTCTTGAAGAGGCTGTGCACCGCGTCCTGCATCACGGCCAATATATTGGCGGGCGTGAAGTTAGAGAACTGGAAGAGCGCCTGGCTGATTTTTGTGGAGCCAGATATTGTATTGCCTGCGCCAATGGTACAGATGCCCTGCAAATCGCGCTGATGGCACTTGGCATTGGGCCGGGAGATGAAGTCATTACTCCGGGCTTTACCTTTATTGCTACAGCCGAAGCCGTGGCCCTGCTGGGGGCAAAACCGGTGTACGTGGATATTGACCCGCGCACCTATACCCTTGATCCGGCCTTGCTGGAAGCGGCTGTCACGCCAGGGACAAAGGCCATTATTCCGGTCTCGTTGTACGGCCAGTGCGCTGATTTTGATGCCATAGGCCAGATTGCCGCGCGTCATCATCTTCCGGTTATTGAAGATGGAGCGCAGAGTTTCGGGGCCAGCTATAAAGGAAAAAAATCCTGTAATCTGAGTATGATCGCTACTACCTCGTTTTTTCCAAGCAAACCGCTGGGGGGATATGGTGACGGCGGGGCGATGTTTACCAGCGATGAGAATCTGGCAACCGTTATGCGCCAGATTGCCGCACATGGTGAAGACAGACGGTATCACCATATTCGTCAGGGCGTAAACAGTCGTCTGGATTCATTGCAGGCTGCTGTTTTGCTGCCCAAGCTGGCCGCGCTTGAAAGCGAGATCGACTTGCGCCAGAACGTCGCGGCCCGATACCGGCAGGCCCTGCGTGGAGCCGGAATCCTGTCCACGCCGCATATTGAGGAACATAATATCAGCGCCTGGGCCCAATACACAATCCGGGTGGAAAACAGGGAGCGTGTACAACAGGCTTTCAAAGACGCCGGTATTCCAAGCGCCATTCATTATCCTGTTCCACTGCATAAACAACCGGCAGTCGCAGTCAATACCTCCTTGTCTGTGAGTGAACAGGCGGCAAACGAGGTGCTGAGCCTGCCTTTTGGCCCTTACCTGGCAGATGAGGATATAGAAAAAATTGTGCGCTGTTTGCGTAACTTGTTGTTATGAATCCTGCAAATCCCGGATAAGGCTGTTGAGTTCCTGAGCCAGTCGGGCCAGAT
>CAUUHW010000016.1:0-22601 GCA_963545205.1 uncultured Desulfovibrionales bacterium
ATCAGTCCAGAAACAAAAAGATTGTACTGATTGGCATTGGATTTTCCAGTGAAGAAAGAAAGATAACGGAATTTTTGATTGAAAGTTGCTGATTGTTAAATGTGATTTTACACTTGGATAGAATCAAAAACAAACGAGCGCCTGGAAATTCCCTGGCGCTCGTTTTCAATATGTTTTCCAGCGTGCAGCCTGTCCTAGAAGCTGTACCTCAGTGACACCAATGTGGGATTCCAGTTGTGTCGCCAGCAGCGGCCTGGAGAAGCTGGTTCTTGGCTGTTCAGCAAATGGACTGCCGGGACAGGCGGTTCCCTTGGCCAGAGGGCTGCGGCAATCAGCTGATGTCATGCGGATTGCAAGGGAACTCATCCATTTGTGCTATTGAACCATTTTACAGTACCATTTGCCATATCAGTATTCTCCTGAATAAAAAATGAAAAAAATCGCTTAACTTTGGGGGTATTCACATGTTTGTCAGGATTACACCTTAGGCAGAAAATTTTCACACTTCACAAATAATGCGAATTCAAAAGAGGATAACTAAAAAAATAAATGTCAACAATAACAATGCGTATTTTCTGATATTTTTTATCAAAACTTAAAAACTACTTTTTATCATTAAAAATTAATTTTTGCGGAACTTGAAAATAATTTTGCAACAGGAGAAAAAAGGCAGGCAAAAGCCCTCCGAAAAGGGCGTTAGTTTAGATTGTTGAAGTCGGATTTTTGATTGGAAGAAAAATGGAAATCAAAAATTACTCTTGTTTTTTTCTTGTTAACTAGACTCCCCAGTCAGTAACGGCCAAGCCCATATATATTGCGATAATCCATGCACCTCCCTGGCCTTTTGGTAAGATACAAACAGCCCATGAAATATGTTCATCCTGGCTGTTTATTCCTTGTTTGACAAAATGTTGAAGTGTTTCCCGTTTATTTGAGGAAGTATTATTTTTTTTGTTTCATTTATATTGGAATTTGATGTAAATATGGCAATATTTTCCAGTATTCTCTGGAGTCCTTTTTTGTCTTTTGAGGAAAAGAGTTCAATTTGTTCCTGTAACGTAAAGTTACGATGATGGTTAAGGTCTTCTTTTGCCATCTCATAGCTTAATTTTTTCCCTGACCATTCTTTATAAAAACGGATATATTCTTCTACCAGTTCCTGCTCAGGAATTGTTTTTATTTTCGAAATCGTTTTGAGATACATATTAAGGAACGACGTGATTTTTTGAGGATATTTTTGCGAAAATTTTTTGTTCGCCACAAGAATTGTATAAAGAGCAGTTCCTGTTTCCTGTGAGTTGGCTATCTCTTTGAATCCCTTTTGTTTTGCTTCATAGGTTAAAGGTGCCCACAGTGCGACAGCGTCTCCTTCTCCACCGGTAAAAGCACTCAATGCCTGGCTGTGTTCCATGTGTTTAATATTGACTTCACTTGACGACAGGTTAAGAATTTGTAGCCAGTTTTCTACCAGATAATGAGCTGAAGATTTAAGGGGACAAAGGATTGTTATTTTTCTGACAGTTTCTGGAGAACCGTAAACATCAGGAAAATCAGAATTATGTCCCTTTGTTTTGAGAATAGAACTCGCTGGACGAACATAGATAGCATTTGATTTACTTTCATCTGATGCAACAGCGATAATTTCTACAGCATCCTGGAGAGGAAGAGAAAGAACTGGTACAATCCCGCATCCGGCAATAGACCAGTTCAGAGGAGAGAGACTTTCCAGGATGTTCTTTCCTGTTTCAAAGGGCATCATTTCCAGATTAAATCCGGCTATTTTGTCCATTCCTTTTTCCTTTGCGTACCAGGCAATAAATGTTTCATTCTCTCCAAGCCATGCAGTGTACAATTTTTCAGTTGAAGACGCTGAAAGAGGCAAGACTGATAAAAATATAAAAGCTATTGATATAATATATATGAATATATTTTTCATTTTTTTTCTTGTATCCTTACATTAAAATTTTAGGCAGAAACATAACAAACTGAGGGAAGGCTGCGACAATGAAAATAAGTCCCCATATTGTTAAAAGGTATGGCAGCACTCGTATGGCTACGTCCTCAAGTTTTACATCGATTATTTTCATGGTGATGAACAGATTGGCACCAAAAGGAGGTGTTAAAAATCCTGTTTCACAGCATACAACAAAGAGGATACCTAACTGGATAGGATGGATGCCCAGTGAATTGGTGATTGGCAAAAAAACCGGGGCCAGAACAACCACCATGGCCAGTGTGTCCGCAACGAATCCACACAAGAAAATAAAAAGAGCGATAAGCAGTAATGTGATAGTCGGGTCTGTGGAGATTGAAGCCAGAAAAGAACCAACTTCCTGTGGAATCCGGTAGAGGGTCAGGAGTCTAGAAAAAGCCATGGAGACTCCAACCAGCACTGTGGCCGAGCCGGCAAAGGCCGAAGTCCGTACCAGCGCGGAAGAAATATTTTTCCAGGTTAATTTGCGGTAAACAAAGATACCTACAAATAATGTCCAGAGCACTCCAACTTCAGCAGCCTCTGTTGGAGTAAAAACTCCACCATATATTCCGCCAAGGATAATAACCGGAGTTGCAAGAGACCATTTTCCTCCCCATATTGCCTTGCAAAGTAAGGAAAAAGAGAATTTTTCACCTGTTCCTTTGTAATTATTTTTCCTGGCAATAATGTAGGCCGTGATACACATGGCCGTTGTCAGAACAAAACCCGGAATAAATCCGGCCATAAAAAGGCCGGCAATAGACGTATTGGCGACAACTCCGTAGATAATCATTGGATTACTGGGAGGAATGAGGATCCCTAGCGTTCCTCCTGTTGCAGTAACTGCGGAGGCATCTCCTTTTTTGTATCCCGCACTCAGCATTCCCGGAATCATAATGCTGCCTATGGCAGCTGTTGTTGCCGGGCCTGACCCACTCAGCGCGGCAAAAATCATACAGGCCAGAATCGTGACCATTGCCAGTCCGCCTGTAAAACTGCCCACAGTCCGTTTGGCGACTTCTATTATTTCTCCTGTTATCCCAGCAGGTTCCATGAGGAATCCTGCCATGACAAAACCAATGGTGGCAATAAGAGGAAATTGATCCATTCCCGTATAAAGATTTTGCGGAATAAATTCCATTGGAAAGGGCATGCCGGCCATGGAAAAAAGAGTTGCCAAGCCTATTACTCCGAACAGGGGCAAGCCAAGGAGCATAAAAACAAGAAAGGTAAAGAACAGAATCATACGTGAACTCCTTCAGTTTTTTGATCCTGCTCGTGATTTTGCCCGGATGTTGAACAGTTTTCAAAAGTGAGATTGCCTGAGATAAAATCCCTGTACAAGACCTGAAGGGTACGGAAAGCCGCTATAAACATACTGATAGGAATGATAAGATAGGCATACATAACATCAATTTCAAGTGAAGCTGAAACTTGTTTGAACTGTGTCATGTTTTTAATCATACCTAGGCTGTAATAAAAGATGGCCAGACAAAAAGCGGTAAAGCTGAGTTCAGAAATAATATACGTTATTTTTACCAGTCGGGGAGACAATTTTTTCAGCAGGTCTATCAAGATGAGCACCCGCAGCTGTTCCTTATGTTTTATCGCAATAGCTACTCCCATGTATGACGACCATACAAAGAGATAACGGCATAGCTCTTCAATCCAGGTGAATGTTTTATCAAGGAGAAATCTTGAAAAGACTTCCGTTCCAAGTAGAAGGATGAGTAATGTTAACATACATGATACAAAAAATTCTTCACCCCATTTATCTATCCATCGTATGGTGTTTAGCATAGATTCTCCCTGAGTAAACCGGGGGTACTGTTCCCCCCGGTTTTTTGAATTTACATTTTTATAATATTTTTTCCTTTTTCCAGTACGATGTTCATTATACTTTCTCCTTTTTTGGCGTCCCCACCACCAATAACCTCATAGCATTTTGGCCATGCTGTACGTCCAAGACGAATCCATTCCGGAAGATCTTCAACTTCGCCGAGCAATGTCATTCCATGTTTTTCCATTTCTTCGTCATCAGACTTGAGGATTCCTGCGACTTTTGTTCTTTCGTAGACCATGGCTTCTTTTCCGGCCTGGATTAACGCCTGACGATTTTTTTCAGACAGACTCTGGAGCCATTTTTCACTGACAAGAAAATTTGCTGAATGCACAGAGTAATTGATTTTTGTCGCATACTTCTGGGCTTCATAAAATTTTAATGTCACGACGTTATTGAAACAGCCTTCCTGTCCGTCCACAACACCTTGTTGCAAAGCGTTAAATGTTTCTGAAAAAGCTACAGCAGAGGGTTCAAGTCCAAGGGCTTTGAAGGTTGAAACCATCAAGGCGTTTTGCGGAGTGCGTATTTTTATGCCCTTGGCATCGGCGAGGTTGCGTACCGGATATTTGGCCCCTGTTGTCAGCTGGCGGTATCCGATATCGAGAATGCACAGCACTCTGGCTCCACCTTCTTGAACTGCCCATTTGTTATGCTGATCCCACATGACATCAACCATCTTTCTGAAATCTTCAAGAGTATCAAAGAGGTATGGCATGTTCACCCATCCGCAGGAAGGGGCAAAAGGAGCGTAGTTATTGGTCGCAACGCTGGTCATGTGTATTGTTCCCAGTTGAATGGCGCGCACGGTTGCCTGCTCATCTCCCAGTTGCATGCTGGGAAAAAATTGAAATTCAAAAGCATTGTCAGAATATTTCTGGGCAAGGTCTACAAATTTTTTATACGCAATGTTGACATAACTGAGTTCATTTGTGTCAACGGAAGATGCGAAAATAACTGGAATTTTTTTTGCGGCCTGAACCCCTGAAACGGAAAAAAGAAAAAATGTCACTGTTGCCAGGGTTAATAAAAATTTTTTCATAGATTTTCTCCTGTTGTTTGTTGGTTAATGTTTGGATTCTGCATTCTGTGTAGAAATCTTGCGTATTGCCTGTTCAAAAATTTGGGTTCCAAGACAGATATGCTCATCGGATGTGTCTTCCTGGGGGCAGTGGCTGAGTCCTTTTTTACTTGGAACAAAGAGAAGGGCGGAGGGGACGATACGTCCTATTTCTGCTGTATCATGGGCAGGGCCGCTTTTTAGAAACAGCGGTGAAATCCCATGCTCTTGCGCGACTTGAAAAAGAATTTGATTCAGTTCCGGGCTGGTCCTGGTTCCCCCGCTTGCGGAAAGAGGACAAATCTCCAGGGATAATTCTTTTTGTTGCGCAATGTCATGAATCAGTTTTTTTATTTTTTCCCAACCATCTTCCAGGATAGATATATTTACCTGCCTGCAATCAACAGTAAAACTGACTGTTTCTGGAATGACAATTCCAATATTCGGTTCACAATGAATCTGGCCAACAGTGAAAGAAAAATCTTCAGGGAGTATTTTTTTCTTCCATAACATTTCCGCTGTATAGGCAAATTCACAAAATCCTGACATGGGATCTTTTCTGCCTTGCATCGGACTTGCCGCGTGATCTGAATGTCCATGAAAAGTTATTCTGTAAAGGCGCATGCCACAAATATCTGTAACAATTCCAAGTGGAATGTCTTGTTGCTCCAAAATATCATTTTGTTCTATATGAAGTTCAAAAAATGCTTTTGTTTGTTCAGGTCGTATTTGTTGTTGTGGCAAATTCTCAGGACTGAACCCTGATCGATACAGTTTTTCCCAGGCACTTCCTTCAGCATTGCAGAGATTTTTCAGTGTGTTTTTATCAACTTTTCCGGTAATGGCCTTGCTTCCAAGACAGGTCACTCCAAAATTGGAACCCTCTTCTTCAGCAAAGGCTATAAACCTGATGTGAAAATCTGGAATAAAATTTTGTTCATGGAAAGAACGGAGCGTTTCAAGAGCTGCAACAACTCCAAGAGCTCCGTCATATGGGCCGCCATTGAGTACCGTATCAAGGTGAGAACCCATCAGAATTTCTGGAAAACCTGTTTTGCCATCCAGTCTGGCATGAATGTTTCCAATTCCGTCAGTCCATGGTTGAAGTCCTATTGCCTGAAGTTCTCCCTCTATCAGTTTTCTGGCCTGGTAGTCTGCGTCAGACCAGGAAAATCGGGTGATTCCTTTGCCCGGAGTTGCGTTGCAAAGAGACAAGGCATGCAGGGTGCTGAGTAGACGTTGACTGTTCATTGTGAACCTTTTCTTTGAAAAACAATATTCCCGCCGCAAATGGTCATTTTTACCTGTATGTCACGAAGCTTGAGAGGATCTGTTTGTTCAATGTTTTTATCCAGTAAAACAAAATCTGCCAATCTTCCCGGTTCAATTTTGCCTCTGTCGTTTTCTCCGCCACAACACGAAGCCGCGTACACGGTATAGGCCTGAAGAGCCTGACGCGGAGAAATACGCTGATCCGCTCCCAGCAGCCTGCCGCCGCTGCTGATCCGGTTTACAGCCGCGTGCATACTGCCAAGAACAGTCACAGGTAATACCGGCGTATCTACATGGAGACTGAACGGCATTTGCAGGCGCACGCAGGACCCGGCCGGATTGAGCCGATTTGTTCTTTGGGGGCCGATAAATGTGGTATAGTGCCGGTCTCCCCAGACTTCGATATGCCGGGAGAAAAAAGAAGGGGTAATCCCGCACGCTTTCATTCTTTCAAGTTGGGAATCTGAAACCATCTGCGCGTGAATGAGCATGTGGTGCAGTTCCTTATCCCCATATTTTTTTATTGCTGATTCAAAACTGGAAATGGCAGCTTCTGAGGCGGCATCTCCATTCGTATGGACGGCTATCTGTATGCCCATTTTGTGATATTTTGAGATGAGATCCTTTATTTTTTTCTGATTATACAAAAGATTGCCATTAAAATCAGGACGAGAATGATATCCTTCTTTCAGGGCTGCTGTAAAACCCTGAATTGACCCATCTGTAAAATATTTTACCCCTCCAAAGGTTAGGTGATCACTTCCAAATTTCCATAAACCAAATTGAATAAGCTGATCCATTACATCAGGAATAAAATGAAGATATGCTCTGGCATTCATTTTTTTTTCTCTGTCAAGATTTGTATAGGCTCTGATAATAGCAGAAGGGTTGCCATTAAAACCAATAGCTCCGTCCTGAAAAGTGGTAATGCCGTTTTTATTATAATCAGCGATGGCCCTTGTTATATTTTCCTTTATTTTCTCCTCTGTTAAAGGGGGCAGTTTGCCAAAGGCCGAGATAAGAGCGTTTTCAAGAATGAACCCTGTTGGCTCTCCATGCCCGTCAAGAACAATCTTTCCGCCTGGAATTTTTGTCTTGCTGCTGAAATTCAGGAGATTGAGCCCCAGGGTATTTACATATCCCATATGATTTGAAATATGGCTGATAAGAATGGGGTGCTTTGTGCTGATGATGTCCAGATCCTGTTTGCCCATATGCCGATTATCCTGGATCGCGGAGTCGTCATATCCGTATCCGATAATCCACCTGCCTTCCGGGGTTGTCAGCGCTTTTTGAGAAATTTTTTCCTGAATGGCTGTAATTGAACCAAGTTCTGAACCGCAATACACCTGATCAAGGCAATCGCCGTACATGGAAAGATGGCTGTGAGTGTCAATAAAACCAGGATATAAGGTTCCCTCTTGAAGCTGAATGACCTGGCAAGCTCCCATCTTTGCGTAGCGTAATATCTCGGATTCACTGCCAACGCAGTCGATCCGCCCGTTTGATACGCACACGGCCTGGGCATGAGGAACCTTTTCTGATAAGGTAACAATATCTGCGCCTGTAAAAACGATTTTTTCTTTGACAAGCATACGCTCTTTCCACCCTCGCAAAAAATTACGGCGGTTAAAATTTTTTTTTCAACCTGAGCCATGAATAAAAAATCACGTATTTTTTATCTTGCGCTGTCTAGACATTTTATTTATTAAAAAAGACAAATTTGTGATTATTTTATCTTGATAAATATTTTTTTAATTTCAAAATGTTGCAGGCATAATTTTTTAATTTTTTTGTCTATCTGTCTTTTTTCAGCAATTGTATCTTATTTTTTCTTGAAAAATGAAGGAGAAGAAATCGGAGGGGATATGGCCTTCAGACAACATTGCTGGAATCCTTATACCGGCGACCAGAGTCTGGTTGACGAGAAATATTTTCTTTATACCTTTTGTGAAAAACAGGAAGCCGGTACCTGGAGAAAACTGCATGTGCACAACGAGTGCTATGAACTGACCTATGTTGCCAATGGAAGCATTGTTGTCTGTACCGGAGCGGGAAATCTTCTGGGGCAGCCCCACAGGGCGATTCTTATCCCGCCGGGGCTTGAACATGAATGGTATATGCCGGAATCTTCTTTTAACCGCTCACTTTTTTTGCATCCATCTCTTTTGGCGCCTCTTCCCCGCTTCAGACATTATCAGTCTATTGAAATAGACTCACTGCTCAGAGCCCTTCTCCTTGCTTTGAATGACCTGCGTGTTGATCTTTCTCATGAAGAAGACCGGAGACTGGCTGTTGTTTTTATAGACCGTTTGAAAAAAAGCAGGGAAGTGGGAACTCCGATGCTCATGCCTTCTGAACATCGTCTTGTAGAACTTTGTACTGCCGTGCTTTCCTCTCCTGAAGAAAATGTGAATATACAGCAGTGGTGTGACCGTATAGGCATGTCTCCAAAGTCCCTGTCTCGTCTTTTTGTCAGGCAGACCGGCCTGACTTTTGGGAAATGGATTCAGACCATGCGTCTTCAGCACGCTAAAAATTCTCTGGAAGGCGGGGAAAATGTTACTGTTGCGGCAATGAACTGCGGCTATAGTTCTGTTTCTGCTTTTATTTCCGCTTTCAAAAAACAATATGGGGTAACTCCGGGAGGAATTCGGAAGTAGCACTTGCAGCTGACTTTGGAAAAATCTGCGCAAGCTATGCTCATGTTCACTTTCTGTCTGGCAAATGGACTGTTCGGAGTTCACCTTTTTGCACGCGAAAAAAGCATAGTGTTGTCAGAGAAAAGGCATAAGGCTCAGAAAATAAATCGCCAGATAACGCGGGGGAAATTACCTTGTTTATTTTGAAAACCGGCCGCAGAAAAAAGAAAAGATGGCTGTAAGAGTAAGCAGGCCAAGAGCGAACTTGTTTTCATATACTCCGCGAAGGTCAAGAAGAAAGTTGTTGAAAAGTGTGATGTAGTCCATAGTTACCTGTCTTATTGGTTGACAAAGCGCATGCCCATCGGGTTGTAGCGTTCTCCCCGCACACGGGGGGCCAGGGCGTCAAGCTCGGCCAGAGCGGAGTCGGGCAGATCAATTTTGGGCGCCTGCGTGTTTTCAATAATGTGCTCTTTGTTTGTTGTGCCAAAAAGGGGAAAAATGTCTTCTCCCTGTTTGAGCAGCCAGGCCAGGGCAACCTGAGCAGGAGTCGCGCCAAGCGAATTGCTTATCTGTTTGAGAATGGAAAAAAGAGCCTGATTGGCAGGCAGGTTTTCAACAAAAAAACGGGGCAGAATACGTCTGATGTCTTTGGGTTTCAGGTTGTCCCGTTCTATCCTTTTCCCAAGCAGTCCGCGGCCAAGAGGCGAATAGGCAAGAACACCCACTGCAAGTTCCCGGCAGGCGGCAAGCACTTCTTTTTCGATATCTCTGGAAAAAAGTGAGTATTCACTTTGCAGCATCGTAATCTGGGCTTCTTTCCGGGCACGGCGCAGGGTTGCGGCGCTTGTTTCGCACAGGCCGATAGCGCCAATTTTTCCCGCAATCTGGAGCTGGCGCATGGCTCCCACGCTTTCTTCCACTGCAACCTTGGGATCCAGGCGGTGTAAAAAGAAAATATCAATTTTTTCCCGCCCAAGCCGTCTGAGGCTTGCTTCACAGGCCAGGCTGATGGCCTCCGGGCTGCCGTCCAGCCCAAGATACCGGCCTTTGGCGTTGCGGATCAGGCCGCATTTGGTGCTCAGCAGTGCCTCTTTGGGCAGGATTTTGCCCAGCAGGATTTCTCCTGCTCCGCAGCCATAGGAACTGGCCGTGTCAAAAAGACGAATGCCGTGTTCAAAGGCGCATCGTAAGATTGTTTTGGTTTGTTGTTCGGCGCAGCTGCCTTCAACCAGATGCATTGTACCAAAAGCCAGCGGATTTGGATTGTTCATAGATCCACAAGTTCCAGTTCATTTTCCTGTATGGGGCGGTTAAGAAATATTGAGCCGGTCCGTGCAAAGCGTTTCAGGTCATCTGTTACCAGAAACCTGTTGGCGACATCGGTCTGACCATTGAGCAGGCCCATTTTTTTGAGCTGGGTGTAAACGTGCTCCGCGGTTGTCTGGGCAGAATCAACAAGATGAACATCTGGGCCCAGCACGTTTTGAAGCGCCTCTTTGAAAACCGGAAAATGTGTGCAGCCAAGCATTAAACAGTCTGGCGCTTCAGGAGTAAAAAAAATATGCTCCAGGTATTTTCTGGCAATATCTTCAACAATCCTGCCCCGTGTCCAGCCTTCTTCCGCCAAGGTGACAAACAGGGAGCACTGTTGGGAAACAACCCTTGCTTCGGGGCGCAGCTTCATGATTGCTTCGGGGTAGGCGTTGCCCCGGATTGTACTTTCCGTACCAATAACCGCGATAAAGCCTGATTGTGAATTTTGGCAGCAGGCCTGTGCGCCAGGGTGAATAACGCCAAGAACGGGAAGCGTGGAAAATTCCCGCTGCAAAGTGGGCAAGGCAGCGGCAGAAGCCGTGTTACAGGCGATAACCAGCATTTTGACCCGGCGTTTCACAAGGTGAGCCGATGCCTGCAGGGCGTAGCGGGTAATGGATTTCTGGCTTTTGGTGCCGTATGGCAGACGGGCGGTATCTCCAAGATAGATAAAATTTTCGTGGGGCATTTTATTTTGCAGGGCTTTGAGAACTGTCAGGCCTCCCACGCCGGAGTCAAAGACCCCAATGGACAGATGCGGATTGAGAGAGTATGTCATGAGTTATTCCTGAAAGAAGTCGTTTGGTTATTTGGTTCGGAGCATAAGAGTCTGGCGTTTATGGCTCAAAAAAGCGGAAGAAAGATGGGTAGTTCTGGTCAACCACGTTATTCCCTGAGCGAGGAAATCGTCAACAGTGTTTCTCACGGTCTGGGAATTCTACTTTCTGTCGCAGGTCTGGGCGTACTGACAGTTTTTTCTGCTTTATTGGGAGTTCCTTTTTATGCCTGGCGTAAACTTCCCTATCACCATGGTATCTGGCATCTGCCATTTTTTGCTGTTTTATTTTTTTGTAATTCCGATCCCGTAACAGACGTTAGTGAAAGAGACGGTTAATAATTTCCTGATATTTTTTTTCGATAACATGCCGTTTCTTTTTGAGTGTATTGGTCAGTTCCTCACCCAGTTTGAATTCCTTGTCCAAAAATTTAATGTTGTGAAGCTTTTCATACGGCTTAAAGCCTTTTTTTGCGTTAAGAAGTTTGTTGATTTCGTTTTTCACCTTATTCGTGATTTCCTGATTTTCAAGAAAATTTTCTGTTTCACTGACCATGTCTGAAAATTTTTCTGCAATATATTCTTTCCATTTTTCCATATCCAGGACAATCAGTGCGCCAAGTCCTTTTTTATCCTGACCGACCAGTACGGCGTCAGACACGAATGGAAACATGGAAATTGTCGCTTCTATGCGGGAAGGATCAACATTTTCACCGTTTGCCAGTACAATAATTTCCTTGGAACGGCCCGTGATAATGTATTCTCCTGTTATGGTCTTTTTTCCCAGGTCGCCGGTACGGAAAAATCCATCATCAGTAAAGGCTTTTTTATTTTCTTCATCGTTGTTGTAATAGCCTTGGGAGACCTGCTGGCCTTTTATCTGGATTTCACCCTCTTCTCCCGCAGGGAGCGCGTTGTCATTTTCGTCGGCAATGCGCAGCTCTGTTTCAGGAAAAGCAGGGCCGATTGTTCCAAAGATATGGCATTTCAGGTTGCGCCCCGCGATACCGGGGGAACATTCCGTCATACCATAGGCATTGACAATGCGGATACCAATAGCGTCAATCCATTCTTCGATATGTTGCGGCAAACTGCCGCCGCCGCTGACTGCCAGCCGCAGGCGTCCGCCAAAGCGTTTTTTTACGGCACTCAGGCGGTTTCGGGCGATCAGATAAAAAGGAAGCAGGCAAAAGACAATACAGCCGGCCTGCGCGCGTTGCCAAAGACTGTGAGAAAAAGGAATCTGTTCAAACTGCGGCAGCCAGTTCAGAAGTACCCGACATTGATACCGCCAGACACTGGAAGTACGCACAAGCAGGGAAAAGAGTTTTGCTTTTTTTTCGTTTTGTTTTTTCAGGGCCGCGTTGACCTTTTTATGCATTGATTCCCATACACGGGGGACTGTTGCAACAAGGGTTGGACGAAAATGTTCAAGGTCAGTGGCAAAGGTTGGAACAGAAGAATAAACAAGCGTGCAGCCTTTGGAAAAAGCAATGTATTCAAGTGCCCGTTCAAATATATGCCATGTGGGAAGAATGGAAAGCCATGTATCTTCCTGCGTTACAGCGATCAGTGGAGGAAGGTTATGAATGTTATGGCAGATGTTTTTATGGGTTAATAGAACTCCTTTTGGAGTTCCCGTTGTGCCTGATGTGTAGATAATTGTTGCAACGTCGTCTGGAGATATATGCCGTAAAAAGGCGGTAAATTTTTCTCTTTCTTCTTCTGTAATGTCTTTTTTGTCGAGTATCGTATTGTAGCTTGTATAGTTTTTGTCGTCTTTTAAGTTTTCGTCTCCAAGGATGACAAAAATATTTTGCATGGGTGCTAATTTTTCCAGCTCACTGTATTTGAGATACAGTTCTTCTGTTTCAAAAATAATATGTGTCGCGCCTGAATGGTTGATGATGTATTGCAGTTCCTGTTCCGGTGTGTCACTGCCCCGTGGAACACTGACTGCGCCAAGAGCCAGCAGCGCCATATCGGTAACAATCCAGGCGTAGCGGTTGTCGGAAACAAAGGCGACTTTTTCGCCTTTTTGTATGCCACGTTTTTCAAATGCCCGTGTCAGGGTCAGGACATCGTCAAAAAATCGTTCGTAGCTTATAAAGACTTCCCGTTTTTCCGCCTTGTATATAAACGCTGTTTTTTTACGGTAGAGGGTAAAGCTTCGGACTAAGAAATCCGGAATCGTTTGTGGGGTATGGGACATATTTTTTACCAGGGATCAGTTATATGAGAAAAGATAAAATTTAGTTTCCAGCGTGGAGTGGGTCAAGGAAAATTTTGAAAAGCCCGTGCTTCTTTTTTGCGCGATACTCATTTCCGGTTTTATTCTTCGGCGGGAGCGCTTATTGTCTGAGGTTGAGAATAACGGCACTGGCAACAATCAGCAGGGTTCCACAGGCACTGAGAGGCGCGGGGAGTTCATGGAAAAAAAACATGCCAATGCCGGTGACAAAGGCGACCTGAATGGTGCTGACGGCTGTAACTGTTCCGGCCTGTTCAAGACAAAGCGCTTTGACCAGGCATATCTGGCCAATCTGCGTCAGCCCGCCTATGCCGAGCAAAAAAAGCAGGTCTTGGGCTGTTGGCCAAACCCAGTTTGGGAGTGAAAAGAAAAATGCGGCCGGAGCTGAAATCAGATAGAGATAGGCGATGGTTGTAACCGGATTTTCTTTTTTTCCAATGGCATGCATGGTCACGTAGGCCGCGGCTGAAAAAAAGGCCGCTGTCAGGGCAACGCATGTGCTGAAGGTTTCGAGGCTTGTTCCTGAGAAAAGAAAGGCCGGACGGGTAATGAGCAGGATTCCTGTCATGCTGGTGACAATACAGAGCATGGCTTTTGCCCCCGGATGCTCTCCAAGAAAAAGAATGCCGAGCAGAAGCGAAAAAACAGGATTGGTGTAAAAAAGCGTGATGGCGTCAGCCAGCGGCAAATGCGTAATCGCGTAAATCGTGCAGAAAAGTGAAACAAAACCGACAATTCCTCGTATCAGCAAGAGCTTTTTGTTCGTGCCGAAATCAAATCCTGTCTTGCGGAAAGCAAGAGCGCAGAGCGCCAGCCCCACCAGAGAACGCCCCAGAGTAATTTCCATGCTGGGCAGGCTGTTGCCAACCAGACGAACAAGTGTGTTGGCCAGACTGAACCAGAAAGCGGATTGAACAGCCAGAAGGATTGCGGAGTTGCCCATGATGGTATCTTTTGTTGTCGAGAACAAAAACAGGGACATGCTTTCACATGCCCCTGTGAGGGGAACCAGGCACCCAAAAGACAACTGTTACCGCTGCTCCCTTTCGGGCCTGACGGGGTTGGCAGCGTTTTTGCCGCCCGGCTCCTCTTAAAAAGGAAAACAAAACTTATGTTTGTTTTTGGGGAAAAGCAAGTAAAAAATATGTCAACTCAGACACTGTTTGCCCCGATGAAATATTTTGCTATGCTGGAAAGCTGGTGGATAACGGAAGTAGCTGATACCTGCCTTGTCCCTCTGCCTGTAAAAATTATTTTATCCTGTTGGTGGAGTGAACGTGTCTAATTGTTTGCCAACAGGCTGGTCTCACCTGTAAAAAAGGAGAACTCACATGAATTACGCCATAAAAACCATGTGCGAACACCGTACATACCGTCATTTCGATCCTGATTTCGTTTTGCCCCCAAAAGACCTTGAACTGATACTGCAAAGCGCGCGTCAGGCTCCGTCTTGGATGAACGGACAGCATGTCTCCATTATCAATGTCCGTGATATGAATCTGCGCCGGGAAATTGTCAAAAAACAGCCCGGCAGTCCGCAGATTGGTACATGTTCTGTTTTTTTGTTTTTTGTCGGAGACTTATACAGAGCCAGCCTGTGCGCAGGAAGCCTTGGCAGTGAATTTTTATCCATTGGCAATGCCGATTCCCTGATTACAATGGTTACTGATGCCTCTTTGGTGGCCCAAAACGCCCTTGTGGCAGCGGAAAGCCTGGGCTACGGAACCTGTATGGTCGGCGGATTGCGCTTGTTGTGCGCGGAACTCATTGAGTGGTTCAAGCTGCCCAGATATACTTTTCCTCTTTTCGGACTGTGCATTGGCAAACCAGAGGTTGAGATGAAGGTAAAACCGCGCCTGCCAAGACAGGCCTGTGTGTTTGACGATTTTTATCAGACCGAAGGTATGGAAGAACAACTCGCAGCCTATGAAAAAACAATGGTTGAATTTGCCGAGGCCCGCGAAACTCTACCTTACAGGGAAAAATTTGCCCGTTTTTACGCAAAGGATTTTGCCGCGTCCAATAATGAGCTGCTTGTGAGGCAGGGCTTGCTGACCAGAATGAACAGGTAGGGCCGATTTTGGGGTGAATACCTTGCCTGCGTGAAAAGTGGCAGGAGGCTTGCAAAGGCGGCCCTTGTTTTTACAGTTTGTCTGGTATACACAGTTTTTTATTCTGTTTGACAGGCTGATTTGGCAGATGCATCCTGTCAGGCGCTGAGTAACATATTGAGGAGAATATATGGGATACTCTATTCCTATGGTTATTGAAACTTCGGGTCGGGGAGAGCGCGCGTACGATATTTATTCCCGTTTGCTCAAGGACAGAATTATTTTGCTGGGAACGCCCGTTGATGACAATGTGGCCAACCTTATCTGTTCGCAGCTCTTGTTTCTGGAATCGGAAAACCCTGAAAAGGTCATCAATCTGTATATCAATTCGCCGGGCGGCTCTGTAACCGCAGGACTCGCCATTTACGATACCATGCAGTATATTTCATCTCCGGTGGCCACATTGTGCATGGGGCAGGCCGCGAGCATGGGCGCCTTTTTGCTGGCCGGAGGAGCCGCGGGAATGCGTTACGCCCTGCCTAACAGCCGGATTCTTATTCATCAGCCCATGGGAGGTTTTCAGGGGCAGGCAACAGACTTTGATATTCACGCCCGTGAAATTATCAGATTGCGGGCCAAATTGAATGAAATACTGGCCCATCACACAAAAGCACCTCTGAGCAAGCTGGAGCAGGATACCGAGCGTGATTATTTTATGAGCGCTGACGAAGCCTGCGAGTACGGGATTATTGACAAGGTTCTTGCTTCCCGTGCGGCCATTGATGGAAAAGAGAAGTAGCATCTTATTTTTTTGAGCAGGAGAAGATATGGCAATACGACGCCCCCCGCGCGGGGAGGAGCTGACTTGTTCCTTTTGCGGCGCAAGTCAATATGAGGTGAGTCGGCTTATTTCAGGCCCTGACGTGTTTATCTGTAACAAATGCGTTGAGCAGTGCGAGCGGACTTTGCGGGAAGAAAAGGCCCGTGAATACAGTATGTTGGAAGACATTCCCGCGCCGGAACAAATCAAAAAAGCGCTTGACGAGTATGTCATCGGTCAAAACGAGACCAAAAAGATTTTGTCCGTGGCTGTCTATAATCACTACAAGCGGATTCAGTACGCGGACAAGATTACCGCGGACGATATTGAAATCGATAAGAGTAATATTTTGCTTATCGGCCCGACTGGTTCGGGCAAGACATTTCTGGCCCGCACCCTGGCCAGAATACTGAAAGTGCCGTTTGCCATTGCTGATGCCACCACGTTGACAGAGGCCGGGTACGTTGGAGAAGACGTTGAAAATATTTTAGTCCAGCTTGTGCAAAACGCCGAATATGACCTGGAGGCCGCCAGCCGGGGCATTGTCTATATTGACGAGATTGACAAAATTGGCCGTAAATCTGACGGTGTGTCCATCACCCGTGATGTTTCCGGTGAGGGCGTGCAGCAGGCCATGCTCAAGATTATAGAGGGAACAGAAGCCAATATCCCGCCCAAAGGCGGACGAAAACATCCGCAGCAGGAGTTTTTGCGCCTGAATACCTCAAATATCCTGTTTATTCTGGGCGGCGCGTTTATTGGTCTGGAGGAAATTATTCAGCAGCGTATGGACGGCGGGAGCATCGGTTTTGCCGATCAGGACGCGCCAAAGCGGAAATTAAAGCAGGATGTCGCGGAAGTCATGCGCTCTGTTCATCCATCAGACCTTATCAAATTCGGCATGATTCCTGAGTTTGTCGGGCGTATTCCTGTTATTTCCACCTTGAAAGACCTGGAAGAAGATGATCTGGTACGTATCCTGACTGAACCAAAGAACGCTCTTGTCAAGCAATACCAGAAAATGTTTGAGCTTGATGACGTACGGCTTAAATTTGAAGATGAAGCCTTGCGGACTGTGGCGAGAAAGGCTTTGGAGCGCAAAACAGGCGCACGCGGACTGCGCAATGTGCTTGAGCATATCATGCTGGATATTATGTACAAGGTGCCTTCAATGAACGGTGAAGTTGAAGAATGTATTATAAATGATGCGGTTGTAAATGAAGAGATAGAGCCTGTTCTTGTTTTTCATGAAAAAAGTAAAACCGCTTAGTCTGAAAAATTACTTTTAGATTTTTTTAAGTTACCGGTAAAAGAGTGTTTTTACAGGAGATATGTATGTCGGATTCAACTGTTGAATTGCATGATGGACTGATTCTTCCGGTTATGACTTTGCGTGAAGTCGTTCTTTTTCCGCGTTCCATTGTTCCGCTCTTTGTCGGAAGAGGGGCCTCTATAAAGGCGATAGAATCCGCGCTTCAGTCATACGATAAAAAGATCTTTCTTGTTACGCAAAAAGACGCGCAGCTTGAAAATCCAACAGCTCAGGATGTGTTTGAAACAGGAACTGTCTGTAATATCTTGCAGATGCTGCGTCTGCCTGATAAGACAATCAAGATCCTTTTTGAGGGTCTGTACAGAGCCAGTTGTAAAAAAGAAGAACTTGAACTGGACCCGGAAACGATTTCTCATGTTCAGGTTTACCAGCTCCCTGAAACCGAGGAAAATAACGCTGAATCCCAGGCGCTTATACGTGCGACCCAGGAAGCTGTTGAAGAGTATGGCCGTATCAATCAAAAGATCACCAGGGAAAGTATTCTGGCTATGTCCACAATTGGAACACCCGGTCGGCTGGCGGATGCGGTTATTCCGCATTTGAAAATTGATTTTTTGAAAAAACAGAACGTGCTTGAGGAGCTTGACGGCGACAAGCGTCTGGAACTGGTTTTTTCCTTGTTGCAGGGAGAGATTGAGATTTTTTCCCTGGAAAAAAAGATCAAGTCACGGGTCAAAAAGCAGATGAACCAGAACCAGAAAGATTATTATCTGGGCGAGCAACTCAAGGCCATTCACAAAGAAATGGGGCGTGACGCTGATACCAAGTCCGAGCTTGACGAGCTTGAAACCAGGCTCAAGGAAAAGGACATGCCGGAAGAGGCGCGGGAAAAGGGGCTGGCTGAAATAAAGAAAATGCGCCAGATGCCGCCTTCTTCTGCCGAGTATACAGTGCTGAGCAACTATATTGACTGGGTGCTCGCCCTGCCCTGGAACACCATCATTAAAGCTGAAATTGATATCAAAAAGGCCAAGAAGATACTGAACGCCGAGCATTACGGTCTGGAAAAGCCCAAGGAACGGATTTTGGAATATCTGGCCGTGCAAAGTCTGGTCAACAAGGTGCGCGGCCCTATTTTATGTCTGGTTGGCCCTCCGGGCGTTGGCAAAACATCGCTTTCCAAATCCATTGCCAATGCCACGGGCCGGGAGTTTGTGCGCCTCGCTCTGGGGGGCGTGCGGGACGAAGCCGAAATCCGCGGACACCGCCGCACCTATGTTGGTGCCCTGCCCGGTAAAATCATCAAGGCGCTCAAGCGGGTCAAGTCAAATAACCCTGTGTTTTGCCTGGATGAAGTGGACAAGATGAGCACGGACTTTCGTGGCGATCCGTCTTCGGCCTTGCTTGAAGTGCTTGACCCCGAACAAAATGTCGCGTTTTCCGATCATTATCTTGATCTGGACTATGACCTGTCCAATATCTTTTTTATTACAACGGCCAATTCCCTTTCCTCTATTCCCTTGCCCTTGCGTGACCGCATGGAGATTATAGAGCTTTCCGGCTACCTTGAAACGGAAAAGATGCAGATTGCCAGAAATTATCTTGTTCCAAAACAGCTTGAACTTAACGGGCTGGCTGCTGAAAATATCAGCGTGTCTGACGGCGCTGTTTTGCAGATTATCCGCCATTACACCCGTGAGGCCGGTGTACGGAATCTGGAACGGCAGATTGCTTCTATTTGCCGTAAGGTTGCCCGCCGGGTGGTGGAGAAAAAAGACAAGGCTGATCAAAAAATCAGGGTCGTCAAAAACAGCGTGGACTCGTATCTTGGCATTCCCAAGGTCAGGCACGGTGAAAAGGAAGAATCTTCCCAGATTGGAGTGTGCAGCGGTCTGGCCTGGACGCAGTTTGGCGGTGAGATTTTACTGGTTGAATCCGTGCTTATGCCCGGTAGCGGAAAAATCGAAATCACAGGCAAGCTGGGCGAAGTGATGCAGGAAAGTGCCAAGGCGGCTCTTTCCTATATCCGTTCCCGTTCAGATATTTTTGGTTTGCGCGAAACCTTTCATAAGGAAATAGATATCCATATTCATGTGCCGGAAGGGGCAACGCCCAAGGACGGCCCGTCTGCCGGAATTACTTTGGCGACCAGTATTGTTTCCGCCCTCCTGGCATTGCCGGTGAGTAATGATCTGGCCATGACCGGCGAGATTACCCTGCGCGGGCGGGTCTTGCCTATTGGCGGTTTGCGTGAAAAACTGCTGGCGGCCAAAAGGGCCAATATCCACACCGTGCTTGTTCCTGCTGATAATGAAAAAGACCTGAAAGAGATTCCTGACAGTGTGCTCAGGGGGCTTGATGTTGTTCTGGTGCAGCACATGGACGACGTTTTGCCCCGCGCGCTCGGCGGCGTGTCACCTGAGGTGCTGTTTTGCGGACGTGATGATTATATCCCTCTTGCGGGCAAGCTGATGAAAGACGAGTATCGGCAACCAGAGCAATAGGAGAACGTATGCCTCTTTATGAGTTTTTATGCGAAAAATGTCAGGAAGAATTTGAAGAACTGTGCGGGAGCGCGGATAAAAAACAAAAAGTCCGCTGCCCGAACTGCGGTTCAGAAGAAACTGTTCCGCTTATGTCAGCCACTCAGGCCGGTTCTTGCTCTCGCGGCAACGGCGGCAGCTGTTTTTCATGAGCACATTGAATGAGCGGCTCTGGAAGAGCCACGAGAGCAGAATGGATGTACTTCAAGCAATACATGAACGGCGCAGTATCCGCAGTTACACAGAACAGGCCGTGAGCAGGGAAGATATTCTGACCTTGCTCCGTGCGGCTATGGCCGGGCCTACCGCGCATAACGGGCAGGAGTGGCGGTTTGTCGTTGTTGATGACAAGGACTTGCTGCATGAAGTTCCGACCATCAATCCGTATGCCCGTATGGCCCGTCGGGCGCAGCTTGGTATTCTGGTCTGCGCGGATCTGCAGGCGGAGAAGGCACCGGGATTCTGGATACAGGATTGCTGCGCTGCCATTGAAAATATCCTGCTCGCTGCTACCGGAATCGGGCTTGGAGCGGTGTGGACAGGTATTTCGGAGCACTATCCTGAAAGCATAAAAAAGTACCAGGCTCTTTTCCATCTGCCTGAGCACATCCTGCCTGCCGGATTTATCGTTATCGGGCATGGCAAAAAGGAAGCAAAACCCGTTGACCGGTATGATCCGGAAAAGGTGCATTATAACAGCTGGGAGGCGCCCTGGGAAGAAAATTTTACGGAATGAAAAACCGGTAAAAGTTATGAGCAAAACGCTGCCTGCTGTTTTCAGGGAAGAGTTGATGAGGTCTTTTTTACAAAAGTTTTTTTGTACCCTGCTCTTTTTTTCTTTAACAGCCCCTGTTCAGGCGAGTTCGTATCTTGAAATGGATCTGGAAGCCCTGATGGAGGTAACTGTTACCTCTCTTTCCAAGAGAAAGGAGAGACTTTTTGATTCCGCGGCGGCACTCTGTGTTCTCACATCAGGAGATATTCGCCGCAGCGGAGCAACCAGAATAGAAGAAGCTCTGCGCATGGTTCCGGGCCTGATGGTTGCCCAAAATAGCTCCTGGATCTGGTCCATATCTTCCCGTGGCCGCAGTTGCAATCCAACCTATGAAAACAAACTCCTGGTGCTGATAGACGGCCAGAGTGTGTATTCTCCTCTTTTCAGCGGCACCCTGTGGGAGACGATTAACCTGAATATGGAGCATATTGACCGGATTGAGGTCATTCGCGGGCCGGGCGGCAGCACCTGGGGCAGTAACGCTGTGAACGGTATCATCAATATCATTACCAAGTCTGCCGAGAAAACAACAGGCACAGTCGCCAAGGTGCGGATCGGAGAAAAAGGAAACAACGCGGTTGCCTTTTCTTTTGGAGATGATATTTTTTCAGGAGATTACAGGCTATACGGTAATTTCCGAAAGCAGCAGGAAGCCTTTGTGGAAGATGAACTCAAGACCAGAACCATTGGCTTCAGACTGGACTCTGCTCCGGATCTTGATTCTTCCCTTTATGTTTCAGGTGATATCTTTTCAGGCACCAATGAGGGAACTGTTTGGTATCCCGACTTAAAGGCAAAAGAGCACCTTCCCTTTTTCATTGACGAAAAACTGAACAAGCTCAGATTTAACAGCGGCTATAGCTCCCATTTTTCGGCAGACAACAGCTTGTCCATTCAAACCGGGTATATCCGGGATAAAAGGCAAAGTGATTTTATCAGTCTGGAGACAGACCAGGCGGAGCTGGAGGTGCTTTTTCAGGCTGTTCCACTGCGCGATCATCTGGTGCAGTTCGGTTTTGAATACCATCTTATGAAATTGGCGGCTTCCAAGCCTTTTGAGCAGGGAGTGAAAATCTTAAAGGGTTGCAATGCCGACCATCTTGTAAGCGGATTTTTTTGGGATACTGTCGAATTTGATGGTGGAAGATGGATTTTGTCGCTGGGAAGCAAAATGGAGTATCTGGAGGATATCGGTTTTGAGCTTTCACCCAGCGCGCGCCTGCTTTTCAAGGCCGATGAGAACAATGTGTTCTGGGGAGCGGCTTCACGCACTATTCGTACTCCGTCGTATACGGAAAGATTTGTGCGTATGCCCGTGACCGTGGAGCAACCCTTTGAATATTTGATTCGTTACTCTCTTGTTGGAAACCCGAAACTCAGGGAAGAAGACGCCCGCTCCCTGGAGATTGGGTATCGTCTGCTCCTGCCTGCTG
Organism: uncultured Desulfovibrionales bacterium; assembly: GCA_963545205.1. Lineage (GTDB taxonomy): Bacteria > Desulfobacterota > Desulfovibrionia > Desulfovibrionales > Desulfomicrobiaceae > CAUTYU01. The sequence goes on from CAUUHW010000016.1 coordinate 22,028, forward strand.
GTTTCATGTTTGACGCGTCTGTTTTTTATACCCGCTATCAGGGACTGAGTGACGCCGCTCAGGTTGAAGAACCGGTTTGGGTGAACGATATTTTAGAAGTTGATATGCTGTTTGACAATCTGGGGCGGGGAACAGTCAGGGGCGGCGAACTCGCGCTGACCTGGGACGTCGCTTCCTGGCTGAGGCTTCATGCCTGGTACAGTTATTGTAAAGGTACGTACAGGCAGTTCTCAACGCGAACTTTTTTTGCCTCGCAGTACGGCCATATCAATCCTGACCATCAGTACTTTTTGCGTTCCTCTTTTACTTTGCCCCTTGATATTGAACTTGACCTGCTCGCGCGGCACGTCAGTAAACTGAGGGGCGTGGGTATGCCCGCGTACACGGAACTGGACGCCCGTCTTGGATTCAGGCCCGGCAAAAATATCGAACTCAGTCTTGTTGGAAAGAATCTGCTGAAAGCGGAGCATACCGAAGCCGCGAACTATCTTTTTTACGGGGCTCCTGCAATGTTAGAGCGCTCTGTCGCGTTTGAAATACGGATGGATTTTTAATGAAACGCCTTCTTTTTCTT
>CAUUHW010000017.1:0-15147 GCA_963545205.1 uncultured Desulfovibrionales bacterium
ATGGGCATCGTTGCCTTTAATCACAGAATACAATCCCTTGAGTTCTTCCCGTGCCTGGGCCGCCATCTCCGGCTGGTCGATATTATCCAGAATGGGTTTATCATATTCGTCAATAAGAATGGTAACAGGCTGAGCAAACTTTTGGGCCGCATTCCGGATCAATTCATCGAACCAGACATCGGAGCTAGCAGCTGTGCATGTGATACCAAGATGCTTTTCGTTTTCCCGCAAAATTTTGAACAAATTTTCCGACAAACGTTCCATGCTGCGAAAATTCCCGCCACCATTGGCTCCTGAGCCAAACATGATTTTTCCAGCCCCTTGCTGGCAGAACCGCTGGACGTCCCCAGCCAGGATTCCATCAGATCCTGGGGCAGGTCAATGGAAACACCGCATATATTTTCGTTGGCAAACTGAGTAAACGAGACCTGATCAAAAGGGTCGTGAAGGAACCAGATGTCTCCGGGGGCAGCAATACAAAATGTCTGCGCAGATGTTCTCCTTCAATACTGCTCTTCTCGTACTTGACGGAAGGGGGTCTTTTTTTCATAGAGAACCATAGAACAAACGGTGTAACCGTGTCATTACAAACTCCGTCAGATTGCGAAGTTTCGGTACAACAACTATGAGAGGTTTTGATGTCCCCGAAAGAAATTCAGATAACTCTCATCGCGCCCTATAAAGGTATTGACGCCAATGCATTCCAACAAATTGCCAGAGATCTGCACTGCCGTCTCCGGTTTGTCGACCTCGTTTTTGAAGATGCCATTGATACAGCCAGAAATCTTTCCCCTGACACCTGTGATGTTGTTTTGAGCCGCGGGGCCACGGTAGATGCGATTAAGCCCCATTCAAAAATTCAAATCGTACCTATCGATATTTTTGCATGGGATGTTCTCCAAGCTCTTCAACCTTACAAGGGAAACGTCCGCAAGGTCGCCTTCTTCCGCTATGCCACACCACTCCCGGGACTTTCACATGTCGGTAACATACTCGGAATGGAAATTAAGGAGTACCTTTATAAAGATAAAAACCAGATGCGATTTCAGCTTCTCCAGCTACGACCTGCTGATGTAGATTTATTTGTGGCACGGGGAACACTGATTTCCCAGTGGGCAAATGCTATGGGTTTCACTACGTTGGAAATCATCGACAACGAAATATCGGCCCGCCGAACACTCCCGGAAGCAGTCAACATTGCCCTTGCCCGTCGAGCTGAACAACAACGCAATGCCCGCGCAGAAGCTATTCTTAACGCCATAGGAGAAGGTATTATCGCCTATGACGCCCAGGGAAGAATAGATCTTGTTACACCTTCGGCAGAACGCCTTCTCAACTGCACGAAAAAAAGAGTCCTTGGAAAACACATCAACACTATCATACCAGGAATATTTTCATCAGCTAAAATTATCCCCTCAAAAAATGAATATGGACGTATTCACGACATCAGAGGTACTACAGTTGTCATGAACCGTATTCCTGTTCTTTTTCAGGGGGAAAAAACAGGGGCCGTGTGTTCATTTTCTGATACCGGACACCTTGTCCGGACTGAAAAAAATCTCCAGACCAAATTACAATCAAAAGGGTTTGCCACGCGCTACTGTTTTGAGGACATCAAAACTCTTTCCCCGCATATACGCCACCTCAAAAAACTTGGGAGCCTCTATGCTGCCACAGATGCCAATTTGCTTATCTATGGGGAATCTGGCACAGGCAAGGAATTGTTTGCCCAAAGTATTCACGCGGCCAGCTCTCGCCAGCAAAAACCTTTTGTGGCTGTCAACTGTGCAGCCATCCCTGAAGGTCTGCTGGAAAGTGAACTCTTCGGGTATGAAGAAGGAGCATTTACCGGCGCGAAACGACAAGGCAAGGCTGGCATGTTTGAACTCGCTCATACCGGCACCTTATTTCTTGACGAAATTGGCGATCTGCCTCTTTCCCTTCAGGGAAGACTCCTACGTGTCCTGCAGGAACGAGAAATTGTACGTGTCGGTGGCGTACATGTTCTCCATCTTGATGTTCGTATCCTCAGCGCAACCCATCAAAACCTCCGTCATCTCATCGCTGAAGGACGATTCCGTAATGACCTGTATTATCGCCTCAATGTCCTTTCGTTACAGCTTCCACCACTGCGCGAACGACCTGAAGATATCGTTGAGATTGCTGTATCCCATTTACAAAACCACCTGAAAACCTCCCCCGGCAAAAAAATCCTTACCACCCAGCTCAGGCATGCTCTCCAAAGTCACTCATGGCCTGGCAATATCCGAGAACTGCTGAATACAATGGAACGAATGGCCATCGTGGCCAACCATATGGAAAAAATTGACGATTGGGAAAGGCTTCTCATGCAGCTCTATGAAGACCCCCCTCCAGATTTCAACCCCCATTCCCCAAGAATGAAAGGAAATCTTTCTCTCAGAGAGCATATGGAGCAAGAAGAAAGGACTTTCATTAAAAAAATCGTAAAACATTACGATGGCCATATAGGCAAGGCCGCAAAAGCCCTCGGCATCAGCCGTATGACACTGTGGCGCAAACTGCAAGCTCATCAAGAACAAAAATAAACCAGACTGTAACAGAACTGCTACGTTTCTATAAAAGATATAACTTGGTTGTTACAACCAAACAACCAACCCCATCCTATCCTGCTAAAAAACAAAAAATATTTTCTAAAAAACAATCTGGCATACTACTTGCTGTATTTTTCCCAAGTGTCGATGTCAAAAGAATACTTTTTTCGACATCTCGGTCTGGATTCCTGCAACCACAAAAAGAGAGGAACTGCTATGAAAAAAAATTTTCTTGTCTCTTTATTTTTTGTCTGTAGCTTTTTCATTAACAGCAACATGAATGTTTGGGCAGAATATCCCTATGACAAACCAATCAACATCATTGTTCCCTTTGGTCCCGGAGGAGCGGTAGATATTGCGGCCCGCGTTCTCTCTGACTATTTTCTGCAACACTATAAAATCACAATAAATGTCATCAATAAACCCGGAGGAGCACAGGCTATTGGCATGAACGAAATGCTCAGAGCCCGCCCTGATGGATATACTGTTGCTTTTCCTGGCTTCAGCTCTCTTGCCACCACGCCAAAACTCATGAACGTGGGCTATTCACTCAAGGATATCAAACCAGTGGCCCACATTGCCACAATGGAGTGCGTATTCAGCACGAATAAAAGCTCACATATTGCTTCCTGGACAAATTTTCTCGAAACAGCCCGAAAAGACAGAAACGGAACAGTGTATGCCACAACTGGAGCCATTTCCTCACAACGCCTTTATATGACAAAATTGCTTGACCGTTTTCATAAGGATCTTAAAATTCGCCATGCTCCCTACGCCAGTGGTCATGAAGTTAGTACTGCCCTGCTTGGTAACCATGTCACAGCTGGATTCCAAGTACCTGCCAACATCCTGCCTTACGCAAAATCTGGGGACTTCAATGTCCTTGCTATTTCCCGCAAAAAACGCCGCGCAGATCTTCCCGACACGCCAACCTTCCGTGAATTGTATGCCGATCAGATGACTGCTGAAGACGAAAAATGGATTGATCTTGGTTCATGGCATGGTCTCATTGTTTCCAAAAAAGTAAAGGATGCTCATATTGCAACGCTCAGCGCTCTTGTTCAAAAAGCCATGCAAGACTCCAATATAGTCGAAAAATTCAATAAAATCGGCCTGTACGCTGAATATCTTTCCCCGAGAGAATTCGGAGAACTTCTCCAGTCGTCATCTGATCTTGTTGACGAAGTACTGGCCGGACGGAAATCGCTTGATTAACAAGGGTCAGGGGTGGGGTGCAGGTCTCTGCATTCTGCCCCTTCCTTGACGAGGAGCCAGGTTATGAAAAACAAAACTGATTTTTTTATCGGCTTGACATTGCTTGTCTTCAGTTGCGTCATGGGACATCAGATACTCCTCCTGCCTGAATCAGCAACTATCGACTTTTTCACTGCAGGCTCCTTCCCTACCGGTATTACCATTCTGCTGGCCCTGCTTTCACTTGTCCTTATGGTAAAAACTGTGCTCAACCCACCTGAAGCAGGTATGAGTTATTGGCCTGAAAAAATAATTCTGGTCAGAGTTACCCTGATAGGTATCTGGATTCTCTGCTATGTCACAGGGTTTATCCTTATCGGAGAGTACGCTTACAACGCGCAATGGCCTGATGGTTCAGGATTTGTTCTTTCCACGTTCCTGTTTCTCACAGGCGCAGAGTTCCTGGCTGGCTACCGTAGTCTGATGAAAATCCTGCTTATTGCCACAGGTATCTCAATCTTTCTGTATGTTGTTTTTGCTGTTTTTTTCAAGGTCCCTCTTCCCTGAAAAGAGGTATATTATGCTTGACACATTTATAGCCGCTTTCAGTTCAGCCTTCGCCCCAAAAGCAATTATTGCCAATTTTATCGGGGTGGCCCTTGGAATCATTTTTGGCGCGTTACCTGGACTTACAGCCGTCATGGGGGTGGCCCTGCTCATTCCTCTGACCTTTGGCTTTGCCCCAACCATTGCCTTTTCCGCACTGCTCGGCATGTACTGTGGAGCTATTTATGCGGGAAGTATCACAGCTATTTTAGTGGCGACACCAGGTACCGCTGCCGCTGCCGCAACCATGCTTGAAGGGCCGCAATTCACAGCCCGTGGGGAATCTCTCAAAGCATTGGAAATGACGACCCTTGCTTCTTTTTGCGGAGGAATTCTTTCCTGCCTGATCCTGACAACGGTCGCACCGCAGCTCGCTCTTTTCGCGCTTGATTTCAGTGCCCCGGAATATTTCTCTCTTGGCATTTTTGGCCTGACCATTGTGGCTACCCTTTCCGAAGGTGCACTGCTCAAAGGCTGTATCGCGGCTCTGTTCGGCATGCTTATCTCTATGATTGGTATGGACCCGCTCTCAGGAAATCTGCGAATGACATTCGGCACTTCTCATCTCATCAACGGAGTTGCGCTCATTCCCGCCCTGGTTGGACTCTACGCGCTGTCACAAGTACTTATTGCATTTGAGGATATCTTTCGGGGACAAAGACTCTGCGCAACAAAAATCTCTTCTAAAGGTATTTCGCTTGCTGATATCCGGGCCTGCCGGGGAGCGCTATTACGCGGTTCACTCATTGGCACCTTCATCGGGATTATACCTGCTACAGGCTCTGGCACGGCTTCTTTTGTAGCCTACAGTGAAACCAAACGTCATTCAAAACATCCTGAAAAATTTGGCCAGGGGTGTCTTGAAGGGATTTGCAGTACAGAATCCGCTAACAACGCCGTTACAGGCGGCGCATTGATTCCTCTGTTGACGCTTGGCGTACCTGGCGACGTTGTAACCGCTGTCATGCTCGGCGCACTCATGATTCAAGGCATGACACCCGGGCCTCTGCTTTTTCAGGAACAGGGGACACTTGTCTACAGTATTTTCATTGCCTTGTTTCTTGCCAACGTTTTTATACTGTTACTTGGCTGGTATGCGATACGTTTTCTTGCCAAAATACTCCTGGTTCCCGCTAAAATCCTGATGCCTTTTGTGACCACCCTTTGTGTGGTTGGCGGATATGCCCTCAACAACTCCCACTTCGATCTTGCAGTTATGATCTTCTTTGGTCTGCTCGGTTATGTCATGACCAAAGCACGATTTCCTCTTGCTCCTTTATTACTGGCCATGATTTTGTCCGGCATTATTGAAACAAACTTCCGGCGGGCACTCAGTATCTCCAACCAAGATTTTTCAGTGTTCTTTACCCGACCGGTGTGTGCGACATTTCTCGCCATCAGCCTTTTCATCCTGCTCAATCTGTTTTGGAAAGAAATAAAAAAACACCGCCATCTCCACTCCACGTAAAAAACAAATCCAGTTTGAGGAATATTATGAAATATGCAACACATATCTACCGAAATGGCACCATTCTAACTATGGACTCGCGCTGCTCTCTTGTCTCCAGCCTTGCAGTCTGTAATGATACCATCCTTGCTGTAGGTTCAGAAACAGAAACAAACCGGTTTCAAGACTCCAAAACCAGCATAGTTGACCTCAAAAGAAAATTCATGATGCCTGGTTTCTATGACTGCCACAGTCATTTCATGCGTGCCGGCATGTATAACAGCTACTATATTGACGTGAATCCTTATCCCATCGGAAACATACGCACCCATGATGACATCCGTCATAAAGTGCGCGAAGCCCTTGCAGACGCCCCTGATGGAGAATGGTTACTTTGCACAGGATACGATGATTCAGCTGTAACTGAGGCCCGTCATTTTACACTGGCTGAACTTGATGAAATGGCTCCCAAAAATCCACTCTTTCTGCGCCACATCTCCGGGCATCTTGCCTTATGTAACAGCCTGGCGTTCCAGGCTGCCGGAATCACAGATACAACACCCAACCCTGCAGGAGGCGTGTTCTGTCACGATACAAAAGGACATCTCACCGGGCTGATAGAAGAACCTGCTGCCATGGAACGTGTACTGGAAGTCACTCCACAAATGACTGAAGAAAAATGGCTCAAGGCGGTAGAACGAGCCACCAACGATTATATTGCAAAGGGCGTCACAACAGCTCATGATGGTGGAGTAACAACTCCTATGTGGCGAAATTATATGGTGGCCCATAAACGCGGAATACTCAAAAACCGTGTCCAACTTCTTCCTAAGCATGGTTCCTTTGATTTCTCACTTTCTCCTGTTACGGAATGTGGAACGCCTTTAACCCGTGACAACTTCCTCAGCATGGGTGCAGTCAAAGTCTTCCAAGATGGCAGTCTGCAAGGATACACCGGTTACCTGACCAATCCTTACAACCAGCTTCCACCCAACATCACCAACGAGACATGGCGCGGATACCCCATCCATTCACAACATAAACTGAATGAAATCGTGACCCACTACCACAGGCAGGGATGGCAGGTTGCCATTCACGGTAATGGAGACGCGGGTATTGACAATATTCTTACAGCATTTGAAGAGGCGCAAAAGACCTATCCCCGAGCCGATGCCCGACATATTATCATCCATTGCCAGACAGTTCGCGAAGATCAACTTGACCGCATTAAACGCCTTGGTGTCATTCCATCCTTTTTCACCGTACATACCTACTACTGGGGCGATCGTCACCGGGATATTTTTCTGGGAAAAGCCCGTGCCGAACGCATCAACCCATTACGCAGCGCACTGAAACGCGGTATTCGCTTTACATCTCATAATGACACGTCAGTCACCCCAATGAACCCGTTGTTATCCGTCTGGTCGGCGGTCAACCGGCTTACCAGCAGCGGCAAAATTCTTGGTCCGAACCAGACCATTGCAATACTGGATGCCCTGAAAAGCGTTACCATCTGGGGTGCGTATCAATTTCATGAGGAACGGTACAAAGGAAGCCTGGAACCCGGAAAACTGGCCGACATGACAATTCTAGGAGAAAATCCACTCACAATTGCCCCCAAAGGTCTTAAAGATATTCCTGTTCTGGCCACCCTTGTTGGCAACAAAATGGTATATGGTTCCCTGTAACAACACTATATTCCTGAAAACCATAATTCCAAGCAGAAAAGCAACAAAGGATTACCGTAAGCAATGGAGAAAAAACAGCCTGTAACACCTCCTACTCCTGCTCACGGGTACGGAAGAAGTCTATCTGTGGCCACTGCTCGGCTGTATAATCCAGTTTCCACTGGCCCTGGGCCAAAAAGACCAGATCGCCATGACCGTCAAGTGCCAGAGCGGACTGATTTTTCTTTTTGAATTCCTCCAGTTTTGCTGAGTTCTTACTTCCAATCCACCTGGCCACGCTTAAATCAACAGGCTGATACACAGCGTCCACATTATATTCATTTTTCAAACGGCTGGTAATGACATCAAACTGCAAAACCCCAACAGCGCCCAGGATATAATCGTTATTCAGAAGTGGACGAAAAAGCTGTACCGCCCCTTCTTCTGCCAGTTGGGTCAACCCCTTTTGCAGCTGTTTGGCCTTGAGCGGGCTTTTGAGTATCACCCGTTTGAACAGTTCCGGGGCAAAACTCGGAATGCCTGTAAATTTCAGTTCTTCCTTTTCAGTAAAGGTATCACCAATCTTGATTGTGCCATGGTTATGCAGGCCAATAATGTCTCCGGCATAGGCATTTTCAACGCCTGTTCTGTCCTGGGCCAGAAAAATTGTGGCATTGGCCACAGTAATATCCTTGCCGATACGGTGATGGCGCAGTTTCATACCCCGCTCAAATTTACCGGAACACACACGCATAAAGGCGATACGGTCACGGTGCGCCGGGTCCATGTTGGCCTGAATCTTGAACACCACACCAGTCAGTTTTTCCTCATACGGCGACACCTCGCGCGTTGCAGTCCGGCGCGGACGGGGAGCCGGAGCCAGTTCCACAAAATTATCAAGCAGTTCCTGCACACCAAAATTATTGATTGCGCTGCCAAAAAAGACCGGTGTCTGCGAACCGCTCAGATAACGCTCAAGTTCAAAGGGATTGCCCGCGCCCTCAAGAAGATCCAGTTCTTCCCGCAACTGTCCGGCCGCCGTGTCACCAATCAGTTCATTTAACAGTGGGTCATCAAGACGGCAGACCTTTTCCTGATGTATTAAACGCTCCCCTCCAGCCTCAAAAAAACGTACCTGCTGCTTGTAGATATTGTACGTCCCCTTAAAATTCTTGCCCATGCCAATCGGCCAGGTCAGGGGCGCGCACTCAATCTGCAGGCGGTCTTCAATATCAGCCATGACATCAAGCGGGCTTAAACCCTCACGGTCGAGCTTGTTGATAAAGGTCATAATCGGTGTGTCCCGCATACGGCACACGTCCATCAATTTCAGAGTCTGGCTTTCCACGCCCCGCCCACTGTCAATAACCAGCAGGGCCGAATCAACCGCTGTCAGCACCCGGTAGGTGTCCTCGGAAAAATCCTGGTGACCAGGCGTATCAAGCAGGTTGATTTCAAAATCCTTGTAATTGAATTTCATAACAGACGTGGTCACGGAAATACCACGCTCCTGCTCCATCTTCATCCAGTCAGAACGGGCATGGCGGTCGGCCTTACGAGACTTGACTGTTCCGGCCAGCTGAATGGCTCCGCCAAACAAAAGCAGCTTTTCCGTAAGGGTTGTCTTACCCGCGTCCGGGTGTGAAATAATACCAAATGTTCTGCGGCGCTGAACTTCCCGTTCAATTTCTTTTGTCAGGGACACTTCCCCTCCTTTGTAAAACAAAAAAGCTCACCTGCAACGGGCGAGCTTTTTTCATAATGCATGTTGTTGTCTAGTTGTGAAAAGTGTTGATACTTTCCTTGAACTGTTCATAAATATCTTCAAAAAGCAGTGGCACGCGCCTGTACATTTCCGCAAGCAGGGGCAGCATAATCTGGCGGATTTGCGGGTGCGCGACCTTGGCACAGCGCAATTTGAAAACATGACGCCACTCACGCATGTTGGCGGTCATAACCAGTTCTGTTTTCAGGCTGTTTGGCAGCACAGAGCGTGCCTCCTGGGCTGAGGCCCCGTTTTTTATCAACTCAAGATAAATTTTTTCCGCCGCCAGCATGGCCTCCTGCCAGAGTTTGTACTGCCCGGAATCCGTTTCCCAGAAAAAAGGCCGGATGACGCTGATTTCACTGCCAAACTTGTTTTGGGAATAATTGGCGTAGCGGGTGCTTTCCTGACTGAACGCGCACAGACGGTGGCGCACAATCTCGTGTGAAATACCCCGGTCGCAGATAATCCGCACGCAGGCGCTGGCGTGTTCAAGCACGCTTTCATGCCCAGTACGGATAATACGGGCCAGCAAGGCGTTGGCTGAACCCGGTCGTATCTTGTCCTCGGATTTATAACAGGTGCGGGCCGCGCCCTCCAGCAGCGCCAGACACTGTTCTTCCTCCGGCATACTGATAATATGAAAAGAAGGTTCAACTATTTTCATCATCTTGCTCCATATAATCCATCAAAGGTCGCCCCGCCCCCCTGCGCAGGTGTTTATACGCTTTTTGGGTCACCATTCGGCCTCTGGCTGTTCTTTTTAAGAAACCGTTCTGCATCAGATACGGCTCGTAAATCTCCTCAATAGTCCGCACCTCTTCTGAACAGGCCACAGCCAGCGTTTTGACACCAACCGGCCCGCCATTGTAATTGTCGATGATGCAGGTCAGGATTTTGCGGTCCATGTAATCAAGCCCAAAGTCATCCACGTCCATCTTTTCCAGCGCTTTTGCCGCGATTTTCCTGTCTATCCAGTCCTGCCCGGCCACAAGCGCGAAATCACGCACCCGGCGCAACAACCGATTGGCAATACGCGGAGTTCCCCGTGAACGCTTGCCAATTTCAAGGGCTCCGGCTTCATCAATCTCCAGATGCTGTATGCGGGCAGAACGCAAAACAATCCTGGCCAAATCCTCAGACGAATAAAATTCAAGACGGCACAAAACCCCAAAACGGTCACGCAAGGGAGAAGAAAGCAAACCTATACGGGTGGTCGCTCCAACCAGGGTAAACGGTTCCAGATCAATTTTTACCGTGCGCGCGCCCGGCCCCTGCCCGATAATCAGATCCAGCTTGAAATCTTCCATACCCGGATACAAAATCTCTTCCACACTGACCGGCATACGGTGAATTTCATCAATAAACAGCAGGTCGTGCCGGCTGAGACTGGTCAAAATCGCGGCCAGATCCCCGCTTCTTTCCAGCACCGGCCCTGATGTTGTCACCAGATTGACCCCCAGTTCAGCAGCCATAATCTGGGCCAGAGAGGTTTTACCAAGCCCTGGGCTGCCGTATAAAAGCGTATGGTCAAGCGCCCGCCCGCGATCCTTTGCCGATTGCAAATACACAGCCAGATTAGCGCGCAGTTCATCTTGCCCGATAAATTCGTCCAGCCGCTGCGGACGAATACTTTCTTCCTGAAATACATCGCTCATGATTTTTGTCCGGCAAGTTCCTTTAACACCAGCCGCACAGCCGATGCCGTATCAAGCGTGGTATCTTCGTTGAACACCTTCTCAATCTCTCCTGCTACCTCTGCCGGACTGTAGCCAAGTCCGGTCAAAACAGCCAGAACTTCCCGGTGCGCTGAGGTCTGCGACGCGCTGGACGCACTGCCGGAGCGTACATTCAGCCCCCGCAGTTTGTCTTTCAGGTCAAGCACAATCCGGGCCGCAGATTTGGCTCCAATTCCCGGCACCTGACTGAGTGAGCGCACATCTTCCCTGTTTACCACCCCAAGCAGGGCATCAGGCGTAAAAAAATTCAAAAGCGCCAAAGACGTGCGCGGGCCAAGTTTAGGCACACTCAGCAGCACAGAAAAAAACCGGCTCTGGTCAAAATCGCTAAATCCGTACAGGGTAATGGCATCTTCACGCACAATGGTTACAACATGAAAAGCAACCTGCTCTCCCCGAGCCGGAAGCCGCCCCAGCTCACTATCGGTTAAAAAAACCTCGTAACCAAGGCCCGATGCTGTTACCACAACACATGAACGCTGTGCGACTTCAAGCAATCGGCCTTCGATATAGGCAATCATGATTTTGCCGCCAGCTGGCGCACACGGCGCTGGTTAAGGTGACACAGGGCAATACCCAGGGCGTCACTGCAATCGCTTGCCCAGTCAGGCTTGCAGCCAAGAATCTGTCCTACCATAAAGGCAACCTGATTTTTTTCGGCCCGGCCAACACCCACAATAGACTTTTTTACAGCCGTTGGTTCGTAATTCCAGACCGGAATATTGTTTGCTGCAAAGGCAACCAGCACTGCTCCGCGTGCCTGACCAAGTTTTAAGGCCGAAGAAGCGTTTTTGGCGCAAAAAACATCTTCAATGGCTCCTTCCTGCGGTTTGTGGGTTTCAATGAGTTCACAAATGGAAGAAAAAATATGACCCAGCCGAACAGCAAGCTCAGCCTTGGCTGGCGGGCGGATAACTCCGGCGTCAATCAAGCGCAGCTGACCGGAACGCTCATGCAGGATGCCATAACCAGTCGCGCGCGAACCTGGGTCAATGCCAAGAACAGTTATCCCCACTAGCCTTCCATTTCCTGCAGCAATTCTTCCGGCAGATCGAAATTGGCGTACACGTTTTGAACATCGTCATGTTCGTCCAGCAGGTCATACATTTTCAGCAGCTTCCGTCCGGTGTCCGCGTCAACCTCAACCGTGTTCTGGGGCACCATGGTCACTCCGGCCTCATCTGCCTCAAATCCGGCGTTTGTGTACGCATCAAGCAAATCAGCAAAATTTTCAGGAGCGCACTGCACAGTCCAGACGTTGCCGTCGTCCAGAATCTCTTCGGCTCCGGCTTCCAGACCCGCTTCCAGCAAATCTTCCTCGCTGTATTTTTCCTTGTCAAAACTGAGCACGCCCTTTTTGTCAAACATCCAGGCCACGCACCCCGCCGCGCCCATGGAACCACCATGCCTGCTCAGAATATGGCGCACCTCAGAAACCGTGCGGTTGCGGTTATCCGTGGCCGCGTCAATCAGAACAGCCACTCCGCCCGGGCCATAGCCTTCATAAAAAATTTCCTCAATGGCTTCAGCAGCGATTTCACCGGTTCCTTTTTTTATGGCAGTTTCAATTTTATCCTTGGGCAGATTCACGGTTTTCGCCGCCTCTATGGCTGCCCGCAACCGGTTGTTTCCAGCCGGGTCACCGCCGCCATCCTTGGCCGCCAGCATGATTTCCTTGGTAACCTTTGTAAACGTCTTGCCTTTTTTGGCGTCCTGACGTCCCTTACGGTGCTGAATATTTTTCCATTTACTGTGTCCAGCCATCTATTTTCCTCCTGTAAAATCAAGTCCCACCCAAAAAATCTCCTTGCTTTCGGAACGGGAACTCCGGGGTTTGAACCATTTGAACCGGCTAAAAGACTTGCGTAACCTGTCCGCAAGCTCGCGGGTATCCGGGCCTTCAAAAATTTTGGCAATAAAAACGCCGCCCGCTTTCAAATACTGCCGGGCCACGTCAAAGGCCGCCTCAACCAACTCGAAAGAACGGGCCTGATCCGCAAAACGCACTCCGGTTGTCTTTGGCGCCATATCGCTCATAACAATATCAAAAGGAGCATGTGCTGTAAGCAACGCCGCAAAATCATCAGAGCGGTCAAACACATCTTCCTGACAAAATACAACCTGGGGTGGAAAGACCGTTTCCGGCACATTCAAATCCGCGCTGATGACCTTGCCCTGCCGCCCTACCCGTTCAGCAGCAAAAAGTGACCAGGAACCGGGACAGGCTCCAAGATCAAGAACCTTTTGTCCGGCCCGAAAGATACGAAACGACTTTTCTATCTCCTTGAGTTTATACACGGAACGAGCCGGATAGTTTTCCTGCTTGGCCTTTTGAAAATAATGATCCCGATATGTTTTCACTGCTTTTCTTTTCTTCTAAAAACACGTACAGACAAAAATCTGTACCGGCTCCTGAGCCAGAACATTCTTGCTGCAACTTCGTATCTGACAATGTCACAAATTTCCAGTATGCCAAGCAGACCAGTCCGTGTAAAGTGTAAAAATGAGCAGGGCAAAACCAATACCCTGCCTGAAGGCAGGCGCTACTTCCAGAAACAGCCGGGCGGGAAAACGAATCTTTTCTTCGGACTTGGCCCAAATCCGGCGCAGACGGCTGCATATATCCCGCCGGATACGCCTGTTTTTTTTCTGGAATGCCCGCACATGCAGGCCCAAATGAACGAAAACTGGTTTACGGCAGTTCCAGAAAATTTTCAGGCCATCAACGCAAATGAACTTGGGCCCGTCCTGAAAACTCAGCCCACCCTTTGGATTTATACGCCCGCGGTAAAAGCCTTTCCCACATTCTGGAACCAGATAAAAGCACTGGCCGCTGGTTTTGATTTCTGCCCCAAACCGACGCAAACAGTCATGCTTGCGGCCTCAGACAGGTCCTTAATCAAAAAAGAACTGCAAAAGGCCTTTTTCCAGGCCGGCCTTGCTGTCCAAAATGTCACCCACACGCCGGATACAGTACAGCTGCTTTGCCTGCTCCGGCAGCAAACTCCACTGTTCTGGCTGAGCATCAATTTCAGCGGACTTGACTCGCGGGGCGAAAATATCGCCCTGCTGCAGCAGTGCGGTGTGCCTGTTCTGGTCTGGTGCGTGGATAACCCTTTTCATCTGCTGAGCCAGCATACATCCGAACTCTGGCAACAGTGCGTGCTGCTTGTTACAGACAAGTGGTTTGTTCCGCATCTGCGCCAGTTGGGGGCCTCAGCCTGGCATCTGCCGCTGGCTACAGATCCGAATATCTTTACCCCGGCTCCAGACCTGCCCCCACAAGAGGGACTGCTGTTTGTTGGCAGCTCGTCATTTCCGGGAAAAAACAAATTTTTTGCGGGCTGTACTCTCAATCCGCAACTTGAGCAAAAAGCGCGGCAGATGATGCTGACCGGAAAGCGCCCCAACCTTGACTGGTGGCTGAAAAAAGAAGGCATGCCAAGAGCCTGGTTCAGCCCGGACTGGCGGCAGCGGGGATTTGCCGCTGAAAGCATGAGTCTGGCCTGGCGGAGGCACGTGCTTACCACGCTCAGCGAGCAGGAAACAACCCGTATCTATGGAGACAGGGACTGGGAGCGTCTTGTACCGGCGGCACAAGCGCGCGCGGCAGTTGATTATTACGCTGCCCTGCCCACTCTGTACGCCACAGCTGAATTTTCCCTGAACCTGACGAGTTTGCAGCTACCCTGCGGCCTGACCCAGCGCCATTTTGACGTCTGGGCGGCAGGCGGTTTCTTACTCACTGACGCAAGTCCGGGCCTTGATCTTTTTCCCGACCATCTGGTGCACCCCATCAGCTTTTCCACACCGCAGCAGGCCATACATAAGATAGCCACTCTTCGCGCGGCCCCAGCCCTTCAACAGGAACTGCGCCTTGCGTGGCAGCAGGAAATTCTGGGGCGGCACACCTACCTGCACAGGGTGCAGAACATACTTGAGATTGTAGGGGAAAACGTAAGCCAGAAGAAAAGATAAGGAAGCCGTAAGGAAACCTTTTTTATTCAGATTCCACCTGCGGCCACCTTAAGCAAGACTCATTATGGACAGTAAACAGACACGCCTGTCTGGTATTTTTTATCGTTAATGATCACCTTGATCTGAAAAAGGCCATGCAATCCTTTTTTGCTGATATGCATTTTCACATCACGATCAT
>CAUUHW010000018.1:0-14905 GCA_963545205.1 uncultured Desulfovibrionales bacterium
TGGCCTCAAGCGCGCCTTCGGAAAAACCGATCTTGTTTTTGATTTCTGCAATCATGATTTTGACATTGTTGGCCAGATCAGCCAGTTCATACTGGAACGAGCCTTCCAGGCTGGCCTGGTAGTTACCGTCTGTCACCTTGTTGACAAAAGCCAGAATACGGGAAAGCGGCCCGAAAATAAACCGGCGGGAAACAAACAAAATAGCACTGATAACAACCGCAATAGCGAGCAACCCCACGATAAGAAGGACATTTCGCTGGCTCAGGGCGGGCGCGGCCATTTCAGAATAATTGACGGTCAGCCCGATAATCCAGTGCGTAACAGGCAATTCCCGAAAAAGAAAAAATTTCTCAACGCCGTTAAAAGAATAATCAAAAGAACCAGACTTCTGTTTCAGGGCATAGCTGACAAAATCGAACTTGGAACCATCTTGCAATATTTTACTCTTGTCAGGGTGGAACAAAAATCTGCCTTTATCGTCCAGGATAAAGGCATATCCGTCTTTTCCAAAACGAAGTGGCAAAATATAGCGCTCAAACAGGGCATCAAAATCGGGCAGAATAGCAATTCCGCCAATTATCTTCCCGTCCCTGTCCTTGACAGCAACACCGATGCAGCCAAGCAATTTTTGGGTTGATGGAGATTTAAGCAGATACGGAGAGATAAAAAGTTCCTTGCCGTCAACAATACCGGTGCTGTATTTCCGGTCTCCGCTATCTTTTGCAGCCAGCACACCGTTATTATTGCTTCCGGTTATGATCGCGCCTTTCATGTCAAAAGCCATGATAACGGCTATGCCCCCATTGGATATACTGATTGCCTCAGCAAAAACCTTTGTGGCCGCGCTGCTGTCGCCCATTTGTACGGCCTGAAGGATTTCCGGCCGCAAAGCCAGAGCTTGGGCCAGCATCAAATGCTCCCGGAAAAAATCATCGCACACCTTTACCAGGGAACTGCCCATTCCTTCCAGAGAATTTTCCTGAAGATTTAAGGCCATCTTTTGAGAAGAGCTGGAAACATACACAACCAGACTCCCAATGGAAGCAAAAACGATAAGAGAAATAATCCCTATCATAATGGTGTTGATACTTTTTTGGAACATGACGCGTCTCCCTCTTTTTTCCTTTTTTTAATGATACAGCCCCATTCAATTACCGGGGTTATGAGTTGTGCTGACAAGAAAGATATGCTAAATAAAAACAGAAAAACAGTGAAAAAATCATTGGAATTTGCGGTCGAAAACAGTCTGGGTATTGCTGAGAAGCAGCTGAGACTGCGTTGCCAAAAGCCGAACAGTCCGAGCAAGCTCATTTAGCTGTTTTTTCGCCCAGCTGCCGTCCGGTTCTTGCGATTCAAACTTTAAGCCGCTCGACTTCTTTAACCAGTGCATTGCGTTCTACTTTCAATCCTTTGGTTTCTTCGGCAATAATTTCTCCGACATCTTTGATGAAGGTGGTTTCATAGCATAAAATTTGCAAAATGTTGGGGTTCCAATCAAGTTTCTTAAAAATTTCATAGCCTAAAAAACAATCTTTGTCGCATCATATCAATAAGATAAATAATTTTTCAGGGGACGACTAGTTTACAGAAGCAAAAACCAATGAATCCAATTGCCACTGTAATAAAAAAATTTTTTATTCCGAACAAAAAGAATTGCAAGAAAAAAAATACACCAAAGCTGAAAAATATCACGTCAATATACTACAAATGTATTCAGCCGCTGTTGTTGCCAAAATCTGTGTTTATCCTGGAACGGTTTTGCTTCTATTCCTTTTCCCGCCAGATTTTTGCCCCAACAGCGGACAGTTTTTTTTCTATGGCTTCATATCCTCGATCAAGGTGATAAATACGCAATATCTCTGTACGGCCTTTTGCACCCAAGCCGGCAAGCACCAAAGATGCGCTGGCCCGCAGATCCGAAGCCATAACCGGAGCTCCACTTAAACGTTCAACCCCCTGTACCATGGCGGTATTTTCTGAGACCCTGATCTTCGCGCCCATGCGCACCAGTTCCTGCACATGCATGAACCTGTTTTCAAAAATGTTTTCCCGAATCATGGAACTCCCCCGGGCTGTACAGGCCAGTGCCATCAACTGGGCCTGCATGTCCGTTGGAAAACCCGGATACGGCTCGGTGCGGATATCAGCACCTCTCAACGGGCCTTCGGCTCTGACGAGAACGCCGTTTTCAGCCGGAAAAAAAACAACGCCAAATTCTTTCAGCTTGGCGGTTACCGCCTTGAGACAGGACAAGGGACAATCCCGCAAAAACAACTCGCCGCAGCAGACAGCGGCGGCTACCATGTAGGTTCCGGCCTCTATCCGATCGGGCATGACCCGGTACGGCTGCCCGCGCAGGTGGTTGACACCCTGAATCACAATCGTACTGGTACCGTGTCCTTCAATCTTTGCCCCGCAACAGCGTAAAAAATTGGCCAGTTCCACAACCTCAGGTTCCTTGGCCGCGTTTTCCAGTATGGTTTCACCCTCTGCCAAGCTGGCGGCCATAAGCAGATTTTCTGTTCCACCAACGGTTGGAAAATCAAAAACAATTCTTGCCCCGCGCAGCCCATCGCACCTGCCGATCACATAGCCGTCTTCCAGGGTGAACACGGCTCCCATTTCTTCAAGCGCATGCAGATGCAAATCAACCGGGCGGGAACCAATGGCGCAGCCACCGGGCAGAGCAACCCGTGCCTGACCAGTTCTGGCCAGCAATGGCCCCAGACAAAGAATTGAAGCCCGCATGGTGCGTACCAAGTCATACGGTGCATCAGAAACAAGACGGTTCGTTTTGATCACAATCTCACCATTTTCTTCTCGCCCGGCCTCGCAGCCGAGCATGGTCAACAACTCCAGAGTCGTTGTAATATCCCGCAAATGCGGGACATTCGCGAACCGGCACTCTCCCTCACACAAAACAGCAGCCAGCAACACGGGCAAAGCCGCGTTTTTTGATCCGCTGATCAAAATATTTCCCTCTAACCGGTAACCTCCCTCAATAACGAGCTTATCCATCAGCACTCCTTCCATTTTTTCATTTCATACCATCAGACCCAAAACAGGACAAAGTGCCCTGCCAACCAATTCTGTCCTTAAAAAAGCAGCTAACAGACTGTAAAATAAAATATTTTTGAAACAACAATCTTATCAGATAACATGTTAACAAGAAAAAGCATTCAACCTTATGCAGAGCCTGCAACCCTGCCCAGCTGACACTTGACTTTTAAAAAATAACACCAGATATTGCAAACCCGGGCCAGCAGATTCGCTCCTCTTGCACAACCACATTGGACAGATTGAAACAAGCTTCCATTTAACAATTATTGCACTGTCAGAACACCTGTAACCATGAATCCATACCTACTTAATAATTTACGAGCAGCTTTTCTTTCAACCGGCTTTTCCCCGCAACTTTTCTATGTTCTTGTTATTGTAGCCTGCATACTGATTTTGCTGTGCGTAGTGTACGCTATCAACCTTTTCATAAAAAAAGGAAAAAGATATACAAGTGTCCTCTCGGTAACAGAACCCCAAAAGGTTCGGGAACTTCTTACAGAAGCAATGACCAAACGCTCCAGGTTTGAGGTGCTGTTCCAATCAAACAGCAAATCCCAGGAAGCCATTCATTGTTCACTGATGGATATAAAGGGCAATCAGCTTATACTGGATATCCCTTTTTTCATGAACGGCAGCAGAAATCTGGTTCAAAAAAATGTCACCTGCTATTTTCATATCCCAACCAAAAACAATTTTACCATTTCTTATAATTTTTCTTCCAGAACCACTTCACAACAAAAAAAAGGACAGTTAACGCAAATAGGGATTGCCCTGCCTGAAAGCATTGCTCTTGGTCAGAAACGAAATTTTTTACGGGTGCAGGCTCCAATCGCCTCAACTCCCCTTTCAGAGGTGGCAATCATCCGTCTGTGGGCCACGCGATTCGACAATGGCAAACTGCAGACAAATGTAAAAAAATGGGGAGAATCACTGCTGCACTCCCAAAACGATGTAGTCTGGACGGAAAATATTTCTCAGGGCGGGTTACGGCTTGTTATTCAGAATGGAAAGAAGTATGAGCAGAGATTAAAAGCACTTTCAACGCTTTTTATTTATTTTTCAGTAAAAAAACATGGCGAAAATAATTCGCTGCGCTATATGACCAACTGCCGGATACGCTCTTTTTATCTGAATCAGGAAACAGGAATCCTGATTCTGGGTCTGCAATTTCTGCATCAGGCGAAACAGGGGGCAACGCCGGAACTTGTGGCCTGGGAAGAAGTAAAGCCTGAAAAAGGAATCAGATCTATTGGAGACTGGGCTTTTTTATTTCATATTTATGAACATCGCAGCAACAACGCTTTGAACTGCTTGTAAACGAGGAAGGAAATGGACGAAGGTCCTGAGCATTCTATGTGGGAAAATATCAGACGTTTTTTGGGATATAAGGAATCCACGACAAGTGTCCTCTCGATAACAGAACCCCAAAAGGTTCGGGAACTTCTTACAGAAGCAATGACCAAACGCTCCAGGTTTGAGGTGCTGTTCCAATCAAACAGCAAATCCCAGGAAGCCATTCATTGTTCACTGATGGATATAAAGGGCAATCAGCTTATACTGGATATCCCTTTTTTCATGAACGGCAGCAGAAATCTGGTTCAAAAAAATGTCACCTGCTATTTTCATATCCCAACCAAAAACAATTTTACCATTTCTTATAATTTTTCTTCCAGAACCACTTCACAACAAAAAAAAGGACAGTTAACGCAAATAGGGATTGCCCTGCCTGAAAGCATTGCTCTTGGTCAGAAACGAAATTTTTTACGGGTGCAGGCTCCAATCGCCTCAACTCCCCTTTCAGAGGTGGCAATCATCCGTCTGTGGGCCACGCGATTCGACAATGGCAAACTGCAGACAAATGTAAAAAAATGGGGAGAATCACTGCTGCACTCCCAAAACGATGTAGTCTGGACGGAAAATATTTCTCAGGGCGGGTTACGGCTTGTTATTCAGAATGGAAAGAAGTATGAGCAGAGATTAAAAGCACTTTCAACGCTTTTTATTTATTTTTCAGTAAAAAAACATGGCGAAAATAATTCGCTGCGCTATATGACCAACTGCCGGATACGCTCTTTTTATCTGAATCAGGAAACAGGAATCCTGAATCTGGGTCTGCAATTTCTGCATCAGGCGAAACAGGGGGCAACACCAGAACTTGTGATCTGGGAAGAAGTGACGCCAGAAAAAGGGATTGAAGCTATTGGCGACTGGGCTTTTTTATTTCATATTCATGAATATCGCAGCAACAACGCCTTGAACTGATTGTAAGAGAGGGAGGAAAGATGGACGAAGGTCCTGAGCATTCTGTGTGGGAAAATATCAGACGTTTTTTCGGATATAAGGAATCCGCGATAGAAGAAGCAATAGCCGAAGCAAAAGAAGAGGGAGAGTTAAAGACAGAAGAAGTTTCAATGCTTTTGAATGTCTTGCAACTCAACTATAAACAGGCAAAGGAGATCATGGTACCCCGTACGGACATGATCTGCGCAGAAAGAAACAGTTCTCTTGCAGAGCTGACAAAGATAATGATAGACAGCGGCCATTCACGCATCCCAATCTATAAGGAAAACAAAGACAATATAATAGGGCTTGTTCACTCAAAAGACCTGCTCAAACTGCATCTGCAAAGCCAGAAAGAGCAATCTCCTCTTGAAAAGATTGTCCGGCCTGTCTGTTTCATACCAGACACAAAACCAGTAAAGAATATTTTACTGGATTTTCAAACGACAAAAACGCATCTGACCATTGTCGTTGATGAATATGGCGGCACTTCCGGGCTGATTACACTGGAAGACGTTCTGGAAGAAATTGTCGGCGAGATTGAAGATGAATATGATCTGCCCAAACACGCTGATATTCACGTAAAAGAAGATAAGACCATTCTTGTCACTGGCAGGACGCTTCTGGAAGACCTGGAAGAAGAATGCGGTATCCATCTGGATTCGGACAAGGTGGAAACAATAGGTGGATTTGTGTGCGAACTGGCTGGCCGTGTTCCCCTGGTCGGAGAAAAATTTTCAACGGAAACAGTACTGCTTGAGATTGAACGCGCTGACAGCAGACAAATCCATTCAATTCTTTTAACACCGGTTAAAAACGCAACACCTTGAGAAAAATCACTTTCTTTTTTCAGTCCCCCCCAAATAACTATCTGGCTATCACCCTGAGCGTGTGTGGACTTTTTTTGGGAATGCCCAATCCTTTCCTGCACGTTCCACTACTTGTCCTGCTTTTTCCCCTCGGGATATTCAGGATTGCCAAAACAAGCTGCACTTCAGGTAAGGCCTTTCGTCAGGCCTGGTTCGCGGCAGCTGCAGCCTACTCCTCATCTCTTTACTGGCTGGCGATTCCTGTACATGATTTTGCCTATCTTGCTCCCCAGATAAACGTCCCTTGGGCACTGGCCATTTTCTGCCCTGTTCTGCTTGGCGTCTATCTTGGCCTTTTTCCGGCAGTGTTTGCCCTTATTCTTTCTCTGGCCCGGCTGAGAAACCGGAACTGGTTCGCGCTTGGCATCTTTTCCGGTCTGTTATGGGCCTGTCTTGAACTTCTGCGCGGCCTGCTTTTCACCGGCTTTCCCTGGCTTGACCTGCCAACGGCTTTCGCGCCCTGGCCCGTCTGGTTACAACATCTTCGTTTTTGGGGTGTTCCCGGCGCGAATGTCCTGTTTGTCGCGGGCACGATCTGGTTTTGCGCGGCCCTGAAAAACCGCTATCCGCTCCCACCGCTTCTGGCGGCTGTTCTGCTTTTCAGCCTGCTCAACATAGACGGCCATTTCAGAATAAAAAACAACCGGCCTGAAAATACCGAACAGCACACAGTACGCCTGGTACAAGGCAACATTCCCCAGCAGGAAAAATGGTACGCTTCGGAGCAGAAACGAACAGTGGATACCTATATACTTCTCAGCGATGGAAACAAAGAGCAGCCCGACGCGGATCTTATTATCTGGCCGGAAACAGCCATCCCCCTGTATCTGCAGGACAAAAGCCTGCTTGGCCAGAATATCAGGGCTCTTGCGGCCAGAAAGAGAGTACATATGCTCATTGGCTCTCCGGCTTACCGTGAACAGGAAGACGGAACGCACAAACTGTATAACCGCGCCTATCTTCTCTCTCCTTTTGGCGAACTCCTTGAAAGCTACGACAAGCAGCACCTTGTTCCTTTTGGAGAATACATTCCTTTCAAGTCGTATTTTCCGTCACTGGCACGAGTCACGACAGACGGCCCGGATTTTTCCCCCGGCACCCAGACCGCTCCGCTTTACGCCGATCCGTTTGCCCTGGGAGTCATGATCTGCTATGAGGTTATTTTTCCTGACACGGCCCAGCAACGGGTGGCAGCAGGCAGTAATGTGCTGATAAACATCAGCAATGACGCTTGGTTCGCAAAGAGTTCAGCACCTGAACAGCACCTGAACGCGGCGGTTTTACGCAGTATCGAACAAAACAGGGTTCTTTTGCGGGCAACAAATACCGGAATTTCAGCCATTATTGACAATACCGGGACAGTTATTGCCCGAACAGAGCTGTTCACAAGCACGGAACTGACACGAACCCTGCCGCTTACAAGAGAAGAAACAACCTTTTATCACAGAAACTACTCCTGGCTGCGCATGGCCTTTCCGGTTACCTTCTTTCTTTTTGTCTGCTGCCTGCCCAGAATAAAAAGAAAATGGAAAAACGACCTGCTTCTGTAACAGACTTTGTAATTCAGGATACCACATGCTTATACTTTCAGACTTAAAAAGCACTGCCTCGGAACTCTTTACCCAATACTCAGCCTTATGGGGGCGGCTTTGACCTGGGAAAAAAACAGGAACAGCTGAGGGAAATTGAAACCTTTCTGTGTCAGGACGGAATCTGGGACAATCCGGACAAGCTTACGCCGGTTCTGCAGGAAAAAAGTCAGCTCAGCGAACAGATAGAAAGCTGGCTGAACTTGCAACAGCAGCAAAAAGACTGCCTCGAATGGCTGGAAATGGCCGAAGAAGACGGTTCACAGGAAATCCTGCAAACCCTTTCTGAAACTCTGCAGGAACTACGAAAAAAGATTGAAAACACTGAGCGCCGGATCATGCTCAGCAATCCGGAAGACAAGGCGGAAGCCATACTTGAAATTCACCCCGGAGCAGGGGGCACAGAAGCGCAGGACTGGGCGCAGATGCTGTTTCGCATGTACAAACGCTGGGCAGAAGCCAACAACCTGCCAATAGAGATGCTTGACTTTTTATCCGGCGATGAGGCGGGGCTCAAAAGCGTTACCTTTCAGCTCAAAGGCCCCAATACATATGGACTCTTAAAAAGCGAAAAGGGGATACACCGCTTGGTGCGCATTTCACCTTTTGATTCGTCCGGGCGCAGGCACACCTCCTTTGCCTCTGTTGACGTATATCCGTATTTTGACCAAGATATTGACATCGAAATAAAAGAAGAAGACCTGCGCATTGATGTTTTCAGATCAAGCGGGCCAGGCGGGCAGTCTGTGAACAAAACCAGTTCCGCGATCCGTATTACGCATTTACCGACCAATATCGTTGTCCAGTGTCAGGATGAAAAATCACAGCACAAAAACAAAAGCTCGGCAATGAAAATCCTCAAAGCCCGGCTGTACGAGCTGGAACTGCGAAAAAGAGAAGCGGAAAAACAGACTGAATATGAATCAAAAGACGCCATTGCCTGGGGCAGTCAGATACGGTCGTATGTTTTACAGCCGCACAGGCTGATCAAGGATCACAGAACAAACGCGGAATCTTTTAATGTAGATGAAGTACTGGACGGAAATATTGACATGTTTATTTCAGCCTATCTGTTCCATTTGTACGCGGAAAAAAATCATGCCTGAAAATGAAATTGAATATGCGGCTCTGCAAACAGAAATCGCCTACCTGACAAAAGAGCTGAAAAATCAAAAAGCATCAAAGCAGGCAGCCTGCGCGCTGGTCAGATTTTGCCGGTCCAGCCAGGAAAGCATTGACGCTTTTTTACACGAGCAGGGCCTGAATCTCTGGCACACACTCCCGCTGGCAAACGGCACATATCCCAACCTCCTTGCCTGGCAAAAACAGCTTGAAAAACTGAGCTATGAAAAAAATCATGACCCCCTGACAGCGCTTCCCAACAGGCGGCATTTTGAAAAAACCCTCAAACAGGAGATCGGACGCGCTGTCCGGCATAAATCCTCTCTGGCGCTGTGCATTCTTGATGTGGACGACTTCAAGATATTTAATGACACATACGGGCATCATTGCGGAGATATGGTGCTTCAGGCCCTGGCCAGCGTCCTGAAAAAAGAAATACGGGGAATAGATCTGCCCGCGCGCGTAGGCGGCGAAGAGTTTGCCATCATTCTTCCCGGAACCAATATCTTGCAGGCCCAAAGCACTCTGGCCAGAATACAAAAACATATCCACGATACAGCTGTTTTCTGTCCCGGCCGGCAAACAGCCTTACACTTTACCTGTTCTTTCGGGCTGACCTGCTTCAGGGGATCAGAATCAGAGGATATTGAACAGCTTGTCCAACTCGCGGATCAGGCAATGTACGCGGCCAAAAAGGCGGGGAAAAACCAGATTGAAATTCTCCTGCCCCAAACAAGTCGACAGGAAAGAACAACCATGGTCCAGCACACTGAAAAACAATTTCTTTTCGGAACAAAGGGAAAATAAATGAACCCCGAAAACACAACCTACAGTCTTTCCATTGCCAGTGGGAAAGGGGGTGTTGGCAAGACCAACCTGACCCTCAATCTTGGGTTTGCTCTTCATGCTCTTGAAAAAAGAGTTATTTTAATGGATTGTGACATGGGGCTTGCCAATCTGGATATTCTGCTCGGAATTTCTCCTGAACATACGATACAGGATCTTCTTCATTCCGCCCTGCAGCCTGAGGACATTCTTGTCAGTCTTGCTCCTGGTTTCGATCTGCTTCCGGCGGCATCCGGTGTGGCAGAACTGATTGAATTTGATCAGGATACACAGGCCATTCTTTTCAGCAAGTTGACTTCGGTTTTTCAAACCTATGACTACCTGTTCCTTGATCTTGGAGCGGGCATCAGCCCTTCAGTGCTTGCTTTCGCGGAAATGCCCCAGGAACGAATCATTATCATTACGCCTGAACCGACCTCGCTCACAGACAGCTATGCCTTTATCAAGGTACTGTCTTCACAGACAAAATTCAAACACTTCCAGATAATCGTCAACATGGTTGAATCCCAAAAAGAAGCCCAGCTTATTTTTAACCGCCTCCAGATGGCCTGTGAAAAATTTTTACAGGTTGAAATACATCTTCTGGGATATGTCCGCCAGGATAAAAACCTGCAAAACGCGGTTCGGGATCAAAAGCCGCTTTTCCTTTCAAATCCACAATCTCCGGCCTGCCGCGACATTTTTACAATCGCGGAAAAACTGACTGCAAACAAAGACCGGCAAAAAGATGTTATTAACCAGGCAAAAATATTACGAAATACTAGCCTGAAAAAAGAAACTTTGTCTCCAACTCAGAATTGACTTTTATAAACGACTCTGATTGTATGGTTTCCAGAATGTGTCCGTTGTGAATCTGCCTTACTTAACCATTGAACCAGTTGAGAAAAATATGAACAAAAGTGAGTTAATCAAATCCTTCGCTGAACAAAATGACCTTTCCATTGACGAAGCGAGCACAGTCGTCACCATTTTCTTTGATTCCATTGAGGAATATCTGGTCAACAACAAACGGGTGGAACTGAGAGGTTTTGGCAGCTTTAAGATCAAAGAGTACGGCAGCTACATAGGACGTAATCCGAAAACAGGCGAAAAGGTACAGGTTAAGGAAAAAAAGATGCCCTATTTCCGTACCGGAAAGGAATTAAAAGAGCTGTTGAATCCCTAGTTGGTTCGGTTCATTTCCATGCCAAGCTCCACAGCCGTCCTGACAGACACGTTCTATGTTTCCGGAAAATTTTTTCCTGGAAAATTTTTTTTCGCTCTCTGTTTTTTTCTTGTTTTTCTTTTTGGAGAACAGGGGGCATCTGCCGGACCAATGGCGACTCTTTTTTATACAGCCAATACCTTTGGCGCAATCAAACCCATTCCGTTATGAAGCAAGAAATCCCATGGAGGACTGACCCGGCGGGCCAGTATCATTGAACAATACCGCGGCAGGAACACTCTTTTTCTGGCCGGCGGTCATGAGTTCCAAGACCCGGAAGCACCGCTTGAAAACGCGGATCTGTTGGTCAAGATCTTTGGCCAGCTCCAATATGACTTTGGAGTGCTCACCAGTCATACAGCCACACGGCTTCGGAACGGGCCTCTCCCGAACTGGCAGGTCTTTCCTGAAAAAGTAATAGCCAAACCCCTGCGAACCAATTTTGGAAAAATTCTGCTGATCGTGCTGCCGGAGCTCCGGCAGCAGGCTGAACTCGAAACACATTTACCGGCCATAGACGCTCTTACCCAGGAAGGCCTGCAGGATTCAGCAATCCGTCTTGTTCTGGCCTTTTCTCCCTGGGGCGAGGTACTGGAAAAAACGTACCTGAAAAAGGCAAAATACCCACCGCATATTCTTCTAGGCAGCAATTCAGGTTCTGCAGTCAAAAGGCTCTATGCAAACAACAGAACCCTTTGGGTACGTCCTGGTTCCAAGGGAAAGGACATGCAAAAGATACAGATTTATCAATTTCCCCTCCCCGGCACACAGAAAAAATGGGCCAAACAGGCTGTTCGGGTTCATTCCGTCAGCCTTGACGATACTATTCCCGCGAACCAAAAAGTTCTTGAGCTCATAATCAAGAGCAGATAAGCTGTTTGCAGCTTAAACAACTAGCGGAGGTTGTAATGAAAATTACAGGAGCCCTTACTGCTCTTATCACCCCGTTTCAAAACGGAAAAATTGATGAACAGGCCTATCGTGAGTTCATCGAATGGCAGATTGTTTCAGGGATTGACGGTCTTGTTCCCTGCGGAACAACAGGAGAATCCGCCACACTGAGCCACGCGGAACATAAACAGGCAATAAAAATCTGTGTTGATCAGGTAAAAGGCCGAGTTCCCGTCCTGGCCGGATCAGGCTCCAACAATACCGCGGAAGCGATTGAACTGACCAGGTACGCCAGGGAAGCCGGAGCAGACGCGGCCCTGCTTATCACGCCCTACTACAACAAGCCGACCCAGGACGGCATGGTCGCCCATTTCAAGGCGATTGCCGCAGAAGTTCCCATGCCCTTTATTCTCTATAATGTTCCAGGCCGGACAGGAGTCAATCTCCTGCCCCCGACTGTGGCCCGTCTTAACCGGGAAATTCCGGATCTGATCGGCATCAAGGAGGCAACCGGCGATCTCAAACAGGCCTCAGATATTCTCGAACAATGTGGCCCGCAGTTCACGCTTCTTTCCGGTGACGACTTTACGGTTCTTCCTCTTTTGTCTATTGGCGGCCAGGGTGTGATTTCGGTTGTGTCCAATATCGCGCCCAAAGAGATGAGCCGGCTCTGTTCCTGTTACGCAAAAGGTGACACAGCAACCGCCCAAAAACTGCATTACGAGCTTGCCCCGCTCTGCCGGGCCATGTTCATACAGACCAATCCCATTCCGGTAAAAACAGCTGCCTGGCTTATGGGCAAAGTGGGGCCGGAAATGCGTTTGCCGCTTCTGGCCATGGACACAAAAAATCAGGACAAGCTGCGAGCCACGCTTGAGCAAACCGGGCTGCTGTAACCCGCACAGATTCCATTTACACCCCAAACAGCAGCTGCTCTCAGGTTGAACGGGCTGTATATAAAAAATCCAGTGCTTCTCACCCAAAATCCTGTCTTGTTTTTTTGGGGCAGTGGACAAATGTATGTACCGGAAACAAAACAGGCCAGATAGCAAGTTCCCAATGAAACGATTCCATATTTTCTTTGATAAAAAAGATGTTCAACTTCTGAATATCGTCAATGACGTCCTGGCGGCGAACAACTCGTCTGATATGAAGAAGTTGCTCCAGCCCTTTCTCCATCCGCACGGCATCAAGGAGATGGCGGCTCCAACCAGTTTACGCATCGCCTATGCCGTTATCCATCTGCTTGGTTCTCTGGAAAAAGGCAAGGTGCGGGATCGTCTCAACGCTCTTAAACTGCTGCACGATGAAGTCATGTATTCTTCTGCCGGCACACTGCGCAAAAACACAGCCCGCGCCCTGGTCCAGATAATGAAAGAACTGGTTCGCTCCAACCATGACAAGGACCGCCAGCTCCGCCTTTCCAGAGACTTTCGGGAAACAACAAACGGTAAAGCCCGCACCGTATACGCCCAACTGAAAAAATACCATCTCATTCCCATACCGGAAGATTCCAGCCAGCTCTCCTTTGACGACCATGTACATGACGCAAACACCAAAGGCCGAAAATCAGCAACGCATCTGGTCATGGATGCTTGGATCAAAGGCATTCAGAATCTGACGGTCATCTATTACAACCATGTTGAACCGCAGATTGTACAGGAACTGCTTGAAGCCGCGTCCATAATGGAACTCAATATTCGAATCGGTATCCAGTTCAGCGCCCTGTTTCGCAAAAAATATGTCAATCTGATCTGGGAACCCAATTTTTCAACGCTCCAGGACTACACCGACTTTTTACAGCAGCCTGAAATACACTCCCTTATGGAACAGGGGCGACAGGTTTCACGCTATCAGACCGCCTATTTTTTCGCGCTTCTGGAGGCATTTAACCAGACCAAGAGCCAACAACTGAGTCAGGATTTTGCCATTGATCTGCCGCCGCTCACTCTTGATGAGTTCAAGAATTTTGTTGGTACCGGACAACCCTCTCAGCTCCATCTGGCCAAATTTATTTACAATCTGGCAATAAAGCGCATGAGAGAAGGCATGAGCGACTTGCGGGAGGCATACAAAACCGGCTCACCTGAAAAACAAAAAAACATCGCTGAGCTTGTAGAAGCAATGAACAGCCTTGATTCGGAAATCATTATTGAGCGCTATCTGCACCCTGACCTGTACCCTGAGCTGCAAAGAACAGATATACCGCCCACGGAAACGGCAAATCTCCCGGCTCTGCTGCTCCTTTCTCCTGTTGAACTCACAAAAATGCTGAGTCAGATGCATTCCGGTTCTCACATCACCCTCAACCTAACCGGCCTTACCCTTTCAGATGTGATTGAAATACTCTCTGCCTGCTGCGGAAAAATCACCCATCTTGAAATATTTAACCTCAAGGACAATCTGTCTTCCTGCGCCCAGGAAAAAGATAAACAGCAAAAGGCCCTATGCAATCTGAAAGGCGTGAACATATTACAGGAAGCCCTTAACACCAGTAATGTTATCGCGCTCAAAAAAATAATCCGCTCCGCCCTTTGGGATATTTCCCATCATAGAGAAGAAAGCGAACCGGGTTCAAACGATTGCAATGAGCTGCAGGAACAGAAAGAAAAATTGCTGGATATTTTGTTCAGTATTCCTGATTTTCTTTCCTGCTACAGCAATAAAAAACTCAATTCCCGCATCGGCAGCGGTTCAACAGGCCGCTCCCGTCATCACTACGGTATGGGGCTGGTTATACGGGACACCCTGCCCGCCAGAACCCAGAAGATACTCAAACATTCAAGCGGGCATATTGCCATACCGGTCAGCGCGGACATCAAACTGCGCCTGACCAACCCAGTCACCCAGCACGACAGCCCGATAAAAAAACTGTGGCTGAAACTGAGCGGGCTGCTGACCAACTCCGGCCGTGTCCAGAGAAGCTGGGTTATCGACCGCTACCATGTGCACGAAACAAGCACCGGTAACATCATGACCCTGGGCGGGGTGCAACAGCGCCGAAACAATGGCCTGAGTCTGACACCGTCTCAAAAAAAACACTC
>CAUUHW010000019.1:0-10299 GCA_963545205.1 uncultured Desulfovibrionales bacterium
AACAAAAAAAGACTTTGGGCTGGCGGTACCTGAATACCACCACCAAAAACACCATTAAATGTATTGCCGGATTTATTCCGGCCTCACTTACTTTTTTGTACACGCAGGACTGGTGGCTGCTAGTCTGGCTTGGAGCCCCCCTATGGTTCTTTTTGACGGCGTTGCGGAATATTATTCAGTCGGTTCTTGGCGGTGGAGGATTTCGGCGTTCACCACTGCTTCACTGGAACGATTATGTCAGTTGGGAAAACGTCTCCAACTCGCTGTTCTTCAGTGGACTGTCCGTGCCGTTGCTTGAACTTCTGCTTAAAGAAATCGTCCTGGATCAGATGTATGGCATTACAACCTCATCCAACCCTGGGTTTTTATATACGATTATAGCCATTGTGAACGGATTTTACATTGTCGGGCACAATATTTTGCGAGGATTTGGAAAAGGAGCGATTTACGGCAATTTTTTTCGCAATATTCTTTCCATTCCTCTGGCCATCTTCTTTAACACCATTCTGGCCTGGGGGCTCGGCCTGGCCGGAGTCGCAGCGGCTGCCGCCTGTCTCCAGCCCTGGGCGGCCATTATCTCCAAGTTTTCCTCGGAATGCGTGGCCGGAGTTATTGAAGGACTGGCTGACCGCTCCAAAAATATGGCCAGTCGTATCCTTGATTACCAGAGAAAACTGTGTGAACTGCTGCAGGCCTATGCCCAGCTTGAGGTTCATTTCCCGGAAGAAGACGTTCTGGAAATGCTGGAAGCCCCAAAAGACTTTTTTGAGGTGGTCAATTTTGAGGCCAGCGACCTGGAAAAAGTGATTATCATTAACGCGCTCGATCTGCTGTACCTGTGGATGTACCAACCCAGAGCCAGGTATGTTCTTAAAAATCTCATGCGTGAAATGAGTATGGAAGAACGCCAGATCTTTGTCCGTTCTCAATTTGTCCTGCTGCGCAAACGGGAAATCAGCCAACTCTTTCTTGACGGCATTGTTGGAAAAAACTTTTCCAGGGCCCTGTCTTTTTATCTGGAACGATCCCAGGAATATCTGGACGAGCTGACAACACTTGCCCAAACATATTCCAAAACGACACAATAAGACCGATGGAACAGACCGACCATGCAACAGAACCTGATTGAACTTATTGACCTTTATACCCAGCATCTGCTGGTGATCAAAGGCCTGGCTGAAAAAACAATTGAGGCCTACAACCAGGATCTGTCAACACTCGCGTCCTTTCTGCAGCGCAAAAACATCAAAATAGAAAACACTCAGGAAAGCCTGCTCCTCTGTCATCTGCGGGAGATTCAGGACAGCGGCGGCAAACCCAAAACTCTGGCCCGCCACGTTTCAGCCCTGCGCGGTTTTTTTGCTTTTCTGCGCCAGCAAGACCTACTCGCCCACGACCCGGCCGAACTCCTGGAAAGCCCAAAGCTGGCCAAGCAACTGCCGCATTTTCTAAGCAAAAAAGAGGTCAACACCTTGCTGGAGCAGCCGGACATCAACACCCGTCTGGGATTTCGAGACAGAACCATGCTCGAACTCCTGTACGCCGCCGGTCTTCGGGTATCAGAACTCGCCACCCTGGAACCGCTCAATTTTGACCCGCAAACCGAGATGCTGCGGGTCTGGGGAAAAGGCAGCAAGGAACGCATTATTCCGCTCCATTCTCTGGCAGCAGGGTTCATGCAGATCTACCTGAAAAGCTGGCGCCCGCTTTTTCGTCCGACCTGCAATGCCGCTTTTTTGAACCGTTCCGGCAAGGGACTCACCAGACAGGGAATATGGAAGATACTTCGTAAATACGCGCAAAGTGCCGGATTGGAAAAAAAGGTTTCTCCGCATACCCTGCGCCATTCCTTTG
The DNA here is from genome assembly GCA_963545205.1 of uncultured Desulfovibrionales bacterium. Lineage (GTDB taxonomy): Bacteria > Desulfobacterota > Desulfovibrionia > Desulfovibrionales > Desulfomicrobiaceae > CAUTYU01. The sequence goes on from CAUUHW010000019.1 coordinate 1,855, forward strand.
CCACACACCTGCTTGAAGGCGGAGCAGACCTGCGCACAGTACAACTCCTTCTTGGGCATGCCGATATTATGGCCACGGAAATTTATACCCATGTTGAAATAGCCGGTCTCAAACGGGTACACGACCGCTACCACCCCCGTTCGCAATGAATGCTTCCCCTGAACATCTTCCGCGAACAGGGATCCTGGCCCCTACAATCATCACTGCGCACATAAATGCCGATTTTGACGCCCTGGCCGGTATTGTCGCGGCCAGCAAACTCTATCCTGACGCCGTACTCATTTTTCCCGGAAGCCAGGATAAACAGATCAGGAATTTTTTTGTTGAAACAGCCCTATATCTTTTTAAGTTCAAACAGTTCAAGCAAATAGACCCCGCATCCGTGCAAAAACTGGTTGTTGTCGATACCAGACAAAAATCCCGCATTGAGCATGTCGCACCTGTCCTTGAAAATCCAGACCTGCGTGTTGAAGTCTATGATCATCACCCTCCTTCAGCAGACGATCTCAACGCTGATTTTTGCGTGGTCAAACCCTGGGGATCAGTTACAGCCATTTTAATTGATATTTTGCGCCAAAAAAATATGACCCTCAGTCCAGATGAAGCCACGCTGCTTGGGCTTGGCCTATATGAAGACACCGGCAACTTTACCTTTCCCGCCACAACCAGACACGATCTGGAAGGCGCGGCCTGGCTGCTTGAAATGGGCATGGACTTAAATGTCATTGCCGACATTACCGCCCAGGAACTGAGCTACGACCAGGTGCGAATACTCAACACCCTCATCGAAGGCGCGACCCGCCACACTATTCACAATATTGAAATCGTTATTGTTGAAACCACGCTACCGCACTATGTGCAGGATTTTGCCCTGCTCGCCCACAAACTCATGGACATGGACAATATGCCGGTGCTGTTTGCTCTGGGCCATCTGCACGACAGAGTCCAGATCGTGGCCCGCAGCCGCACGCCAAAAATCAATGTCGGCCAGATTTGCACCTCGTTTGGCGGAGGGGGCCATGCGCACGCGGCCTCTGCCTCTGTTAAAGACCGCACGCTCACGCAGGTCAAGGACGAACTCTTCGCCCTACTTTATTCGCATACCAATCCACAGCTTCTTGTGCGCAACCTGATGTCCACACCGCCTATTACGATTGACAGTCACCAAAGCCTGCAGCAGGCAGCGGAAATCACAGGCAGATATGGGCTGAAAGCCGCGCCTGTTGTACATTTGCGTACGAACTGCATTGGCATTATTGAACACGAAATCGCGGATAAGGCTGTCAAGCACGGGCTGGGGCAGATGCCGGTCAGTGAGTATATGTTCCGTGATGTTACCTTGATCGGACCGCAAGACGACCTGTACGCTGTCGTTGAAATCATTCTTGGTCAGCGCCAGCGCCTGCTTCCGGTTGTGGAGCAGGAAAAACTGATCGGCGTTATCACCCGTACCGACCTTATCAATATTTTGGTTGAACAGCCGTCCAGAATCCCGAAATCCCTTTTTCCGGACAGTAAAAAGGAAAAAAATATTGCCAGACTTGTCCGCAGCCGTCTGCCCGAAGAAATCCTGAATCTGCTGTACGCGGCAGGCGAACTTGGCCAGGAAACAGGGTGCCAGGTTTACTGTGTTGGGGGTTTTGTCCGCGACCTGATTCTCAACCAACCCAACAGCGACCTTGATCTGGTTGTGGAATCAGATGGTATTGAATTTGCCCGAAAACTGGCCCGAAAACTGGGCGGCAGAATCAGTCCGCACAGCAAATTCAAAACAGCGGTCATTGTTTTGCCCAATGGACAAAAAATTGATGTGGCCACAGCCCGTCTGGAATACTATGAATATCCGGCTGCCCTGCCTGTTGTGGAACTTTCTTCCATAAAGATGGATTTATTCCGGCGGGATTTTACCATCAACGCTCTGGCTGTTCATCTCAATCCGCAGCACTTTGGCCAACTCGTTGATTTCTTTGGGGGCCAGCGCGATCTGAAAGAAGGCACCATCCGCGTTCTGCATTCCCTGAGCTTTGTGGAAGACCCAACCCGGATTATCCGCGCGGTGCGTTTTGCCCAGCGTTTTAACTTTCGTCTGGGCGGCCAGACGGAGCGGCTTATAAAAAATGCCAACATGCTGGGCCTGATGCCCAAGCTCTCAAAAGGCAGAATTTTTCAGGAACTGCGGATCATTACCGAAGAAAATCGTCCCGTAGCCTGTTTTCAAAGCATGCAAAAACTGGGTCTGCTCAAGGCCATTCACCCCTGGCTGGCCCTGACACCGGAAAAAGAAAAAATTTTGCTCCAGATAGATACTGTCATCAACTGGTACCGGCTGCTATATCTGCCGGAAACGCCATGTTGCTGGATTCTGTATTTTCTCGGCCTGTTTTCCGGCCTGAAAGAGCAGCAATATAAAGAACTAACAAAAGTACTGGGCATGAAGGAACGTGACAAAACAATTTTTCTTGAGCATAGAATGTCCCTTGACCGGGTTACGCACCAGCTTTTACGCCAGGCACACGGTAAGCTGAAAAACAGTGAGCTGTATTCGATTTTGCGGCCTTCAACCCTTGAAACAGTGCTGTATATCATGGCTCGCAGCCAAAAAGAATCGCTCAAAAAATCTGTTTCCACGTATCTGATCCGGCTTCAACATGAAAGAATTGACATCAATGGACGGGATCTGATCGCAATGAACATCGCGCCCGGTCCGGTATACGGCAGAATCCTTGAGCGTATTTTACAGGAAAAACTCGATGACCGACTGCACAGCCGGGAAGAACAACTCGCGCGCGCAAGTCAGCTTGCTCGCCGTGCCCAGCAATTTCCAGCAAAGAAAACCGGAGAAAAAAAATGAACACCATCATTTTTGCTTCAGACCATGCCGCCCTTGACCTGAAAGATAATTTGAAGAATTTTGTCACGCAGCAGGGATTCACGGTTGAAGATGTCGGGACGCATTCAACGCAAAGCTGTGATTACCCGCTCTTTGCCCAAAAGCTCTGCCAGCGTGTTCTGGCTGAAAACGGAAAAGGCATACTCATCTGCGGAACAGGAATCGGCATGTCCATCAGCGCCAACCGCTTCTCCGGCATACGAGCGGCACTGTGCGGCAATGAGCTGATGGCTGAACTGGCAAGACAGCATAACGATGCCAATGTTCTGTGTCTGGGGGCACGGATAACCGGAACTCTGCTTGCTCAGGCTATTGTCACCCGTTTTTTACATACCGGTTTTGCCGGCGGGCGGCATCTGCGTCGCATACAATGCCTGGAAAACAAACCTAAGGAAGACCAATGAACAACAAAACTGCAAATACTGCCGCTGATCAGCAGGCGGTCAATGTTATTCGCGGGCTGATCATGGACACTGTCAGCACGGCCAATTCCGGCCACCCCGGCGGAGCCATGTCCTCTGCGGATTTTGCCTATATCCTGTTCAGGGAGTTTTTGAAATTCGATCCTCAAAATCCCAACTGGGCCAACAGGGACCGCTTTGTGCTCTCTGCTGGACACGAATCCGCCCTGCTGTACGCCTTGCTGACCATGCGGGGCTGGCTTGAAACAGACGACCTGCGGCAATTCCGCCAGCTTGGCAGTAAAACACCAGGTCACCCGGAATACGGCGTGACACCGGGCGTGGAAGCCACAACCGGCCCTCTGGGGCAGGGACTGGCCATGGCTGGCGGTATGGCTGTGGCAGAATGTTTTTTGCGCCAGCACCTGAACGGTCTCATTGACCATTTCACCTATGTTCTGGCAACAGACGGCGACCTGCAGGAACCCATTGCCATGGGCAGCGCAGCCCTGTGCGGCAAGTGGAAACTTGGCCGCTTGATTGTCTTTTACGACAGCAACAGTATTCAGCTTGCCGGGCCGACCAGTCTGGCAGATACAACTGATTACGCAACTGTTTTTTCTGGTATGGGCTGGCATGTACAGGAAATTGACGGTCACAATCACGCGGCCATTCGCGCGGCGTTGCAGGCGGCTCAGCAGGAAACCCAAAAACCGAGCCTGCTTATTGGCCGCACCACAATGGCAAAGGGAAGCGCCAGCCTGGAAAATAACTGCGCCTCTCATGGCGCGCCCTTTTCCGAAGACGAAATCAGGGCCAGCAAAAAGAAAATGGGACTGCCGGAAACAGACTTTTTTCTACCAGAAGAGACTGTCAACCATTTTCAGGCCAACTTTGCAGATTTGGCGCAGGCCGCCAGCAAGTGGGAAGACCACCTGCAGCAGAAACAACAAACCGAACCAGAATTTGCTCCAAAATGGGCACAGGCCTTTGAAGAACCGGCCAAAAGAAAAATTGACTGGCCGCAGTTTGAACACGGTACCAGCATGGCCACCCGCAAGGCTTTTGGTCAGTGCCTGAACGCCCTGGCCAGGCAGATGCCAACCCTGATTGGCGGTTCAGCCGACCTTGATCCATCCAACCAGACAGCCAAATTTCGCGACACATACGGCTGTTTTTCCGCTGACAATCCGCAGGGACGCAACCTGTGTTTTGGGGTACGGGAATTTCCAATGGCCGCCATGCTCAATGGTATGGCCCTGCACGGTGGCGTTGTGCCCTTTGGCGCGACCTTCCTTGTTTTTTCCGATTATGAGCGCAATGCCATTCGGATGTCCGCGTTGCAAGGACTACCGGTTTTGCATATTTTCACGCACGATTCCTTTTATGTGGGCGAAGACGGGCCAACCCATCAGCCGGTTGAACATGTCAGTTCCCTGCGCCTGATTCCCAATCTGCTTGTTTTTCGCCCGGCAGATGCCAATGAAAGCGCCCGCTGTATGGATATTGCCCTTCAACAAACAAACCGCCCCAGCCTGTTTTGCTTTACCCGCCAGGGACTTCCGGTTCTGGACACAACAGACAAACAACCGGAAAAAGGAGCATATATTGTACGGGACTGTAATGGTCAGCCGGATATTATCTTGCTGGCCAGCGGATCAGAAGTGCATCTCGCGCTTGAGGCGGCCTGCCTGCTGCCTGAAAAAAAGATCAGGGTCATCAGCGTGCCGTGCATGGAACTGTTTGATGAGCAGCCCGCAGAATACAAAGAAGCTCTTTTACCAAACACGGTCAGGGCAAGAATGGCGCTGGAAGCGGGCGCAAGTGACCTTTGGGCCAAATATGTCGGCCTTGACGGTTACTGCTTTGGCCTGAATGACTTTGGCGACAGCGCACCAGCCAAAACATTATGTGAAAAATACGGCTTTACCGCCCAAAACATTGTCCGTCTGATACAGGAGAAATTCTGATGGAAATACCACAGCGCAATCTGGCTATGGATCTTGTCAGGGTAACGGAAGCCGCTGCCCTGGCTTCGGCCCGCTGGCTGGGCAAGGGTGAAAAAGAGTCAGGAGACGGCGCGGCCGTGGACGCCATGCGTCTGTCTTTTAACTCCATTGATATTGATGGGACCATTATCATTGGTGAAGGGGAAAAAGATAACGCCCCCATGCTCTACAATGGCGAGAAAGTTGGTTCCGGCAAGGGGCCGCGGGTCGATGTCGCGGTTGATCCGGTGGAAGGCACCAATCTGCTGGCCTTTGGCCGGCCCAATGCCATTGCCGTTGTCGGGCTGGCTCCGGCCGGGAGCATGTTTAATCCCGGCCCCAGTTATTACATGAAAAAACTGGTTGTTCCGGCACCAGCCAAAGACGCTATTGAACTGGAAGCTCCAGTTGATTACAACCTGAAACGCATTGCCAGGGCCCTGGAAAAGGACGTTGACGATCTGGTTGTTTTTGTCCTGGATAAACCCCGGCACAAGGAACTGATTGCCGACATTCGCGCGGCAGGAGCCCGTATTCAGCTGCACACAGACGGAGACGTTGCCGGCGCGCTGATGGCGGTTGATCCAACCTCGAATGTGGACGTGATGATGGGTACGGGCGGCACGCCTGAAGGCGTGCTGGCAGCCTGCGCGATCAAGGCCCTGGGCGGAGAAATCCTGACCCGGCTTGACCCGCAACTGGAAGGAGAAAAACAGGCCCTACAGGAAAGCGGTCTTGATCTGAAACAGATTCTCAGAGTGGACGATCTGGTGACCAGCGAAGACGTGTTTTTCGCAGCCACTGGCATCTCAGGTGGCACGTTTTTAAGTGGTGTGCGCTATGCCGGTCATGGGGCCAGCACCTTTTCTCTTGTTCTGCGCGGCCGCACCGGCACAATCCGGCGCATTGAATCATTTCATCAGTGGGATAAACTCATGCGTTTCAGCGCCATCAAGTACGACTAACTGCGTTTTTCACAGAACCAAACAAGGTCCTCGCAAGAGGGCCTTGTTGATTTTTATTCAGACGTTAACTTACAACATAACGTGAGCCCAAAAATCACTTTTTTTCAAACACCCTCATCCGTATCAAAAAATTGAGAAACAACCTGCTGTGATCATACGCGGTTTCATGAGCAAGCCCCCTGGAGATTTTTTCTGTTGCCAATGCTGCTGGCATAACCGGTAAGACAAAAACCAAGAAAAAAGCCCCCCCCCCTCTATCGGACCGCCAAACAGGGAACGCACAAACCGTTGTCTTTCTAAACGCGGATACAAACGCAGACCAAAAGGAGCGACCAGAGCAATTCCACAGATGGTAAAAAAAGGACGACAATATAAAATGGAAAGGAATAAACCGTACATGACACAAGCGTATATGGCCCCCAAAAGCCAGCCAGACGCATCCACCCGTTATCTGAGCGAGCTGACGAATCATAAAATCCTCACTCCCTGCATAGGCCGTGCTGTTGCAGGCAAGCCGCCAACTAGTGATTATCAGAAAAGAAATTAACGGAATCAAAGCCAGATAAAAAACGGGTGGCTATAAATGGATTGAAATTCTTTTTTTCATTACTGCTCCTTACTGTTTGTCCTGATATCTGCACATCCTGATAGAACCTATTACCTCTCTAATTTTATAACTAATTGCCGAAAAACGATTATACAGTTCTTCCGTATGGAAAACAAATCTGACAGAAAAAGGTCAAACAACTCAATGAACCGGACAGGATATTCTGCCAGCGAATAGTGGACTTTGTTCTTTATATGTATTGTCATGCCTGCTTTTTCAAAGTCTCATTATGATACTTTGAAAAAGACTCTTTTTTTGACATTGCGTCAGCTAGAATTTCGCCACCCGCACAAAAAAAGCGAGTCAGTGCAGTGTATGTTCTGCTCTAACTCGCTGTAATATTTCTGGTGCCGGAGGTCGGAATCGAACCGACACGGGGTTGCCCCCGCTGGATTTTGAGTCCAGTGCGTCTACCAGTTTCACCACTCCGGCGCAAAGGGAATCAAATAAAAAAACTGGCATTCCTTGTCAAGAAAAAGCTGCCTAAGCCGGTCAACTGAATCTGTCTTTGACAGAAAAAATGCCATCAATACACGAAAAGAGCGTCAGCAACCGGAACCGGGCTTTGCCTGTCCTCAAGGCACGACTTTTTTATATTGCGCCTGATCTGTCAGACAATTTCAGGGTGATGAATCTGCCTCTCCTATAAATTTTTATTGACTTTTGCCCGAAAAATTGGCTAGCTGGCTTATCGAATCAGTAAAATCAGCAATTAGACAAAAAGGTCGTCAATCATGTCAATTTCCCTGAAAAAAATGATTTTGTTCTGTGTCATGTTTTTTTGCTTTGTTCCGTTTGTACAGGCCGGACAGCCTGTGGGGACAGTTATCTCCTTAACCGGAAAAGTCTGGGCCCAGGCCGGAACGAAAAAACGTATCTTGGCCATCAAATCCAGTATCATGGAAAAAGACAAGCTGATAACGGGCGACAACGGCCGCGCGCAGATTCTTTTTGCCGATGATTCTATTCTGTCTTTAGCCCCTGCCACCACAGTATCCGTTAAGAGCTTTTCTTTTAGAAAAACAGACTCCCCGAATATGGCCCTGCACATAGCTAAAGGCATCACCCGCATGGTCAGTGGAAAAATCGTGGAGCAGCATCCAAAAGGCTTTACAATTTCTTCACCCTTGGCCACAATCGGTATTCGCGGCACAATCACCATCCATAATGTCAAACTGGAAGATGAACACCATTTTGTTGAATCCCTTGGAAAGGGGCATGATGTCTGGATTCAGGGCCGTGACGGCAATATTGTGAACCTGCGCACCTCACTGGTCGGAGTTGACCTCGTACATGGAAAAGCCACGCCAACAAAAGGTCGCCCCATGACCTGGAAAGAACAAAAGGCTTTAAGAAACGCCATACACCCTGTCCCTGAAGAGAGCATCTCATTTGATGTGGAAAAAGAAACTCAGGAAAAAGATACGTTGCGGGAAGAAGGCATCCGTGGAGAATATGAAGATGGATTGAGACATGCCGAGCCGCAGCCGGGTTCAAATAACCCGACACCTGGAACCGATCCGACACCTACGCCGCAGCCGGGGCCAAATGACCCGACACCTGGAACTGATCCGACACCTACGCCGCAGCCGGG